>NZ_BAAAHK010000003.1:867185-1025044 GCF_039525325.1 Kribbella koreensis
TGTTCAAGGTCGCCGCATGGTGTTCAAGGTCGCCGCATGGTTCGAGGTCGCCGGTTGGTGTTCGAGGTCGGCGGGGAGTGGGTGGGGCAGGGGGAGGGCGCAGGGGAAGGGTTTACTCTTCCTGGTCGTCGGCGCCGGGGCGTTCCGCCCAGGGGGTTTCTTTGGCGGGGCGGACGACGATTAGTTTGTCGCCGGCGGCCAGGACCGAGACGGAGGAGTCGTAGTAGCGGTGGACCTTGCCGTCGCGGACGACCGAGACGACGCGGTCGGGGACCGATGACGGTGCCTTGCCGACCTCGCGGCCGAGGACTGGGCGTTCGGCGACCTCGAGGCCCTCGCCGTAGGTCAGTAGGTCCTCCATCACCTCGCCCAGGTTCGGGCTGACGGCGGACAGGCCCAGCAGTCGGCCGACTGCCTCCGAGGAGGTGACGACCGCGTCCGCGCCGCTCTGCCGCAGCAGGGGGACGTTGTCCTCCTCGCGGACCGCGACGACGATGTGCGCGTTCGGGTTCAACTGCCGGACGGCGAGCGTGACCAGGACCGCCGAGTCGTCGCGATCGGTGGTGACGATCACCTCGCGGGCGGTCATCACCTCGGCGCGACGCAGGACGGTCCGGTTGGTCGCGTCGCCGTGGAAGGCGGCCATCTGATCGTTGCCCGCGTCACCGATCGCCTGCGCGCGCGGGTCGATCACCACGATGTCGGTGCGCTTGACCCCGTTGCTGAGCAGGGTCTGCACGGCCGAGCGGCCCTTGGTGCCGTAGCCGACGACAACGACATGGTCCTTCATGCGCTTCCTCCATCGCGAGTCGCGCATGATGCGGCGACCTTCGTTCGCCAGGACTTCGAGCGTCGTGCCGACCAGCACCACCAGGAACGCGATCCGCAGCGGTGTCACGATGAAGGCGTTCACCAGCCGGGCGGTCGGCGTCACCGGAGTGATGTCGCCGTACCCGGTCGTGGTGAGCGTCACGGTCGCGTAGTAGATGCTGTCGATGAAACCGACGCTGCCGTCGTAGGTGTCCTTGTAGCCACCCCGGTCGACCAGCACGATGCAGACCATCAGCACCAGCAGGCCGAGCGCGATCATCAGCCGCCTGGACAACTCCACCACCGGCGAGCGCGTGCTCGCGGGCAGGTTGACGAGAAGGCCGTGGGGGTTACGACCGGGCAGGGATGGCACGCGTCTGACGATAGGGCACCGACGGCCGATCCACCGCATGCGACAGGCTCTGGTCGGACAGTGCGACGGTCACCATCAGGTGGCCGCTGTCCTGGACGACCCTGGTCCGCATGCGCAGGCCCTCGACGGTTCGCAGCATCGCGTCGTTCTCCGGCTGCACCATGCAGACCACCCGGTCGGCACCCATGTCCCGGGCCTCCCGGATCACCCGGCGCAGCAGTTGCGAGCCCAGACCGTGCCGCTGCCAGCCGTCCTCGACCAGTACGGCGATCTCCATCGCCGAGCCACTCAGCTCGTCCCAGGGAGCAGCCGTGGCCATCCCGACGACGGCCTCACCGGCTGCGGCGACGATGGAGATCCCGCCGGCCGGGGCCGACAGATGACGCGCAGTACGGGCCGTGAGCTTCGGCATGGGGACGTGGTACCGCCGGGTGCGGCTCTCGTACGAGCACCGGTCGTGCATGGCGACTACTGCCTCGGCATCGTCGACAGTGGCCTTGCGCAACTCCGGTACTGCGCTGCCGGGCCGGGGCGGCTCCTGGACCGGGCCGACCTCCCGCTCGGCCAGCCGGCCGGCGATCTCGACCAGTACGTCGGCACGCGCCCACTCGGCCGGCGTGTACTCATCGAACCCCTGCAGACTCTCCAGCTCCTCGTCCACGGAGATCGGGTCGTCGATGAGCCGCAGTACTGCGCGCAGGTAGCGGGTGGGCCCGTCATGGAGGACATCGGCCTGGCACGGGCGGACCGTAGTACCGGTGCAGCCCGCTTCGGCGACCAGTGCGGTCAGGTCGTCCGCGGTCCAGCCGACGCCGGTGGAGACAACCAGCTCGTCGACAGCCCCGGACTCGGCGGTGAAGACCTCCAGGCTCAGAATGTTGATCTCGTCGGCACCACAGCGTGCGGCGAGCTCGGCCAGTGCACCCGGCCGGTCGGCGAGTTCGGTCCTGATCTTCCAGAGCATGGTGACGCCCTCCCTCGTGGACACGTCCTTCCACTGTGCGCGGGAGCTGTTGCTACGCCGGGTCCTGCGTGTTACAAGCAGGTCAACCCTCTATCGGCGACGCTTGATCTTCGGCAGCCGATCAGTCAGCTTCGGCTTGCTCGCCGCCAGCACGACCGCGTTCTCGCGCCGATCCAGATCCGCATGCCGCAACAACTCCGGATAGGACGACTGCGCCACCGGCGGATAGGTCGTGACGATCGCATCCCCGCTGAAGACGAAGAAGACGGCCTGCCCGTCCTTGATCACCTTCAACAGCGACCCGTCCCGCACAGTCAACGCGTGCTCGATCGCCTTCTTCCGGGCGTTCCGCTTGGCCAGCGCCGCCTGCAACGCCTGCTGGGCAGGCTCGCGCCCATGCTTGACCGCCTCGAACGCCATCGGCCCGTACCGCACGCCGTACTTGACAACGTTCTTGGCCAACTTGCCTTTTCCACCCGCCATGGTTCGACTGTACTGACTGCGCCGGGTCGGCATGCGGAGTTGGGGGCCGTCAGGCACGATGGGCGGGTGACCGTTCCTACGCCGCGCCGGCCGATCTTGCCGGGTGCCAAGTTGTTCGAGTCGTTGCCGGGTGCGCACGACCCGGCCGCGGTGGCCGAGGTGGCGCACCGGACCGCGGAGCTGCTGGTGCGCGGCGCGCGGTCGAGCGAGGACGCCGAGGTGATCGCGCGGGTGGTCAAGCTCGCCGACGACTACGGGCTCGACGAACTCGCGGACCTGTGGTCCGACTCGCCGGCGGACTCGCTGCCCGGCACGCTGTGGCGGCTCTACCTGCTGCGCTCCTGGGTGCATGCTTCGGCCGAGGAGGTCTCCCGCGAATACGCGACCGGCCGCAAGTACGCCGAGGTCCACGCCGTGGTCGCGGGCGTCGCCGATCCGCCCGGGCCGACCGAAGTACGGGACATGGTCGACGCCGTACTACGAGGTGTCGCGACCGGCGATTTCGCCACCACTCTCGACCGCGCGGCCGCCTTCGCGCGGATCGTCGCGACCGGCCGGGCGCACCTGGCCGACGACACCCACGACCTGGTCCGGTCGGCGTCCAAACTCGTCGAACTGGCAGACCAGCTGCAGACCGCGGCACGCACCGAACGCACCGGCAACCTGTGGTAGTTCGCTACACTGATGCAGGTGTCGGGCCGCGGTAGCCCCGGGTCCCAAAATTAGCCGCTTCGAGCGGCCTCGCGCCGTGAGGCGCTTCCCGGTCCGGCACCAAATCCTGCGAATCCGGTCAGCATCCTGCGCTGGCCGGATTTTTCGCGTCGTGATCTTTCCGTGATCTCGACCGTTAACTTTTCCCGCCGGTCCACGCCTGACCGGCCCGCGGACTGCGTTAGTTCCATCCAAGCGATGGCTTGAAGCAAACGGGCATCCGGTTGCAGGTCACGGATCGGCACTGGTAGGCAGGGAACCGCGGAGGTGGGGCCGTAGCCCGAAGCAGTAGAGAACCTGGGGACTGAACAAGGAGAAGAACCCAGTGCGGAAAGCCCTGGCCGCGGCGGCTGTCGTTGCCCTGATCGCATTACTCACCGTTGTCGCCCGACCCTCGACCGTATCGATCCCGAAGGCCGACGCGAAGGTCGCGCCCGGTGTCCGGGTGGTCGGCAACCAACTCGTCGACGAGACCGGCAAGAAAGTCCAGTTGCGCGGCGTCAACCACTCCGGCGCCCAGTACGCCTGTTCCGAGGGCTGGGGGATCTTCGACGCTCCCGCCACCGACGCGACCATCGCGGCCATGAAGGCCTGGGGCGTCAACGCGGTCCGGGTGCCCCTCAACGAGACCTGCTGGCTCGGCAGTACTCAGGTCCGGCCCGGCATGCGTGGTTCGACGTACCGGAACGCCATCACGGCCTGGGTCACCAAGCTCACCACCGCCGGGATGACCGTGATCGTGGACGAGCACTGGACGCAGACCGACGCGAAGAAGGCGACCGACCAGCGGGTGATGCCGTCGCGGATCTATTCGGCCATGTACTGGCGGTCGGTGGCCGCCACGTTCAAGAACAACCCCGCGGTGATGTTCGACCTGTTCAACGAGCCCTACCCGGACAACAACCGCGACACCACGGCCGCCTGGAAATGCGTGCGCGACGGTGGCACCTGTCCCGGCGTCAAGTTCGTCACGGCCGGCATGCAGGAACTCGTCGTGATCGTGCGCGCCACTGGAGCCAACAATGTCATCCTCGTGCCGGGTCCCGAGTACGCCGGATCGCTGCGCCGCTGGCTGGAGTTCAAGCCGGTCGACCCGGCGAACCAGCTCGCCGCGTCGGTGCACATCTACGGACTGCCGCTCGATTCGCCGTACCGGGACCAGGCGCGCTGGCCCGAGATCGACAAGGTGGCGGCCAAGGTACCGGTCGTGATCGGCGAGATGGGCGACACCGACTGCACCCACCGGTTCACCGACAAGCTCACCAAGTACGCCGACGCGCGCAACATCTCGTATCTCGCGTGGGGCTGGGTGGTCAGCGACTGCGCCGACGAGCCGTCACTGATCAAGGACTACAAGGGCACCCCGTCCGGCTTCGGCGCCGGCATCAAGGCGGGCCTGCAGAAGAAGCGCTGACCCGAGGACCAGCGCTCCCCCGGCCGGATCTCGGGGTCCGGTCGGGGGAAACCCCCTGTCGCGATCACTCCCAGTAAGAGCAGACTCGGAACCACGACGGTTCTGGGGGCCGCTGAAACGCTTGGGAGGGCGAACAGCATGACGGAGGGACAGACGACCGTCGTGCGGGCGAAGGACCTGATTCGCACGTACGGCGAGGGCGATACCGCGGTCAAGGCGCTGCGGGGGGTCGGGGTGGAGATCACCGCCGGCCAGTTGACGGCGGTGATGGGACCGTCCGGCTCGGGCAAGTCGACGTTGATGCACATCCTGGCCGGGCTGGACAAGCCGACCTCGGGGTCGGTGCAGATCGGCGGCACCGAGATCACCACCCTGGGCGACGACGACCTGACCAAGCTGCGCCGCAAGCACATCGGCTTCATCTTCCAGTTCTTCAACCTGCTGCCGATGCTGACCGCGCGCGACAACATCGTGCTGCCGCTGACGATCGCCGGCGAGAAGCCCGACCCGGCGTACTTCGATGAGCTGGTGGCCCGGGTGGGCCTGGCCGACCGGCTCACGCACCGCCCGGCCGAACTGTCCGGCGGCCAGCAGCAGCGGGTGGCGATCGCCCGTGCGCTCGTCTCCCGCCCGACGGTGATCTTCGCCGACGAGCCGACCGGCAACCTCGACTCGCGGACCAGCAACGAGATCCTGCAGCTGATGCGCAGCTCGGTCGAGGAGTACGGGCAGACCACCGTGATGGTCACCCACGACGCCAAGGCGGCCGCGATGGCCGACCGGGTGCTCTACCTGGCCGACGGCGAGATCGTGAAGGAGACCGGGCGGACCGACCAGCACGAGATCCTGCAGATCATCGACTCGCTGGACCTGCAGTGACCGGCTTCGCGCTGCGCGGGCTGCTCAGCCGCAAGCTCCGCACGGCGCTGACCGCGATCGGCGTCGTCCTCGGCGTCGCGCTGGTGTCCGGCACGTACGTGCTGACCGACTCGATCTCGAGCGCGTTCGACTCGATCTTCTCCGACAACTACAAGAACACCGACGCGGCGATCACCGGCAAGACCGCGTTCGACGTACCGGACGGGACCGCACCGGCGCCGCCGTTCGACGAATCCCTGCTGGCCAAGGTGTCGGCCCTTCCCGAGGTCGGCGTGGCCGGCGGCGCGGTGTCGGGCGAGGCGCAGCTGATCGGCAAGGACGGCAAGTCGATCGCCTTCGGTGGCGCGCCCAACCTCGGCTTCAGCGTCGATCCGGAGCACCAGGAGTTCAACTCGCTCGCGCTGGTGAACGGTGACTGGCCGGGGCCGAACCAGGTCGTGATCGACACCCAGACCGCCTCGAAGAAGGGCTTCGTGACCGGCGACACGATCGGTGTGCAGGCCCGCGGCGAAGTTCAGCAGATGCGGATCTCCGGGCTGGTCGAGTTCGGCTCGGTGTCGTCGATCGGCGGCGCGACGCTGGCCGGTTTCCAGCTGCCGACCGCGCAGAAGCTGTTCGACAAACCGGGCAAGCTGGATCAGATCCTGCTGAAGGCCAAGAGCGGCACGTCGCCGCAGCAGCTGATCGACGCCGTCCAGAAGGTCTTGCCGGAAGGCACTCAGGTGCGGTCCGCCGAGGACCAGGCCGCCAAGGACGCGGCCGGGACGAGCGACTTCCTGAACTTCTTCCGGACCTTCCTGCTGGTCTTCGGCGGGATCGCGCTGTTCGTCGGCTCGTTCGTGATCGCGAACTCGCTGTCGATCACGATCGCCCAGCGCACCCGTGAGTTCGCGACCCTGCGGACGCTCGGCGCCTCGCGGCGTCAGGTCCTCGGCACGGTCGTGCTCGAGGCGCTCCTGACGGGCGTGGTGGCGGCCGTCGCCGGGCTGTTCCTCGGGCTCGGAATCGCTACCGGGCTGTTCAAGATCTTCGACGCGGCCGGGCTGACCCTGCCCAACAACGGGCTGGTGTTCCGCGGCCGGACCATCGTCGTCGCGCTGGCGGTCGGCATCCTCGTGACCTTGCTGGCCAGTCTTCGACCGGCCATGCGAGCAACGAGGGTTCCACCGATCGCGGCCGTTCGCGAAGGCGCTTCGTTGCCACCGGGCCGTTTCCACCGGTACCGCGCACTGGGCGCTGTGGTGCTGACGCTGGCCGGCGTCGCGCTGGTCGTGGTCGGGCTGTTCGTCAACGGGCTGGGCACGGGCAATCTGCTGACGTTGCTGGCGGTCGGAGTACTGCTGATCTTCATCGGGATCGCGTTGTTCGCGGCGCAGTTGGTACGTCCGTTGGCGGCCGCGTCCGATCCGGTGGCTCGTGGGTCGGTACTCGTGCTGACCATCCTCGCGTGGCCGCTGTTCTCCTTGCCCTATTGGCTACTGCGGCGTGGGTACTGGGGACCGGGGTCCGGGCTGAAGCGGGCCGGTGGGTTCGTACTCGGCGCGGTGCTGAATCCGGTGCTGCTCGTCGTGGTCACCGCGATGGCGATCCGGCGGCGGGTGAGCTCGTGGGAGCCCGAGTGGCCGGCGGAGTTCCCCGGCGTACTGATCGATGGGCCGGCGGCTGGAATCGGTGGGCAGAACAGCCGGCGCGATCCGCACCGGACCGCTTCGACGGCTGCCGCATTGATGATCGGGCTGGCCCTCGTCACGCTGGTGGCCACGCTCGGCGCGGGCATCATCAAGCCGTTCGAGGACGCCGTCGACCGGATCTTCAGCGGTGACTACGCGGTCGCGGCGCAGAACAACTTCAGCCCGCTGCCGCCGACGGTCGCAGCCGCGGTCGCGAAGGTTCCCGGAGTACAGGCCGCTTCGAGTGTGCGTGGCGGGCAGGGGCAGGTGTTCGGCGACACGATCCAGGTCACGGCGGTCGATGAGCAGGCGCCGTCGGTACTGCGCTTCGACTGGAAGAGCGGCTCGCAGGAGACGCTCGGGACGCTGGGCGCCGACGGTGCGATCGTCAACGAGGACTACGCGAAGAAGCACAACCTGTCGCTCGGTTCGACGTTCTCGATGACGACTGTCGTCGGCAAGAGCCTGCCGCTGACCGTGAAAGGCATCTTCAAACCTCCGGCGGGCGGCTCGCCGTTCGGCGACGTGACGATCTCGACGACGACCTTCGACGCGGCCACCCCGCAGCCGCTGAACCTCTACACGTTCCTGAAGATGGACGGCGGGGTCACGGCCGCGAACACCGCGGTGGTGGAGAAGGCGCTCGCCAACTTCCCGAACGCGAAGGCCCAGACGCGCGAGCAGTTCAAGGACGCCCAGGCGAGCGGGATCAAGAGCCTGCTCAACGTGCTCTACGTGCTGCTCGCGCTGTCGGTCCTGGTCAGCCTGTTCGGCATCGTCAACACGCTCGTGCTGACCGTGTTCGAGCGGACCCGGGAGCTCGGCATGCTGCGGGCGATCGGCCTGACCCGGCGCCAGGTGAAACGGATGATCCGGCACGAGAGTGTGATCACCGCGCTGATCGGGGCGGTGATCGGCATCATCCTCGGCCTCGGCCTGGCGTCGCTGCTGGCCGCCCGGCTGGACGAAGTCAGCTTCGCCGTACCCACCGGGCAGCTGATCGTCTTCGCCATCGTCTCGGTGGTCGTGGGCATCTTCGCCGCCATCTGGCCGGCCCGTCGCGCGGCCCGGCTCAACCCGCTGGAGGCACTGCAGTACGAGTAGCGGTAAAAAAGTGGCCGACGGTGAGGGGTTACCCGTCGGCCACTTACCGGCTACCTTCGCGAGGGCCGGGGTATCCCTGCGCGGGCAACCATCGGCGCCAACCGCCGTTCCCTACGCAAAGGATGCCCTCATGCGCCGCCTCCCCCGCGCGCTGCTCCTTACCCTCGCCGCCGGTCTGCTCCTCCCGTCTGCTTTACCTGCTGGTGCCGCTGCGCCGGACGACGCCCGTCGCAGCCGTGACTTCGACATCCAGGCTCACCGCGGCGGCCTCGGGCTGACCGTGGAGAGCACGATCGCCTCCTTCTCGCGTGGCCTCGAGGTCGGCGTCAGTACGCTCGAGCTCGACGTCCAGATCACCGAGGACGGCTACGCGGTGGTCACCCATGACCGCCAGGTCACCGGCGCGAAGTGCAAGGACACCGCGCCCTACACGCCGGGCGACCCGGAGTACCCGTACGTCGGCAAGTTCATCAACACGCTGACCCTGAAGCAGGTCAAGCAACTCGACTGTGGCTCGCTGCCGCAGGCGAACTTCCCGGGCCAGACGCCCGACCCGGGTGCGCGGATGCCTGAGCTGCGCGACGTCTTCGCGCTGGTCAAGCGCTTCCACGCCGACAAGGTCAAGCTCAACGTCGAGACCAAGGTCGAGGCGGGCGCGCCGACCCAGACGGCACCGCGCGAGCAGTTCGTCCAGGTGGTCGCCGCCGAGATCCGCAAGGCCCGGATCGGCCGGCAGGTGACGATCCAGAGCTTCGACTGGGGTTCGCTGATGCGGATGCGGCAGGTCGCGCCCGAGCTGCCGATCGTCGCGCTGACCAACTACGACTTCCTGCAGACCGGCCAGCCCGGCAAGTCGCCCTGGCTCGGCGGTATCGACATCGACGACTTCGGTGGCGATCTGGTGAAGGCGGCCGCGTCGTTCGGCGCGGACGCGATCTCGCCGGTGCACGGGTTCCCGCAGGACGGTCGCGTGACGGATCCGGCGTACAAGCCGTATGTCACTGCTGACATGGTCCGGTCGGCTCACCAGGCTGGGATCAAGGTGGTGCCGTGGACGGTCGACGACCCGGCCACGATGCAGTCGCTGATCGACAAGGGTGTCGACGGCATCATCTCGGACTACCCCGATCGGGTGCGGTCGGTGGTCCGGTCGAACGGGTTCCGGTTGCCGGTCGCGTACGACGCTCCGGCGGTCCGCGCGCTGCCGGCGGCTCACGCGCACAACGACTACGAGCACCGGCAGCCGTTGACCGATGCGCTCGACCGTGGCTTCAACAGTGTCGAGGCCGACGTCTGGCTGGTCGACGGCGAGCTCCGGGTCGCGCACGACCTGGAGGACGCGGTGCCGGGTCGCAATCTCGAGAGCCTGTACCTGAAGCCGCTCGCACAGCGGGTTCGGGACAACCACGGCGAGGTCTACCGGCACGGGCGGAACTTCCAGTTGCTGATCGACATCAAGAGCGACGGGCCTTCGACGTACGCGGCTGTTGATGCGGCACTGCGGAAGTACAAGGGCATCAGCACGGTCTTCGCCGGTGGCCACACCTACCGCGGCGCGGTCACGTCGGTGATCAGCGGCAACCGACCGCTCGACGTACTGAAGGCCCAGAAGGTCCGGTACGCCGGTTACGACGGCCGGCTCGCCGACCTGAACTCCAAGCTGCCCGCGTCGTTGATGCCGCTGGTCAGCGACAACTGGTCGAACAACTTCACCTGGCGAGGTATCGGGCCGTTCCCGGCTGCCGAGCGCGCCAAGCTGCAGACCATCGTCACCACTGCCCACGCGGCCGGCTACCGGGTCCGCTTCTGGGAGACCCCGGACGTCCCGGGTGCAGCCCGTGAGGCCGTCTGGTCGGAGTTGGTGGCTGCTGGGGTCGACCACCTGAACACGGACGACCTCCACGGCCTGGAGGACTTCCTGCGCTAGTCCACTACCGCAGTGAGGGCAACGACGTCGAAGCCGTCCCGGACGGCCTGGCGTTGCTTGACGGCGCCGTTGCCCTCCCGGAGTACTCGCTGGATCGTCTCGGCGACCATGTCGGCCTCACCCAGCTGGTTGAGCGCCTGCGAGACATGTCGCTGCAGTAGGCCGAGTAGCTCGCTCATAGGTAGCGGGCGCGCCTTGAGTACCTCCAGCCCGTTGCTGGTGATCCCGTCGCGTGCTGCGAGCCAATAGGCGGCTCGTAGCACCTCCGGCTCGAGCTTCGGGCCCAGACCGCCGTCGTCGAGTGCTGTCATCACCAGTGCGCGGACGAGCGTCGCCAGCAGCACTGTCTCGTCGACGGTCAGCGGTACATCGCTCACGCGTATCTCGACCGTCGGCAGGTGGCTGGACGGGCGCACGTCCCAATAGACCATCCGCTCGTCCATGATGCTGTCCGTGGCGACCAGCATGGCGACCAGTGCGTCGTAGTGCTCGGCGGATTCGAAGTACGGCGGTGGGCCCGAGCAAGGCCAGCGCGACAACATGATCGATCGCCAACTGGAGTAACCGGTGTCCTGCCCCAGATAGACCGCACTGTTCGCCGTCAACGCCAGCAGAGCAGGCAGCCACGGCCGCAGATGGTTGCTGACCCGGACAGCGGCTTCCCTGTCCGGTACGTCGATGTGCACGTGACACGCACACACGGCCTGCTCACGAGCCAGTAACCCGTAGCGGGCCGCCATCTGCTCGTACCGCGGCTTCCTGGTGATCAGTTGAGTCGCAACTCCACGGGGAGGCACAGCAATCGCCAGCAACTGCGCATGCTCCTCCGCTGCGGCTTCCGCGAGCTTGGACCGCGCCCAGGTCAACTGGTAGCGCAGTTCATCAGCCGTTTGACACACAGGCGAGTTGATCTCCACCTGGGCTCTGGTCAGCTCCAATTCGATGTCTACCCCGTCAGTACCCGCGGCGACGGCCTTACTGCGTGGCACCGGGTCGCCACCGGCCGAGACCAGCAGCAACTCCTCCTCGACGCCCATGGACGGATGGCTCAAGGCAACTCCTCTGTAGCGATGCCTTCGACGTACCCGGCGCCGACGTGCTGGAAACCGTGCCACTGCTGGTCACCAGGCATGCACTAGGCTCGGCCGGGTGAGTCTGCCGATCGTGACTGCCACCCGGTACGTGTTGCCGTTACGCGAAGGCGGTTCGCTGCCCGGTGTTGTCGAAGGCAACGATCTCGGCACCTACGTGCTCAAGTTCCACGGCGCCGGCCAGGGCCCGAAGGCGCTGGTCGCCGAGATCATCGTCGGCGAGCTGTTCCGCCGGCTCGGGCTGCGGGTGCCGGAGCTCAAGCTGATGGAGCTCGACCCGCTGATCGGCAAGTCCGAGCCCGACCAGGAGATCCAGCAACTACTGCTGCGCAGCGCCGGCCTGAACCTGGCCGTCGACTTCCTGCCCGGCTCCTTCGGCTACGACGGCTCCAGCGGCAAGCCGGACGAGGCCACCCAGGCCAAGATCCTCTGGCTCGACGCGTACGTCGCCAACGTCGACCGGTCCTGGCGCAACCCGAACCTCCTCGTCTGGCACAAGCAACTCTGGCTGATCGACCACGGAGCAGCGTTGTACTTCCACCACTCCTGGATGTCCGCCGAGAAGTTCACCGGACTCGCGTACGACGCGCAGGATCACGTGTTCCGTGACGTCGCCGACTCGGTACCGGCCGTTGACGCCGAGCTGGCGGCGGCGATCACTCCCGAGCTGCTGACCGAGGTGATCGCGCTGGTGCCGGGCGAGTGGATCGAGGAAGGCGACCGCGAGCGGTATCTGGGTCACCTGACCGCCAGACTCGCCGATCGGTCCGCCTGGCTGCCGGGTGGTGCACAGTGAGCCTGGCGCCCTTCGACCCCGCGGTGAACCTCGTCCCCTTCGACTACGTCATCCTGCGCGCGGCACCCCGCATCCACCGCGGAGAGTTCGTCAACGTGGGCGCAGTCCTCTACTGCCGCTCCCTGGACTTCCTAGGCGCCTCCTGGGACGTCGACCCGCTCCGCCTACGCGCCCTCGACCCAGCGGTCGACGTAGACGTCGTCTGCGCTTCCTTGGAGCACCTCCGCGCCATCTGCGCTGGCGAGCCCGAAGGCGGCCCCGCAGCCGCCACCCGAATCGGCGAACGCTTCCGCTGGCTGGCTGCGCCCCGCAGTACGGTCGTCCACCCCAGCCCCATCCACAGCGGCCTCACCAACGACCCCGGCGCCGACCTGGACCGACTGGTCGACGCCTTCGTCAGATAGTTCAGGCCAGGGCTTGGGAGACGACCTCGCGGGCCTGGGCGAAGACCTCGTCGAGGTGCTCCGCGCCCTTGAAGGACTCGCCGTAGATCTTGTAGAGGTCCTCGGTCCCTGACGGCCGTGCGGCGAACCACGCGGATTCCGTGGTGACCTTGAGCCCACCGATCGCGGCGCCGTTGCCCGGCGCACTCGTCAGCCGGTCGAGGATCGGCTCGCCGGCCAGCTCGGTCGCGGTCACGGCGTCGGCCGAGAGCGCGCCCAGCTTGGCCTTCTGCTCACGGCTGGCCGGCGCATCCACCCGGCTGTACGCCGATGCGCCGAACTTCTCCACCAGCTTGGCGTGCGCCTGCGACGGCGTCTCCCCCGTCACGGCCGTGATCTCGCTGGCCAGCAGCGCGAGCAGGATGCCGTCCTTGTCCGTCGTCCAGACCGTACCGTCGAAGCGCAGGAAGCTCGCGCCCGCGGACTCCTCGCCGCCGAATCCGACCGAGCCGTCGATCAGGCCGGGCACGAACCACTTGAACCCGACCGGCACCTCCCAGAGCCGGCGGCCCATGTCGCCGACCACCCGGTCGATCAGCGACGACGAGACCAGTGTCTTGCCGACCGCGACGTCCGCACCCCACTGCCGGTTGGCGAACAGGTACGAGATGGCGGCCGCCAGGTAGTGGTTCGGGTTCATCAGGCCGGCGTCCGGCGTGACGATGCCGTGCCGGTCGGAGTCGGCGTCGTTGCCGGTCGCGACGTCGTACCGGTCCTTCTGGGCGACCAGCGAGGCCATCGCGTACGGCGAGGAGCAGTCCATCCGGATCTTGCCGTCGTGGTCGAGCGTCATGAACGACCAGGCCGGGTCGATCCGCGGGTTGACCACGGTCAGGTCGAGGCGGTGCCGCTCGGCGATGGCCGCCCAGTAGTCGACACTCGCGCCACCGAGCGGGTCGGCGCCGATCCGGACACCGGCCGCGCGGATCGCGTCCAGGTTGAGCACGGAGGGCAGGTCGTCGACATAGTGCCCGAGGAAGTCGTACTCCCCCGCCTCCGCCCTCGCCGCCTCGAACGGAACCCTGCGTACTTCGCGGTTGCCACCGGCGATCAGCTCGTTCGAGCGGGCCGCGATCCAGCCGGTCGCGTCGGAGTCGGCCGGGCCGCCGTGGGGCGGGTTGTACTTGATCCCACCGTCGCGCGGCGGGTTGTGGCTCGGTGTGATGACGATGCCGTCGGCACCCGCTCCAGCGCCACGGTTGAGCCGCAGAATCGCGTGGGACACACCAGGGGTCGGGGTCAGCCGGTCTGCGCTGTCCACCAGGGTCTGCACGCCGTTGCCGGCCAGCACCTCGAGCACGGTCCGCCAAGCGGGCTCCGAGAGGCCGTGGCTGTCCCGGCCGACCAGGAGTGGCCCAGTGGTCCCCTCGCCCGCGCGGTACTCACAGATGGCCTGCGTGATGGCCAGGATGTGGGCCTCGTTGAAGGCGCCGTCGAGGGACGAGCCGCGGTGGCCCGACGTACCGAAGACGACCTTCTGGGCGGGGTTCTCGACGTCCGGCGTGATCCCCTCGTACGCCGCGAGCAGCGCGTCGACGTCGACGAGATCCTCGGGCTGAGCGGGCTGGCCTGCGCGTGGGTGCATGTGCACATGCAACAAGCCTTCGGCCCGGATCACAACTCCACCCGTGGCGCGTCTCGCTGCTCGGTTTCAACCGTCTCAAGTCGGAAAGGGCGTGAGGAGCTGGTCTACCGGCGCGTAGTCATCGGTGAGCAACGGTGCGTCGCCGATGAACTGCTGCAGCGCGTCGGGGTCGTCGATGTAGCCGCCGGTGGTGCCGAGGCGCTGGCGGATCGCAGTACCGGGTAATGGCTGGTCGGCGGCGAGCAGGACGAAGTTGCCGCCTGCATTTCCCGCCAGCTCGGCAGGTTTCGCGATCAGTGCGACGTACGGGAATTCGGCGGCGACGGTACGGAGCTCGGCCTTGAGGAACGCCTGCGGACCGAAGTCGATGATGTTGGCAACGAGGAGCCCGTCCGGCTCGAGCACCCGGCGCAGGTCGGCGACGATCTCGCGAGTGGTCAGGTGCCAGGGCACGGCCACCCCGCCGAAGGCATCCATCACCAGCAGGTCCCGGCTGTCGTCCGGCTCGGACCGTACGCCGAGCCGCCCGTCCTTGATCTGGATGTCGAGATCCGGGCCCGGCCTGGCACCCAGCTCGGCCTTGTCGAGCTCGATCACGCCGGGGTCGATCTCGTAGACCTTGTTCTTGGTCCCCGGCCTGGTGGCCGCGAGATAGTGCGGCATCGTCAGCCCGCCGCCACCGATGTGCAGCGCCTGCAGCGGTGACCTCTCCGGCCATCTGGACTCGATCGCCGTCGCGAAGTCCTTCGTGTACTGGAACTGCAGGTAGGTCGGATCCGCGGGGTCGATGTAGGAGTGGCGCAGCTGGTCGAGGTAGAGGATGCGGCCGTCGGCCCGCGCTGGGTCCTTCTCGATCCTGGCGCAGTGGTAGGCCGTCTCCACCTCGCACGGACGCGGCGCCACCAGAGTCAGGCCAGTACCGATCAGTGCGAGGGCCAGTGGCCGGCTAGCGGCCTTCAGACCGCGGAAGAAGACCGTCAGGGCGGCTCCGGCGAGCACCAGCAGGCCGCCGAGGCACAGGACGATCGTGCTCGTCGGGACCTTGGCAACGAACACGAACCCGGTCAGTACGGTGCCGGCGATCGCGCCGACCGTCGCATAGGCGGACAGCCGGCCGACGACCGTACCGGTCTGGCTCAGCTTCGACAGTCTGAGCTTGGTCACCATGGGCGTCACCGCAGCGAGCAGTGAGGCAGGCAGGAACAAGGCGACGGCTACTGCCAGGAAGACCGCCTCATTGCCACCTCCCCGGAGGGTCTCGCCGGTCCAGCGCACCACCGGCAGGATCAGCAGCACCAGGGCTCCGGCCAACAGGATCATCGGCCCCAGCGTCCGGGTGGGCGGCGTGCTGTCGGCGATCCGGCCACCCAGCGCGGCACCGGTCGCAATGGCCGCCAGAGCGACGCCGATGACGGCGGTGTTGGTCTCCAGAGTCAGGCCCAGGTACGGCGCCACCAGTCGCAGTGAGACGAGTTCGAGCACCATCACGGCGGCTGAACTGCCGAACGACAGGGCAATGGCGACTTTGTCGTTGATCGCCTTGGCGGGTGCTTCTAGGGCGGTCTCATCCACCGCGCCACCCTATCGGCCGTCGATTCCGCCCCGGGCTGTTCGTCATGATGGAAAGACAGTGCTCAGAAGGGACCACCGATGGACGCAACCACGAGTGTCGACCTGTACGCCGGAACGCGCGCGCGGCTGACCGACGCCGTGCAGGGCTTCGGGCCCGAGGTGCTGGCCGGCCGCGTGCCGGCCTGCCCGGAGTGGACCGTGCACGACGTCGTCGCGCACCTGTCCGGCGCCGCCGCCGATTTCGTCTCCGGGAACCTCGAAGGCGCGCCCAGGCCGCCGTGGACCGCCGTCCAGGTCGACGCCCGTCGCTCGATGCCGACGACTCAAGTCCTGGACGAATGGGCGACGACGACCGGGCCGGCGCTGGAGAAGCTGATCCTGAGCGGCAACACCGCCCACCCGATGATCTGCAACCCGTACGTCGACGCCGGCACGCACGAGGCCGATCTGCACGGCGCGACCGGGATCGGGCGGCCGCCGCGGGAGATCTGGCTGGCGACGCTCGACTGGGTCTTCCCCGATCCGCGCCCGTCGGACGAGGTGGCCGGCACCTTGTCGATCGTGACGCCGGACGGTACCTATCAGCTCGGTTCCGGGAAGCCCGTGGCCGAGGTCCATACGGACACGTACGAATTGTTCCGGGCAATCTTCGGTCGTCGATCGGCGGCGCAGATCCAGTCCTGGCAGTGGACCACTCCGGCCTCCGCCGAGGCATGGTCGACCGAACTGCCCCGCTTGCTCCAGACGACGGTCGACCTGATCGACTGAGGCGTCAATCGTGGGGCTGGTCGAGTTGAGCGACCAGCGTTTTGGGGGCCACCAGGCGATAGGCGTCCTCGACGAGCTCGGCGAGCTGCGGCCAGTCGATGTCAGGGACGTCGAGGTAGACACCGAGCCAGCCGCGGTGCCCGACGTACGGCGGCCGGAAGAAGTGCTCCGGGTCGCTGGCGACCAACGACTCCTGGCTGCCTTCGGGAGCCGCGCACCAGAACGCCGTTCGGTCGTCGTGATGCTGGTCGGCGAACATCACGAAGGTCTTCTTGTCCCGGACGAACCACGTCGGCTCACCGTGACTCAGCCGCTCGGTCGTCTCCGGCAAAGCCAGGCACAGTCCTCGCAGTCGACCCAGCGCGTCCATCGTGTCTCCTCTCAACGGCGTGGTCCTGGTGCGAGTCTCAACGGCGTGGTCCGGGTGCGACGATGCCGGCTTCGTACGCGTAGACGACGGCCTGGGCCCGATCCCGCAGGTTCAGCTTGGTGAGGATCCGGCTGACGTGAGTCTTCACCGTCTGCTCGGCCAGTACCAGGGCCGCCGCGATCTCCCGATTGGACTGTCCGCGCGCCACCAAGCGCAGGACGTCCGTCTCCCGCGGCGTCAACTCGGCCGCGGCCGCCGGCAACACCGGCCGCACCTTCACGAAATCCTCGACCAGCCGCCGGGTGATCGACGGCGCCAGCAACGCATCCCCCGCCGCGACGATCCGCACCGCCGCCGCCAGCTCGTCCGGCGACGAATGCTTCAGCAGAAAGCCACTCGCCCCAGCCCGCAACGCGTCGTACACGTACTCGTCAAGGTCAAAGGTGGTCAGCATGATCACCCGCGGCGGCTCCCCCGGCGCGACCTCAGCCAAGATCCGCCGAGTCGCCTCCAGCCCGTCCATCCGCGGCATCCGCACATCCATCAAGACGACATCCGGCCGAACCCGCCCCACCACTTCGACAGCCTCGACTCCATCCCCTGCCTCCCCCACCACACTCAGATCCGGCTGCGCCCCGAGCAGAGCCGCAAACCCCGCCCGCACCACCGGCTGATCATCCACAACCACCACAGAAACCGTCACTCCACGCCCCTCTCAGCGGGTAGGACGGCTTCTACCCGGTATCCACCGTCAGCAGTTCGTGCCGCGTGGAGGCGACCATCCAGCAAACCAACACGTTCACGCATTCCGATCAGCCCATGCCCACTCCCCGACGCGACCGCAGCATCCACAGGCCCGTTCACAACACTCACAATCAACTCGCCACCGATCCGTCGAACCCTCACCTCCACCACCGCGCCCGGCGCATGCCGTACCGCGTTACTGACCGCCTCCTGCACCACCCGGTACGCCGTGAGCTCGACCGCGGGATCCAGGTCCGCAGAGGACTCGACCTCCAACCGCACATCGGCGCCGGCCCGTCGGGTGGTGGCGATCAGCTCTTCCAGGTCGGCCAAGCCCGGCTGGGGACCCAGCTCGGAGTCGGCCCGGCCACTGGATGGGTTCTCACGGAGCAGGCGCAGTACGCGTCTCATCTCGGTCAGCGAAGCGCGAGCGTCCTCGGCGATCCCGGCGAACTCCTCGCGGGCGTCGGCTGGCAAGCCGGTCAGCCGATGGGGTGCGCTGTCTGCTCGGACGACAACGACCGACAGATGGTGCGCGACGACATCGTGCAACTCCCGTGCGATCCGCGCCCGCTCCTGCCAGCGAGCTCGTTGAGCCCGCTCAGCCGCGCTGATCTCCTCCTGCTCCAGCAGCTGCTGCCGTGCATCAGCCCGAGACCTCACCAGATCGGCAACCACAACCGCCACCGCAGACAACAACGCCATCGTCAGCAGCCCGGCCCACGACCCACGCTCCGGCGCCAACGCCATCCCCACCACGCCGACCAGTTGCGTCACCACCCACCAACCGCCCAGCACCCAACGCGATGAGGCCCAAGCACCTCCAACCCCCAAGCCAGTGGCGCCTCGCGCGCCGGAGAAGGCCAACACCAGCGAGTGGCCGAAGACTCCGGTGACTGGCCAGGGCCAGGCTTCGTCGGGCGACACCGGGACGCAGACGATCGCGGTCAGGACGGAGGTGGCCAACGAAACGGGCAACGCCCATGGAGGCCTCAGCCACACCAAGGCCAAGGCCAGCGCTCGCATCACCCCGAGCGCGAAGGCGGCTCCGATCGGCAGTTGGTAGTGCTGACCGAGGTCGGTACTGGTCAGCACCAGCAACGCGCCGACCCCGAGCGCCGCCCAGATCCCGGCTCGCCCCACAGGCCACCTCGAGCTCATCTCACGACCTTAATCAGATTCCAGCTCAGCAACCCGCAGGCTCAGAGCTGTTGGGTCCAGGAGTAGAAGAAGGCGCCGCCCGCGATCGCCAGCACGATTGTTGCCGGAAGCACCATTCGCGAGGTGGCGGAGCCGTACAGACGGCGGATCGAGGCGGCCTGGAGCAGCGCCAGACCGCGGAGGATGAAGGGGATCGACACGACGATGGGGATGGATATGGCGGCATGTACCGCCCAAGCGCCGGCCTTGGTCGGACCACCCCAGGTGCCGGGGCCGAACGGGCCGTGTTCGACGAAGCCGTAGAACGGGCCGCGGACGACGGCCGTGACGAGCAGCATCACGAGGAACCAACTCAGCAGACCCAGCACCAGGCTCACCACCGCGCTGAGGAGAGAGCTGAAGAGTCCGGGGCGACGCAGTCGGATCGGGTCCGGCGAGCCCTGGAAGCGGGCGAGCTCGCGCCAGGTCTGATGGACCGCGTCGGAACGGCCGAGCAGGGTGCGCACGAACGTCAGCAAGCTCACGGGGACCAGGGCGAGGCCGTAGGCGATCGACCGGAGCAGTCGGCTTCGGAGCGACCGGCGCGCCGGCGGGCTGCCACGTCGCGGATCGCTCGGGCGGGTTGTCAAGGGGTGGTGACCGGATAGCGGTTCGTCTGCAGGGGGCGCGGGGGTTCGGACAGGGTCCGTCATGTCGACTCCTCAGTCTCAGTAACTGAGATCGAGCCTAGAAATCAGCGGTGCCGGAAACATCGCGCCACGGAGCCAATTCGCACCCCCTACCCCGGTACCGGGTCGACTGTGATCTAGGTCACAGTGACCACGGTCCGTGTCTCAGCGTTACACGGTCAGTGCCGGAGGGTGCGAGCGGCAGTGCCGCGCCGACAGGAGGTTCGGACAACATGCGCATTCGGAACCTGGCGGTGACCGCCACGCTGATCCCGGTCCTGATGCTCGCGGGCTGCGGCCATGACGACGCCGCCGAGGTCGCAGCGTCGTCACCGGGCGCCCACAAGGCCGCCAAACCCGGCGTGGCCGACGCGGTGGCCAACGGCTCCCAACCCGGCGCCGGTGTGGCCGCCTCGAACGACCCGGTGATCAACGCGTACTACGACTACCGCGTCGCGTTCGACGTGATGATGCGCAGTGGCGGCCGGTCGACCGAGCAGCTCGCGCCGGTGATGACGCCGACGATGTACACCGCGATCGGCCAGCAGGCGAAGTACTTCCGGGCCAATCGTCTGCACAACACCGGCGTCACCAAGGTGCTGTGGGCCAAGCGGGTCCTGCGCTCCAACGGCGTGATCGTCCGCGCCTGCTACGACACCAAGCAAGCCCGCACGGTCGACACCAGCGGCAAGAGCGTCCTCCCGGCCGGGACGCCGACCCGCTGGCTCGACCAGATGCGCGTCGAACTGGTCCAGGGCCACTGGGTCGTCGACGGCGGCAGCACCACCCCGCAAGCCTGCTGACCCGCCCGCCATCATCGGGCGGCGAGCAGCACCTCGTAGTACCCCTAGACGTCTCCGTGCCGCCGTCCATCCTGGGCACACCTCGCGGTCCGGAGCCAACTCACAGCGCGGAGAGCAGCCACTGCTCTCCGCGCTGTCTGTTTCAGATCGTCCGATTCAGGCGTGCCGAGTGGCCTGCTTGAGAAGCGACTCGACCGCTTCGCACAGAGCGGCGTCGTCGGCCGGACCCGACCAGACGATCACCCGCGCCTTGTCGCCGAGCTTGGCGGCAACCAGCTCGCGAGCCGGCGTCGGATCCCCTTGATTGAGCAGTACCACGAGCCGCCGGCCATCACGCTGCAGCCGATCGAGCAACGGCGGCAGCGTCGAGCCCCGGAACAGTCCCGGGTCGCTCTTCACCTTCGTCTCGATCATCACGCCGCGCCCGCGGACCACCAGCAGGAAGTCGGCGCGATCGCGGGTGAACTCGCGATCGTGATAGACCCGCGCCTTCGGCCACAGTCGTTCGAGCGCGGCATCCACCTCGGCGTCGTACCGGGCGGAGAGCCGGCTGATCTTGGAGCTCGTCCCGCGCGGCCGGAACTCCTCGGGTGCACGGAGCCCTCGACGCCGGCGCCTCAACAGGGGCCGGAGCCAGCGGTAGAACGACGTGTCGATCATCGGCGGACCCCCTGGACCTGGGATGACACTCAAACCCGATTGTTCCCGGGTGAAATGTCACGAACCACGTCCAGGTGGTGTCCGCCGGTGATTGTGACAGCATTGCGACGAACCGGCCGGCTACCGCAACATCAGGCCCGGCATCCGGCCGGCCGACAGCGCCGCGAGTCAGAGCTGCGGTGATCAGGCGTTCTTGATCGCCGAGACCTCGATCTCCAGGTTGACCTTCTCGCTGACCAGCACGCCGCCGCCCTCGAGGGCCGCGTTCCAGCTCACGCCGAAGTCCTTGCGGTTCAGGGTGACCGAACCCTCGAAGCCCAGCCGCACGTTGCCGAACGGGTCCACGCCGCGACCGGTGTACTCGAAGTCGACGTCGACGGACTTCGTCACGCCACGGATCGTCAGGTCGCCGGTCACGATGAAGTGGTCGTCGGCGGCCGGCTTGACCGCGGTGGAGACGAAGGTGATCTCCGGGTGGTTGTCCATGTCGAGGAAGTCGTTGCTGCGCAGGTGCTCGTCGCGCTGGGAGTTGCGGGTCTCGATGCTCTTGGCCTGGATGGTGACCTGGGCCGTGGAGTTCTCCGGCTTCTCGCCGTCGATGTGCGCCGACCCGGCGAACTCGTCGAAACCACCTCGTACCCGGGCGACCATCGCGTGCCGGGCGCTGAAGCCCATCCGGCTGTGCGAGGTGTCGATCGTGTAGTCACCGGTGAGTTCGGAATAGTCAGTGGACATGCAGTCCGCCTCCCAAAGAGGGTAGTTTAACTTTGCACTGTCAACCCTGACAGGGTTGAGTTGATTCGTCAACTGACCGCCGGTGACCGGTCTGTGACGCAGAATCGGCAGGCAGCCGAACCCGTCGGCCGATCAGGAGGTCCAGTGAGTTCGACGCAGTGGAAGGTCCACTTCAAGTCGGCCCCGAGCGAGGTCTACCGCGCCATCAGTACGCCGCTGGGCCGCTCGCGGTTCTGGGCGGCGGCGGCCCCGGAGAGCGACGGGGTGATCCATTTCGTGCTGCCCGGCGATCGTACCGACGACGCCCCGATCGAGCGCGCCGTCCGCGAGCACCTGTACGTCGTCCGCCTGTTCGGCGAGCGGATCTCCTTCGCCCTGGCCCCCGACGAGAACCGCGGCACCGACCTCACCTTCACCCACGAGGGCGAGCCCGACCCGGCCACCTGGGTCTCCCTCCTGCTCCGCCTCAAAGCCCACGTCGACTTCGGCGCCGACCTCCGCAACCACGACCCGGCCCGCGCCCTCACCTACATCGACGGTTGTTGACAGCATCGTTGCGGTGGATGTGGGCACTAGGCTGGACGTCACGGGCAGGCCGTCACAGGGAGAGGTCGCGATGTCGGAGTTCAGAATCACTCACGAGATCCACCAGGTTCATCCGGACATCCGCGAGAAGCTCACCACCACCACGATCGAGGCGATCAACGAGTCCAGCTCGCGCTCGCCCGAGGACGCGGCGCTGGTGCTGCGCAACAAGCTCGGCGAGATCGGCGTGCACATGAGCGAAGAGGCCTGCCTGGCCGCCGTCGAACGGATCCGCCAGGGCAAGACGCTGCGCTTCGAGATCGAACAGGTCGACGACCAGGCCGATCGCTGACTCGCGAGGGGCTGAGCTGATGCCGAGTTCGGAGCAGATCCGCGCCGGCCAGCGCGCGGCATGGGCCAGGCTGTCCGCGGGCTGGGAGAAGTGGGACGCGGTCATCATGGACCAGCTCGGCCCGGTCGGCACGGCGATGATCGAGCGGCTCGACATCGCCGCTGATCAACAGCACCTCGACATCGCCTCCGGCACGGGCGAGCCGGGTCTGAGCATCGCCCGGCTGGCCCCACACGGACGCGTCGTACTGACCGATCTCTCGGCTGAGATGCTCGAAGTCGCCGCACGACGAGCCGCGGCACAAGGTATCGGCAACATCGAGACCAAGGTCTGCAGCGCCGACGACCTACCTTTCGCCGACGCCACCTTCGACAGCGTCTCGGTCCGCTTCGGCTACATGTTCTTCCCGGACATGGCCCAAGCCACCGCCGAGTTCGCCCGCGTCCTCAAGCCCGGCGGCCGCCTGGCCGCGTCGGTCTGGGTCAGCCCCGACCAGAACCCGTGGACCACGATCGCCATGGATGCGATCGCCACCGAAACAGAACTCCCACCACCCGTCCCTGGCGCCCCCACCATGTACCGCTGCGCCGCCCCCGGCTCCATCACCGCCCTGTACGAACAGGCCGGCCTCCACGACATCGCCGAGTGGAACGTCCCCCTCGAACTCGTCACAGACTCCCCCGACCAGTACTGGGCCATGATCAGCGAACACGTCTCCCTGGCCGTCGCCGCCCTCCAAAAGCTCGACGCCGACACCCAAGCCCGAATCCGCACCCACGCCATCACAAACGTCGCCGCGTTCGAGCAAAACGGCAAGGTCCGCATCCCAGGCCTGGCCCGCTGCGTCGTAGGCACAAAACCAAACTCGCAGTAGGCCGGACCGCCCCCGCGTCAGCCGGACCCGCGGCAGGTCGGAGCCGCGGCAGTCGGGACCGGACTTGCGGTTGGTCAGGGAGCGAGGTCGGCTGCGGTCAGCAGGGGAATCAGTTTGATGCCGTCTGCGGCCAGGGTCTCGGCGCCGCCGAGTTGACGGTCGATCACGCACACGGCCTCGGAGATCTGGGCGCCGAGGGCGCGCAGCTCCTGGGTGGACAGCACGATCTGGCCGCCCTTGGTGACGACGTCCTCGACGACCAACACCTGACGGCCCGCCACCTCGGCCCCTTCCGCGAGGCGGCAGGTCCCATAGGTCTTGGCCTCCTTACGGACGAAGGCACACGGCAACCCCGTATGCCGCCCGAGCGCCGTCACCACTGGAATCCCACCCATCTCGAGCCCAGCCAGCACCTCAGTCCCAGCCGGCACCAACGGCACCATCGCCTCCGCGATCGCGTCCAGCAACACCGGATCCGCCTCGAACCGGTACTTGTCGAAGTACTCCGTCGCCGTGATCCCCGACCGCAGCACAAACTCCCCGGTCAAATGCGACGCCCGATAAATCCGCTCCCCCAGCTCACTGATCTCCACGGCTGCACCCTACCGAGACCGTCGGCCCTGGCCCGGCCCCCGGCCCAGCACGTCAGCCGGCCTTCCGCTCCCCTCGATCCGGCAGCATGCGGACGAAGTCTTCGACGGCGACGATCGGTACGCCGAACTCGCGAGCAGCTCGTGCTTTGACCGAGAGACTGTCGACGTCGGCGGCGACTACGAAGGTGGTGTCCGGGCGGACTGCCTCTTGTGGGACGAAGCCTGCTGCGACCGCTCGGTCCCACCAGATCTCGCGTGGCTCCACCATGTCGCCGGTGAACACCAGACGGCTGCCAGCCGGGAACCCCTGCGCCCCAGGCCGAGCCGGTACGTCGTACTGCCCGCCGCTCACCCGCAGCAAAGCATCATCGACATCCGCCGCCCGTTGCCCCAGCATCACCGCGACGCGATCGAGGTCGGTCCGCTCCTCCAGGCTGACCACTCCCCCGCTCCACAACGCGTCCGCCAGATCGGCGACGTAGACCCGATGCAGCTCGTCCACCTCCGACCGCGTCAGCCCGAGATCCGTCGCGACGTGCACGAGCTGATCCGCCTCGGCCTCGTTGATCTCCCGATCGGCCAGGATCATGTCGAGCACCGCCAGGTACGAATCGGCTTGCGGCGGCTCCGGCACCCGCGGCAACTGATCCACCAACCTGCTCATCCAGCCATGCCGACCGCCCGCATGCACCGGTCGCACGGTCGCCACCCCATCCGCACCCGGCAACGCAGGCCACGGCAGGTGTCTGATCTCCTCATAAGCCCATTGCCATGGCGGAGGCGACGGAAACGACCGCAGATAGTGGCTGAAGAGCTGTGCCGTCGCCCGGGTGTCCGCAAGCGCCGAATGCCACCCCTCGATCGAGATCCCGGCCGCCGAGCAACAGGCACCCAACGTCCGCTTGGCCCCCGGATACAAATAGCCGGCCAGCGCCATCGTGCACATCGACCGCTCGGTGATCAGCGGCACCCGGAACCCGATCCGGGCAAACTCCGCCCGCAGGAACCCGAGATCGAACTCCACGTTGTGCCCGACCACCATCCGCCCGGCCAGCAACGACCCGAGCCGGCCCGCGATCTGCGCGAAGTCCGGTGCTGCCAGAACGTCCGCGGTCAGAATCCCGTGAATATGCTGCGGCCCGAGGTCGCGCTGCGGATTCAGCAGCGTCACCCACTCCCGCTCGAACCGCCCGTGCGCGTCGAGCAGCACGACGGCGATCTCGATCACCCGGTGCCGATACCCCGGCGACAGCCCGGTGGTCTCGGTGTCGATGACGGCATACATCCGGCGCCTCCTTCAGCGTCGCTGCCAACTGCCACCAGCCAACCACAGGCCACCGACACTTTCTGGAACCGCACAGATCCGATGTAACGCGGCAACGATTCCACTCGATAGCCCATATGGAAGCGCGGGGGGAAGCCGGAAGGCGCCGCGACCGGGAAAAAGCGGGGGGACCATGCAACTCACCATCGACACCAGCCTCTCCAGCAGACTGCTGGACATCGTCACCGACCCGCAGGCAGTAGCAGACTTGCGGGCCTACTTCGAGGACGGGCCGCCGAACACCGGCTACCCGGGCCGCTGGTTCGAGCAGATCGGTTCGCCGGCCGACCAGGAGCGCGACCGCAACCGGCTCACCGCCGACGACATCGTTGCCTTGTCCGCGCTCAACATCCGGCTGCCGATCACCGTCTCGGCCAGGCTGCTCGGGGAGGACTCCGCCGAGATCAGCGAGCTGCTGACCGAGATCCCGGCCGACGTCGACCTCTGGGACGTCGCCCGCTCGGACCTGAGTCCGCGCTCGGCGGCGTACCGGCTGTTCACGAAGTTCCGGGCGATGGCGTGGAACGGCGGCGAGCACGGTACGTCCGGCGTCACCGCGAGCAAACTACTGGCCCGCAAGCGGCCGCGGCTGATCCCGATCTACGACCACCAGGTCAACCAGCTGGTCGATCTCGGCAAGGGCGCCAACTGGTGGATCTCGTTCCACGAGGCACTGACCGCTCAGGTCCGCGACCATCTCGAGCACGCGCACAAGTCGGCCGAGCTCGGCCCGCGGATCACGTTACTGCGCACGCTCGACGTGATCCTGTGGATGCGCGCCCGCCACACCGACTGAGCCCGCGCGGCGCGACTACTACGCAGGCGGGATGTCGACGGCGATCTCCTCGCCCAGCTTCGCGCCACCGGTCAGATCCAGGTCGTCGCCACTCCAGAAGCGGCCCGGGTCGTACCAGTTGATCCGCTTGCCGGCCGGGAGAAGTCCCATCTCCTCGTACGTCAGCGCGACGACCTCAGCGCAGTAAGCGCTCTCCAGCTTCAGCTCCCGTTCGCCCCTGCGGAACTGCGGGATCCGCCCGCGCAACCAGCGGGATGCGAGTCGCGCGGTCGACGGGAACGGCGTACCGTCCAGGCGCGCGACGGTACGCAGTACGGCGTCCTCTGTCTCACGAGTGACCGGGTACTCGAGCTGCCGCAGCCAAGCGCGCTGACCGTACTTGCGCGACCAGGTGAGCACCGCATCGCGCAGGTCATGCAGCTGTACGCCGCGTTGGTGCTGGCCGGTCCACACGTCGGGCAGCGAGCGGCCGAGCTCGGCGTGCCACATCAGCGGCGGCAGATCCTCGAGTACCACCGCCATCCCGACGTGGTTGACCGGGCTGTTGGTGGTCAGCTGGATCGCCCGATCGGCCGCGCTCTCACCGCGGAACAGCCAAATGTCACCCGTTCGTGTCAGTTCCGTAGCGTCATCCAGTGCTATCCGTGTCTCCACGTCGCTAGGTTAGTGACATGAAGGCATGGAAGGTCGTAGGACTGGCAGGTCTCGTCGGCGTCGCCGCAACTGGCGTCGTCATCGCGCGAGGCGAGCGCAAGCGCAAGTCGTACACCCCGGAAGAGGTCCGCGGCCGCATCAAGACCCGTGTGAAGGAAGCCGCAAGCGCCTAAAGATTGTGCAGCGCAACCTCTGTCAGACGGCCTGACTCGATCACGGCCGTCTGGTAGGTGCAGTACGGCTGGCTGCGCCGATCCGTCGGCGACCCCGGGTTGAGCAGCCGCAATCCCCGTGGCGACGTCGTGTCCCACGGGATATGGCTGTGCCCGAAGACGAGCAGGTCGACGTCCGGGTAGGCGCGTTCGCACCGCTCCTCGCGACCTTTCGCCTGGCCGGTCTCGTGCACGACCGCGATGGACAACCCGTCCAGCGTGACCCGGGCGACCTCCGGAAGCCTTGCCCTGAGCAACGATCCGTCGTTGTTGCCCCAGCAGCCGACCAGCCGCTTCGAACGCTCGGTCAACTCGTCGAGCAGGTCGACACTCACCCAGTCACCGGCATGGATCACCACGTCCGCGTCGTCGACCGCTGCCCACACGGCAGCGGGCAGCTTCTTCGCGCGGGCCGGTAGATGAGTGTCCGAGATCAGCAGCAGCCGCATATCGCTACTGTGCCACGGCCTCGATCAACTCCCGCTCGCGAGCGAGGCTCAGGCCGGCCTTGCGTTCGCGGTCGAGGCCGAGCTCGCGTTCCCACGCAAGGGTGTCGACCAGGAACTCCTTGCGTGGTCGATGCTTCAGGCCGGCCGCGGTAGCCGCCGCCCCGCTGCGGTTCGACCAGCCCTCGTACCCCGGCGCGGTGATCCACATCGCGATCGACTCCGGCCCCATGAACTGCTCGACCTTGTGCTCCTCCAGCCACTCCTGCGACGCGAGTACGACCGGCCCGGTATGCCCGCCGACCTCACGTACCAACGAGATCCACTCGCCGAACGGCACCACGGGACCCACGGTGTCGAAGGTCCCCGTCGTACCGCGTTCGGCGTTGTCCAACAGCCAGGACGCCAGGTCCCGTACGTCGATCACCGACGTCGCCAGGTCAGGCGTGTCCGGCACGAGCAGCGGCTCCTCCGGTGCCCGCGCCGCGCGAGCAACCCACGCTCCGCCCCGATCGCTCGTATCCCCCGGCCCACCGATCAGCCCCGCCCGCGCGATCACCAGACGATCCCCGACCGCAGCCACCGACGCCAACTCGCAAGCCACCTTGGCCTCGCCGTACAGCTCCCGATCGACGACCTCCAGATCGGTTGCCTCCCGCAACGGCGCCGACTCGTCCGCCCCCGGTACGTCGAACGCCGCATAGACGTTGCCCGTCGACACGTAAGTCCAGTGCCTGGCGTCGTCCTTCAGCGCTGCCAACGCCTCCCGCACGAACCCGGGCTGCCACGACACCTCGAAAACCGCGTCCCAGCCCTTCCCCCGGACGGCCTCGTACGCGTCCGGCCGGCTCCGATCGGCCGCGACCAACGTCGCCCCCGCCGCGACCGCACCGCTCTCACCGCGCGCCAGACAGGTCACCGCATGCCCACGCGCGAGCCCTTGCGTCGCGAGCTCGCGCCCGAGGAACGCCGTACCGCCGAGAATCAGAATGTCCACGCCCCAAGCCAAGCAGGCGGCATGGACGAATCCCACCCCCTCTGCCCAGGGCAGACACGCTCAGTGTCCTCCCGTCCCCGTCGCGTCATAACTGTCCGTCACCACTTGCGGGGCGCGCGGGGCAGGCGCACTGTCGGCAGTAGGAGTACTAGACAGCAGGGGGAATCATGGCTGGTTTCGTTCAGATCATCGAGTTCCAGACCTCCAGACCGGACGAGGTCCGGGCACTCGGTGAGGAGTTCCGCAAGAACCGGGAGGCGGCCGGTCCCGGCTCCTCGCCGGTCCGGATGATGGCGTGTGCCGACCGGGACAACCCGGGCCACTACTTCAACATCGTCGAGTTCGCCTCCTACGAGGAGGCGATGGCCAACTCCGAACGCGCGGACACCACCGAGTTCGCCACCCGGATGATGGAGCTGTGCGACGGGCCGACGACCTTCCGCAACCTGGATCTGCGGGAGACCGCCGAGATGAGCTGAAGGCTGAACGGGGCCGGCGCCGGAGGGAGTTCGGCGCCGGCCCGTTCGGGTCAGACCAGGTCCGCGGCGCCGGATCCGGTCGTGGTCTGCCGGCCGGACTGGAACTCGTCCGGCGGGGGTTCGGGGGCCGGGTGCAGGTCCGGCCAGGGCTGGGGCGGCAGATCGGCACGCTTGGGCAGCTGCGGATCCGGCCCCGGGTCAGGGTCCAGCCACTCGATCTCGGTGGCGCCGTGGTGACCGTGGATGGCGATCACCGAGTCGATGCTGTCCCAGACGGTGGTGGTCGGATAGTCGCCGTACCAGCGCAGCGCGACGGCTTCGTCGGTGAACTGAACGCCCTCGGCGACGGGCCCGGTACCACTCACCCCGGAGACGTCGTGGTGGCGGATCAGCCGGAAGCGACGGGCAGTCATTTCGGCGCGACCTCCCAGAGCCGTTCACCCGGCAGCGCCCGGCCACCGGGATCCGCGTCGGGGATCGGTTCACTCGTCACCTTCAGGCCGGCGAACCGGCGTGACATGGCGGCGGCATAGCGGTCGGCCACATCGGCCTCCGCCCGGTAGTCCGCGACGACGTGGTCCCCGAACCACACTCGTACGCGGCGACGTTGTTCTCCCGCCGGATCCCCGGACATCAGTGCACCCGGCGTCCGGTCGAAGGCGTGCGGCGGCCGCCTGTCGGGGTTCCCATCAGCGGCATCGAATAGCTGTCGTTCACTTCGATCACTTCCACTTCCCTGTGGGGATGGGTTCACTCGTAGTGACGAACCGGTGACGGCTTCATGACGCGGATTCGGGAGATATTTTTCGAGACCGCCCGTTGCCCGATCAGGCCGCGTTTCGGGCGGGCCCCCGCCGCCTGCGCCGGATGCTCTGGACCGCTCCTGACGGATCCGGAGAATCGGTGGAATGGGGGAACTGCGGGATCAACGGGAGGACTCTGCCGGACAGGCCCGGCAGACTGGCGGACCGCAGAGTGCGGCGCTGAGTCCTGCCGCAGCCAACCTGCTCGGGCTGCAGGCCTCGGCCGGCAACGCGGCCGTGGCGCAGGCGATGGACTCCGAGATCAACGGGACGCTCGAGACGATCTACTCCACCCTGCATGTCGGCGGCATGTCCGACGACCGGGTGGAGAACGTACTGCGCCTGCTGCTGGCCAACTTCCCCTCGGCCGAGAAGCTCAAGGCCGGGTACCAGAGTCAGTACAAGCTCGATCTGTACCGTGACCTGGCCACGCTGCCCGCGGAGAAGGCCGTCCGGGCCCGGGACTACCTCGACACGGGCACGTTGCGGACGATGACCAAGCTGCTGATCTCGCTCGAAGGCGCCGGTACCGACCTGCCGACGCTGTGGCGCGTTCTCGGCGACGCGCACGCCGAGGGCGACCCGGAGAAGAAGTGGACGGAGGTCGCCGGCGGTGGACGGCTGGACGACCTGTCGGGCTACAGCCGCTTCGCGGGCGAGACGCTGGACGTCGCGCTCGACGACGACCTGGACGGGCACGAGCTGATCCGGGCGCACGCGATCCTCAAGTTCGGCAAGCCGCGCGACATCGACGAGCTGGTGATCGCGATGGAGCAGATCGGTACCGACGAAGCGAAACTGTTCGGGGCGCTCGGCACGGCCGGCAAGCGGGCGACGATCGAGCAGGAGTACCGCGACTACGAGCTGCGCAAGTACACCGCGACCCCCAACGGGCACGGCGTACTGCTGGAGGATCTGGGCGCCGAGATGGACGGCGAGGACTACCGGCACGCGCTCGCGCTGCTCGGCTACGACGAGAAGCTCAAGAAGCTGGCTGCTGACCAGGGGCTGGTCGCGCTGGTCAAGGCCGCGACGCACGGGCTGGGGACGAACAACGCGCTGATCTGGGACTCGGTCGGCAAGGCCAGCCCCGCGGAGAAGGCGGCGCTGCTGAAGGAGGTCGACGCTCCCGGCGATCCCCTGGGCCTCAAGGGCCTCACCGGCGACCTCAGCGACACCGACCACGCCCGCCTCCGCGCCATGCTGCTCGCTCCCGACCCCGCTGTTGCTACGCCTGCACCAGGCGGTACCACCCCAGCGCCCGGTACTACGGCCGTACCGGCGCCGCCTGGTCCTGATGAGCCTGGCTTCTCGTCGTCTGGTGTCACCGACCCCGCGATCCTGAGCGATCCCCTGGTCCTGCGTCTGCGCGGACTCGGCGGTGTCGACACGCTGACGGTCTTCGACACCCTCAAGATGGCCAAACCCACCGTCTGGAAGGCCTTCCGCGACGCCTGGAACGACCCGAAGTCGCCCTTCCATCTCTACGTCTCCGCCAACACCGTCGTCGGCGAGAAGCGCGACCTGGCGATCGTCCTCGGCACCGATCTGCGCGCCCGGCTCGACTACTGCATCGGCATGGTCAGTGACGACGAGGACTACCTCTTCCTGCTGCTCGAGGAGTTCGCCACCGACTCCGACCGGCACGTGCTCAGCAAGGACCAGGGATTCCGCGACAAGGTCCTCGGCGCGCTCAGCTCGTCGGAGCAGAACCGCGCCGAGGCAGCACTCCGCCCCCGCGACCAGAGCGCCCAGGAGCAGGCCGACTGGCTCAAGAAGGCGGTCGACCGGGAGAGCAGCAGCTTCTTCGACCTGTTCACCGACACCGGCGACGCACTGCGGGACGAGAAACGCGAGCTCGCCCAGAAGGCTGCCGGCCCGTCCGGAAGCGAGCTGGACAAGCAGATCGCGAAGACCTCGAACGCGCTCACCAGTTACACCGCCGCGCGCGACGAGTTCGCCAACACGGCCTCGATGGTCGTCAACATCGCGGTGGGGGTGATCGCCGCCGTACTGACCGGAGGCGCGGCCGGTCCGATCGTCGCCGCCCAGCTGGCTCGGGCCGCGGCTGCCATGGCGTTGACGCGGGTTCTGTCCGAGAAGGTGATTCGTGGCGACCGGTTCGATGTGCTCGGCGCGGACGGCGCCGTCGCGTTCGCGGCCGGTGCGACCGATGGGGTGATGAACGTGCTGGGCGGCGTCGCGGCGCGCGGCATCAGCACGGCCGCGCTCGACGCGATGGGGCCGACGGTCGGTGCCCTTGCCAGGACGGCCCACGGGACGGCCGCGGTCGGCGTACTGCGGACGTCGCTCGAAGGGGGTCTGTCCGGTGGCGCGTCCGGGATGGTCGAGACGGTGGCGAAGGACGAGACCTGGCGGCAGGGCATCCAGAACGGTGTCGAGACGTCGATCAAGGCCGCCGGGGCGGGCGCCGGGCAGGGCGCACTCGTTGCCGTCGGCATCCATACCGTCTCGTCCGCGATCAGCGCGATGCGATTGCCTGCCACGGATCCGGCCCGTCAGGCGCTGCGTCAGGCGGTCCTCGACGGCAATCCCGAGGCTGCGAAGGGATTCGTGGCCGGGATGGAACGCTGGGAGACAGGCATCCGCGATCTGGACGCCGGTACCGGGATCGGGGCCGGACTGGAGCCAGGGGTCCGCCAGCAGCTGATCCGGCGGGTGCAGGAGCATCGCCGGCAGCTGGTCCAGCAGCTGGGTGAGCACTTCGACGCGAAGCCGTTGGGTGGCGCGAGCACGGAGGCGATCAGCGATGTCGATCTGAGCGTTTCGGGCGAGAACGCCGGTACGAATCTGCTGGCGGCCGAGGCGTTTCTGGATGGGTTGTACCCGGGGTGGCGTTCGAAGTACCGGATGGGGTTGATGGTCGACGCCACCCGGATCGGGACGTACACGCAAGCGCTGGAGGGACTGCCGCCGCAGGCGCGGGCGGCGCTGGAGTCCCGGGTGACGATGGAGGTCGAGACGCTCAACGCCGCACGGCGGCTGCGGAACGCTAGTGGGCCCGAGCGTGGGCTGTTGCTCAAGGACCTGCCGGCTGGGATCGCTCCGGAACGCGTGGAGATCCTGGCCGGGCTTGGCGATGAGGCGCGGCAGGCGGTACGCGACCATGCGCTGGTCGAGGGCGACAAGTTGCTGGCCCAGCTCAAGGCGGCGACGGATCCGGCCGAGAAGGCGCGACTGGCCGAGCAGGTTACCTACCAGCAGATGCTGGCCAATGCGATGAGCGATGACGCGTACCTGTCGCCGGGTGGGGTGAAGGGCTTCGCGCTGAACCAGCCGTTGTCGGGGCCGCATCAGCACTATCAGGCGGCGCTCGATCAGCTCGACATGGCTGGCCATGCGATCCGCGAAGCGGGCGGCGTACTGGAGGCCATGCGCAGCTACGAGCTGTTCAAGTACATCAATCGTTTCAGCGTGATCGTCGAGTCGGCCGGGTTGACCGATCCGTCGCTGAACTTCTTCAAGAACTGGTCTGATCTGGTCTATCGGGTGGATCGCGCGGCGACCGGGGCCGAGGCACGGCCGGGCGGTCTGGGCAGCGAGGCGAAGGGGGCGCACAAGTCGGGGGCGCGGTACGACAACCCGGGTGAGGCGCTGGATGCGCCGACGGCCGAGTTCCTGCTGGGGCGGTACGAGGAGTTCCAGGCTTTCGTCGCACGGCACACTGCGGAGCTGAGGGCACGTACGCAGCCTGAGGGTGCTGAGGCCGGGTCTTCGGGGTTGAGCAGACTGCCGGATCCCACCGCGCAGGACACGACGCCGAGCGGGGACACCGGTGACGGCCGGCTGACTCCTCCTCCGGTGCCGCTAGGTGGGTTGGAGGCGTTGCATCAGCCGATCGGGCGGCCGGTGGTCGATGAGGAGGCAGGGCAGGCGCTGATCCGGCGGCTGGCGAGCAACGACGCGAGCGCGCTGACCGACATCGGTGTCTCGCTGCCGCCGAAGTTCAGCCCGGAAGGACGCGAGTGGGGGCTGGCCCGGCTGGCCGACGGGACGTACGCGATCATCCAGGGCTCACCGGGCGTCATCCACTGGCCACGCGGCAGCACGCCACTCGGTCACACCCATCCGTGGCACGCCGGCCGGATGATCAGCGAGGGCGGTACGCCGATCACCGCGATGGCCGACTCGACAGTGACCAGCGACACCGCGGTGTATCTGCAGAAGGTGAAGGTGTTCCCGTCGGTCGGTGACATCGGCTTGGCGTCGGCCAAGGGCTGGAAAAGTCACGAAGTACACACTCCGTACGTCCACCTCGGCGACGGCCGGATCGGCAACCCCACCGCCGCCCCCGCGGCGCCCCGGCTCAGCTTCCGCGTCCTCGACGCCGAGATCGTCGGCCACATCGACATCTTCGACGTCACCCGCTGCCAGCTCCAGGCGGTTGCCGACGGCAAAGTCATCTGGGAGGGCACGGTCTGGGCCTCCAACGCGGGCGTGGGCACCATCGAGACCAAACCACCCACCACCTTGAACCCCGGTCGCTACAGCGACCGCTACCGCCGCTGAGCAGCTTTGCACCTTGCTGGGTGGCAGGCTGGCGGGATGGGGCGGGAACCGGATGCGGCCGTGCGGGCAGAAGCAGGTATGCACCCACTCCGCCTAGTGACCGAGACAGCTCCGGCCGAGCCCCCTCCACCGTCGGATGGCGAGCTGATCGAGGCCGGGGAGACACCTGATGACTTCGCCCGGCTGTTCGACCGGTACTCGGTCACCATCCACCGGTACGTCGCTCGGCGGCTCGGGACGGCCGAAGCGGACGACCTGCTCGGGCAGACGTTCCTGGTCGCCTTCGAACGCAGGCACCGGTACGTCGATTCGCCTGCGGGCGCACTGCCCTGGCTGTACGGCATCGCCACCAACCTGATCCATCGTCGACGGCGCGACGAGGTCCGTCAGTACCGCGCGTATGCCCGCTCGGAGCCGGCCGGTTCCGAGCAACACGGTGACCCGCTCAGTACGGACGTCGCCGCCCGTGTGGACGCAGCGGTGGCTACGCGTGCGCTTACCGGCGTACTGGCTGGTCTGCGCAAGGTCGAACGGGATGTGCTGCTGCTCTACGCGTGGGAGGACCTCAGTTACGCCGAGATCGCGCTCGCGCTCGACCTGCCCATCGGGACCGTCCGGTCCCGCCTCCACCGAGCCCGTCGAGCCCTCCGCTCCGCGCTCGGCCCCGACTTCGAGGAGAACCTATGATGACCGAGATCGACCTGCTCAAGCGCGTCCGCGACGACGTACCGGCCCCTGACCCGCTAGCCCTGGCCCGCGCCCGCCAACGCCTGTTCACCCCACCACCTGTACGCCGCTGCGTCACCCGGGGACGTCTGCTCGTCGCCGGCGGCCTGGCCCTCACCCTGGCCGGAGGCTTCCTCGCCGCTGACGTGGTCGGCCACGAGAGCAGCCCTCTGCCCGGTACGGCCGCCGACGCCAGCACTTTCCTCGCCAACGCGGCAGCCCTGGTCAAGGCCGGCCCGGACACGCCGATCCGCCCGGGGCAGTACCGGCTGGTCACCACGGAGGTCAGCCGCATGTACGAGTTCGGGCCGGGCAAGAAGTACCGGGCCATGGTGAACGGCGCAACCAACGAGTGGATCCCTGCCGACCCGACCACCCGCAGGCATCCGCTGCAGACCCAAGAGCTCACCAAGGTCGAGTTCACGACTCCCGAGGCCAGGGCGGCTGCACGGAGGCTTGCGCCGGTCCTGTTCACGCATCCGAAGCCGACGCTGTACGCCGCCAACTGCCACGGCATCATCATCCAGTCGAGCCTCTCCCCAGAAGTGCTGAACCGGCCGTGCATTCCCGGCTGGTCACTTCCGACCGCCGAGTTCCTCGCCCGGCAGCCGCGCGACCCGGACAAGCTGCTCACGGCGTTGCGCAACGCACCGCTCCTCGACCACCCACCGTCGAATCCGCTCGAGCAGGCCCGGGTGGAGAACACGCCCCCCGACGAGATCGCCTTCGGCCGGATCGCCGCCGTGCTGGAGCTGGGGGTCGCGCCGGCCGATCTACGCGCCGCGCTCTACCAGGCAGCCGCCAAGCTCCCCGGGATCGTCCTCATCGACGACGTGGTGACCATCGCCGGGAAACACGGCCGCGCGATCGGCTACGAGCGGCACGGCCAGCGGCAGGACATCATCATCTCGCCGACGGACGGTCAGAGCATCGGCTCCCGCTGGGTCGTCACCCAGGAAGGCGCTGACCTCGACAAGGCCAACCTGACCGGCAACGCTCGCCCCGGCGACCTCGACATGGCCACTTCGGTCACCTCCCGGATCACTTCCAGGGCCCCAGCCATCAAGTAGCTCGCTGCCGCGCTGTCCGGAGTCCCGGGCGGCACGGCTGCTCTCATCCCTCCCGCACCTCGGTAACCCAGTCCCGCCACTGCGGCAGATCCGGCTCATCCATGCTGACCCCCGCCGCGAAGTAGTGCGTCCCCGCATCCGGCAGATAAGCCGCCACCAGATAAGTCACGTCCTCCACCAACAACAAAGGCATCCCCAACCCGACCAGCCGCTCGAAACTCGCCCGAGCCTCATCTCCCCCACCCACCAGATCAACCTGAACCCCATACGGATCGATCGCCTGAGCCTCCCCCGCCTCGAGCTCCCCCAGCACATGCCAATTCCCATGCACCGAAACCCCAGCCCCCAGCACCCCCTGCACCAACCCAGCGACCTCCTCGACAGCCAACTCAGTCCCAAGAAAAACGCTGTACTCGTCAGCCATCAACCCGCACCCAATTCCGCCACTTGTCCCGATCCGGCGCATCGACGGTCACCGGCTCATCGAAGTACTGGGTGCCGGTTCCTGGGAGGTGCGCGGCGTCCAGGATCGTCACCTCGTGGACCAGGAGCATCGGTACCTCCGGCCGCGCCTCGACCAACTTGTCGAACACCAGCCGAGCCTCCCGTCGCAACACCTCGTCCGGCTTCAACCGGATCCCGATCTCGATCGGATACCCGTCGATCGCCTGAATCTCGCCGGGCTCGTCATCCGGCGACTCATAGATATTCCGACCGACCGACACCCGCAGCCACCCATCCACTGTCGCCGCCCGCCCCCGCAGTCCGACCTCGTCCTCGTCCTGCCCGCCCTGCAACAGTTCCAGCCCCAACACCCCAACCAGCCACCCAGCCACCTGCCCCGGCTCCTCGTCGAGCTGCAGAAAAATGCTCTCATCGGTGGCCATCAGTTCTCCTTCGCATACGTGATCATCCGTCCATCACCGAGAATCAGGTGCACAACCCTGGCAACTGTCGTTCCCTGCTGCCTCGCCGCCGCGCGGTACGCCTCCCGGGCGGCATCCTCGCCGAGCTCGACGTTCCTGCCGTCGATGACTACCTCGCCGTCGACCGCGCGCACCTGCCGCCCGGCTTTGAGAATGTTGCGTTTGACCGTCTCGATCCTGCTGGTCTCCAAGGTCTTGAACTCAACGACCGAACCTCGATCAAAGCGGCTCTTGCGTGCCATCGCATCCGGGTCCGGACCATCGGACCTGTTGTCGATCAGCCTCGCATCGACGCGCCACCCCTCGCCGGAAAGACGCTCGGCGATTCTCAGCTCTTTCGGCACGAAGCTGCTGTGCGGGTCATGCACCCCGGGTGCGAAGTCATCGCCCAAAGCGCGCGGATGCACCGCGGGGTCGAAGTCCGCGACGTCGTCGAGTGCGGTGTCTATTTCTGGTACTTCGATGGCCTCTGGCGGCCGGCCCTCGAAGTCGCCCGGTTCTGGTAGGTGGACGTCGATCATTACCGGGGGCGCCGGGGTGGGTGGGGGCTCATCGGGGTAGGTGAAGGTGGCGGTGACCTTGTCGGGTTCTATCAGGATGGTGGCGGCGGTCCAGGTTTGTTTGCCGGACTCTTCCATCGACTTGAGGAGCTCGCGGGCCGCCTTGTCGAGTTCGACCTTGATTTCGTAGTCGCGGTCTTCGGGGGGCTCGATCTCCTCGAAGACCTCCAGCTCGCCGGTCTCGGTGACCAGGATCTCGAACTCGAGCTCTTCCGGCTGCTCGTACTCCTCGGCGTCCTTCTCCTGTTGTTTGCGGAGTTTTTCGAAGGCCTTGCGGGCGACCGTGATCAGCGGGGGCTCGAAGTCTTCGGAGTCTTCCAACGGCTTGAAGGGCAAGGAGAAGCGGGTGACCCGGCCGAGTAGGTCGCGGGTGGCTAGGTCGGAGGAGCCGCCGGTGGTGCGGTTGCGGTCGGCGGACTGGGCGTCTGGGCGGTCGCTGGAGCGCGGCGCGCCGACGAGGCGCTCGGCCCAGGCTTTCGTCTTGGGCGGCGCCATCGACAGGTAGTGCGCGGCCTGCTCGCAAGCGCGTGCCGCCGCGTCCAGCTGCTGTGCGGCGACAGTCGCCTGCCCCTGCGACGCAGCGATCGCCAGTGCCGCGTTCTCGCGACACCGCTCGGCCGTGCGCTGCAGGTGCGCCACCACAGCGGGTACTTCGTTCAGGCACTCGACCAGTCCGCGCGCCACCCGCTGCAGGTCGGAGGGCATGTTAGATCTGGTCGGCGTAGCTCTTGCAGCCGGCCGAGGCGATCTCCAATGCCTCCGCTGCCTGTTCGACCGCCTTGCCGGCCGCGTCGAGGATCTCGGAGATGTCGCGGTCCACCCCGGTCGCCGTACCGGCGATCAGACTCTCCACCTGGGCGCTGTGCTGGATGAAGCGGAGCTTGAACCCGGCCAAGCCGCCAGCTGCTTGCTTGGCCTCGGCGGAGACCTGGTGCAACTGTTCCTTGAGCCGCTGTACGTCGGACACTTACTGCCTCTTCCTAGGGGTTGCGCTTCTTCGGCAGCACGATCGCCGTGCCGGCCACTGCGGCCGGTACCAGCACCGCCAGCCACCACGGCAGTCCTGCTGCCATCAGGACTACTACCAGGGCTGCCCCGCCCCAGCCCCACCAGCGGGCGCCGGGCAGTCGAGGCAGGCCCAGTACCCGCGACGCGGCCAGCAGGGTGACCGCCGCGATCGCAGCGGCCTCCAGGCCGACCAGGAGGGATCCCCTCGCTACCCAGACCAGTACGAAGCCGACCAGTACCTCGACGGCGCTGATCGTACGGCGCTTGCGCCGCTCCTGATCCGCCCGGGCCGCCTTGCGTACCTCTTCCAGCTTGTCGACGGTCTCCGCGAGCTGTTTGGTGAGCTTCGCAGCGGCCGCTTCCATGTCAGTCATACCGCGCATGTCCGGCAACGGGATGGAGGCGCGCTTGCCATCCGGCGGCAGCCCCGCCCGCTGCAGGCTCTCGGCTGCCTTCTCCGCGAGCGCATTGAGCCGGATCTCCAGCTTGCGCCCCCGCTCGGCCATGGCGTCTGCCTCCGCCATGGCGGTCGCCTCTGCCTTCGACCGGTGCGCAGTGAGCCGGTCCTGCGCCTGCTGCGCGTCTGCCCGGGCCCCTGCGACCTGCCGGAGCGCCCGCGCGTACTCCGTCCACTGCTGCTGCTCAGTCTTCATCGCCGCACCAACTCCAGGCACCGGTCGATCTCATCGGCCCGCAGCGGCGCAAACGGTACGACGACCTGCGCCTCCGGGTGCAACCCGTCCCACAGCAGCGCACGATGCGGTTCCGACGCCCACCGCACCAGCGGCCCGGCAACAGCCCGTACTCCGTCCTGCGGATGCCTCAGGAACACATGTGTCGCCACATTGGCGCGGCCGTACCCGAGTTGCTCAGTGCACACGTGCAACCGGTTCCACCACCCAAAGGTGACCAGCCCCTGCGCAGGCCCGTCCCGCACGATGTCCTGCAGCGCATTGGCCGGGCTCTCGAAGAACCCCTCCGCATGCGTCTGCATCTTCGGTACGCCGTGAAACCCGAACCCCAGCAAGTACGTAGTACCGCCAACCTGCCCGTCCCGCACCGTGTCCCGCAACGAGAACAACCGCGGCACCACATCCGCATGCTTGTCGACCGTCTCGACCTCGCATCCGAGCTGCCGCAGCGTCTCGACCAGCGCATGCTTGCCTTCAGCAACGACCGGCGCCGAGTCCGTGCCGTCCAGGAAGATGAACCGAGGCGGCACGACAGCAGCCGCAGCGGCCGACACCGCCAACCCGGTCAACACCCCCAGAGCATCCGTAGGCCCATCACCGAGCACCAGCACCCCAGCGCCAGGCTCCGGCCGCACCTCCACCGACACCGGCTCCTCGGTCACCGCGATCGGCAGCCCGGTCCACGGCCGCCCGAGCTCAGGCGACACCGCGGCGGCAGTGTCGGTCAGTCGCGCCGGCTCGGCCAGGTGGAAGATGCGCGGCGGGTGCGTAGTACCGGATCTCACCCACAACTCACGGCGCAGATCATCCAGCACCGCCTTGTCCGCAAAGCTGACGAGCACGTGCTGGTTGTCGTCGGGCGATCCGAAGTTCGCGTTCAGCACCGCCTCGCCGCGGAACTGCAGCTCCGCCGCGGCTGTGTTGCCCGTCCGCAGTATCGCCTGCGCGTCAGCCGGCGTCGTCTTCAACGCGATCCGGTAAGGCACCTGCCCGAAGATCGAGTCGCGCCGCGTCGACAACCGCTTCACGCCCTCGATCGTCTGCGTCGCCAGCACGACATGCACGCCGTACGCCCGCCCGAGCCGTACCAACCGCTCGAGCAATCGCGCGGCCTCGTCGGCCAGCTCGTCATCGTCCTCGAGCAGCACCTGGAACTCATCCAGCACCGCGAGAATGCGCGGCGGTCGCTCAGGTCCTGGCTCGAGCTCGGCGATATCGGCCACATTCCCATGCGACTTGAAGATCTCGCTCCGCCGGGCCAGCTCATCGGACAGATGCCGCAGTACCGCGAGCCCGAACGCCCGGTCGCTGTGCACCCCGAGCACCCGCACATGCGGCAGCCAATGCTCCCGCTCGCCGGCCGGCCCGAGCGCGGAGAACTCCACGCCGTGCTTGAAGTCGAGCAGGTACATCTCCAGATCCGCCGGGTCGTAGCGCGCGGCGAGACCATGGATCAGCACGAGCAGCAGGTTGGACTTGCCCTGCCCGACAGCGCCGCCCACCAGCACATGCGGCAGGGCGGGGTTGCCGCTGCGCAACCGCACCAGCGCCGGCGTGCGATCGTCGTACCCGATGACCGTGCTCAGCTCGTCGGTGACCGGTTGCCACCAGGTCGATCTGTCCGGAAGGGTGCGGTTGAAGTCGATCGTCGGCAGTACCGCGATCTCGGCCAGCTCGGCGACGACGTCACAGATGCCCGCGGCAACTCCCGCGTCGAAGGCCGGATCCAGCTTCGCCGGTACGTTCGGCAGCTGCGAGATCTCGACCTTCTCGTTGGCGATGGCAACGGGATTGAGCAGATCGAGCAACTGCCGGGCGTCGATCTCGTGCTCGCCCGTGCTCGACGGGTCGTGGTGGACCAGGAAGCAGATGCCGCGATCGGCGCCGGTCGCCGCCAGCCGCACGAGGTCGCGCTGAGCCAGCTGGTCGATCCCGGCCGGGTAGTCGAACAGCACGATCAGCCGGTACGGATCGGTCACCCGCCCGGTCTCGCGGACCAGGTCCTCGAAATGCTTGTGCCCCAACTGTGCTTGCCTGCTGGCACGCAACGACGAGACGTCGACCAGCCCGGACAGCACGGTGTGCAACTGATCCGCGGTATGCGTTGCCCGAGGCACCAGTTGCGGGTACTTCGTGGTCAAGTGCCCGAGCAGCCCCATCATCCCGGTCAGCCGCGGGTCGAACGCGTCGATCCGCAACCGGAACGGCTCGGCCGACGCGATCAGCCGCAACGCGACGCTCTGCAGCAGCCGTCGGGCCGACTCGTTGCGGTCGGCGGTCACCCGCCAGCCGTTGGTGCGCAAGAGGGGCGCGACTACCGGAGTACCGGCTTCGAGCTCTCCGACTCGCACGTACGACGGGGTGCCGGCGCCGATGTACTGGCGGTTTCGCCAGCGGGCGTCGTTGGGGGGAATGGATGCCAGTCCGGGTGCCAGCCGGTCGGCCAGGATGCGCGCGGCGGGCTCCGCGGTGGCCAACGCCTCCGAGGTGGCGGACTCGACCAAACCGCGCGATTCACGGCGCGCGGCGGCAGTCTCGGCCTGTAGCTGACGATGCAGCTGTACTGCGCGTTGATGCTCGCCACGAGTGAGCTGACGCGCGTTGTCGAGCAACTGCCCGAGCGCGAACTGGAGGCCGCGAATTCGTGCCTCTAGAACCTCTGGAACTGTCGCAGTCTCTGTGGGTGGTGCGGGCGTGCCACTCCCGTCAGGCTGCTCCGTCACGAGCACCGTCCTTCCACCTTCGCCCCGCGACCAACCGAATGCCTTCGCCAACCATGTCACACCAGCAGTCCCGTGCGTCACTCCAGGCACCAGAAGTCTCACCAACCGATCGGTTATCCGGGGGCGACGATCTCGAGCTCGTAGCCGTCCTGGTTATGCAGGAATGCGGCGTAATGCTGCGGCCCGCCGGCGTAGGGGTGCCGGTCGGCGAACATCAGCGTCCAGCCGTGCGCTGCGGCCTCGGTGACGATCGTGTCGACCTCGGCCCGGCTGGCCGCGTTCAGGGCCAGGTGGTTCATCCCGGGACGGAGCCGGTCGTGGACGTCGGCGGACAGGGCCGGGCTCTGCTCGACGACGATGTACGAACTGTCGGCCCCGGACTTCCAGCTGAATCCGCCGGGCCAGCCGTCACCGTCCTTCCAGCCCAGCTGGTGGAGCACCCAGCCCCAGTCGTTCAATGCCCGGGACAGGTCCGGGACCCAGATCTCGATGTGGTGCACAGCGGCGGCCATCGGAGCATTATCTGTGCTCGTCGCGGTATTCATCGTCGAACCGGCTCGAAACCGCTACCGAGACCAGTCCGGACAGCACCAGCCAGACCAGCGCGGCGACCAGCCACGGCCACCACTCCCGGCCCGCGGCGGCATCGGCGACAGCCTTGCCGAACAAGCCGCCGGACGGCGCGAAGACCAGCACCAGCAGTACGCGGGCGACGCTGCTCTCCTTGGTCATTCCTTCATTGTCCGAGCCGATCGCGATCCCCGCTCAGCTGCGGGCGTTTCGTCCCGTCGGCCCCTCCTTTCGCTTCCTTCCTTCCCTTGTTTTCCACAGTCTTGGCCGGGGGTTCAGGAAAGTGTCGGCCGGTTGGTCTAGCGTCTGTTGCGACAGTCAGGAAGGGGCTTCGAATGAGCGCGACCCGGATCGAGACCACGGCGTACGGCGCTGCCGCCCTCGCCAAGCTCGGCGAGGTCGTGACTGCGCTCAAGGCCGACGACCCGATGAAGCCGGTCACGCTGCTTCTCCCCAACAACCTGGCCGGCGTCACAGCCCGCCGTTTCCTGGCCCGGACGACGATCGGCGCCCTGTACCTGGCGACGTTGCCACGTCTGGCCGAGCAACTCTCCGCCGGCGCCCTCGCGCCCCGCCGACCAGCCACCCGCCCGATCGTCGCCGCCACCTGGCGAACCGCTTTGTCCAAAGCGCCTGGCGTCTTCGAAGCCGTCGCCGACCATCCCTCAACAATCCAAGCGCTTGCTGCAGCTCACCGCGAGCTCCGCGATCTTTCCCCGTCGGCACTCGACAAGGTGTCGTCGGCATCGACTCTCGGACCGGACCTGGTCAGGCTCCACCGCCATGTAACGGACGAGCTCCTACCCGACTGGTACGACGAGACCGAGCTACTGCACGCCGCCTCGGCCCGCTGCGAGCCCGGTGTCGTCGCCGAGCTCGGCGCCTTGGTTCTGTACCTCCCCCAGGAGCTCACCCAAGCCGAGGCAGGCTTCGTCTCCGCGCTCGGTGATGCCGCCGCCGACCTCACGGTGATCGTCGGCCTGACCGACGTCCGCCGTGCCGACCGCGCAGTCCGGCGGTCGCTGGAGCGCATCGGCATCGACCTCCCGACCTCGATCTCCAAGAACTACCCGGTCGCCACCGAGGTGCTCAACGCGTCCGACGCCGATGACGAGGTCCGCTGCGTCGTCCGGGACGTGGTCGCGTCGCTGAAACAAACGCCCGCTCATCGGATCGCAGTTCTGTACTCCGCATCGACGCCGTACGCGCGACTGCTGCACGAGCACCTGGCGGCCGCGAAGATCGAGGTCAACGGGCCTGGCACCCGGCCAGTTCACGAAAGGGCGATTGCCCGGACGCTGCTCGAAGTACTGGCGCTGGTCGATCACGACCTGCCACGGGCCGACCTGTTCCGCGCGCTGGCGAACGCGCCGACGCGTGACTTCACCGGGGAGCGGATTCCGGTGCCGCAATGGGAGCGGCTGTCGCGGGTCGCCGGGGTCGTGCGCGGCGACGACTGGGACGAGCGGCTCAGGCGATACGTGGAGTCGGAGCGCCGGACGGCCGAGCAGGAGCAGGCGTCCGATGACCCGATCGCGGGAGTCACCCGGCGCGCGCAGTACAACGCCGGCAACGGGCAGAAGCTGCACGAGTTCGCCGTCGAGCTGCGGCGGCGGCTCTTCGCTGCCTCGGAGCTGGGGACCTGGTCGGACCTCGCGAACTCAGTGCTCGGGCTGTTCCAAGCACTGCTCGGCGATGCGTCGGCCCTGCCCGTCGAGGAGCAGTATGCGGCGGTCGCGGTCGAGGGTTCGCTGCGCGGCCTCTCAACACTGGACGAGCTCGGCACTCCGGCCAGCCTGTCGGTACTACGAGATGTCCTCGATCTCGAATTGCAGCAGTCGTTGCCACGCGTCGGGACGTTCGGCACCGGCGTACTGGTCGCGCCGCTGTCGGCAAGCATCGGACTGTCGGTGGATCTCGTGTTCGTGGTCGGCCTGTCCGAGGACCTGTATCCCGGCAAGGTGCATGAGGATGCGCTGCTCCCCCACCGCGTCCGCGAGGCGGCGGCACCCGAGCTTGCGTCCTTCCGCGATCGGCTCGACGAGAAGCAACGGCACCTGCTCGTCGCGTTCTCCTCTGGTTCCTCGCGGGTCGTCGCGTCGTTCCCTCGCGGCGATCTGCGCCAATCCTCGCGCCGGCTGCCGACACGATGGTTGCTGGGCACGTTGCGGTCGATCACCGGCGACCACGCGTTGGCCGCGACGGAGTGGGACCAGGCAACTTATGGCGATCGGCTGCTGACCTCGGCGTCGTACGCGGGATCGTTGACCACGACAACCTTGCCGGCGACCGAGCAGGACTGGCGGGTGCGCGCGTTGACGGCGGGACTGACGCTGGCCGACGACGTGGTCGATCGGGCTCGGGTGTTGCTGCGTGCTCGGAGCGGCGACGAGTTCACGCGTTTCGACGGGAACCTGTCCGGCGTACCGGGGCTGCCCGACTACGCGCTCGAGGATCGGATCGCGTCGCCGACGTCGCTGGAGTCGTATGCGACCTGTCCGCATGCGTACTTCGTCGAGCGGCTGCTGCAGGTGGAGCCGCTGGAGGCGCCCGAGGATCTGCTGGTGATTTCGCCTTTGCAGGTGGGAAATCTGATCCACAACAGCCTCGATGCCTTCGTCAACCGGCTGAGCGGTTCGCTGCCCGGCTTCGGGGAGCCGTGGACAGCTGAGCAGCGGTCTTTGCTGGTGGCGATCGGCGCGGAGCTGGCCGACCGGTTCGAGGCCGAGGGGCTGACCGGGCATCCGCGGTTGTGGCAGCGCGAGCGGTTGCGGATCCTGGGCGATCTGCTGGTGCTGCTCACCGACGACGAGCGATGGCGTGCCGAGCATGACGCTTCGGTGGTGGCGAGCGAGCTGCGGTTCGGCTACGACGGCGAGCCGCCGGTGGAGATCCCGGTGCCGTCCGGCCGGGTGTTGCTGCGCGGGTCCGCCGACAAGGTAGACCTCGGCAAGGACGGCACGATCTACGTCACGGACGTCAAGACAGGTGGCTTCTCGCGGTACGAGTCGATCGAGTCGGATCCGGTGGCGGCCGGGACGAAGCTGCAACTTCCGGTCTATGCGTATGCGGCTCGCGCCCGCCTGGGTGAGCCGACGACACCGGTCGAGGCGTCGTACTGGTTCGTCCGCCGAGGCGGCCGTCGTATCCCGGTCCCGCTGACGACGGAGGTGGCCGCCCGGTACGTCGACACGCTCGACGTGATCGTCTCCTCGATCGCCGCCGGCTACTTCCCCGCAAAGGCACCGGAGATCCCCGACTTCCTCTGGGTGCAATGCCCCTACTGCAACCCCGATGGCATCGGCCACAGCGAAGTACGAGCCCGCTGGGACCGCAAACGCCACGACCCCACCCTCGACCGCCTGGTCCGCCTGATCGATCCAACGGCACTCACCCCTCCTCTCGACCCCGCTTCGCCTGCTCCGATTCAAGAGGTGCCGACCGATGTCTGAGCTCCTGGACGCCGACGCTCGCGAGCGGATCCGCACCGACACGTCCTCAACGCTCTTCGTCGAGGCCGGTGCGGGCTCGGGCAAGACGCATGCGCTGGTCGAGCGCGTCATCACGCTGGTGCTGCGCGACGGCGTACCGCTGAGCACGATCGCGGCCGTCACGTTCACCGAGAAGGCCGGCGCCGAGCTGCGCGACCGGCTGCGGGTGGAGTTCGAAAAGGCGCGCAAGGGCCCGGCCCGGGCTGCGGCCGACGATGCGCTCGACGATCTGGACTCGGCATCGATCGGGACCCTGCACTCGTTCGCCCAGCAGATCCTGCTCGCGCATCCGATCGAGGCCGGCCTGCCGCCACTGATCGACGTCCTCGATGAGGTCGGCTCCTCGGTCGCCTTCGAGGAGCGCTGGTCCGAGCTGCAACAGCAGTTGCTGGATGACGACACCATCGCCGAACCGTTGCTGCTCGCAATGGCCGTCGGCGTCGAGCTGAAGCACCTCCGCTCACTGGCGCGACTGTTCGGCAACGACTGGGACCTGATCGGCGATCGCGTTCTGGTCGATCCGCCCGAACTCGTCGCGATGCCGGACCTGAGCGGCCTGATCGCCGCAGCCGGCAAGATCGGCTCGACGATGGCGGACTGCCTCGACGCCGAGGACCGGATGCTCGCGAAGGTCCGCCAGATCCACAACCTCGGCCTCACGCTCGAAGCCGCCACCGATCAAGAGACTCAACTCGCGCACCTGCAGGCCTTGCGCAGCCTGAAGGTCGGCCGGATCGGCCGCAAGGAGAACTGGCCCGACATCGCCAAACTCCGCGCCGACTGCACCGAGGTCGTCGACGTCGCCGGCTCGCTCGTCGAGCTGCTCCTGGATGCTTGCCTACGGCACCTTTCTCGCTGGCTGGCCGTCCGGGTCCTCGAATCCGCCGAACTCCGCCGGGCAGAAGGCCGCCTGGAGTTCCACGACCTCCTGGTACTCGCCCGCGACCTCCTCCGCCGCGAGCCCGCCGTCCGTTCAGCACTCCAAGAGCGCTACGGACACCTTCTACTCGACGAGTTCCAAGACACCGACCCCATCCAGATCGAACTGGCAGTCCGCATCGCCGGCGGCGCGGACGCCGACGCCCCCGACTGGCGCGACGTCGAAATCCCCGACGGCAGCCTGTTCGTGGTAGGCGACCCCAAACAGTCGATCTACCGCTTCCGCCGAGCCAACATCGCCACCTACCTCACCGCCCAGGACCTCCTAGGCGACACAGTCACCCTCACCACCAACTTCCGCACAGTCCCCGACGTCCTGGACTGGATCAACACCGTCTTCACCACCCTCATCACCCCCGAACCAGCCGCCCAACCCACCTACCACCCCCTAACCCCCCACCGCCCCTCCGCCGCCGCTGCTCCCTCCCTCACCGCCGTCACCGCTGAGCGAGCCCCGACAACACCTTCACCAGCCCTCAACACGTCGCCCACCGTCACAATGCTCACGCCCACCGGCAACGAACCGCCCTCAGGCGCCTCCCCCAAGCCCAGCGCGGACACAGCTCGGCCTGATCCCGCCTCCTCACCTCCCCCGATCTCCGACCACACAACTCCGGTAAGCGGCGACCAACTCTCCTTCCTGGACTTCTCCGACGAGCCGACCGACTCCGACGGGTCGACCGTGTTCGGCGAGTCCGGCGACTTCTCCAGCACCCCCGGCGACTCCGACGCCTCAGGCGACGCGTCGGTGGACGAGCCTGCAGAGACACCGCATCTCGCCAGCGTCACCCCGCTCCGTCGGCACCTCTCCGCGGTGCCCACTCCGTCTGACGCGACCAACGAGCCCCTCAGCCAACTCGCCGGCGACCTCAGTACTGCCCAATCCAGCGCCGGCCCAGCAGTAACAATCCTCGGCGCCGAGCCGCACGACGACCTCCCCCGCGCGCAAGCCTCCGTCCTCCGCGAATGCGAGGCAGCCGACGTCGCCGCAGTCATCGACCAGGCCCTCAACAACAACTGGCAGGTCTTCGACGACAAGACCGAGTCCTGGCGCCCAGCCGGCGCCGGCGACATCGCAGTACTCGTCCCAGCCCGCACCTCACTCCCGTTCCTCGAGGAAGCCCTCGACCGCGCCGACATCCCGTACCGCGCCGAGGCCAGTTCCCTCGTCTACCAAACCGCCGAGGTCCGCGACCTCCTCGCCTGCGCCCGCGCCCTCGGCGACCCCAGCGACCAACTAGCCCTGGTCACCGCCCTCCGCTCTGCCCTCTTCGGCTGCGGCGACGACGACCTCTTCACCTGGAAGCGATCCGGCGGCTCCTTCAACCTCACCGCTCCCGTCCCCGACGCCCTCCTCACCCACCCGGTCGGCGAAGCGATGGAGTGGCTCCGCCGTACGTACTACGCCTCCCGCTGGCTGACCCCGAGCGAAGTCCTCGCCAAGATCGTCGCCGACCGCCGCATGCTCGAAGTAGCCGCCACCGGCCCCCGCGCCCGCGACGCCTGGCGCCGGGTCCGCTTCGTCGTCGACCAGGCCCGCGCCTGGTCCGAGGTCGAACACGGCGGCCTGCGCTCCTACCTCGCCTGGGCCGCGCACCAAGGCGAGGAAGCATCACGAGTCGCCGAAGCCGTCCTCCCCGAGACCGACGCCGACGCAGTACGCGTGATGACGATCCACGCCGCGAAGGGCCTCGAGTTCCCCATCGTCATCCTCTCCGGCATGACCGCCGCCCCGAACCGCCAACGCGGCGTACAGGTCCTCTGGCCCACCGACGGCGGGTACGCCGTCAAGCTCAAGTCCTCCGTCCAAACCGAAGACTTCGACCTCGTCCAACCCGTCGACGAGCAGATGGACGACTTCGAACGCCGCCGTCTCCTGTACGTCGCCACGACCCGCGCCCGCGACCACCTCGTCATCTCACTCCACCGTTCGGGCACCCGCCGCCACTCCAGCAACGCCGAACTCTTCGCCTCGGCCGACGCCGCCACCGCCGCCAACCCGGCCCTCTTCACCGGCCCTCAGGTCACGGCGACAACCAGCACCAACCACGCCGAGCAGGTACGCCCGCCAGTCAACCGCCAGGAGTGGGAAGCCCGGATCACCGACGCCCGCCAAGCGAGCCGCAAACGCTCCGCCCAAAGCGCCTCCGGCCTCGAGGGCACCGGCCCCGACGTTGCTCTCCAAGGTTCGGACCCCGGCGCCGCCAAGGCAGCCCGCGACGTCGAGCTCCCACCCTGGTCCAAGGGCCGCTACGGCACGGCCATCGGCCGCGCAGTACACGGCGTCCTCCAAGTAGTCGACCTAGCCACCGGCGCCGGCCTAGACGCCGCCGTCGCCGCCCAATGCCTAGCCGAAGGCGTAGTCGAGTACGCCGACGTCGTCACCGCCCTGGTCCGCTCGGCCCTCGCCTCAGAGGTGGTCCAACGAGCAGCAGCCCGCGAACACTGGCGCGAATCCTACGTAGGCACCCTCCAACCAGACGGCACCGTCCTGGAGGGTTTCGTAGACCTCATCTACCGCGAGGACGACGGCACCCTGATCATCGTCGACTACAAAACCGACGCCATCCCCGCCGAAGCCCTCGACGCCCGTATCGCCCACTATGCCCCCCAACTCCACACCTACACCGACCTACTCCCCAACACCGGCCGCCCCGTCCTCCTCTTCCTGGCCCCCACCACAGCCCACGCCCACCAGCTCTGAAATCCGCTTGCCCGCGCCATCCGCGGACCGCCATCATCGCCCTATGACCACGACGAAAGCCCTTCTGCTCTTGACCTACACCGACCTCTCGGTGCGGGCCCAGCAGCAGACCGGCCGAGCGCGGAGGCCAATCCCCTCGCGGTCATGACCGCCCCGCTCGCAGGGCCGCACCGCACCTCGCTCGCCGGGCGGCACTCATGACCGCCGCCTTGGTCGCAGGCCTCCTGGCCGGCTACGGCATCGCCATGCCAGTAGGCGCCATAGCGACGTACCTAGTAGCCCTCACGGCCCGCACTTCCCTAAAGCTGGGCGCATTCGCCGCCCTAGGCGTCGCAACAGCCGACGGCCTCTACGCCCTCATCGCCACCCTCGGCGGCTCAGCCCTGTCCCCACTCATAGAACCGATCACGGTCCCCCTCAAGTGGGCCTCGGTCCTAGTCCTCCTAGCCCTGGCGACCCGCGGCGCAATCACAGCCATCACCCAACACCGCCGCCTGTACTCATCCGACGCCTCGGCAACCACTCCCCCAAGCCCACCCCGCGCCTACTTCGCCCTACTCGCAATGACCATCCTCAACCCCACCACAATCATCTACTTCACCGCCTTGGTCCTAGCCAGCCAAGACGCCACAACCCCAACCCACCTTGAAGAATCAGCCTTCGTCCTAGCCGCCTTCATCGCCTCCACCTCCTGGCAACTAGCCCTAGCCACCAGCGGCGCCCTCCTTGGCCGCCTCCTAACCACCCCCACCGCCCGCCTACTAACAGCCCTACTCTCCAGCACCCTCATCACCGCCCTAGCCCTACACCTACTACTAACCACCCTCTAACCCAGATTGACGACCATGCCCTCACCCACGAAGACTTCGAATGAGCCCTAACCCACAGCTGCCTGACACCATTCACGCCCTGACCAAAACCTCCCCACCCGACGCCGAACTCCACCTCCCCAGAGATGTGGCGCCTTCAGCGGCGTCAGCTCAGCTCTCGAACCTCGATCTCCAGTCGGTACAAGGACCGGATGTCCTCAGCCAACGCCCGCCCGGCAAACCGTGGAACTCTCGCTTCCCACCAAGCCGCGCCGGGCCGCACCTGCTGCTCGGTCAGCAGCGCCCGATACCGATCGTCAATCGCCTCGATCTCGGCCCGAACCCACCTGCTCGTACTTCGCAAGCTCGGAATCCTGCAGTATCCCCCGCGATCATCGGGCGAACGACTCCCACTGCGCGATCACTCCGGTAGGAGGCAGCGGACGCCCTCACCCCCGAGAATCCATGAACTCCCGGTACTGCTCAAGGAACTCCGCCCTGTCATCCACTCCCGACCTCGGCGTCCGCCAACCCCCGCGCGTGTCTCCGGAGCGCGAGAAGACGCTCATCGCCGACCGGCGCCAGCGGCAGATCCGGGTCCAGCGGACACTCGAAGGCCCCGTCGTCCGTCATCCAAGCCAGCACCCCTCCGGACATGCAGTCCGGGTGCAAGAGCGAGGGCGGATCACAGAACGGCACAGCCACCTGTTTCCCTTCGATTTCGCCAAGGAAACCCTTGACGGGCGTTGCGCCCAGTTGGTGGTCGAACGTGGCGGTCGGATGCTCCAAGATTGGCACGAGCGCACGCCTGATCAGCTCCGGGCTCTTCTTACCGGACCAGGCGGGGAGAATGCCGGACTCGGTCAAATGCACTGATCCGTGTTGCAGGCGACGAGCCGTCAGGGCCGTAGCTCCTTCGCCCTCCGCAAATCCGATCACCGTTTTGGCGGGCCTGCGAGTTGCGGCCTGCGCACGTCCCAGCGCCGGGAAGCGGCTCGCGACTGCGCCTATGGCTATGTCGGCGGCTAGGGCAGAGCAGTTGCCTTTTACTACGCAGGCTTTGGAGTCGAGGATGCCGGCGGTGCCGGCGGAGAGCATGCCGGTGGCGGCTGAGACCTGCATGAAGATGGGGATGGCGGGGGCGCAGGAGCGGACGAAGGTGCAGGTTACGGCGCCGGCCAGGGCTGCTGTGGAGGTCCAGCCGGAGATGGTGGAGATGTTGGTGAGGGTGCCTTCGATCTCGTCGAGGCCCTGGAGGTCGTTGTTGGAGATGGGGTTGCCGGCGGCGTACGCGTAGGGCTGGGGGCTGCCGCCCTGGTCCGGGGAGATGAAGGTGGCGGTGGTTGGGTTGTACTCGCGTTGGCCCATCAAGTAGTTGCCGTTGGGCAACTCGAGGGCACCTGCGTACGTCGGTGCGTCCGGTCTCGGAGTTTTCGGGTCGCGCGGGGCGCCGTAGGACTCGTAGTCGTAGTGAGTCAGCGAGCCACCGCTGGTAGCGACGAGGGAGCCTGATCGGCCGGACACGAGTTCGGTGGTTTTGTGCCCTGCACTCTGGGCGATGAGGCCGGCGCCGTAGCTATAGCGTTGGGACGTCTTGCCAGTCGTGCTTTGGAGGATCTGCGGAGAGAGCGGATCCCACAGATAGCCAGTCGTCTGGGAACCGGTGGTGGAGGTAGCACGACGGCCGTCGCCGGTGTGGACGTAGGTGGTCGTGGCGTTGACTGTTGTGGAGGAGGTCGGCTTGCCTGCGGCGTTCCACTCGTACTTCGTGGTTCCGTCCGATGCGAGATTGCCATCGAGGTCGTAGGTGTACGAACTAGCGGATGGCGGCACGAGCGGGTAGCCCTTGCGCGCGGTGATCGAGCCACGCAACTCGTTACCGGGGCCGTAGAGGGACCACGTGCTGTCGCTCGGGCTGCTCGCCCAAATTCGATTTCCGGCGCCGTCGTAGGCGTACCGGGTGGCGCCAGTGGCATCGTCCGAGCACGGATCGGCTGTGTAGCAAACCGCGGTCAGGCGGTTCAGCGGATCGTACGTGTACGCCGTCGAGCCGGCGATCGAGTCCTTCGACCGCACCAGATTGCCGGCGGCGTCGTACTCGGAAGCCAGCTCGCGCACGGTCTTGCCGGCCTGCGTCAGCTTGAGGGACGACTCGCGATCGAGTGCGTCGTACACACGCGTTTCGACCAGGCCGCTCGGACGCTTGACGGTCACAGACCCACGAGCGAGGTCATAGCCGTACGACGCCATCGGCTTGCCGTCGACCTTCGCCGAGCTCAGGCGGTCGACCACATCCCAGGTGTAGCTCTCGGTGTGACCGGCCGCGGTACGCGAGGCCAGATTGCCGGCCCGATCCCATTGATAGGCGATCGTCGCCCCCGGCCGGGTGACAGAGCTGAGTCGATCGAAGGAGTCGTAGCCGAACCGGGTCGTTCCGAGAGCATCGACCATCGACGTACGCCGACCTGCGGCGTCCCAGGCGAACGAGACCGGCGGAGTCTTGTCGGAGTACTCCAGCTTCGTCATCGCACCGCGCGCGTCCAGGGTGAAGGTCGCGGACTTGCCCGAAGGCAGCGTCGTTCGGGCAAGGCGGCCGGCCTTGTCGTAGCTGGAGCGCCAGGTCCGATTGCCGGCGGTCGTCGACGTCGTCCGCCCGGCCCCGTCGTACTCGAAGGTCTGGCTACGTCCGCTGGCATCCGTGTGCTTGGTGACCCGACCCGCTGCGTCGTACTCGTCGAGGACCTCGGGCAGAGACGAGTCGGGGCCTTTGACACCCACCAACTGATCCGCATCGTCATAGCGGAGCTGGGTCACTCCGCCACGCGGATCTGTCGCGGAGACAAGTCGTCCACGATCGTCGTAAGCCAGCTTGCCGGTGACGCCCATCGGCGCGCGCTGCTCAACCAGTTGATCGTCAGCCGAGTAGACGTACGCGGTGCCCTGCCCGCGCGGCGACGTCGACTTGGTCGGGCGCCCCCAGCCGTCCACCTCATAGCTGGCAACACGTCCAGCGGGATCGGTCGCTCTGACCAGATCACCGTCCGCCGAATAGGCGAACCGACCGACTCTCCCCAGGGGATCCCGCACCGAGCTGACCAGACCGCGACGGTCGTAGGTCGCTGTGGACGTCTGCCCGGCGTAGCTGGTGCTGAGAGGATTGCCACGCTGGTCGTACGCGAAGGTGGTGGTCCGGCCAAGTGGATCGGTGGTCGCGACGAGATCGTTGGACGCGTTGTACCTGTACTGCGTGACGTTGCCTGCAGCATCAGTCGAGGTGATCCGGCGACCCAGCGCGTCGTACACGTGCCGTGCCCCATGCCCGAGTCCGTCGAACACCCGGATCAGATTGCCGGACGAGTCGTAGTGGAAGGTCACGGTCGCGCCGGTCGGATCGGTCTGCCGCACGAGCCAGTTGCGCTCGTACTCGTTGATCCACTTGCCACCCACCGGATCGGTCATCGTGGACTTGCCGCGGATCCCGGCCGGCTCCCAGAGCCAGGTGGTCTTCCCGCCGTTGCCGTCGGTCTGGCTCGTCACCCGGCCGTCGGCGTCGTACTCCGTGGTGAGCGACGGCTTGGTCGCCGACCCCTGCGTCTGAGTGCTGAGCCGTCCACCGCCGTCGTACCCATAGGTGGTCCTCAATCCACCGGGTGAGGTGACCGAGGTGAGACGACCATCGGTGTAGCCGTACTTGACCGAGCGAGCTTCGGTCGCGGGCGCGGTCAGCGTCACCGACGAGATCAGGCCTTGGTCGTCGTAGGCATACGCCAGCGACCGTCGGCCGTTGGCGACCGAGGCGACCCGTCCGGCCGAGCGCCTGACAGTCACTCCCTGACCGTTGCGGTCAAGCACGGCCAGCAGGTCGCCACTAGCGGAGAACTGCATCCGCATCTGGTCGAAACTGGTCAGCGTGTACCCGGCGCTGGCCCGGGCCAGGCTGAAGCGAGCCGCTCCGGGCTCGATGACGAAACCACCGCCACGACGGCTGAATCCGATCTCCCGACCGTCCGATGCCAGATAGGTGGCTGACCGACCGGTCACCACCAAGCGATCGGAGTACGACGGACGCCATCCCGGGCCGAGTGGACCCGTTGCCGCATCGTTGGAGTTGTACGTCCGGGTAGCCGTCAGCGGGGCGCCAGGACCAGGGAGCGCCGCATCGGACTCCACCGCAGCCAGCGCGCCGGTCAGGGAGTTGACCGGGTCCGACTGCATCGCGAACGGCCCGAACAGTGCCCTGGCTTGTTTGTCGGGCAGGGTGAAGCCGGGCGAGCCGGCGTAGATGTTGACGTAGCCGCCCGCGGAGCCTTTGCCGTTCGTGAGCGTGGCGCTGAGAAGGCCAGGTGACGACGGCAGCTCGCAGTCGAGCGGGACTGTGACGGTCCAGGTGAGGGACTGCGTGCGCACGGGCTTCGGCTTCGGGTAGTTGGTGCAAGGCCAGACGCTCACCTTCCATCTGCGGAGGTCCGTCAGCTTGATGACGCAGATGTTCAGTGACGGCGAGAACGTCCGGGCCTGGAAGGTGAAGGTCTGGCCGGTGCCGGCATGACCGAAGCCGCCGTCGTTCGCGATCTGCGGACCCTTGGTCAGCAGTTCGCCGCCGGCGGTCACGCTCACGTCCACGTGAACGCAGGTGCCGTCCTCTGGGTTCGCGGCGGAGGCCCGCATGGTGCAGAGCGGATTCAGGAGCAGCAGAGTCAGGAGCAGCAGGAGGAGGCGACGGGTCCGGGACATGCTCGCCTCCAGTCGGTGATGGTCGGTGACTGAGAGTTTATGGGGATCGCGGAGGGCTGTGGGGTGGGTGGTTACGGGGTGTGGATAACTGGGGATGTCACCCTGTGTGCAGGTGGGGGTGGGCGTCCCCTACGATTCACCGCATCCGTGTAGTTCGGATTCGCCGATCGGAATGCCCAATCCGGCTGGCGGATCTGCCACGAAGAGTGTGAGGGTGTGGCCATGAACATCGGTAGTCGGAAGATCGTCGTGGACGAGGCAATCGCGCAGCTGCGGCTGTACGCCGAGACGAACGGCGCGGTGCTCAAGTACTACGACGGTCTTCCCGGGATGACGAACGTCGGTGGGTCGGACCCTGACCGGGTCACGCTCGAGGACCTGGCGCGGACGATGCTGATCGGATCCGACCTGCGCCCGCTGGACATCGTCTGGCTGCTCGAGGTGGACGCGGACAAGGAGTTCGCCGCCGTACCGGTCGACGCGCGTCTCGAGGATGCTGCCCCCGGTACTCCGCTCTTCGAGGCCGCGACCGAGCTGGACGAGAAGTTCAGCGGTCACCGTGGTTTCGGGCACGCGAAGAAGGCGAAGCTGCTGCACCTCAAGCGGCCGTACCTGTTTCCCGTCAGCGACAGCTTCATCCGGATGACCTACAGCGAGGCGTCGGCCGGCCCGGACTTCCTGGCCGCCGTGCATCGCGACCTGGTTAACCCGGCCAACGTCCGCGACTTCAAGCTGCTCCAGGTCCGCCTCATCGCCGAGCCGCCGACCTCTGCCGCCCGTGTACTCGCCGAGGCGCCCACGCTCCGCCTGCTCGACATCCTCGCCTCGCTGCTGGGCGAGGCGAAGTAGTAGCTCCTACATGACGCCTAGTCGGGCCAACGGCTCGACTAGCTCTCGTTCCTCGTAGGAGAGGTGTGAGAGGAGGGTGTCGTCGAGGAGGTCTACGGCGGCACGGAGGGTGTCTATGGTGCCGGAGCCGTCTACCAGGGCTACAAGTGCCTTGTCGACGCCTTCGAGGACATCGTGGATGATCAGGTGCTCTGCCTGGAGGCGGTCGACCACTGGCGTCAGAGCCGGGTCTGCTCGGCGGAGGCGAGGGAAGAGCGCCGCGTCCTCGATCGAGTGGTGCGTGGTGACCAGGCGGCAGTAGGTCTCGCAGTACACGCCTAGTGTCCAGTTGTTCTGGCGCATGGTCATGGTGTTGATGTGGTCGCGCGCTGCGCCGACACCCAGTGAGCCGGCGGCCACCTGTTCCACCAGATCCCGGATCTGCTCCAGCTCGGCTCGCAGGTGATCGTGTACCTGGACCAGGTGCTCCCCCGACGCCAGTTGTTGCGGTGTGTACTTCCGCGTGGGGTCCACAGCAGGTCCAGTCGGCCGCTCCGATTCATCCAGCACCTGTACTCCGCTCCGCTTCGCGGAGGGCGGCGGCGTCGGCACCACGCTGAAGTTCCCGCGGGCGGGCGCGGGTGAAGGAAAGGAGGGCGCAGTGGAGGCGGCCGAGGCGCTGGCGGAGGTGGCGCCGGTCGCCGAGTCACCCGAGGTGGCGGTGGAGCCAGCGCTGGACCCGGCGGTGGTCGCTGCAGCGGTGGCGCGGGCGGCGGCTACTGCTTCTCGGACTGCGGGGGCGAGGTCGGCGAAGCGGCGGATGTCTTCTGGGTTGTCTGAGGCGAGGATGTAGGTGCTCATGCCCTCGGTGAGGGTCAGCTCGGTGAGCTGGTCGATCCAGAGCTCCTCGCCGCCCTGCAGGAAGCCGCCGTGGCCGTTGAAGTTGCCTGAGATGTTGTAGAGGCGGCGTACTGCCGACGGCTCGCGGCCAGCGGCCACAGCCGCCTCGTCGATCAGCTTGTTGAGAGCAGGGAGCTCCGCGGGCGGTACATAGGCGCTAGACGGCAACCACCCATCAGCAAGCCGTCCAGTGACCGCCAGCATCCGAGGCTTGTAGGCGCCCAACCAGATGGAAACCTCATGCGACGGCTCAGGACCTCTCTTGGCCCCAGCAACCGTGTAGTGCTTCCCAGCAAGCCGAATCCCACCAGTACCGCCGGCCCAGACCTCGCGAATGATCGCAATGGCCTCCTCCAGCGCCTCAACGCTCTCCCCTGCCGTCAGCCGAGGCCCAGCGTTGGCAGCGACCGCCTCCAGGAACCCACCGGCCCCCAACCCGAGCTCCACCCGCCCACCAGTGATCCGGTCGAGCGTGGCGACGCTACGAGCCAGCACGACCGGGTGGCGCAACGGCAGGTTGGCCACGTTCGTCGACACCGACACGGACTGCGTATGGGCCGCGATGACCGACAGCAGCGTCCACGCATCGAGCAACCGCGGCTGGTACGGATGGTCCTGGACTGTCACCAGGTCGAGCCCGACCTGCTCGGTCAGCTGCGCCAGCGCGATCACCCGCTCGGCGTTCTCGACGTCCGGCGTCAGGAACGTGCCGAAGACCAGCTCGTGCCCGTAGTCCATCGTCCACCTCTACCCTAAGTAGTTCGTGCCACGTAATATTGACTCGACGAACAAATTACTTCGTGCCACGAACAATCACAAGTGGAGCCGCCGTGAAACAGACGCAGGGCGCCGCCAGCGGCCTGGTCAGGCTGACGTTCCTGGTGCAGAACCTGTACGCCGAGATCGGCCGCGACTGTGATCTCACCGCAGCGCAGGCGCAGATGCTGTGTTCGCTGGCGGACCGTTCGATCGGGATGGCCGAACTGTCCGGCCTGCTCTGCCTCGAGCGCTCCAGCCTGACCGGGCTGGTCGACCGCGCCCAGCAACGCGGCCTGGTCGCCCGGGAGAGCGACCCCCACGACCGCCGCGCCGTCAAGGTCACCCTGACCCCAGAAGGCTCCAAAGCCCTGCACCGCTTCAACGACGAGCTCACCGAGCGGCTGGACAAGCTACTGGCCGACCTGCCCACCGCCGAGCGCGACCGGTTCGCCAAGACACTCAATCGCGTCATTGCCGAAGCACCTGCCGTCCTCGGACACTAACCCGCGACACTGGAAGCATGATCCTCACCAGTGCGCTCCAGGCGATCGGCAACACCCCAGTCGTCCGGCTGCAGCGGATAGTGCCGGCCGGCTCGGCACAGGTGCTGGTAAAGCTGGAGGGCGGCAACCCGACCGGCAGCTACAAGGACCGGATGGCCCTGGCGATGATCGAGGGCGCCGAGCGCAGCGGTCGGCTGCAGCCCGGTCAGCGCGTAGTGGAGTTCACCGGCGGTAGTACCGGCTCTTCGCTCGCCTTCATCTGTGCGGTGAAGGGCTACCCGCTGTCGGTCGTCTCCTCGGACGCCTTCTCGCCCGAGAAGCTCCGGACCATGCAGGCGTTCGGTGCGGATCTAGTAGTCGTCCCTAGTGACCAGGGCCGGATCACACCCGACCTGTTCGTCCGGATGCGCCACGAGGTCGACCGGATCGTTGCAAGCGACAACGCCTTCTGGACGGACCAGTTCAACAACGAGGACGCCCTGGACGGCTACGCGATCCTCGGGCAGGAGATCCTCGACCAGACGGCCGGCACCGAGCTGCACACCTTCTGCGCCGCCGTAGGCACCGGCGGCATGATGGTCGGCGTAGGACGGACCCTCCGCCCACACCTCAACCGCATCGTCGCCCTGGAGCCGGCCAGCTCTCCCATGCTCACCAAGGGCTTCGGCGGTGCACACCGCGTGGAGGGCACTGCGACCGGCACCATCCCACCTCTGCTCGCCGAAGGCGCCTACGACGAGGCAAGAGCAGTAGAGGAGTCCGAGGCCCGCGAACTGGTCAAGTCGCTGTCCAGGCAAGAGGGAGTCTTCGCCGGTACCTCATCCGCACTCAACGTCGTCGGTGCGATCCAGCTGGCGTCCGAGCTCTCCCCGGACCAGACCGTCGTGACAGTAGCCGCCGACACCGGCCTCAAGTACCTAGCCGGCGACCTCTACCTCTGAGAACGCCACTTCCAGCTCCAACTGACTACCTGCCCGGTACTCCGTATCGAACCCCTCTGCACCAAGCACACTCCGAGCAGCGTCAGCAGCACGGTCGACATCAGCCTGCTCAGCCGCTGTACCCCCATAGCCCTCCGCAGCCCGTACTGCGGCCGCAACCCCCAGCAACCGCGCAGCCAACGCCTTGTCGTCGACACACGCCGCAAGACCCTCCAGGCTCCAGCACATCCCCCGCCGAGACTCGTGCTCCAGCGAGATCCGGAACGCCTCCGCATGCAACTCCCGAGCACGCTCCAACGCACCCCGCAGCTCCAGCGCATACCCGAGCTCCACCAGCAGTATCGACAGGTACAGCACCGGCTCATCCTGCTTGCGCACCGCATCGAGCATCGCCTGCAACCGCCGCTCGGCAACCTCCAAGTCACCCGACCGCCGGGCCGAGAATGCCAGCACGAGCTCCGCCAGAACCTGTGTCGACCGATGCCCCTGCTCGGTCGCCAACCGCAACGCCCGCTCGCCATAGGCCGTCGCCTCGGCATACGACCCCTGCCGCACCGCAGTCCACCCGAGCCACCCCAACTCTCCAGCCACCTCCGGCCAGAGATCGAGCGACTCAGCCATCTCGAGCCCCTCCGAGTGCAGCCGCGCAGCGAGCTCGAAGTCGCCATTCAGCTCCGCCAGAGCCCCCAGCCAACCAGTGGCCTGCAGCAACCCCCACTGATCACCCACTAGCCGGAACAGCCGAGCACTCTCGACCGCATCGCTCTCCAACGCACGAAGGTCGGCCCGCACATGCGCATGCTTCGCCCGAGCCACCAATACGGCCGCGACGCCCCACTGGTCCCCCGCAGCCTCAAAGTCGCCCAGCGCATGCTCCAGCATCGCCAGACACGCAGCAAGGTCACCGGAATCGCTTGCAGTAAAGGCGATCCACCACTCCGCCCGCGGATCGGCGCCGCGAACCCGCTCCCGCACAGCAGCCGCACCAACATCACCCTGGGCATACATGAACCCAGCAAGCCAAGCAGTCGCCGTGGCAGACGACGGCAGAGCCTCCAGCGACCGCCGAGCCTCAGCGAACCGCCCCCGCAGGAACCAGTACCAAGCAAGCGCATCAGCCAGCCGCTCAGCCATCAACAACTCCCCAGCGCCCACAGCGCCGTCGAAGGCGCTCCGCAGGTTGCCGGCCTCGTCATCAAGCCGCCGCAGCCACTTACTCTGCGATGGCCCAGTCAAGAACCCACGAGCTGTCTCAGCGAACTCCGTGTAGTACAACCGATGCCGCTGCCGAACCGCCTCCAGCTCACCAGCCGCATGCAGCTTGTCCACGCAGTACGCCGCCACCGACTCCAGCAGCCGGTATCGCGGCCCGTCCGCCCCATGCACCGACACAACCAACGACCGGTCGACCAACCGCATCAGTACGTCCAGTACGTCGATGCCGTCCTCAGTGCACACCTGCTCGGCCGCATCCGCAGTACACCCGTCCGTCTGTACTGCGAGCCGCCGAAGGACCGTTTGCTCCGGCTCGGACAGCAGGTCCCAACTCCAGTCGATCATCGCCATCAACGTCTGCTGCCGAGGCGCGGCACCCCGATGCCCAGTGGCAAGCAACCGGAACCGGTCATCCAGCCGAGCCACCAGCCCCTGCACTCCAAGCGCCCGCACCCGCGTAGCGGCCAGCTCCAACGCCAACGGGATCCCGTCGAGCCGTCGGCAGAGCACGGAGACCGCAGCAGCCGACTCCTCGTCCAAGGAGAACCCACGATCCGCCGCGGCAGCCCTGGCCACGAACAACTGCACAGCAGACGACTCCTGCAGGTCCGGCAACCCAGCACTCAGCGCAGGCACCTCCAAAGGAGGCACACTCCACACAGCCTCGCCCATGAGCCCCAGCGGCTCCCGACTGGTCGCCAGCACCTTCAACCCCGGCGCAGCAGCCAGCAACTCGTCAACTAGCCCCGCAGCCGCCTCCACCACATGCTCACAGTTGTCCAGGACCAACAGCAGTTCCAACGACTCCAGCGCCGCAACCAATCCCCCGGCGCCAGCCGAGTCCCGCAGATCCAGAGCAGCCTGTACTGCATCCGCCAACGACCCACCAACGTCCAGTGCATCGGCAGCGACGGCCGCCAACTCCACGAGCACAACCCCATCAGGGAAAGCGAGCCCATCGGCCGTGGCCAGCGCCAGCCTGGTCTTGCCCACTCCCCCAGGCCCGGTCAGCGTGACGAGCCGATCGGAGTACAGGCGGCTCCGGATGTCGGTGATCGCCTCACCCCGGCCGACCAATGAGGTCATGGCCGCCGGCAGGTTGCTGCGCCGCCGGGCCTGAGGCAGCTCCTGGGTCAGGATCGACTGGTGTAACTCCGCGAGCTCAGGAGTCGGGTCTAGGCCAAGCTCGTCAGCCAGTAGCGTCCGCAGTTGCTCGTAGCTCTCCAGCGCCTCACTCTGCCGCCCAGCCCGATACAGGGCCTTCAGATGAACCGCCCGGAGCCGCTCCCGCAGTGGGTGCTCCGACAGGACATCCGCCACCTCACCGATGAGCGCGTTGTGATCACCACGCACCAGCCGCGCTTCGAAGTAGTCCTCGGTAGCAGTGAGCCGCTGCTCGCTCAGCCGAGCCACAGCGGTCTCCACGAACGCCTCGTCCGCAAAGTCCGCGTACGCCGGTCCCCGCCACAGCGCCAGCGCCTCCTCGAGTCGCCCGTGTTCCAGATGCGCCGCGAAGCCCAGTGAGTCGTACGAGCCGCTGTCGACCTTCAGTGAGTAGCCAGCCGGTCCGGAGACGACCAGTGCTCGGCTCCCCGGCTCAGCGTCGTCGAACGCGCGCCGGAGCTGGGACACCTTCGCCGAGAGCGTCCCTGCCGGGTTGCCGGGCAGGTCCTCGCCCCAGAGGTCGTCGATCAACCTGTCCGCCGGTACCGGCCGCCCCTCGTGCACGAGCAGGTCAGCCAACAGTGCACGCACCTTCAGCCCCGGGACGGTCACCGGCTCACCACTGTCCGTCCAGGCCGTCACCGGTCCGAGCACCCCGAAACGCATGAGCCGCACTCTAGCTTTCCGGCGGTTTCCGGGGGCACCGATAAAGACCGGAAAGAAACCGTAAACCCTCTCGGGCAGAGTCTTCCTCAACAGCAACGGACAGCACGGAGGAGGTGAGCAGGGATGAACCTACGACTCGCGGTGATCATCGGCAGCACCCGCCGCGGGCGGTTCGGCCCGACAGTGGCCGGCTGGTTCGCCCAGCAAGCGGCCAAGCGCGCCGACCTCGACGTAGACGTCGTAGACCTGGCCACTGCGAACCTCCCCCAGACACTGCCCGACACCGACGAGCCCACGCCCGCCACGGTCGCAGTACTGGCTCCCCGGCTCGCAGCTGCGGATGCGTTCGCAGTGGTGACGCCGGAGTACAACAGCAGCTTCCCGGCACCGCTGAAGACCGCACTCGACTGGTACTACGAGGAGTGGCACGCCAAGCCGGTGGCCATCGTGGCGTACGGCCGCGAGACCGGGGGCCTGTACGCCGCTGCGCAACTGCGGCAGGTCTTCACCGAGCTGCAGGCGGTAGCGATCCGCAACACCATCACCCTGCCCTGCTACTGGGAACAGTTCGCCGCAGACGGCAGCTGGCCCCGCCCCGGCTCCGGCTATGACGCCACCGCCAAGAACACACTCGACCAGCTCGTCTGGTGGGCACACGCACTCCGGGCCGCCCGCATCCGGCAGCCCTACCAACCCTGAAACCAAGCAACAGCAAAGAAAGGCAAGACCATGAGGAAGCTGATCGAGTCCACCTTCGTGACCCTGAACGGTTCCATCGACAACCCGCAGCACTGGAGCCCGCCGTACTGGGACGACGAGCACTCCGGCTACTCCCTGAAGCTGATGGAGAACACCGAGGCGCTGCTGCTCGGCCGGGCCACCTACGAGAGCTTCGCCGAGGCCTGGTCGCAGCGCAGTGGCGACCCGTACACGGACAACTTCAACGCGATGCCGAAGTACGTCGCCTCCCGCACGCTGACCGAGACCAAGTGGAACGCGAAGCTGCTGGAGGGGGATGCCGCGGAGGCGGTACGCAAGCTGAAGAAGGAGGACGGCGGCGACCTGCTCAAGTTCGGCACCGGCTCGTTCTCCCAGACGCTGCTGGAGCACAAGCTCGTCGACGAATACCACTTCTGGATCTTTCCGGTACTGGCCGACGGCGAGCAGCTCTTCGCGGAGTCGAAAATCGGCATCAACCACCTCGAACTGCTCGGTACGACCACCTTCAAGTCCGGCATCGTCGTCCACAAGCTGGCGCCGAAAGCCTGACGTACCGCCGGACGCCCGGACCCCGCTCGGGGGTCCGGGCGTTTCGTCGTCCAGGGATCGGGCACCGAAGTGGCTGACTCAGAAGGGACTGAGAACCGATGGGAACCGTCATCACCATCATCGTGATCGTCCTGGTCGTACTCGTCGCTGCGGCGGCCCTGTACACGTACCAGCGACGACGCACCGAGCAGCTCCAAGAACGCTTCGGTCCGGAGTACGAACGCACGCTTGAGCAGTCGGGCGACCGCAAGGAGGCGCTGCGCGATCTGCGGGGCCGGGAGCAGCGGCGGGCCAAGCTCGACGTGCACCCGCTCAGCGGCGAGTCCGCCGAGCAGTACCGCGCAGAGTGGAGTGGACTCCAGCAGGGCTTCGTTGACGCGCCTGGGGACGCTGTAGCGCAAGCAGACCGGCTGGTACTGCGCATGATGCGCGAGGCCGGCTACCCGGTCGACGACTTCGACCAGCGTGCGGACGACATCTCCGTGGACCACCCGGAGGTCGCGCAGAACTACCGCCAGGCCCACAGCGTCGCTGTCGCCCAGACCCAGGGTCCGGTCGACACGGAAGACCTGCGCCAGGCAGTAACCGCCTACCGCCGCCTAGTAGTCGTTCTGCTCGAGAACCCCGCCGACCTGAACGGCCACACCAATACCAAGGAGCAGCACTCATGACCAACGATCCCCTGGACCCCGCAGCCACTCCGTACCCGAGCGCCGGCGCCCGTACTACGGACACCGCCCCGCCCGTCGACGTAGACCCCCGCAGCACGGCAGCAGACCGGCAGGACGACTACGACTCCGGTACTACGGACGCCGAGCGCCCGGACTACTCCGTAGACCAGATCGGCGACGACCAAGCGCCCGTGGACACCACTCGTGCCGCTGACGAGGCCGCCTACCCCACGGATGCAGACGCGACGCCGACCACCAGGAACGTCGCCGCCCACGCCACACCCACCGCCGACGGTGTTGCCGCCGACGAGCCCTTGGTCCCGACCACGGAAGGCGTGGACTTCAAGGCCCGCTGGGATGTCATCCAGCAAGGCTTCGTCGACGACCCGCGGACAGCGGTGACGGATGCCGACAAGCTGGTCGGCGACGTCCTCGACCGGCTCTCCAAGACCTTCGACGAGCAGCACCGCACACTCGAAGGCCAGTGGTCGAACGGCGAGCCCGACACCGAGGCCCTGCGCTCCGCCCTCCAGCGCTACCGCGCCTTCTTCGAGCGCCTGCTGACCATCTGACCCGCTTGCAGGTTGATGCAAAAGTAGAACCCTCTGCCCTGCTCACGTCGTCCAATAGACGTGTCAGGGCGGAGGCAGCAGATGATGTCGTGGGAAGAGGCGCAGTCGTTCGATCGACTGGCTGCCGAGTACGACCGGCTGGGTGAGCTCGACGACGGGGCAGTCGGCGAATGGCTTCCATCTATTCTCCCGGCCGACCCGTCCGACCAGCGGGCCGGCCGGGCGCTCGACCTGGGCCGCGGCGCCGGCACGCTCGCAGTACTGCTAGCTGATCACTTCGAGCAGGTCGATGCCGTGGACCTGGCCGGTGTCCTCGACATAGAAGGCAGCTACGACTTCATCGTCAGCTCGGCCGCTATGCACCACGTACGCGACCTACCTGCAGCACTGGCCCACATCAAGAGCCTGCTGACCCCCAGCGGGCAGGCAGTGCTGATAGACGTCGTCTCCCCGCGAGCAGCCAACCCAGGCGGGTGGCTGCTCGGCGGCGACCTCCGCCGGCTAGCCCGCGACCTGGTACGCGGTGATCGGTACTTGAGTCGCCAGCATTTCGAGGAGGTCTACTCACCCGTCTTCCCCGGCGCGGCCTTCACCCAGATCGGCCATGCCCACGCCATGTGCTGGCGCAGCGCGGCACCCATCTCAACCGACCAGGGCGCCGCGCAACGTAGTACAGGCTAGGGAGCGATGTTCTGGTTGAGGTGGAACAGGTTGTTCGGGTCGTACTTGCGCTTCACCTCCACCAGCCGGTCGTAGTTGCCCTTGTAGTTGTCAGCGATCCGGGCCTGGTCGTCATCGGCCATGAAGTTGATGTAGCCGCCGGACTCGGAGTGTGGCGAGACAGCGTCGTAGTAGTTGCGCACCCACTCGACACCTGCGTCGTTCTGCGTCGGGTCTGGCCACATGCCCGCGATCACTGTCGCGAAGTTGGCCTCCCTGTAGGCAAAGGCCGTCGCATCCGCCGGCACCCGATGGCAGGCACCATCGATCGGGTAGATGTGCACAGTGGAGTTCACTGCCGGTAGACCGGGCGCGTGCTGCAGGTGAGCCTGGATAGCGTCGTCTGTGAGCTCAGTGACGAAGTTGGCCTTCCAGTAGTGCTGCAGACCCGGCGGTACGAGCGCATCGAACGCACTGTTCAGCGCTGGGTATGGCATCGGTCCAACGTGCTCCGCCACGACAGGGGCGAACTGGCGGAACTTGTTGACCTCCTGCTCCCCCTGAGCCGGATCGCCTGCCCAGCAAGCCACTATGAGCGTGAACGCGTCACCGTGGCGGTCCTCCGGGATAAAGGGCAGCGGTGGCGCCAACTGGAACGCGGGGAAGCCGCCCAGTTGCTCCGGAGCGTCCTTGATGAGGTCCCTGAACCCTGCGAGCACTGCTGCTCCGTCGGACATCTCGAACAGCATCGGACCGCCGTAGATGGTGTCCACCCGCGCCAGCCGGAACTCCAGCGCGGTCACGACGCCGAAGTTGCCTCCACCACCGCGCAGCGCCCAGAAGAGGTCCTCATGCTCCTTCTCACTGGCCGTCAGGAACCGGCCGTCCGCAGTGACCACGTCCGCGGAGATCAGGTTGTCGCAGGACAGCCCGAGACCGCGCGCCAGGTACCCGATCCCGCCACCCAGCGTCAGCCCTCCGACGCCGGTGGTCGAGATGATGCCGCCCGTGGTGGCCAGCCCGAAGGCGTGGGTCGCCGCGTTGAAGTCACCCCAGGTCGCGCCGCCGCCGGCGCGCGCAGTACGGGTGACCGGGTCGACCCGGACGTTACGCATGGGACTCAGGTCGGCCACTACGCCGTCATCGACGGTACCGAAGCCAGGCACGCTGTGTGAGCCGCCGCGAACCGCCAGGTCCAACTCGTTGGCCGCCGCAAAGCCGACGGCCGCCATCACGTCACCCGCGTTCTCGCACCGGACGATCACCCGCGGGTGTTTGTCGATCATCCAGTTGTGGACCTTGCGCGCCTCGTCGTACCCCTCGTCCGCGTCGGTGATGACGGGTCCCCTGGTGCGCTCCTTCAAGTCTTCGATCGTGTACTCGCCCATGACTCCTCCACAGTCCGGCGGGCTTTCCCACGTTTCGGCCGGCGCGCGTCACCGCAACGCCGACCAGACCGGCGAGCCACCTGCGAACGCAGCGCGAGAAAGTTCCACCCCAGAGAGCAGCTGGTCCACGGACGGCTGCCGGACCTCCCCTGACAACCCCGTTCCCCCCGACGCTCCCCCTCGCGTCACTCTTAGTCAACCCCCGCCGAACCTTCGCGCTGATTTCCTTCGTCCGCCGATGTCAAAGGCCGCGGGCCGGCTCCGACCAAAGGCCGTCAGCAGGCCAAGTCCCCGGGGAGCGGATCATGCGCAAGATCATGTACTACGTCCACCAGTCGCTCGACGGCTTCATCGAGGGCCCGAACGGCGAGTTCGACTGGCCGGTACTCGGACCGGAGCTGGGCGCCTACTCGATGAGCCTCGCGCACCGCGCCGACACCTTCCTGTACGGCCGCACGGTCTGGGAAATGATGGCGTCGTACTGGCCGCACGCCCTGTCGATCACCCCGGACGAGCAGCATGCGATCGAGTTCGCTCCGGTCTGGGCGAAGACGCCGAAGCTCGTCCTGTCGAGGACCCTGAAGAGCGCTCCCTACGACGCCGAGGTGATCCACGACGTCGAGCAGCTGCGCGCGATCAAGGACCTGCCCGGCAAGGACATCCTGCTGACCGGCAGCGCGAGCGTCGCGGCGGCGTTGACCGAACGTGGACTGCTGGACGAGTACCACGTGATCGTCCACCCGGTCGTCCTAGGCGGCGGCAAACCCGTCTACCACCCGGTCGCCGAGCGCCTGAACCTCCAACTCACCGACACCCGCACCTTCGACAACCGCACAGTCCTCCTCCGCCACGACCTCACCTGACACCGCTCTCCGGACTAGCGCCGACGGCGTACCGCGTGCTCAGCTGGCGGTGAGCGCTCTCCTGGCGAAGAGTTCCTGAGCCGCGGTGTGCACTCCATCGGCTGCGAGGGCCTCGTCCGGACGGTTGCCGTAGGCGAGAAGCTCGCCGCCCCAGCGCATACCGAGGTAGTCGGCGCACAGGCGAAGTGTGCCCAGCAACGGCTCGACCTGCCTCGGGTCATCCGAGGTGTGCGCCGTGACCGCCCACAGCGTCTTCCCCCGCATCCGCTCGCGGAAGTCCACCCCCGGCACCCGCAGCCACGCAGTCCAGTAGTCGAGGTAGAGCTTCACGCTGGTAGACACCGTGTACCAGTACAGCGGACTCGCGATCACCAGATCCGTCGCCGCCAGAGTCGCGTACAGCAACTCACGCTCGGTCCCGGTCGGCTCCGGATAGACCCCGGCGCCCTCATGCCGCAGATCCTGGAACGGCGCCAGCGGCAGCTCCGCCAGCCGCACCCACCTCTGCTCGACCTCAGGCGCCAGCCCACCCGCGGCCAGTCGCGCCAGCGCCTCGGTGTTCCCACCCGGCCGAGTACTCCCCAGCAGGAACAGAAAACTCTCCGCCATCATCAACTCCATGCTCGTGCATTTATTGCATGAGCCTACAACCTGCGAGCGCACTACGTCGAGCATCTTGGGGAGGGCTGCACTATGGGGAACATGAAGCTGCCGTGGCTGGGTGTCGTCGCTCTGGGGCTAGTTGCGGCGGCGGGGTGCTCGTCGACGACTAACGCAGACCCCACGCCGCCCACCAACTCCACACCGAGCACGCCCACGTCCGGACCGAGCAAGCCCAGCTCAAGCGTGCCGACGAGTAGCACACCGTCCACTGCCCCGGACCCCGTCTCGCTCCAGGCACTGATGGCCAAGAAGTACGACGGCCGGGACCTCCGCCTCGGCCGGGTCATCGCCCGCACAGACGCCTACACCCGGTACTTCGTCACGTACGCGAGCAGCAAGCTCAGGATCTCCGGCATCCTCAACGTGCCGACTGCTCCCGGCCGCCACCCCGCACTGGTCCTCAACCACGGCTACATCGACCCCGCCGTCTACACCAACGGCCGCGGGCTCATGCGCGAGCAGGACTACCTGGCCCGCCGCGGGTACGTCGTACTGCACACCGACTACCGCAACCACGCGCAGTCGTCCAAGAACCCGCAGTCCGAGGTCAACCTCCGCATCGGCTACACCGAGGACGTCATCAACGCAGTACTCGCTCTGAAGGCTTCCCCGTACGTCGACCCGCAGCGCGTTGCGTTGTTCGGCCGGTCGATGGGCGGCGGCATCACGTACAACGTACTGGTCGCCCAACCCGGCCTGGTCAAGGCAGCCGTCGTCTACGCCGCAGTCAGCTCCAACGCCGTCGAGAACTTCGACCGCTGGACCCGCCCGGAGGCCGCGACCGCTGCCGCGATCATCCGCGCGCACGGTGACCCCGCGAAGAACCCGACCTTCTGGCGCAACCTGTCAGCCGTCAACTTCTTCAACCGCATCACGGAGCCGCTCCTGCTCCAGCAAGGCCTCGCCGACTCCACCTGCCCACCCGTCTGGGCCCAGCAAACCCTTACTGCGCTGAAGAAAGCCGGCAAGCAAGCCACCCTCTACACCTACCCCGGCGAGGAACACGCCTTCGCCGCCGCCTGGCCGACCTCGATGGCCCGCTCCGTCGCCTTCCTCAAGCAACAAGGGGTGTAGGCCCCGTGACCCGAGTACTAGGCGTCGACGCCTGCAAAGCCGGCTGGGTCGGCGTACTACGTACCGACGGCCAGACCACCGCCCTGGTCGCCTCCACCATCGCAGAACTCGTCAAACAGGCCGAGCAACCCCAGCCACCTGCACCCAACGCCACTCAACCGCTCGCCACCGCCGCTGGCCGCCAGCCGCCGGAGCCGATTGCTGTCATCGCCATCGACATGCCGATCGGGCTGCCCGACACCGCACCGCGCCAAGCGGATCTGCTCGCGCGGGCCGCGATCGGCCGGCTCTCCTCCTCCGTCTTCACCACACCGGTCCGAGCCGCCCTCCAAGCCCCGACCCACGGCGAAGCGGTCCTGATCAACCGCGAACTCACCGGCCAAGGCTTGTCGATCCAGGCGTACGGCCTGCGAGCCAAACTGTTCGAGGTCGACGAATGGATCCGCCGAGCCACCACCCGAGTCGTCGAGGTCCACCCCGAGGTTAGTTTCGCTTACCTAGCAGGCGCCCCGCTGACCGTCCGCAAATCCACCTGGTCCGGCGCCGAACGCCGCCGCGCCCTCCTCGCCGACGCCGGCATCCAACTATCCGGCGACCTCGGGCTGGCCGGCCATGCAGTAGGCGTAGACGACGTACTGGACGCAGGCGCCGCCGCCTGGTCCGCCCTCCGAGTAGCCGAGGGCAACGCCATCTCCCTCCCCAACCCACCACAGACCTTCACCGACGGCTGGCCGGCCGCAATCTGGGTCTAGGGCCCGGACGCCCACGCCACCAATCGGCCAATCTGGAGCCCTCAGCCGGCGGAGCGCCCGCCCAGCACTGACTCGATTGATGGCGTGACGATCCGGGGTGCCAGAAACCCTTCAGTACAAGGCAACTGGGGAGGGAAATGTCCCATATCAGGAGTACAACCCTCCCCAGTCCCAACGAGTGCTGGAGGGTGGGCTAGGCCGACTTCGTGGCCGCGACGGCGTACATCGTGAGGGACATGTGGAAAGCGCCCCGATCCGCCGCCTCCTCGAGCCCGCGATGAAACGCCTCCGCCTCCGCAGCGGTGATCACCCCAGCGGCCACCGACGTCTTCCCCATCATCGACAGAAACCCTTGTTTCGCGCCGCTCTGCGGCTCGATCCACGTCGCAGCGGTCTCACCGGCGACCGTCAGCCCCGCATCGGCGAGCAGCCCGCGGAGCGTGCGACCGGAGTACGGGTTGGCGGACTCGGTGTGGAAGAAGTCGATCATCCGGCCGAGCACCTCAGGATCGGCGGGATGCACGATCGCCGTCGCCCAGTCCGTGTCGATCAGGCAGATCCGCCCGCCAGGGCGTAGTACGCGCGCCATCTCCCTAGCCGCGGCCGGCGCGTCATCGACATGCTGCAGAACGCGTTCGCACCGAACCACGTCGAACGACGCACCATCGAAGGGCAGCGCCGAGGCAATGCCATCGACGAGCTCGAGCGAAGGATGCCGTTCCCGCGCGACCGTACGAAGACCACGATTCGGCTCCACCCCCACCGCCCGGCCGCTCGGCCCGACCCGGTCCAGAAGCTCGGCAAGGTCCTCACCAGTCCCCGACCCGACGTCCAGCGCCGCCTCGCCGACCGCCGGCGCCAACGCGTCGAGCGCCCAAGCCTTCAAGGTCCGTACCGACGGCTTGGCGGCCATCAGGTCGAGAACCATCGCCAGCAGCCCACCGTCCTCGCGATCGGCGTCCCGCAACTTGAATCCGACGCGGGACTCGTCCAGCTCCTGCTCGCTCATCTCACTCCCCCTGTAGTGGATGATCAAGCCTAGCGCTGGACGAGTCCAATCCGTTTGCCCTTCAGGGCAAGGCAGGAAGGTCCCATTCGTCGTTGCGCAGTTGGAGAATCGCCCACCCCACCGCGGCGAACCCGACTGCCTGCAACCCCCAGCCGACCAGGTCGAGCGGGTGGTTCGGAATGATGACCGCGGCAACGAAGTGGATCGGCTGCGACACGATCACCGCGACCGCCGCCCACCGCGCCACCACCTGCGACCGCCACAGCGCGACACCGAGCAGGATGGTGCCGAGCACGTGCCCGAGTACGAAGAACACCCCGGCGATCGCGCTCGTCGGATGCGCTGCCTCCGCGATCCGGGTGATCGTGCCGGCATCCAGACCGGCATGCGCGCCCGACCAGAGCAGCTGGTCCTCGCCGACCAGCCAGCCAAGCGCCAGGTAGCCGGGGATCAGCAGCGCCAGCGCCACCAGGGTCAGCCTGGGCGCCCGCCGCCGCGTCAACCGGCCCGCGGCGTACGCGGCCGGCACCAGCGTCAGTACGGCGAGGAACCCGAACCACAGCACCGCCGACCCACGTCCCGGCTCCGCGATGACCTTCGCTGCCATCGCCTTGGTGTCGTCGGTCGTGTAGTAGGGCAGTACGAACCGCAGTACTGCGACCGCGGCCGGCCCGAGCGGCAGTACGATCGCCGCCGCCCACCGGCTGACGCCACGGGTGTCCGCGGCCGTCGTAGTACGGGCTGCCGTGGTAGTCATCGCACGCCCGCCAGCTCCTTGGAGGGCACCAGCAGGAGCGCGATGCCGGCCACTGTCAGTACAACGATGATCCCTGCAGCAGCCACTGCCGCCGCGGGGACGTCACCGGCGAAGAACGCCGGTACTGCGCTCAGTGCCGACAGCACCCGCAGAACGATCAGCGGCACCACCGCCCGCCGTGCCCCACGCCAGGCGAACACCACCAGCACCAGGCTGACCAGCCCCAACGCAGACCCGATCAACGCGATCGACATCGGCGGGTGCTCCCCATCCGTCAGCAACGGCCCCGCGAGGTCCCCTACCGACAGCAGCCCGAGCAGTACCAGCCCAGTCCGAAACATCCGAGACATCTCCAACCTCCCCTGTACGCCGACCCCAGTGGGCCGCTCCCCACCACAGTCGGGCTGGAGCTACTCCCGACGCCCGGGCCCGGCGTCACCACCCCGCAGGAGATCGCCCGACCACCCCAGGACCCCATTCCCGAGACACCGGGACACCCCAACGCGCACACTGATCCCCATGACGGGAGTTGTTGCCCCTACCGCGCCGCAGACCGGCGATGCCCGCGTACCCGAGCGTCGGCGGGCGCTGGCGGCCGTACTGGGCGGCCTGGGCGTCAGCGAAGTACTGGCTGGGGTCGTGCTGGCGGTAGTGGTCCGCTGGTCCTTCGATACCGCGCTGGACAGCTTCCTGGTGACCAACGGGCTGATGGGGCTCACCTTCGCGACCTGTGGTGCCGTGATCGCCTGGCACCGCCCGGCGAACCCGATCGGCTGGCTCTTCATCGCCGACGGCATCGGTCACGCGACCACGGCTGTCGGCGCACCCCTGTCGCAGCTCCTGCACGACAGGGCGACCCCCATTGAGGTACAGCGCGTAGTAGCGACCATCATCTCCTGGTCCTGGCCATGGTCGATCGCCCTGTTCCTCCCACTGGCCCTGCTCCTGTTCCCCAACGGCCACCTACTCTCACCCCGCTGGCGTCCAGTTGCTATCGGCATCGTCGTCACCGCGCCCTTCTTCGCCGTCGAGATGGGCACCGGCCCCGGCGCCCTCTTCGAAGGCGGCCCCAACAGCTACCTCCAGCTGCCCTCGTACGACGCCCTGCAACCGCTCTGGACAGCCACCGAGATTCGTGGCCTGATCGCGTACGCCCTGGCGATCGCCAGCCTCGTCATCCGCTACCGCCGCGCCGACGACACCGGCCGCCGGCAACTGCTCTGGTTGCTGCTGGCAACCGTCGTCATGCTCCTCGTGATGGCCCCCTGGGCTCTCATCACCGGTACGCCGGTCTTCGTCCTACTAGCCATCCCCCTCATCCCGGTCGCCGTAGCCGTCGCCATCGTGCGCCACCAGCTACTAGACATCCGCCTAGTCGTCTCCCGCGCCCTCACCTGGGCCCTGCTCTCCGTACTCGCCGTCGGCGCATATGCCGCCCTGGTGGCCATCACCGACTCCTTCGTCTCCACCCGCTTCGGCCGCTCAGCGGTCGTCACGGTCCTCATCGCCCTCCTGATCGCCCCTGTCCTCCCCCGCCTGCAACGCCTGGTCGACCGTGCCATGTACGGCGACCGCCGCGACCCGGCCCGCGTCGCATCGCTCGTAGGCGAGGAGTTGTCCTCCGGTGTAGCCGGCGGTATGCCGGGCGTCGTCGAGGCCGTCCGCTCCGCGTTAAGGCTCCCGTACGTCGCAGTCTCGGCCAACGGCTCGCTACTCGCCTCCGCCGGAGTCGCGGGAACCGTAGTACCGGTGGACCTCTCCTACGGCGGTACTACGGTCGGCTCGCTCCTAGTCGGCCTCCGGTCAGGCGAATCCGGCCTGTCCCAGACCGACCGCAACGTGCTGACCCTGGTCGCCGTACCGCTCGCAGTCGCCGTCCACGCGACCCGCCTGTCCACAGAGCTGCAGACCTCACGCGAGCGACTAGTGGCAGCCCGCGAGGAGGAACGCCGACGGCTCAGACGAGACCTGCATGACGGACTCGGCCCAACCCTGACCGGCGTGGCCTTCACCGCAGATGCAGCCGCCAACCTCGTCTCCACCGACGCAGAGCGCGCATCGGAGCTATTGAGTACGTTGCGGACGGATACGCGAGCCGCGATCGCCGACGTACGCCGCCTGGTCGACGACCTCCGCCCACCCGCACTGGACGAACTCGGATTGGTAGGAGCCTTGCGACAGCGAGCAGACGCCCTGTCTTGGCGCGCAGACGGCGCATCGGTCTCAGTACAGGTATCGGCCGACGGCCTGCCCCCATTGCCGGCAGCGCTCGAGGTAGCGGCGTACCGCATCGCCACCGAAGCCCTGACCAACGTGGTACGCCACTCGCGCGCGACAACCGCAGTACTAACCCTGCGCTGCGACTCGGCCCTAGAAGTCCTGGTGACCGACGACGGCCCACCCAACGGCGCCTGGCGCCCAGGCGTAGGCCTCCAGGCCATGCGGGAACGAGCAGCCGAACTAGGCGGCGCCTTCGAAGCCGGCCCCTCCCCCAGCGGCGGCCGAGTCCACGCCACCTTCCCCATGGCCACGCCATGACCGATGTCCGCGTGGTACTCGCAGATGACCACCCAGTAGTACGTGCAGGCCTGGCGGCACTCCTGTCATCCCTACCTGGCATTGAAGTAGTCGGCGTAGCTGCCACCGGCCGCGAAGCCATCCGCGAGGTAGTGACCACGCACCCCGACGTAGCCGTCCTAGACCTGCAAATGCCCGACCTGGACGGCTTCGCCGCAACCCGCGAACTGGCCCGCACCGCCCCCGACGTAGCTGTACTAGTCCTCACCATGTTCGAAGACGATGACTCAGTCTTCGCCGCCATGCGCGCCGGCGCCCGCGGCTACCTGGTCAAAGGCGCCGAACAAGAAGAAATAGCCCGAGCCATCCGCGCAGTAGCAGCCGGCGAAGCCATCTTCGGCCCCGGCGTAGCCCGCCGAGTCCTCTCCTTCTTCTCCGCCCCACCCGCCCCCGCCGCCGACCCCTTCCCCGACCTGACCACCCGAGAACGAGAAATCCTCAACCTCCTGGCCTCCGGCCTCTCCAACTCCGCCATCGGCACCCACCTCGGCCTAGCATCCAAAACGGTCGCCAACAACGTCTCCACCATCTTCACCAAACTCTCAGTAGCCGACCGAGCCACCGCCATAATCCAAGCCCGCAACGCCGGCCTCGGCGACCTCTAACTACTCGATGGCGCGGAGATAGCGCTCTCCGATGAGTTTGAGGTGCTCTACAAGGGCTTGTGGAGCGGTGACCTGGAAGTCCAGACCCAGCATTCCGATGTACACGGCAACGACTTCCAGGCTCTCCGCCCCGGTGATCAGGACGCACGTGTTGTCGTCCACCGGCTCGACGATTCCGACCGCGGCGTGGATGCGTGACAGCACTTCGTCGGCGGAGGCGAAGACGGTGATCCGGGCGTGTACCTTCCAGCCGGTGGACGCGACGTCACGTAGTACGAAATCCATATAGTCGTCTTCTGGCATCGGGCGGGCCTTGTACTTCCGTCCCGTCGCCATCCGCAGGTCCATCCAGTCGACGCGATAGGTGTGCCACTCGCCGGTCTCGTCGCGCGCGACCAAATACCAGTACCGCTGCCAACTCACCAACCGATACGGCTCCACCAGAATCGGCAGCGAAGGAGCGCCCTCCGGTACCAGGTAGTCGAACCGCAAGTAGTGCTCATCGCGAATCGCCGCCGCGATCGTCGTCACCACCACCGGATCGACCTCCGGATCCGGCACGTTGGACCCGGTGTTGTCCGGCCCCTTCGACAGCGTCGTATGGATCGCGTTCACCTGCCGCCGCAGCCGATGCGGCAACACCTGCTCGAGCTTCGCCAGCGCCCGCGCCGAGCTCTCCTCCATCCCCGCCACCCCAGCGCCCGTCCGCAACCCGACGGCGACGGCGACCGCTTCCTCGTCGTCCAGCAGCAACGGCGGCAACTTCGCCCCGACGCCGAGCTGGTAGTACCCAGCAGCGCCCCGCGTCGCATCCACCGGATACCCGAGCTCGCGCAACCGATCGATGTCGTTCCGGATGGTCCGCGTACTGACCCCCAACCGCTCCGCCAGCTCCGACCCGGGCCAGGCCGGCCGCGACTGCATCAGGGCCAGCAACGACAGCAATCTCGAAGAGGTTTCCCGCATGCCTCAAAATGATAGTTCAATTGGGAATCTGACGTTCCTATATGGCTTCTACGGTAAAGCCATGAACAACAACGGCAGCACCTCCGCAGACATCCGCTCCTTCCGCGTCGAGATCGCCCAGGCCGACCTGGACGACCTGAACACCCGCCTCGCCAACACCCGCCTCCCCGAGCCGGCCCCCGGTGACGACTGGGAGCTCGGTACTCCGAATAGCTACCTCCGCGAGATGGTCGACCACTGGCAGACCGGGTTCGACTGGCGGGCGCAGGAGGCCCGGATGAACGAGTACCCGCACTACCTGACCGACATCGACGGCCAGACGGTCCACTTCATCCACGTACCGTCCGCCGAGGCCGACGCCACCCCGCTGCTGCTGATCCACTCGTACCCGGGTTCCTTCATCGACTTCCTCGACATGATCGGCCCGCTCACCGACCCGGTGGCCCACGGCGGCCAGGCCTCCGACGCCTTCTCGGTCGTCATCCCGTCGATCCCCGGCTTCGGATTCAGTACTCCCCTGGTCGACCGCGGCTGGACGATGGCCCGCGTCGCCCGCACCTTCGACACCCTGATGCGCCGCCTCGGCTACTCGGAGTACGGCTCCCACGGCAGCGACGCCGGCGCCATGATCTCCCGCGAACTAGGCCTCCTGAACCCCGACGGCTTCCTGGGCCTGCACGTCCTCCAACTCTTCTCCTTCCCCTCCGGCGACCCCGCCGAGTTCGAGAAGTTCACCCCCGAGGACTACGCCGCCCTCGAACACCTCCAGTGGTTCCAGTCCGTCGGCGGCTACAACGCCATCAACTCCACCCGCCCCCAAACCGTTGCCGTAGGCATCTCCGACTCCCCCGTCGGCCAACTCGCCTGGAACGAGCTCTTCAACTCCTTCGGCAACGGCACCAGCCTCGTCACCCAGGACCAGATCCTCACCGAGGTCTCCCTCTACTGGTTCACCAACACCAGCGCCACCGCCGGCCGCTACCACTACGAAGAAGCCCACTCAGGCGCCGAGCCCACCATCAACACCGCCCCCACCGGGGTCGCCGTCTTCGCCGACGACTTCAAAACAATCCGCCCCCTGGCAGACCGCGACAACTCCAACATCATCCACTGGACCAACTTCAAAGAAGGCGGCCACTACGCCTCCCTAGAACGCCCCACCGACCTAACCACCGACCTCCGCACCTTCTTCGCATCCCTCCGCACCAACTAGCCACCCCAAACCGGCCGGCCCCGCATCCCGCGGAGGTCCGGCCGGTTGGCATGTCCACGAACCCCACCGCCGAGGCTCGACCAACACGAAGTGCTCCGCGAGAGCATGGCTGACAACTGGTACGCCTGTGGATAACTCCATCGCCCTCGGCCGGCCGCCGCCTATTCTGTTGGGACGCTCGCCCCGGAAGGACGACCATGAACGCCGAAACGCCATACCTGCTACCCGACGGCGAGTCCGCCTGGGTGATCGAGACCTCCGTTGCCGCAACCCACCTCGGCGACATGCTGAGCCGCTTCCGCGCAGGCGAGAGTGAGCCGATGATCTTCGGCGACGCCGGCCAGCCGGAAGGCGTCGTCATCTCGTGGGACGACTGGCGACGGCTGATGGCCCTGGCCGCCGATGAGGAAGGCTTCGACCATATCTATCAGACAGCCCGAGAGCGACTCGCCGACAAGAACGCAGGTCCGTCCATTCCCTTCGAAGACGTCGCTGCCGAACTCGGCATTGATCTCAACGAGGACGCGGACCAGGCGGACAAGCCGAAGTCGTGAGTACGCAGTACCGGCTGATCATCCGGCCGGAACTCAGACAGCATCTCTTCGCCCTGCAGCAGGCCGCGAGGAGCCAGCCGGGCGGCCTGCGCGACCGTGAGTTCCGCGCCGCCATCGACGGCCTCAAAGCATTGGCCGACGGACGCGAAGAAGACTTCAACGGCCGTCGCCTCGGCTACTCACCTCAGCACCACGACCTCCGCGACTGCGCAGAACTCAAGGTGCCAGTCATCTCCGAGTCCCGTGGCGACCGCGAACTGGGCCCGTCCCACCGCCTGATCTACCGCGAATTCGAAGCCGAGGACGGGGGTCTCCCCTACCGTGAAGCAGTTTGCTTCGCCCCACGTCGAGACGACCGCCCCTTCACCACCGCCGCGGCGATCCTCAACCGCAAACTGGGCGTCCGAGTCCAAGAGTTCAGCTCCATCCCCGACCGCCGCCCAACCACTGGCCCGCATACCCGACAAGAGCCGGCAGGTCCTGTCCGCCAACCGCTTCCGCCGGACCTCCGCAAAGCCCTGGCGGCAGCCTCCGACGTGGCTCCCGCCCGAGGCGCCGCCACCGCGCAACCCCTGACGCCGCGCCCACCGACTACCCACCGCCGCGACGACCCGCCCACTCGCGAGCGCTAGCCGGACCTCGCGGAATTCAAGCTCACGCCTTCTCAGGCGCCTCGCCTCGGAAGTCCGCAGCCGGGAATCGCTCCGCCGAGTTCTCGAGCTTCTTCATGGCGGCCTCCGCCAGGTCTATGTCCAGAACATCAGCCAGGCGAACGAGGTAAGCCAGTACATCAGCCATCTCCTCGCCAGCTCGCCGCCGCAGCGGGTCGGTCCCGGCAAGCTGCACAGCCTCGTCCGCCGGCAGCCACTGGAACAGCTCGGCGAGCTCACCCACCTCACCGACCAAGGCCAGGATCAGCGACTTCGGGTCGTGGAACTTCGCCCAGTCGCGTTCGTCGGTGAAGGCCCGCATCCGGTCGCGCAACTCAATCAAATCTGACACGCCGCGAGCATGACACGCCTCCCGCCGTGTACTCCCACTGGATAGAGTCGGTGGCGCGGCCCGACAGGCTTCCGCCGAGCGTCAGCGTTCACAGGACACGCCTCCACCCGCACGACATCGCTTCGTGCTGCCTGGAGACCTTCACCCGTGACGCTGTTTCGCCACTCTGCCCTCGGTATCGCCGACCTGACGACGGACGGAACCCTGGCCACGAGGATCGCCGAACAGATGAAGTTCCACACCGGCCGACGCGCCGCTCCGGCAGAACTCCGATCCTGGGAGCGCAGTCTCCCGGTCCTCGCGCAAGACCTCATCGACGCAGGGCTGGGCAATATCGAGGTACTCGTCGAGCACCACCTCCCGCTGACCTCGAAGCGAGCAGACGTCGTACTCGCGGGACGCCACCCGACGACCGGCAACTCGTCGTACGTGGTCATCGAGTTGAAGCAATGGAGCAAGGCCGCCGCCTGGCAAGACGACCGCGAGCTGGTCCTCATCGATGGCTACCCCAACTCGCCTCGGCTCCACCCCGTCGCACAGGTTCGCGGGTACTGCGATTACCTCGCCGACTTCACCAGATCCCTCGACGGCCAGACAGATGCCGTCGCCGGCGCGGCCTACCTCCACAACGCGACCGCCGAATCCGCGGTACACGATCTGTACGAATATCCCCAGGACCAACGCGGCCGACTCTTCATCGGCGCGCGCCGCTCCGAGTTCACCGACTTCCTCCGCGATCGCCTCGACCCCTCCGTCCCCGGCAGCCCGTACGCCGACCAGCTGATCGGCTCAGCCGTCGCTCCATCGAAGCAACTGCTCGCGGTCGCCGCCGACGAAGTACAGCGTCGCGAGCAGTTCGTACTCCTGGCAGAGCAGAAGCTCGCCCACTCGATGGTCCTCCACGAGGTCGAACGCATTCGGCGAGCCGACCAGAAGTCGATCATCATCGTCACCGGCGGACCCGGCAGCGGCAAGAGCGTGATCGCGCTGTCGCTGTTCGGCGAACTCTCCCGCCGCGGCCGAACCGTCCTGCACGCCACCGGCTCGCGCTCGTTCACCCAGACCCTTCGCAAGGTCGCCGGCGCACGGCAGCCACGTGTACAGAAGATGTTCAAGTACTTCAACCAGTTCATGGATGCCGAAGCCAACGAACTCGACGTCCTCATCCTCGACGAAGCCCATCGCATCCGCGAGACCTCGGTCGACAGATACACGCCCGCCCAGTTCCGCACCGGACGCCCCCAGATCGAAGAACTCGTGGCGGCTGCCCGCGTGCCCGTCTTCTTCCTGGACGAGAACCAGGTCGTCAAGCCCGGCGAACTCGGAACGGTCGCAGACATCCAGCGGTACGCCGCCTCGGTCGGCCTCCCGCCTCCGATGCATATCAGCCTCGACGGCCAGTTCCGCTGCGGCGGCAGCGAGGAGTACGTCCAGTGGGTCATGCATCTTCTCGAACTCACCGACGGCGGCCCGATCCCATGGACGGGAGACCCATCATTCGAGGTACAGGTTGCTGACACTCCAGAAGCGCTGGAAGCAACCCTCAAAGCCAAGGCGGCCGAGGGCTATGGCGCCCGCATCGCAGCCGGCTATTGCTGGCCGTGGAGCGATCCAAGACCCGACAAAACCCTCGTCTCCGACGTCCAGATCGGTGACTGGTCGCGCCCCTGGAACGTCAAGGGCGACCGCAAAGTAGGCGAAGCGCCGCCCGCCGCCCTCTGGGCCTCCGAGCCGAACGGTTTCGGCCAGGTCGGCTGCGTCTACACCGCGCAAGGCTTCGAGTACGACTGGAGCGGCGTCATCCTCGGCCCCGACCTCGTCTGGCGCAACGGCCGCTTCACGACAATCCGTGACGCCAACAAAGACCCGGCCTTCCGGAACCGCAAAACCACCGACGACCCCACCTTCGACCGCCTGGTCCGCAACACCTACAAGGTCCTCCTCACCCGAGGAATGGTCGGCACCATCCTCTACTCCCCCGACCCAGAAACCCGAGACGCCCTCCACCAACTAACAACCGGCGATCTTCACTCCGCCTGACCACACCAAGAAGCAGCGGCCCGACAGGCTTCCACCCAGGACATGCCTCCACCCGCAGCGATCTCATCGCTGAAGGGGCATGTCCAATGTCTGGCTGGATCATCAACGTCGAAGGCACGCGACCCCACAACTGGGACATCGCCAAAGAACACTCCGTCTGGGCGACCACCAGGAACCACGCCATCGCGGCCGGCGACGACGTCTTCTTCTGGAAGACCGGAGGTGGAGGTCTGATCGCTCACGCGATCGCCGCAGAGGACGCGAGGCCCGTCACGGAACCAGAAGGTGTCCCATGGCCCGACCATGCCGATCGGCACTACGTCAGCCGCTTCGACCTCGAGCGAATCTCCGAACCGCCGACGGCGGCCACACAGTCGTGGTCGGAAATGCAGGTTGTTGCTGAGTTCACCGGTCTGGCCAATCGCGGCGTCACCCGCCTCGACAATACCCAAGGCATCGACCGCCTACGCAACCTCGTCCTCGGGGTCGGAATGTCACACATCCCACCCGCTTTGGCGACCCAGGTCGAGGCTGAGCGCGAAGCCCTCGCTTCGGACGTCGACGCACGCCGCTTCATGCAACGATCAGTCGCCGTACGCCGTGGCCAACCGCAGTTCCGCGCAGAGCTGATCAGGCTCTACGACGGCCGCTGCTGCATCAGCGGCTGCGAGGCCACGCCAGCTCTCGAGGCCGCCCACATCACGCCGTACAGGGGCGACCACACCAACACCCCAGGCAACGGCCTCCTCCTACGCGCCGACCTACACACCCTCTTCGACCTCTTCGAACTAACCGTCGACGCCTCGTCCCACCGCGTCCAGCTCTCAACCGCCCTCAAGAACAGCCAGTACCGCGAGTTCGACCAGGTCCGAATCACCCCACCGAACAAACGAACCGCCGCACCCGCCCCCGACGCCCTCAAATCCCACAACACCAACTTCAACCGAGCCCACGGATCCACCCGCTAGCTCACCTTCCAGCCAAGTAAAGCCTGACCACATGACGGCACTCCCAATCCTGCGGTGGTAGCCGTGCTACTCAGGTGGTTCTTTCCACCAACGATCTTGAAGGACTGAGCGCTTACCATTCCGTTCCAACCTCATATGGCGCGCCTCCGGCATAGACGTTCATCGATGCGGCTGACACTCCGAACCGCTCGAGCAGTTTGCCTATCTCCGTACGGATATCGCGGTAGCTGTCCAGCCCAAAGACGCCAGAGCTCAATGCTCGACGTCGACCTTGTGGAATCGTAGGTCGGCGTTGAGCTGGCGCCGAAGATTCCCGTTCGGCCAGGAACCAACTCGACCCGCGCGCCCGATCCCTGGGCGAAATCCACACCTTCAGATATCTTGCCGACAGGGCGCCACCTTCAGATCGGGAGCCGTCAGCAGCACTGACCTCGACGCCGTAGGTGGGCTCATCTGGTCGAACGGAGTACGTTGACCGCAATCATGGGCAGGTCCGCTGCGAACTGCTGCTGTGGGGAGCAGATGCTGTCGGCCATCTGCCACGCTGTTAGATCGCAACGCCAGGAGGCACACATGGCACGTCTTCGCTCACTCGAGCCCGGAACGCAGGCGGTTAGGGTTCATCCGACGGAGGTCGATTGCTTCTACCAAGCACTCACCGACCAGTCCGGCCAGAAATATCTACATCTCACTACGTTCGGTTCCGATGAGAGACAATCGACTCCGAAGAGCAGCCAGTCGCTGCAACTAGATGAGGCGGCCGCCCGGCAACTGATCCAGATCATGCGAGACACTTTCGGCCTCTAGACAATCCACAAGCCGCCGCACCCCACAAGCCGTTGTGGGTCGTACCAGCCTGTAAGGCGCTTGTGGGCTGCATCGTCTGATTCGGCTACGAAGATGGGTCGTCTATGTGGATGTGGTGGCCGGCGTGCTGGGCGTGTTTGTGGATGGCGGATAGGTCGGTTGCTAGGGAGTGTTGGTGGTGTTGCCAGTGGGTGTCTAGGGACGCTGGAGTGGCGGTGCCAGGGGCGGCGAGCGAGGTTAGGGATCACCAGGTGCCGGGACGGCAGGCGATGACAGCGGCGGGGCTGTTGAGGGGCGGTGTATTTCGTCTGTGGCTTCGCCTATTGAGCGGAGTTTTGTGTTGGGTGGGGTTTCGCTTTCTCCTATGCCCGCGTGGACGTAGGTCAGGCAAGCCGTTGGAGTGTGCAGGGCAGTGATGACTGCTTGGTGGTTGCTATGGAGGTCAGGTATGAGGTCGGCGGCGTTGGCTGGCGGCTGCGCGGTAGCGCCTGGCGAGCACGAGTGGGCGGGCGGTTCTGGCCTGGGTTTGGGATAGCGTCCGGGGCGTGGAACTCAATCGGTTTTTGCGTTATGAGGAACTCGCGGAGGCACTCGCTGAGCTGGCTCGGCAGTATCCCGAACTGGTGACTGTGGAGTCGTACGGGACTTCGTTCGAGGGGCGGGCGTTGCTGTTGGCAACGGTTACTGATGTGAGTACGGGGGCGCATGACAGTAAGCCTGCGCATTGGGTGGATGCGAATATTCATGCCACGGAGGTGACCTCTGGGGTGGCGGCGCTGAGTTTGTTGCAGCATCTTGTGACGGCGGGTGAGCGGGCGGATGAGGTTGCGGTTGAGGCGTTGAGGACTCGGACGTTTTATGTGGCGCCGCGGGTTAATCCTGATGGGGTCGAGGCTGCGTTGGCGGACTCCCCCACTTATCGGCGTAGCAGTATGCGGCCTTGGCCTTATCGGGATGCGCATCAGTGGCCGGGGCTGGTTGAGCATGATGTTGATGGGGATGGGCGTGTTCTGACGATGCGCATCGCCGATGCCAATGGTGGGTGGGTCGCGCATGAGGATGATGCGCGGGTGATGGTGCCGGTGCCGGCGGATGGCGTCGTACCGGCTGGGGTTCAGCGCTACAGGTTGCTTGCTGAGGGCACCATTCGGGACTTTGATGGGTTTACTGTTCCCACGCCGCGGCCGCCGCAGGGGCTGGATATGAATCGCAACTTTCCGGCGGGATGGGGCACCGGGGTGTTGGGGTCCGGGGATCATCCGTTGAGTGAGCCGGAGATTGACTCGCTGATCCGGGCGATCGTCGCGCGGCCTAATATCTGTGGGTACAACGCGTATCACACGTCGGGTGGGGTGTTGCTCCGGCCGTCCAGTACCCAGGCTGATTCGGCACTCCCGTCGACGGATGTGTGGACGTGGAAGGAGTTGGGGCGCCGAGGTACGGAGCTCACTGGATATCCGGTGCACTCGGTGTTCGAGGACTTCACTTGGGACAAGACCGAGACTATGAGCGGTGCGTCTGATGACTGGGCGTACGAGCATCTTGGCGTGTTCTCTTGGACGACCGAGTTCTGGGATGCTGTGCACGCGGCTACTGGGAAGCGCAGCTCGACTGATATTTGGTACGTCGGGTTGTCGCCTGCTGAGGAGTTGGCGATCGCTAAGTGGAGTGATGCGCACGGCGAGTACTACCTGCCTTGGCGGCCTTTCGAACATCCGCAGCTCGGGCCGGTTGAGATCGGTGGTGCGGACTGGTTCCGGCTGCTGTCCAATCCGCCAAGGGCGTTGTTGGCGGCTGAGGTTGCTCCGCATGCGGACTTTGCCGTGCACCAGGCGTTGGCTGCGCCTTGCATCGAGATCTTGCGCGCCGAGGCGACCTCGCTTGGCGACGATCTGTGGCGCGTAGACGTCGGCATCGCTAACACTGGTTGGCTGCCTACACAGATCAGTGCGCGTGCTGCTCGGGAGAAGCTGGTACTTCCGTTGACGGCTGAGTTGAGGCTGCCCGACGGCGCGTCGATCGAACGCGGTCCGAACCGGGTCACGTTGGGACAGCTCAGCGGGCGCAGCGCGTTGCGGCTCGACGGCGGGGCGCGAAACGACGGCACGGCCGATCGCGTGCTGACGTCGTGGATCGTCCGTGCCGCTTCGATCGAGGGTCTGGTCGCGATCGCGAGTCATCCACGGGCGGGAACCAAGCAACGCGCCGTGATCACCGCGCAGTGAACGGGAGGGCGGCGCTCTAATCGCCGGGGTGCTAGCGGGAGCAGCGTGCTCTGATCGCCGCGCAGTGCGGACGAGCTGGCGGGTCCAGCGGTTGCGGTACTAGGCCTCGAGTACGGCGAGGTCGCGTACTGCGTAGCGGTGGTGTTCGGCTTCTTCTTTCAGTACCACCTTCAGGCAGCGGCGTACGACGTACTCGGTGTCGGGGTACGGGTCGGCCGGCTTGCGGGTGCAGACTCGGTCGAGCTCTGAGTCGGTGAGGGCGTCGACGGCCTGGCGCATCTTGGCCATGCGGGCTCGGCGTGGGGCTAGTACCTCGTCGAGGGTTGGGGTGGCGTCGAGGGTTAGGCCGAGCTTGGCCGATTCGTCGGCGGGCATTCCGCCGGCGGGGAAGCCAAGGGGGTGGTACGGGGAGGCTTCCTCTAGTACGCAGTTGCCTAGCCAGGCGTCTGCAGCGAAGAGTAGGTGGCGGTGGGTTTCTACGAAGGACCATTCGCCGGCTACCTGCTCGTGGAGCTTTTCCTCCGGTAGGAGTTTGGCTCGGGTGAGGGTTGCCTCCCACATGGTCTCGATGGCGTCCCAGGCGGTTCTGTAGTCGTCGGGGGTTTGGGCCTCGCGGGCTAGAGCGCGGGTTGGGTGTAGGCGGTCGAGTTCGGATTCGACGTAGGCGGTGACGTCGACGTCGTTGACGAGTAGGCGCTTGAAGTCGCCGCCTAGGGAGATGTCGGCGCCGTAGCAGTCGACGATCTTCAGGTTGGTGACCTCGCAGTCGCGGATTTCGAGGCCCGCCAGGTCGCTCAGGTGGATGCGGGCGCCACGGAACTGGTCGGTCTCGACATACTCAGCAGCCATCGCAGCAGTCTGTCGCAAGCGTCCGGTCGGCGCCAGGTTGGCCGGCGTCAGCGGTACGGCGTACCGGGGACTCAGAAGATCGAGTGATCGAACTGAGTGGATTCTTCTGTTGGAAATCTGGGGCTGGGCGAGGGAGGTTGGGGAGATGGAATTCACTCAGCTTGGGCGTACGGGGTTGTCGGTCAGTCGGATCGTGTTGGGGACGATGAACTTTGGGCCCCATACGAGCGTGGAGGACTCGCACGCGATCATGAGTGCGGCTCATGAGGCCGGGATCAACTTCTTCGACACTGCCAACGGGTATGGGCGGGCGATCTACCCGGGGCGGACGGAGGAGATTGTTGGTGAATGGTTCGCTAAGGATCCCGCCAACAGGCACAAGACGGTGCTGGCCACGAAGGTCTATGGGGACATGGGCGATGGGTGGCCTAACGAGGGGAAGCTGTCTGCGCTGAACATTCGGCGGGCGCTGGATGCTTCGCTGAAGCGGTTGCAGACGGACTACATCGATCTGTACCAGTTCCACCACGTCGACCGGGCCACTCCGTGGGAGGAGATTTGGCAGGCGATGGAGGTGGCGGTGCAGCAGGGGAAGATCCTGTACGCCGGTAGCAGCAACTTCGCCGGATGGCATATCGCTCAGGCACAGGCTGAGGCTGCTAAGCGCAACTACACCGGGCTGGTCAGCGAGCAGTCGATCTACAACCTGATCGTGCGGGATGTGGAGCGCGAGGTGCTGCCGGCGGCGCAGGAGTTCGGGCTGGGCGTGATTCCGTGGTCGCCGTTGCAGGGTGGGTTGCTGGGCGGCGTACTGAAGAAGGACGTCGACGGCGTACGCCGACTTGAAGGGCGCGCGAAGGAGGCCGTGGAGAAGATGCGGCCGCAGATCGAACAGTACGAGGCGTTCGCGGACGAACTCGGCCATGCCCCAGGCGACATCGCCTTGGCCTGGCTCCTCCACCAGCCCGCTGTAACCGGCCCGATCGTCGGCCCGCGCACGATGGACCAGCTCGAGTCGGCCATCCGCGCCGTAGACCTCAAACTCGACGACAAGGCCCTAGCCCAACTCGACGAAATCTTCCCGGGCTACAAGACCGCCCCCGAGGACTACGCCTGGTAGACAGCCGCTTCATAGACCAGCACGCAGCCAGAGTCATTCATCTCCCGTACGGCGCCAAGCGTCGTACGGGAGATGTGGTTCTGGGCGTATGGTCGATCGCCTAGACAATGCGGCGTGTGAGCGATCCGGGGTGATGTCTCGATGAGGATTCGCGACGAGGTTCTTCAGGTTCTTGGCGGGCATCCTGATGGCATGACCGATGCGCAGCTCGCGGAAGCACTCGGCAAGCTGCACCAGCAGATCAACAGTCGTTGCCGCCAACTGGCAGCCGGGGGCGTGATTGTGAGGGACTCGGCCAGCGGCACGATCGTCAACCGACTTGTTCAACCTGAAGGAAATGCGCAGAGCCCGACGAATCCACCTGCTCCGGTGGTACGGGAGGTTGTCGTCTCAACCGGTCGTACGTGGCCCGACGAGGCTGCGGTCCAAGGCGCATTGGTCGGCTGGCTCGCCCGGGAGGGCTGGCGCATCACGCGAGTCGCCGACACCGAGACCATGGAGCGGGGTACGGACGTCATCGCGGATCGCGACGGCGTACGCCTGCAGGTCGAGGTGAAGGGGTATCCCGGTACGACGTACGCCCGTGGCCCCAAGGCCGGGCAGCCCAAGCCGACGCCCCCGACGCTGCAGGCCTCGCATTGGCTCGCAAATGCATTGCTCAAGGCGATGCGGATGAGAGGCGCTGATGATGGTGCACGCGTCGTCATCGCATTGCCCGACTACCCCCGCTACCGCTCCATTCTGACGGAGATCGATCGGATCCTCGCGGGTGCTGGAATCGAAGCCTGGCTGCTGGATGAGCGCGGCGAACCCGTCAGCCAATACGGGCCGCTGGCCTAGGGAACGAACACTCAGATGTTGCTGGTGGGGAGCATGCCGATTAGGGCGTCTGCGGCTAGGGAGGCTGCTGAGCCGGTGGGGATGGCTACTGAGACTTGCCAGGAGTCGGCTGAGTTGGGGGTTAGGGGGACGGTGATGTGGTCGCCTCGTTTGGCGGCTATGCGTTCTGGGACCAGGGCTACGCCTAGGTTGTGGCTGACTAGGGCTAGCAGGGTGTGGACGTCGTTTACTTCGATGGTTACGGGGTGGCTTACGCCGGCTGCGGAGAAGGCGTGGTCGGCGATGGCTCGGGCGCCCCAGCTGGGGTCGAAGTCTACGAAGGATTCGCCGGCTAGGTCTTGGAGGCTGACCGTGGGGGCGGAGGCTAGGCGGTGTTCGGCTGAGCAGACCATGACCATGTCTTCGGTGGAGAGGGGGCGGAGGTCCAGGCCGTCGATGGGGTGTCCGGCGGTGGCTACGAAGGCTACGTCCAGGCGGCCTGAGGCTAGTTCTTCGAGCATGGGGGTGGAGCCGCCTTGGCGGACTTCGATTTCGACTGCTGGGTAGGCGGAGCGGAACTTGGCCAGGAGGGCGGGGACGTCTACTACGCCCAGGCATTGCTCTAGTCCGACAGTTAGGTGGCCGCGGAGTAGACCCTGTACTGCGGCTACCGCGTCCTTTGCTGCCTCGGCGGCTGCCAGGGTGCGGCGGCCTTCGCAGAGGAGGGCCCGGCCGGCCTCGGTGAGTTCGACGCTGCGGGTGTTGCGGACGAAGAGGGAGGCGTGGAGTTCCCGTTCGAGGGCGCGGATCGAGGCGGACAGGCCGGACTGCGAGATCGACATCGCCTCCGCGGCCCGCGTGAAGTGCTTCTGCTCGGCGACGGCGACGAAGTGCTCGAGATGCCTCAGCTCCATGACTCAGAAGTATAGGTGATTGGTTCCGGTGGATTCTTCGGCGGCAGATGTCACTGTGCGCGATGAGAGTGGGTTGTCCACAGGTTTCAGATCGTTCCGGGGCAGCGGGCAAACGTCCATATCTTCCCTGGCATGAACGACTTGACAGCAGACCAGCTCCGTACTTCGGAGGCCGACCGACTCACGAATCTTCTGGACTCCGCGCAGGGGCATCTGCTGGGCGGAACTCCGGACAAGGCGATCGCGATCTGGAAGGAGATGATCGCCGAAGGGGGCAATTTCGCCGACTGGGGTCGTCTTGAGTACGCCGACTACTTGTTCCGGCGAGATGAGGACGAAAAGGCTCAAGCCGAACTGGTTGGACTCACCGGAGGGCGGAGGGTGCTCGGAGCCCCTTGGTCTCTCGCCGGGGAGCTGCTGGAAGAGCGGGGTGAGCTGCAAGCCGCATTGTTCTTCTTCTCCACTGCGGTCAGTGCTCTCACAGCTGAGCAACGGAGCGCAGGCGCGCCGCTTTGGGCTCGCCAGCTCACGGCCAGCCTGCGCCGGGTGAAGTGGGCGTTGGAGATCCGCCTTGATGACCAGGATCTGGTGGCTGAGGCCGGTCCGGTGGAGCTGGAGGACAAATCGATCGACCTGCCGTACCTTCTGGGCAATCCACGGGTGATTAGCGGCCGCCTCCATTTCTGGGCGCGCGACCAGCTCGGGCACGCGGACTGTCTCTGGCCGCATAGCATCCCGGCGGACAGTGCCGACGAGTACTACCAGGACGTTGAGCGGGTACTTCGTGCGCATCCGAGCGGCCGGGTGCTTACTGTGCCGCGTTCGATCAGCACGGTCGACGACGAGCCGGACCCGGGAGTTCGCGACGCCAGATCGATGGCAGAGGTACTGGCGCTCGTGAACCAGATCGACGAGGGCACGGTGATCGAGTGGCCACCGGGGCGCAATCAGGTCTGCTGGTGTGGGTCGGGGAAGAAGTACAAGGTGTGTTGCGGCGGGCCATATGCCACCGCTGGTTTATGAGCCCAGACGACGGTGTGCCGAGCGGTCGGAGCGATGTCGCAGGACTTCGTTGCGGTAGACGAGCCTTGCGTGGCGGCTGTGACCAGCGGGCAACCGATGAGCCCGCATTGGGGGTTGGCGGGAGCTGGCGTTGGGGGTAGCAGGAGCTGGCCTTGCGGGTGGCGGGAGCTGGCGTTGCGAGTTGGCGGGAGCTGAGGTTGCGGGGCGCCAGGAGCTGGCGTTGTGAACGAGCGGGCGGGAGCGTGGCGCGAACGCAGGGTTTGCACGCAAGACGAAGCCAAGAGGGTTGTCCGGCTTAGCAGTCGGTCGGCCGAATAGGCGCGCACGGCAACCAGATGCCGTCACCAAGTGGGCGACGAAGGAGGCCACACTCGGAGAGGTGGGTGGGGGCTAGGGCCGTGTGAGCACGGACGGCTTGGCGCATGTTGGCCATGCGCGGCGTAGGTGTGGGCGTAGGCCCGGGCGTGGGCCTGCGGCGTGGGCGTGGGCGAGTTGCTAGGAATCTCCTGTTGAGGACGGTAGTTGGGTTGGTGCGCGAGGGCGGCCGATCTGGTCGGTAGGGTGGGGGTATGGCTGATGAGTACCGCGTTGAGGTTGAGTTGGATGACGCTGAGCATGGGTTGTCGCTCTTGGAGCGGTTGCGGGCGGTGGATCTTGATCATGCGGCGGAGAAGCGGCTGGGTGGGCAGGTGACTGTTACCCGGGATGGGTCTCGGTTGCTGATTTATGCGAACACCGAGGCGGATGCTCGTGAGGCTGAGAAGACTGTGCGGGAGCTTGTTGCCGACGATCGGTTGAGTGCGGACTACACGTTGACCCGCTGGAGTCACGCGAAGCAGGAGTGGGTGGACCCGAGTACGCCGGCCGATGACGCGGATGCGCCTGAGCCGAGTTATGAGGGTGTTGAGACGCCTGATCCTCGGTATGTGGTGATGCAGGCCTACAAGCCGGAGTTCTTGCGGGATCTTGGGCTCTGAGAAGCCGGAGTTCTAACCAGCCGTCGGTCTCTGAGCGACGGCTGAGCAGTCTGCTGAGAGGTTAGGGCAGGTTGGGCGGGACGCAGGCCGTTTGATCAGGAGTTGCTGGGCGGCGGTGGTGTGGGGGCTGCCTTGGTTGGGGTGGCTAAGGCTCCCGGGAACTGCGTCGAACGAGTTGCCTAGGCGGTAGGTGTTTCGGCTAGGCCGTAGCGGGCTTCGGCTACGACTGTGGGTAGCGCAGCCGCTGAGGCTGAGGTGAGGACTTGGGAAGACCGCGCTTTGGCGGTGTCGTCTCCGCGGCGGACCCGGCGGAATTCAAGGCCAGCGCGGGTCGCGGGGGCGATCGTCGCGGCGGCCTCGACGGTTCAGTAGGCGGAAGCACGCCAGGTCCGTCGGTTCCTCGTTGAGGAGATAGCCGCGATCGCGGGCGGAATACCTGGGAGCCGACGAGCCAGCGTACGCAGGTATGAATCATGCCACTGGGGTTGGCTGGATACTGCACGTCCTCCCAGAGGCGCTCGACCAACTCGTCGATCGAGACCAGCGCGCGGGCGGACCTGTCGAAGGGCAAGTTTTGCCGGTCGGAGCAGGTCCTTCGCGGTTCGATGGGTGTCCTGTTGACCGCAGGTGCGCCGGCTGCCGAGCGCAACGGTTCGGTGACGGGTTGGAACAGATGGGGGTCGAGGAGCCTGCGGTGGTACTAGCCTCGGCGGGCGGTGGTGGCGTGCGGCGGGTCTTCGGCTGATGGCGCTGTCGCTCTGCGACTCTGGGAAAGCCGACGGAAAGGGGAATCGTGTCTCGACGGCGTGGTCTCGTTGCTGGTGTCGTCCTGCTCGCCGTTACGGTGACCGGATGCGCGGATGTGGCGGCTGATTCGGGTTCCTCCGGTACGCCGAGCGCTACCGCCACGTCCCCGAGCCCGTCGAGCAGTACGAGCGCCTCGAGTACGCCCAGCACCTCAAGCACACCTGGTACTTCGAGCACGCCCGGAGCATCGAACACGCCCGGTACGCCGACCACGCCAAGCACCCCACCGACCGTCAAACCCACGACGAAGCCGACGGTGAAGCCGAAGCCGCGCCCCATTTCGGCGTACGCGAAACAGGTTGAGGCCAAGCTCGACGCGCTCGGATACCCCGTCGGCGATGTCGACGGCGACATCACGAAGCGGGCCAAGCAGGCGTTGTGCGCCTGGCGCGAGACCAACGGCATGCCGGTCAGCCGTGGCGGGCTGACGGGAGCGGACGTCCGGTCGGTGCTGACGGCAACGAAGCGGCCGGCGGCGACCAAGGAGCCCGGGATCTACGTCAACAAGACGTGCCTGGTGCTGTACCAGATCGTCGGCAAGGAGATCCGCCGGATCGTCTGGGTGTCGACCGGCGGACCGGGGTACGAGACGCCGAACCGGACCGGCAAGGTGTGGCGCAAGTGGGCGGGCGCCCACGAGAGCAGCCTGTACGACGACGCGTTCATGTACGACTCGCTGTACTTCCTCAAGGACCGGCCGGGGATCGCGCTGCACGGGAGCCGGGTCAACACGCTGATCAAGACGTACCCGGCGAGCCACCGCTGCGTCCGGGTGATGCGGCCGCAGATCCACCACATCTTCGAGGAGACCCCGATCGGGACCAAGGTCCAAGTCTACGGGGAGTACTGACCGCGACACCCACTTGATTTCCCGGCAATTGTCCGGGGGTTCCGCTATAACTTGTCGCATGCATGAAGACCTGCTCGACGAGGTGACATCGGACTGGAAGGCCAGTGGTGTCCTGCCGGAGTTGATCGGCTTGCTCCGTGACGTGTGGCGGACCAATCTCGATCGGCACGAACCGGCGCTGGGCGATGACGCGGTCACGCTTGGGATGGGGTCGGCGCGGAACTTCGCGAATCGGACCGTGCAGGAGTTCGCGCAACGGGTTGATGTGCGGGCGGATCTTCAGGGGAACTCGTTGCGGGTTGTGCATCTGGGGCGGATTCTGCGGGCGTCGAAGTTGCCGGGGAAGTCTGTGCGGGCGGATCCGTACTCGATCGATTGGGACTCGTCCGCGACCAGGCATGAGGGGCCGGCGGCCAACAGTCAACAGCTGGAGCTGTTCGAGGGCTTCGAGCTGCCGGAGGAGGAGTTGGCGGCGAACTCGGCTGCTGGGTCGCCGCGGTATTTGCATCTGGCGTGGGCTGGTGATGCCGAGACGGGCGATGTTGCTGTGCATGTGGGGTTTCCGCGGGACACGAAGGATGGCGCGGGGCCTTGGTTCGCGGTGAAGCTCGTGTACCGGGATCTGCCTGGTGACCAGCTGCCGATCGTGCCGGTGACAGGGTACGACGCGGATCGGTTCGATCAACGGCCGGTACCTCCGATTGCTGTCCGTCTCCGCGGTACTGACCAGCAGGCGGCCGCCAACGATGGCGCGTGAGCAAGACACGGACCCGCAGAACAGCCGGTCCGCAAACGCTGCCGCACGCCTCGATGCGGGTGTTGAGGAGTCCGCGGGGGTGGTGGTTGACGTCGGCTCGGGCACAAAGGGGGCCGCCGGAGATCTTGTGCGGCTTGATGTCGGGGCTCGGGAGCGCCGGGCGGCGGGAGTCGCGGTGCGGTTTGATCCGTTGCGGTTGGCGTTGGCGCGGCGGCTTCGGGGGGTGCGGCGGGGTGAGTTGGCGGATTTGATTCGGGTGACGCCGGCGGCGGTTAGTCAGTTCGAGCGGGGGCAGACTCGGCCGACCTTGCCGTTGGTGGCTGCTATGGCGTTGGCGCTGGGTGTGCCGGGTGAGTTTTTTACGCTGGGGAGGTCGTTGCAGCCAGGGTCGGCTTCGAGTCCGCACTTCAGGAGTTTGCGGACTACGAGTCAGTTGCAGCGGGATCAGGCGTTGGCGTTTGCTGAGTTGGCTGCGGACGTACTGACTGCGCTTGAGCAACATGTCGAGTTGCCGCATCTGCTCTTGCCTGATCTGCGGGCGCCGGAGGCTCCGGATCTTGCGGACATCGCCAAGCTGGCGGCTGAGGCGCGGGCGCATTTCAACCTCGCGGCTGGGCCGGTTCCGCATGTGGTGAGGATGCTTGAGGCGGCCGGGGTTCTGGTGTTGCGGTTGCCGGAGATTTCGCAGTCGGTTGATGCGTTCTCGGCTCATCTGCCTACTCGGCCGGTGGTGTTGCTGAACCCGGCCAAGGGGGATGCGGCGCGGGCGCGGTTCGATTCGGCGCATGAGTTGGCTCATCTGGTGATGCATTTCGATGCGGCGCCGGGGTCGCGGATTGTGGAGAAGGAGGCCGACTCGTTTGCGGCGGAGTTCCTGATGCCTGCGGACGAGATCGTTGAGGAACTCCCCCGTCGGCTTGACTGGGAGAGGTTGCATCACCTCAAGCAACGGTGGGGCGTTTCGCTGAAGGCACTCGTCTATCGGGCGCACCACCTCGAAGTACTGACTCCGAATGCCTATCGGCGTGGCATGCAGCAGCTCAACGAGTGGGGGTATCCGGAGCCAGGTCAGTTGACTGCGATCGAGGCGCCGACGCTCCTTCAGCTCACCTTTGAGTTGCTGGAGAAGTCCGGGTATGGGTCGGATGAGCTGGCCGATGAGTTGCATCTGCCCGCGCCGGTGCTGATGGAGATTCTGAAGGCTGGGAGTGATCCTCGACCACAGTTGAGGCTTGCTCAGGCCGGCCAAGGGCGGTGATCGGGGACCAGGGAGTCGACGGAGGCGGCCAGGCGGAGGGCGGCCAGGTCGTTGAAGCGGGGGGCGGCGATTTGCAGGCCGATCGGCAGGCCGGTGCTTGAGAAGCCGCAGTTGACGGTGGCGGCGGGGTGGGTGGACATGTTGTACGGGACGGTGAAGGCGATGTGTTCGAAGGGCTTCAGGGGGTCGTCTGTCGGGTAGGCGAGCTCGGCTGGGAAGGCCGTGATCGGCGCGACCGGCGAGAGGATGAAGTCGTACGTGGCGAAGGCGGCGTCGACGGCGACGGCCATGGCGTGCATCTGGGAGTAGCCGTGGAAGACGTCGAAGGCGGTCAGTTCGGTGGCGGTCGAGACCCAGCGACGGATCTCCGGCAGTACCTTGGTGCGGCGGTCTTCGGGGAGAGCGTTGATGTCGTACGCCGAACGCACCCGCCAAAAGTGGTCGAGGCCGTCGAGCATGGCGCGGGTGATGATCGGTGGGATCGGTTCGACGATAGCGCCGGCCTTCTCGAGCAGGGTTGCTGCGGCGGAGACGGCTGCCGTGATCTCGGGGTCTACTGACAGGCCGAGGCCAGCGTCGAGCAGCAGGCCGATGCGGAGGCCTTGCGGGTCCAGGGCCGGGTTGTCGCTGTTGCCGTGGCTGGTGCTGTCGGGCAAGGGTGGGAGGGAGGTGTAGTCGCGGCGGTCGGGGCCGGAGATGACGGTGAGGGCTAGCGCGGCGTCGGCAGCAGTACGGGCTAGTGGGCCGATTGCTCTGCCTGGGTAGGGGTTGCCGACCGCTACTCGGCCGTGGGTGGGCTTGAGGCCTACTACTCCACACCAGCCGGCGGGGAGGCGGATGGAGCCTCCGATGTCGGTACCTAGGTGGATCGGGCCGTACCCGGCGGCCGCTGCTGCGCCTGCTCCGGCGCTGGAGCCTCCCGGCGTACGGGCGGGGTCCCAGGGGTTGCGGGACAGGTGGTGGAAGGTGGAGACGCCGGAGGAGAGCATGCCGTACTCCGGCATGGTGGTCTTGCTGAAGATAACGGCGCCCGACGCGCGCAGGCGGGCGGCGGCTGGGGCATCATCGGTTGCTGGGGTCAGGTCTGCGGCGGCTGTTCCTTGCGGGACTGGGGTGCCGCGGGTGGCGATGTTTTCCTTGACTGTCACCGGTACGCCGTCCAGGGGGCCGGCTGGTTCGCCGGTCCGCCACCTGTACTCCGAATCGCGGGCTGCCGCGCGGGCCGCCGTCGGGTCTGGCGCATAGAGGGCGCAGAGCCTGGGTTCCAGGGAGTCGACTCGGGCGAGTACGTCCTCCAACACCTCGACGGGTGACAGAGAGCCTTCCTGGTAACGGGAAACGAGCTCGACGGCGGTCAGATCGGCGAGGCGCTCAGTCATCTTTGCTCCAGTCGAGGTCGGGGCTGGCGGTGGGGGCCGGGGCGGCGGCACGTCAGTTCGGTGGGTCGAAGCGGCCGTCTACTGCGGTCCAGCCGCCGTCTACGTGGAGGACGCTGCCTGTGACGAAAGTCGAGGCGTCGGAGGCCAGGTAGACGACGGCGCCGGCTAGCTCGTCGGGGGTGGCCCAGCGGGCTAGGGCTGACTTCTGGGCGTAGGCGTCGTACCAGGCTGGGTTGGCTTTGATCTGGGCGGTGAGAGGGGTTTCGACCACGCCGGGGGCGATGGCGTTGACGCGGACACCGTTGGGGCCGAGTTCGGCGGCTGCGGTGCGGAGGAGTTGGACCAGGCCGGCTTTGGTTGCTGCATAGACCGATTGGCCTGGTTCGACTGTGGTCGCGCGGATGGAGCTGAAGCCGATGATGCTGCCGCGGCCACGCGTCGACATCGGGCCGCCGAAGGCGCGGATCAGGTCGAAGGAGGCGCGCAGGTTGAGTGCGACCACGCGGTCGAATTCCTCGCCGGTGTAGTCGAGGATGCGCTTGCGGACGTTCGTCGCGGCAGTGAAGACCAGCACGTCGACGTCGCCGAGCTCCTGAGCAGCTCGCACGACTGCTTGCTCGTCAAGAACATCCAGCCGGTACGCCGTAAGCGTGCCCGCGCCGACATCGGTGCCGGTGCCGGTGCCGAGAGACGCTGTCTCCGTGGCGGCGGCCAGGTCGCGGTCGGCGGCGGTGACGCGGGCTCCTTGGGCGGCGAGGGCCAGGGCGGATTCGCGGCCGATTCCGCTGCCGGCGCCGACGACGACCGCGTGCCTACCGTCCAGCCGGAACAAGTTCGCGTAGTCGGTCATCGGGGAACCTCCTCGGAGTTCGCGATCAGGGCTTCGGGGGCAGGGGTTTCGGGCGGATGATCGCCATTCGGGTGGTGGTCAGTTCCTCGATGGCGAAGCGGGGGCCTTCGCGGCCGGTACCGGAGTCCTTGACACCGCCGTACGGCATCACGTCGGAACGGAAGCCGGGAACCTCGTTGACCACCACTCCCCCGACGTCGAGCTGATCGATCGCAGCGAAGGCGGTCTCGAGAGAGCTGGTGAAGACGCTGGCGTGCAGCCCGTAGCGCGACGCGTTGACGGTGGCGAAGGCAGTGGCGAGATCAGGTACGGAACGGATCGCGATCACCGGACCGAAGATCTCCTCATCCCAGGCCGGTTGCCCATCCGGTACGTCGATCAGCATCACCGGACCCAGTACGCCGTCAACCTGCGACCCGGCTGTCGCGACACCGGCGCCTGCGCGCGAGGCTTGCAGCAACCAGTCCTGGACGCGGGCGGTCGCGCGTTCGTCGATGAGCTTGGAGATCTGGGTGTCGGGCGATCGCGGGTCGCCGACGACGACCTTCTGGATCCGCTCGTTGAGCGCTGCTTCGAAGTCTTTGCGGACTGATTCGAGAACTATTACCCGCTGGATGCTGATGCAGGCTTGGCCGGAGGCGTAGTAGCCGCCTCTTACGACGGCGTCGGCGGCTGCCGGGAGGTTGGCATCGGCGGCTACCACCAGGGCTGAGTTGGAGCCGAGCTCCAGCAACACCTTGGTGGGGGCGGCGTCCCGGGCTATTTGGTGGCCGACGGTGGCTGAGCCCGTGAAGGAGACTGCGCCGATTCGGCGGTCGGTGGTGAGGGTGGCACCGACCTCTGGGCCACCAGTTACTAGTTGGACCGCGGCAGGTGGGGCGCCTGCGGCGACGAGAGCTTCGCGCACTAGGTGGACTAGCCAGAGAGTGGCGAGTGGGGTTTGGGGAGCGGGCTTGATGATGACCGGGCAGCCGGCGGCTAGGGCGGGGGCGAGTTTGTGGGAGGCGAGCAGGAGCGGGTAGTTGAAGCCGGTGATGCCGACGACTACGCCGATCGGCTTGCGGATCCAGAAGCCTTGCAGGCCGTCGCCGCTGGGGAGGAGGTCGAGGGGAACGGTTTCGCCGTGGAGGCGGGCTACTTCTTCGGCTGAGGTCTCCAGGGTGAGGAGGGTGCGCTCTACCTCGACGCGGCAGTCGACGAGTGGCTTACCTGTCTCTAGTACCAGGAGGTCGACGAAGGCGTCGCGCTGTGCGGCGAGGGCGGAGAGCGCTCCCTGGAGGGCGCGGCGCCTCACGTGGGAGGGCAGGCGGCCGACTTCGGCCCGGACAGAGAGCGCGTTCTCGAGGGCTTGGCGAGCCAGGTCGACGGTACCGATGGGAGCTTGGGCCACCACGCTTCCGTCGTACGGGAAATGGACGGGGGCTGTGGACGGCGCGGGGATCCAGCCGGAGCCGATCGGTAGACCTTCGGGGAAGTTCATTCGGCGGCTCCTTTCAGGAGGTCTGACGTGGTGGCGCCGGCCAGGGCTCGCGGGAGGGTGGGGATCGCGGAGACGAGGCGGCGGGTGTACGGGTGGGTGGGGGTTGCGTAGACCTGGCCGGTAGGGCCGGTTTCGACCACCGAACCGGCGTGCATGACGGCTACCCGGTCGCAGACGTGCTTGATCACCGAGAGGTCGTGGGAGACGAAGACGAGGGTGAGGTTGAGTTCGTCGACGAGATCGGAGATGAGGTTGAGGACCTGGGCGCGGACGGAGACGTCGAGAGCGCTCACCGGTTCGTCGGCGATGAGGATGCGCGGGCGCGGCGCCAGGGCGCGGGCGATCGAGATGCGTTGACGCTGCCCGCCGGAGAATTGGTGCGGATAGCGGTCGCCTGCGTCGGCAGACAGGCCGACTGCTTCCAGGAGTTCGCGAACCCGGGCGCCGGAGGCTGGATGGCCTTGTACTACGAGCGGCTCGGCGATGATGTCGCGCACTCGCATGCGGGGGTCGAGGGAACTCATCGGGTCCTGGAAGACCAGCTGCAGGTTCGAGCGGAGGAACTTGAGGCGGCGTTCAGGGAGGCGGGTGATGTCGGTGCCTTCGACAACTACCTGGCCGGAGGTCGGGCGGTCGAGGGCGGCGATGATGCGGAGAAGGGTCGACTTGCCGCAGCCGGACTCGCCGACTATGCCGAACCGTTCGCCGGGTTGTACTTCGAGGCTGACTCCGCGCAGGGCGTGGACGGGCGGGGTCGCCTTGAGCAACGAGGTGCGGGCGCGGGGATAGTCGCGGCGGACGTCGATCACGCGGATCACGGGCTCGCTGACGCCGGGTTCGCCGGGGCCGGGGTCGGCGGGAGGTGGGTTAAGCATGGGCGGGCTCCAACGACGGAGCTGGGTGATGGCAGGCGAAGCCGTGGTCGGCCGTGCCTTCCCAAGGAGGAGACGATGCGCAGGTGTCGGTGGCGAAGGAACAGCGGGTGCGGAAGACGCAGCCGGACGGGAACTGGCCGGCCGCGGGGACGTTGCCGGGGATCGTCGGCAAGCGGCCTTCGGCGGACTCCAGGTCGGAGGCGGCGAGCAGGCCTTGGGTGTAGCGGTGGCGCGGGTTGGTGAAGATCTCGGCGACTGGGCCGGATTCGACTACCCGGCCGCCGTACATGACGAGGACTCGCTGGCAGACGGTGGCGACTACGGCGAGGTCATGGGTGATGAACAGCAACGCGGAGGAACGGGCAGCAACACCCTTCATGATCAGGTCGAGGATCATCGCCTGGACCGTCACGTCCAGGGCGGTGGTCGGTTCGTCGCAGATCAGCAGGGCGGGATCGTTGGCGAGGGCAAGAGCGACGACTACTCGTTGCCGTTGGCCACCAGACAGTTGATGCGGGTACGAGCGAGAGGTGCCGGGCAGGCCGACACGGTCCAGGAGTTCGGCGGCGGCCACACGGCCGGCGCGACGTCCGGCGACGGTGTGGTGGATGAGCATCGCCTCGGCGACCTGATCGCCCACGCGCATGGTCGGGTTGAGTGCGGTCATCGGCTCCTGGAAGACCATCGCCAGCGAGCTACCTCGCACGCGAGACATCTGGCGCTCGTCGGCGCCCAGCAGTTCGTGTGAGACGCCCGCCAACCGTACCGATCCGGCAGCGTGTACGTCTTCGGGCAGCAATCCGATGATGCTCAAGGCCGTCAGCGATTTCCCGGATCCCGACTCGCCGATCAAACCGACCCGCTCCCCCGGCCCGACGGTCAGATCCACATCGGCAACGAGTGTCTTGTCCCGCACCGTCACCGTCAGCCCCTGCACCGAGAGCACATCAGCCCGCGCCTCGTCGCGCAGTACGTCGGTCATCGCCGGTCCTCCAACTTCGGATCGAACCGGTCGCGCAACCCGTCCCCGAGCAGGTTGAACCCCAGTACTGCGACAGCGATCGCCACGCCCGGGAACACCGCCAGCCGCGGCGCGCTGAACAAGAACTCCTGGCTCTCCTGCAACATCCGCCCCCACGAAGGAGTCGGCGGCGGCGTCCCATACCCGAGAAACGACAACGCCGCCTCGGCCAGTACCGCGATCGCGAACGACACCGAAGCCTGCACAGTGATCAGGCTCGTCACATTGGGCAACACATGCCGCAAAGCCACCGGAAACGGCCGCCGCCCGGCTGCCCGAGCCGCCAGCACGTACTCCGTCCGCATCACCTGCAACGCCCCACTCCGGATGACGCGAGCGAACGAAGGCACCGTAGCGATGCCGATGGCAACCATCGCCGTCAACGTACTCGCCCCGAAAACAGCCCCGAACATGATCGCCAGCAGCAACGCCGGAAACGCCAGCAACAAATCGTTGCCCCGCATCACCACTTCCGACACCCACCGCGGACTCATCGCAGCGAAAACACCGACCGGTACGCCGATGACGGCCGCGACCCCCACCGCCACCAACCCGACGAAGAGCGTCGTCCGCGACCCGACCATCAGCTGGCTCAGCACATCCCGCCCGAACTTGTCCGTCCCGAACCAATGCGCCCACGACGGCGAGGCCAGCCGCACAGCAGGGTCCACCAGCGTCGCGTCGTACGGAGTCCAGACGAAGGACAGCAAGGCGACGACCACGATCAGCCCGACGATCGCCAAGCCGACAACGAGACTCGGATTCCACCGCCTCATCGCGCCACCCGCAACCGGGGATCCAGCGCGACGTACAGGAGATCGACGAGGAAGTTGACCACCAGCACGGCGACGACAAGCACCATCACCACGTCCTGCACCAGCAGCAGATCGCGATTGGACACCCCATCGAGCAACAGACTGCCGAGCCCCGGAATGACGAACACCCGCTCAACCACAACCGCCCCGATCAGCAACGTCGCCAACTGCAATCCGAGCACGGTCACCACCGGCACGGCCGCATTGCGCAACCCATGCCGCCACAACGCAGGAAACGGCCGCAGCCCCTTCGCCCGCGCCGTCCGCAGATAGTCCTCACGCAGCACATCGAGCACAGCGCTCCGCACATACCGAGTCAGCACAGCACCCTGTACGAGACCAAGCGACAGCGCCGGCAAGATCAACTGCTTGAGAAACATCCCCGGATCCGAAGCCGGCGGCGTCCACCCATTCGCGGGCAGCCAGCCGAGCTTCACCGCGAAGACCATGATCAGCAAGATCCCCGCGAGAAACGCCGGGATCGCGACTCCCAGTTGAGAAAGCGCAGAGAGCGCCAGCCCAGAGAGCCGGCGATGGCGCGCGGCCATCACCGTTCCCGCCGGAGCGGCGAGCACCAGCGCGACGACCATGCCGACCACGACCAGCCAGAGCGTGACCTGAAAGCGGTCGGCGACCTGTGGGCCGATCGCGACCTTCGACACGTACGACGTACCGAAGTCGCCGTGCAACAGTCCGCCGAGCCAATCGAAGTACTGCGTGGTCAGCGGCCGATCCAGCCCGAACTGCTGACGCAATGCGGCGACAGCCTCGTCCGACGCGTTGACGCCGAGGGCGACCCGGGCCGGGTCGCCCGGGAGTACGGCCATGAATCCGAAGACGAGCACCGAGGCGACCGCGAGGCTGATCACCAGCACCGCGGCGCGCTCGACCAATCGAAGGATCATCAGGAACGGGCGAGCCGGGACAGATCGAAGGACTCGGTGATCGCGTTGGTGGGCAGGCCGGTCAGGTTCTTGTCGGCGACGACGAGGTTCGGCAGCAGGAACAGCCAGTCGGCGGCCGCCTGCTCGGAGATCCGGCGCGCGGCCTTCTTCATGTTGTCGACCTGCGCCGCCTCGTCGCCGGAGTCCGCCGCGGCGAGCAGCGAGACCAGCGTCGGGTCGTCGTACCGGGTGTAGTACTTCACGTTGAAGACGGCGCCCAGGTCGCGCGGCTCGACGTGCGCGATGATCGACATGTCGTAGTCGGCGTTCTTGAACACCGTGGTCAGCCACGCCGCCGGGAACTCGAGCTGGTCGATCGTCACCTTCAGCCCGACCTGCTCCAGCTGGCTCTTCACCACCTGACCGCAAGAGGTTGCATAGGGCAACGTCGGGAGCCGGAGCCGCAGCGTCGCACCAGCAGCACCCGCTGCCTTCAAGGCGGCCGTCGCCTTCGCCTTGTCGTAGGGCGCGACGCCGGTCAGGTCCTCGTACCACGGGTCGGTCGGCGGGACCATACTGCCGATCAGCTTGCCGCGACCCGCGAAACACGTGTCCAGCAAGGCCTTGTGATCGATCGCCTGCCGGATCGCCTGCCGCACCCGGATGTCCTTGAACACCGGCCGCGAGTTGTTGAACGACAGCACGACCTCGCCGTTGGTCGTCCCCTCGATCACCTGGTACTTGCTGTTGCTGGTGAACTGAGTGAGAGCCTCCGGCGCCTGCACCGTGCCGATGACGTTGATCGTCCCGGTCAGCAGCGCGTTGTTGAGCGCCGTCGGATCCTTGAAGTACTTGAGCGTGACCTGGTTGAAGAACGGCTTCGTGCCCCAGTACCCGTCGTTGCGCTGCAGCACGATCGAGTCGCCGCGCTTCCAGCTGCCGAACTTGTACGGTCCGGTGCCGACCGGGTCGGTGGCCAGCTTGTCGATGCCGGTCTGGGAGAACATCGCGCCGACCCGGGTCGTCATCCGGAACAGCCAGCCGTTGCTCGGCGCGCTCAGCGTCACCTGCAACTCGGTCGGCGAGACGGCCTTGGCGGCGGACACGACGTCCATGGCCGACTTCAGCGAGGTGGTCCACGCCGTCTTCACCCGGTTGATGCTGAACACCGCGTCGGCCGCGGTGAAGGCGGCTCCGTTGGTGAACTTGGCATTGTCGACCAAGGTGAAGGTGTAGGTCTTGCGGTCGGGCGAGACGGTCCACGACTTGGCCAGGTCCGGCACGATCTTGCCGGTCTCGTCCTGCTTGACGAGCCCGTTGTAGACGTTGCCGAGCAGCACTTGCGGGATCGCGGCGCCGTCGGTCGTGGTGAAGTCCAGGCTGGCCGGCTCGGCGACCAGGCCGACGGTCAGCGACTGGTCGCCGCCGGGAGACGAGCCTGACGTCGTACCGGAGCCCGCGGAGCAGGCCGCGGCCGATGCGGCCAGTAGAGCGGCGCCGAGCAGCGCGATCGCCCGGGTGGAATACGACTTCACGCGAACTCCTCTGACCGTCATGCGCGCATTTTGCCTGGCCACGGGGTGACGGGCGTCGGCGGATCGCCGGTGGGCACCGGACCCGTAACTGGTCAGACCAGTGGACTAGGTATGAATAGGCCACTAGGTTTGTCGCTACCGAACGGACTGTCAAGCGATCGAGGTGACCGATGCCGAATTTCCAGCCGGTGCAGACGGTCCGCGCGTACCAGCGGATCGTCGAGCAGATCGAGGACGCGCTGGCCGACGGCTCACTGGTTCCCGGTCAGCGGCTGCCCAGCGAGCGCGAACTCGTCAGCCAGTTCGCCGTCAGCCGGTCGACCGTGCGCGAGGCGCTCAGGGTGCTGGAGAGCAACGGCGTCGTCCGCTCCCGGCCGGGCGACCCGAACGGCCCGGAGATCCTGCCGTTCTCCCAGGCCCCGCTGCGCAAGCAGATGACCCGGCTGGCCCGCGTCGACGAGCTGACACTGAGCGAGCTGATCGCCTTCCGGATGATCATGGACGGCGCGGCGATCCAGCTCGCCTCCCGGCTGCGCACCGACGAGCAACTCGTCGAGGTGGAGCAGACCCTGGTCGCCATGCGGGCGGCGATCGACGTCGACTTCGCCGCGTTCAGCGAGGCCGACGTCGCCTTCCACGAGGCAGTCGCGCGAGTCAGCCGCAACTCCCTGCTCCAGACCTGCAACGAGGTCGTGCGCGGCGTAGTACTGAGCCTGATCTCGGACAAGATCGCCCACGCGACCAACAGCCGCGCCCTCATGCTCGAGTCCCTACGCCACCACACCGAGGTAGTCGAGGCCATCCGAGCCGGCAACGGCCACGCCGCCGCCCGCCTGACGCGCCAAAACCTCTACGACTACTACGCCACCTACGTCCCAGCCCCCGAACGTGACCCCCTCCGAGCGCTGATCGACGACTGACTAGCGACTTGTTCGGCGGCTGACGCCCTGCAGGTTGCCAGCGGCCGAAAGAACTGCGTTCGACCGCCTTCGGGACCGGTCGCGCGCCTGGGCCACGCGGACAGTGAAGGCGGCGGGGGCGGAGAGATCCGGCCAAGTGGCTCGGACGACCTCGTAGCCGAGATCGCGGAGGGCATCTTCGCGGGCCTTCTCCAGTACCAACGGAGCCGAACCCTTGCCGGCGTACTTCAGCGCACCGTCGAACTCCACGATGACGCCCCACTCCTCGAACAGAAAGTCGACTCGTCCCACCAGGCGACCTGACAGGTCTCGGATTTCGGCCTGCAGGCGGGGCTTGGGCAATCCCAGGTCTGCCATCAACACCCGAAGGCGTGACTCACCCGCGGATTCGGAGCGTCCGTCGCCGAACTGCACCGCTCGGGTCGCGGTGCCGATGCCCGTCCGACCACCGAAGAGGCCCAGCGCCTCCGACAACTGCGCGATTGTCGCGAGTTCTCGCCGCAGCGCTTCGTCAACGACCGAGACAGCCACCGGGTACGACGTACCGCGGATCGCCTCGACGACCGATCGCGGTGCCGGTGTCAGGCAGACCCCCTCGACCTCGACCGGATCCAGGACCGGCGGCCGCGGCGCGTGCTGACACATCCATCTGGTCGAGCGGCCGAGCCTCGCGAGATTGGTGAGGTGTACGCGGCTCAGGTCGAGATCGCCGATCTGGACACCGTGCAATAAGAGAGCCGACTGATGACTCAGAACTGCCCCGCCGCCGGCCTGATGGTAAGCGGCTTTCGCAGTACGAACATGTCGCCAGATCCTTTGATCCCAGGACGCCAGCAAGTCGTAGTCGACACCGACCTCCGCGTACACCCCGCGGAACAGCCTGACCCAGCTGCCGTCCTTGATCCGCAGGTGGATGTCGTCGTCCGAGTACCCGGCCGCCAGCACGTCCGCGCGATCGAACCAGCCACCACGCCTCGCCGCAACCGTCGAAAGTTTCAAGTTCATGCCCCACAACATGCACCCGAACCCCGCGCCCTCCACCCCCAAACCTCCACCCCTGTGGACAACCGGGCCCGCTGCCGCACACTACCCGCAGGGCGAACGCTGTTTCTTCGGCGGCTGGCGGCCTGTAGGGCGTCAGCGGCCGAAGAACGCGTCAGTGGCTGCCGGATCGGCTAGTCCGCGTGTTCCAGGACCCGGATTCGGGGGACTTTCAGTTCCTTGCGGGCGTTGGTGGGCCAGTTGGAGCAGAGGAAGCGGGCTACCGTTTCGGGCCAGGCGACGACCACTACTTCTTGGCTCTTGGTGCTGTTGACCAGGGTTTTCAGGGCTAGGAGGATCTCGCCGTGGGTGATGGAGACGTTGACCCGGCAGTTGTTGTGGGCGCGGAGTCTTCTGGAGCTGTGTTCGATCACCGAGGCCAGGTCGAACTGGGGGTCGGCCAGGGCGGTCGCGGTTGTGGTGCGGCCGGGACTGGTACCGGCGGACAGGCCGGCGACGTCCGCGAAGCTGGAGCCCAGCAACGCCATCGGGCCGCCGATGCCCTCAGTGGGGTGACTGGAGACGAGGACGTGATAGTCGACCGTCTCCTCGAGCCTTGCATGCAGGGCGGCGACCCTTCTTGCGTCGCCCTCGCTCATCTCACGTTCGATGAGCACCACCACGTCGTACGTCATTCGTGGCTCCCTTCGCCACTTCCTTTGTAACCCCGCGCGCCAGCTTGTGCAGGCATGATCGCCGGGTTCGCGACAGAAAAGTCACAGAACTCTCATACCGACCGGTCCTGGCCGAGCCGCTTGCGGGTGCTCCCGACGAGCCGCATGAAGTCCGGATCCAGCGCGGCCAGCGCGGGTCCGAAGCCGTCCTGCTCCAGCATCCGGACGATGTTGCGGTCGATCGTCTCCCAGCGCCAGTCACCGTCCGCCTCACGCACGAGCTGCCCGAGCACACCCAGGCAGCGTCGTACGACCCCCTCCGACCCAGGCAGGGAGCGCCGGAGCAGGTCCAGATAGAGCGCGTCGGCCACCTCGGCGTACCCCGGCGGCATCAGCTCCCGGCTGTACCGGATGGCGTCCTCCACTTCCTTCGCCAGCAAGCCGGCAAGGAGCGGACGCGCCTCCGGTACAGCCATCCAGAGCCGATCAGCGAGGTCCGAGCCGAGGCTCAGCGCCATCCGGGCGTCGGTCAAGCCACCCCTCCGACCTGCGGATTCAGGTACTGGTCACAGATGCCGGCCATGTCGAACACACAGAACCCTTCCATCATCTGCTGCTTCGGGCTCGCTCCGGGCGTCGGGCCCCGGAAGATGTCGATGGCTATCGGTACCACGGACAGGAAGCCCATTCCCCGCAGGAACCCACGGGTCGTCGCGCCCTTGTTCTTGTAGACCGGACTCCGGCCGACCGGATTCTCCGGCTTGTAGTACTGCGCGTCGGTGACCTTGGTGTAGGCCATCTTCTCGGACGCCTTCTTCAACGGCTGCTCGAACTGGTCCTTGCGCCCCGGCTGCGAGTTCGTCGTCCGGGTCACGACGCCACGGCTGTCGGGCTGGTTGAGCGCACCCCACAACTCCTTGGCCTCGTTGATCGCGATGTTGCGTTCCTCCCCGCTCAGTAGCGAGCCACCCTTGCCGCGGGCGATGTCGTCCTCGTCGATCAGGTCCACCAGGCCGGCGAAGTCCTGCGCGACCGACACGTCGTGGTAGATGCCGTGCGTCGCCCGGCCGGTCAGCAACTCGTTGCGCAACGCGTCAGCGCTCTTGCCGCTGCCGATCCAGTTCTTGTCGCTCACCTCGGCGTAGATGTGGTTGAGATGGTTCTGCAGCTTCTGGTTGGTGACAGTGGGCTTCGGCGCCTTCGGCTTCTGCTGGATGTCCGGGATCTCGATGACCGTGGCAGGGGTCGGCGGAGGCGGCGGTGGTCCCGCGTGACCGCAGATGCAGAAGCTGCGACCACTGGGATCCGAGTACGTGACCGGGTTGTTGTTGGAGTACGAGTACCCCTGCAGTTGCTGCGGGTCGGCCAGATCCATCACCGGGTCGACCGTGATGAACCGCCCCGTCGACGCCTCGTACTCCCGGGCGCCCAGATGGGTCAGGGCAGTGCTGTCGTCCTCTGTACCGCCGACGAAGCCCTTGCTCCCCGGGAAGTCGACCTCACTCCCCCGGGTCTCACCGAACGGTGTCTGCCACCGCCGGACCACTGCCTGCGAGTCGGCGCCGATCGCGATCGTCCCGGTGCCCTGGTGGTCGGAAGCGGTCCAGGTCAGGCCGGCCCCCGTACGGACGGCGATCGATTCGCCGGCGTGGCTGTAGTACCTGGTTGCGCGCAGTTGTCCGGTGGCCTCGTCGAGCCGCAGCTCCTCGCCGTTCAGGTAGAGCGTGCGCGCGCCCGGGTCGCGGCGGACCAGCCGGTTGCCGTCCGGGTCGTAGAGGAAGGTACTGCTCTTCCCCGCCTGGGTTGCCTTGGCCAGGTGGCCCTCGACGTCCCACTCCAGCGTCTGGCTGGTACCGGCCACCTTCCGCGAGGTGGTGTTCCCGGCGACGTCATACCCATAGTCGTCAACACGATCCGCGCCAGTGCCGGTCGTAGTGACCGAGTTCAGTCCATGCGGCCGATCGGCGCCCGCAGCCGGGTAGGCGTAGGTCTGGGTCGTGTTGCCGCCAGCAGCGTGCACGGTCTTGGTCTTGCGATTGCCGGTCGCGTCATAGCTGAACGATTGCCAGTACGGCGCCGGCCCGGCGAGCGCGGCCGTCGAGGGGTCATCACTGCAGCCACCACCCGGCGTCCAGGCTTCAGTGAGTCTCCGGAGGTAGTCGTACCGGAAGCACTGCACGTCGGCCGGCTTGTCCATCGCGGTATCCGAGATGGAGGTGATGTTGCCCGCCGGGTCGCGCTGGTAGTTGAGGTCAGCCTGCATCGGCTGGGTGACCTCGGCGTCGACGATCGTCCGGTTGAGCCGGCGGCTGCTGTCGTCGTAGTAGTTCGACAGCCAGGCCCGCTTGTCCCCTTCACCGAGCTGCATCCGCTGGAGCTCGCCGTACCGGGTGTACTCCGTGTTCTGCGCGTACTCCACAGTCGACCCGCCCATGCCGCCGTACGTGCGCAGCGGATGGCCGAGGTCGTCATACGTGTGGTTGAGCGTCTCCGCCGCCAGGTCACCGGCAGCCGGGTACGTCGTACTCGCCAGCGACCCATCAGCGTTGTACTTGCTCGTGCTGGCGTAGGACCCGGCCAGCTGCCCCTCTGCCTCGGGGATCGTGATCGTGGTCGTCGAGGGCTGATCCAGAGCGGTATAGGCATCGACGGAGACGGAGTATGCCTGCCCGTTGTCGTACCGGGTGGCAGTCGCCAGCTGTCCCTTGCCGTACAGCGCCGTGTCGTATGTCCACTTCGACAGCACCGTGCCGTCCGCGCTCCCCGACCGGACCGCCAGCCGCCGGCCGAGCGGGTCGTAGCTGGTGAACAACTTGTTGCCCCTGGCATCGGTCAGCTGGGTGAGCTGCCCGGCCGCGTCGTAGACCATCGTCGACGCGCCCTTGTCCGGGTCGTCCGTCCGGACCTGGTTGCCAGCCAGGTCGTACTTGTACCGCCACGTGTTGCCGGCCGGGTCCTGGACCGTGCTGAGCTTGCCCGTCCGCGTGTAGGCGAACTTCGTCGTGTCGAAGCTGGTCGCCGTCTTGTGCTGCCGGTACTCGACCGTCTGCCCACGAGCGTCGAAGATCGAGGTGGTCGGGGTGTCCCCCTGCGGCGGTGTCACGCTGACCCCGTCACCCTCGTACTTCGTCGTCGTCCGCCACTTCTCCTGCACCCCGGCCTGGTAGATCCGGGCGACCGTGCGACCGGCGCCGTCGTACTCCGTGACCGAGAGCCCCGGCACATCGGCGTCACTCGACGTCCACAGCTCCGCGTCGACCGCGCCGTCGTTGTAGTACGGCTGGGTCTGCTTCCAGATCCGCCCCTGCGAGTCGTACCGGGTGTCCGTGATCAGGCGCCCGCCACCCACCGCCGGCGCCTGGGTCTGCCGCAGTCGCAGCAGCCCGTCGTAGAGCTGGTTGGTCGTGACGAAGCGATTGTTCGGGCCGAGCGTCGTCTCGGTGACGACGGTCGGCGCGTCGTTGCGGTACTGGTAGCTGAAGGTCTGGCTGGCCGGGAAGTTCGACCGCGGCCGGTTGGCAGGCCAGATGGCGATGACCCGGCCGAGTGCATCCACACTTGTCTCGGTCTTGCGCTGGTTCGCGTTCACCGTGAGCACGCCCAGGCCCCAGGCGGGGTCCAGCGTGGTCGTCGTGGCGAATCCGGCGGGGTCGGTGATCACCGTCTTGGTCGCCGGGCCGCCGGTCGCCGGGGTGTAGACGGTCGTGGTCACCCGATCGAGGGCGTCGGACTTCGCCGTCTCCCGGCCGTACACGTCGTACGTGGTCGTCGAGGTCGAGTACGACGCCGGTCCCGTGGCCGGCCGGTCCACGAGCCGCTCGACCTTGGTCGCGTTCCCGACCGTCGGTACTACGCCACGTGCGTGGCCGTCATAGCTGGTGTAGACGTCGGAGACCGCGTCGTCCGGGAACACCGGCGTCTTGTCGCAGGCGACCGAGACCGTCTCGGCCCGCGACGGAAGGTCCATCAGCCAGAGGTCGCGGTTGCGGACGTACGTCGTACGGACGCATTTGTCGTCGTCGGCCTTGGTGACATCGCCCAGGTCGTTGACCTCGATCGGGACACCGAGCTCGTCGTACTTCGTCTCCGTCTTCGTCGTCAGCCAGCCGCGATCGTTGTCGAGCGCGGTCATCGTGCGCGACGACGCGGAGTCGACGATGTAGGACTTGAAGTCGCCCCGGATCGCCGTCGGACCCTGCCACACCGGTTCGTTGATCGTCTTGCTGACCACCTGGCCGGTGTCGCCGAGGTAGCTGATCGTCTCCAGCAGGAAGCCCTGCAGCCAGTCCTCGTCGTGATGCGTGCCGTTCTCGGAGTCCTTGACGTCCACGGTGCGCGTGCCGTTGGCGAGGTGGTCGCCGTTCATCCCGCGGTAGAACCGCTGCTCGGTGACGACCTGCGGCCCGGACGGGTCGTCGGCCGTGCCCTTGCGGATCTTGACCCGCCCGAAACCACGGAACTCGTTCCAGGTCTTCTTGTCGGCCGGCACGAACTCCGAGTCGTCGTAGTGCCAGGCGGCGCCGTCGAGGTACTCGTAGCTGGTGATCTGCATCGGGTTGGAGCTGATCCGGTCCGACTCGGTCACCGACGCCACGACGTACTTGTTGAAGTAGTCCGTCCGCTCGGCGTGGTTCTTCTTCGTCCACCGGACCGGGAAGCACCGCAGGGTGTTCGTCTCGGCGTTGGTGGGCGGCGCCAGGCAGTCCGGCGCCGCGTAGTTGATCGAGGTCACGCCGCCGGTCTCGGAGACGATGCCGGTGATCCGGTAGCGGATGATCGGCGCGAGGTCGTCGGCCTGGTAGACGCGGTTGGCCAGCTTCGCGCCCTCGAAGGTGACCGGCGGCAGCTCGACCGGGGTCGCCCCGGCGAGGCCGGTGTGCTTGATCGACTTCAGCCAGAGCGCTGCCTTGCCGCCGTCACCGGGGTCGGGGAACTGCTGGTCGAGGGTCCACCGATCCACCTCACCCCACGACGATCCACGCCAGATCGAGGTGGTGATCGTCGACAGCCGCTGGGTGCTCCAGAAGGTCGGCCAGTAGTGGTCCTTGCAGGTGGCAGCGTCGCAGCGGTCCTCGAGGGCGACGTCCGGGAAGTTCTCCGGCTTGTCCAGCGTGCACGTGCTACCGGGGACACACCGGTACGCCGTTGCGAAGTCGACCCGCCCGGTCGGCTGGCTCGACGCGCTGGTGTGCAGGCCGTACTCGATGTTCTTCAGCCAGCCGCCGCGGACGTACTCGACGCCGGGGTCCTTCAGGTTCTGGCCGTACTTGTTGGTCTCGGTCTCGTAGTTGTAGAGCATCACGTTGCCGTGCGGGTCGACGACCTTGTCGAGGTTCCATCGCCAGGCCTGCTTGCAGGACGACTTGTCGAAGGTGTCCCCGTGACAGGGCTCGCCGGTGTCGTCGCCGTACACGGGAACGGTCCAGGTCGACTTGGAATCGGACCGGGAGCCGAAGTAGTACTGCGTCCCGTCGGTCCCGGTGATCCGCCAGTACTCGCCGTCGGCGTCGGTGTTCGAAGCGCCGGTCAGCCGCTCGATCCGGGCGCCGTCGTCGCGCTTGTTGCGCCAGCCGTCCTTGCCCAGGATCAGGGTGCCGCCACCGCCGCCGTACGACGCGGTCGCGTTGTCCGATCGCCAGCACAGGTCGGGGGTGTTCTGCCCCTTGGTGCTGCCCTCCTTGTCGTCGGCGCAGCCGCCGTAGGAGCGCTCGACGAAGCCGGGGTCGAGCGACCAGCCGTCGCCGACCCAGGAGGCCTGGTTGTTGGTCGCGCTCGTCCGTCCGTCGACGGCCGACGAGGCGTAGCTCAGGGCGAGGTTCGGCTCCAGACCGCCCGGCGCGGGCGGTACCCGCAACGGGTAGTTCCAGGTGAAGTCACCGGTCTGCGCGGCGACGTCCCAGGTCGCCGAGGGAGCCAGCGGCGTCGCACCCGACGTGCTGCCACCCTCCTTGGCGCTCCCCGCCGCGGGCTGATCGCCGTGCAGCTGGCGGCTGGTGGCTTCGTCCACCGGCCGCGGTGCCATCGACTGCTTGCCGGCCGGTACGGACGGGACGTTCGTCAACGGGACGGTCGGTCCGGTGGCCGCCGCGGCGATCGACGGACCGGCCGCCTGGGTCACCCCGACCGCCACCATGATCGAGGCCATCGTCAGCGCGACCGATTTCTGGGCGCGCGACAGTCTGATACGGCGCATGTTCTTCCTTCCGGCGAGACGCTGGTCAGGCGAAGATCGGGGCAGTGGCGGGCAGCGTGGTGAGGACGAAACCGAGCTGCTTGTCGAGCGTGAAGCCCTCACAGTTCTGCTGGAGGGAGACGAACTTCTCCCCGTTGATCGCACACCGGTAGATCGGCTGGCTGGTCAGCCCGGCCGGTGCCGCCGGCCAGATGTTGCCGGTGGCACCCAGTACGGTCTTGCCCTCGCAGTCGGCCTGGTCGGACAGGAAGTTGTCGACCCCGTCCCGGCAGGCCATCAGCGGTTGCGTTCCAGCAGTGGCTGCCTTGGCCAACCAGCCTTGCGGGCCCTCGAAGCGGTAGCCCGGATTGACGTCGAACGTAGTACTGAGGTGGTCGACAGCGGTCGGACTGTTGTACCTGGCCAGCCGCCCGTAGGCAAGCGTGTAGCCAAGTACCTCGGTCTGCGTCCCGAGCCCCTCGCAGTCGGACTGGAGCGAGTCGATGCCCGAACTGCAGTGGTACAGCGGCAGCGTCGACAGGTTGGTCGGCTTCACGGTGTACACCCGGCCGAAGTCCAGCACCTTGGTGTTCTCCCCCGCCGCCACCGGCGCTCCGAGCGACCGCTCGAAGTGGTAGCCGGCCCGGACCGGAGCATCGGTGCTCCCGGTGTAGCGATCCCCGGCCGCGTTCAGGAACCGGGCGATCTGACCACCGGGCGGCTGCGGATACACCGCCCGCAAGGCGATCTCGTCATCGGTGACGATCCCCTGCTCGGTCCGTACCTCGTCGATCAGGCCGGTGAAGTAGTCGGCCGGTGCTCCGTTGACCTTGGCCCGGCCGATCGTCAGACCGCCCCAGGCGTTCAGCACGGTCACGTCGTCCTTCGTACCGGCCAGCTCGCCGTTGACGTACAACCGCAACTGGTGCGCCGCGTAGTCGTTCACCGCGACGAGATGCGTCCACTGGTTCAGCACCGCCGGCTTCGCGGCCACCGCGTACTTCGAGGCCGCCCCGTCCGCATCCTGATCCGGCGTACCGAAGACCCAGCGCGCCTGTCCCGGCCGGTACTGCAGGACGAACCCGCTCATCCGGTCGCCGTCCTGGGCCATCACCGTGGCGACCTTGTCGGCACGCGTCAGCTTGGCCCAGGCCGAGACGGTGTAGCTGTCCCGGGGCGGAGCGTTCCAGTACTGCGCGGTCGCAGCACTCGCGCCGTCGAGTTGAAGCGCCTGCCCACCGACCTGGCCGACCGGGTACGCCGGCGTGCCGCTGGTCGTCGTGGGGTTGTTGCGGAACGACCAGTCCCGGGCGGTGCCGTCGTCGAAGCGCCAGAAGCCCATCATCGCGGCCGCCGGGGCGTCATGCACCTTGCGCATCTCCCCGTCGGACAGTGCCCGGTTGTACAACTGGACCTCGTCGATGCCCCGCGGGAAGTAGTCGACCGGCCCACCGTTCCACTTGCCCCGGCCGATCGTCGTCGCACCCGTGGAAGCCAGCGGGGTGACCCCGACCTGGGCCGCGGACAGCGCTCCGTTGACATACAACTTGAGTTGCTTGAGCCCCGCGTCGTACACGAGACCGACGTGGGTCCACAGCCCGTTGGAGACTTCCTGTGCCGACGTCAGCAGCACGTTGGCGGGGTTGTCCTGGTCAGCCGAGGGGACGATGACCGCCCAGCGGTTGAACTGGCTGTTGTACTGCATGAGGAAGCTGCTGACCCGGTTGCCGTCCTGGGCGACGATCGTCCGGTTGCCCTGGCCGGGAAGGGTCAGGTAGACCCACGCGGAGACGGAGAAGCTCTGCGCGGTGTTGAGCACCGGCGCTGCCGTCTCGGCGTACCCGCTGGTGCCGTCGAGCCAGCCGCTCGCCCCGGTCCGGCCGCCGGTCCAGCCGGTGCCGCCCTTCATGGTCGCCGTCTTCCCGTTGCCCGAGGCATCGGCGATGGTCGTGCCGGTGCCCTCGTCGAACTTCCAGTACGCCGCCGGGTCCTTCGGCGCGACCGGCGTACCGCCACCAACCAGCGGGTACGACGCGTACAGCGCCTCGATCCGCGACTTGTCCAGCCCACCGGTGTAGACCCGGACGTCGTCGATCTGCCCCGGCCAGTACTCCGCGGCTGCGCCGTCCACCCGGCCCCGGCCGAGCTGCAGCCCGCCCGTCGCCTTCCACGGCTGATTCAGTGTGCCGTCGCCCTGCCGGGTCGCGTTGACGTACAGCCAGATCTGCTGCGCCTTCGCGTCGTAGACGCCGACCAGATGCACCCAGTTGTCGAGGTCGGACTGCACCGCCGAGACGGCCGCCTTCGTCACCGTGCCGTCGGCCTCCGGCATCTCGAACGTCCAGGCGCCGAACAGGTTGTTGTCGACGTCGGTCACATGGCCGAGCCGGAACTTGCTGGTCGCACCGCCGTCGAGGCTGACCGCGGTGAGCCGGCACTGGAACTCGGCACCGGGGTCGCAGATCTTGCGGAGCTTGACGAACGCCGAGACGGTGAAGCTCTTCGAGGTGTCCACGTCCACACCGGTCGTGGTGGCCGAGTCGTCCACTCCGTCGAAGTCGAGTGCGTTGCCCAGGTGCCCGGCCACGTGGCTCGCTCCGGTCAGTGTACCGGCGCGGGCGCCGACCGAGTCTGCCGCGGCGGTACCGCTCGGCTCGTCCAGACGCCAGTTGTGCGCCAGGGTCAGATCCCGCCCGGCCATCGCGCGGATCTCGTCGGCGAACAGCACCCGGCTGTAGACGTTGACGTCATCGATGGAACCCGGGAAGAAGTCGACCTTGTCCCCGTTGCCCCAGGTGGCCCGGCCGATCTGGACAGGTCCGGCCGCATAGTCCCAGGTGTGCTTGTAGGCCTGGGTCCCGGCGAGCACGCCGTTCACGTAGATCGAGATCAGTCCAGCTGACGCGTCGTACACGCCGGCCAGGTGAGTCCACGCCCCCAGCTGCGGAGCCGGTCCGGTCGCTCGGGTCTCGGTGCAGTTCCAGCTGGCGTCGCAGCTGCGCATCGCGACCACCCACTTCTTGTCCCAGGCCAGGTGCATGTTGAAGGCACTGATCCGGCCCGCGTCCTGGGAGACCACCGCGGCACCGTGGGCGTCGGAGTCGAGCCGCACCCAGGCGGTGGCCGAGAAGCTCTGCTTCAGGTCGAGAGCCGCCGGCGCGGAGACGTGCGCGGTCGTGCCGTTCAGCTTCAGCGACAGGTCGCTCGGCGCGGGGTTGGCCGTCTGGCCACCGGCCCAGGCGACGCCGTCGCCGAGGGTTCCGTTCAGCGCCGGGGTCCGGCCGGAGGTGTCGTTCGCGTTGCCGTCGAGTTTCCAGCTGCCGGCCATGACGTTGCTTCGGGCAACAATTCCCTGGAGCTCGGACTCGGACAGCTCACGGTTGTAGGCACGCAGGTCGTCGACCGAGCCCAGCCAAGGACCGGTCAGGGTGCCACCCCACTTGCCCCGGCCGACGGTCAGCGGCCCGGTCGCGTTGAAGCCGGCGGTCTGCGCGACGGTACCGGCGAGCTTGCCGTCGACGTACAGCTTGATCTGGTGGGCCTGCGCGTCGTAGACACCAGCCAGGTGGGTCCAGACGTTGAGCTTCGCCGTCACGTTGGACAGCACCTGGGCATCGGCCGCACGCGGTGTGCCGGTGTCCGCCGATGGGGAGAGGAACTCCCACTTGCCGACGCCGCTCACGGTGCGATAGCTGAAGAAGAACGCGCTGTTCACGCTCCCCTCGGCCGACATCGCCACCAGGGCCTGGCCCTCCGGCGGCGCCTGGGTCAGCTTCACCCAACCGCCGACGGTGTAGCTCTGGTCGGTCCGCATGACCGGTCCGCTGGTCGCGGCGAAGCTGGTGATGTCGCCATCCAGCTGTACTGCGCCACCCACGGCACCGCCGCTCGTCGGACCGGTCAGCGTCGCGTGGCCGTTGAGCACCAGGTCAGAGCCGCCGTCGACGTCGTTGCGGGCGGTGGTACCGGGCAGGTCGTCGAACTTCCACTGGCCGGTACGGACGTTGTCGCGACCGACCGAGGCGCGGACATCGGCGTCGGTCAGCGCCCGGTCGAAGACCTGCACCTCGTCGATCGAGCCCTTGAACCAGTCGCCGAAGTTGCCGTTCCACTTGTCCCGGCCGATCGTCAGCGGACCGCTCGCGTGCCAGGCGTAGTTGGCCGGTACCGGCGCTTCGCTGACCTTGGCGCCGTTGATGTACAGCCGCAGCTTGTTGGCCTGCTTGTCGTAGACGCCGGTCACCTGACTCCAGGCACCGATCGGCAGCGCCGGCCCCTGGGCCCAGACCGCGTTCGGGCTGTCCTTGTCCTCGCTGGTCAGCTGGAAGGTCGTCTTCTCACCCTCCGCGCGGTAGTTCAGGTAGAACGAGCTGACCCGATCGCCTTCCTGGGTGGCGATCGCGGCCACCCCGTCGGTGACCGGCAGCGACTCCGGCTTGACCCAGGCGGACACCGAGAAGCTCTGGTCGGTACGGACCGCGCTCGGTGCTGAGACCGAGTCGTCGAGCCCGTCCAGCCGGATCGCGTTGCCGAGCGCGCCGGTACCGTACGTCGGTCCGCCGGACAGCGTCCCGTCGTGGTCACCGAGGAACGCGGTGTCGTCCGCGTTCCCGTCGAACGGGTACTGCGAGTACGCGCCGTTGCCGGCCCGGACGTAGATGTGATGGGTGGTGACGGGGCTCTTGTTGCCGGCCCGATCGACGCTCTGCACGAAGATGTCCTGCGGACCGTCGAAGTCCGGGGTGAACGTCGCAGTCGCCGGTCCACCCAGCGCGCCGGTCGCATCGACCGAGTTGTCCGGCGGGTTGACCGTTCCCCACAGGTAATGGTCGACGTCCGCCGTGCCCGCGTCGGGCAGGGGCTGCGATGTGCGCTCGAAGGTCAGCGTGTCCGGTACGCCGACGCCGCCGTGCCAGCGGTTGTCCTGACGGTAGAGCCCGGCACTCACCTTCGGTCCCGAGGACGGCGCCGTCTTGTCGACGATGAACGGACCCGGCCCGTGCACGAAGGCGCTGGACGCCAGCCGCTGGCCGTTGTCCTCATTGGTGTCCCAGCCGCGGACGTACCACTCCATCGTCTTGCCGTCAGTCAGGTTGACCGTGGTGTCATGCGTCGCGCCGTTGGCCTGCAGGCTTCCGTACCGCGTCTCGAGGGCGCCGTTGGTGTAGATGTCCCACTGCGGCAGCACGCTGTTGCCGTCCGGGTCGGACAGCCCGGCGATCAGCCGGATCGAGTTGCCGGCGAAGTACTGCTTGCCCGCGCACCACTTGCAGGGGCTGGCCAGCGCGGGGTCGGTACGGACCGAGCCGGGCGTGTTCGGGGACGCGTTGAACCTGATCCGCAGCTTCGTGGACGCCGGGTCGTACTTGCGCCAGAACGACGAGTCGCCCTCGTTGCCGGCCTGGATGTAGTACGTCGACAGTCCACCGGGGTTGATCTGGTTCGTCGGCAGCCCGAAGGAGAACGGCTTCCAGCCGCCACAGCCGCCGTTGTCGTTCGCGCGGGGCGCTGAGGCGCCGGCGATCTCGGGACCCTGCGGCATGTTGTTCCAGGTCGTACCGCCGCCGACCGCACCGCTGACGTGCAGCGTGTGCCAGCTGTCGGTGCAGTTGCCGCTGTGCACCACGGCCGTGTCGAGCCAGACGCCCATGATCGCCTTGCCCTGCAGGATTCCGCCCGCGCCGGTGTCGAACTGGAAGTACGAGCGCGCGGTCCCGATGCCGTTGCAGCCGCTGAAGTTGCACAGACCGACCTGGGCGACCGTGTTGCCGCCGGGGCTGGTGTTCGGATAGGCAGTGCCTGCCTTGCCGGAGACGACCGAGGTCCAGAAGTTCTTGTCGTAGGTGGCCCAGTTCGGGTCGACAGTGATCGGGAACTTCGCCTTCGGATCGGTCATCAGCTTCAGGTCCGGGGTGAGGGCGAGCTGGCCGGCCTTGATCTCGACCTTCGCGACCGAGCGCAGCGTGCCGGCGTCCCACATCGCCGACGGCGGTGCGGTGAACGCGATCTGCCCCTTGGCGTCCTTGGCCTCCAGACCCCCGGTCTTCGTCGTCGCGACCGTCAGGCCGGTCGTCTTCAGACCGAGCTCGACGCGGGTCAGCTTCTTGGCCGCTTCCGCGTTCTTGACGACGAGGTGCTGCGTGTAGCCGGAGGCCTCGGCGGTCATCACGAGGTCGACGCCGGGGAGGACTTCCTTGTACGTCGCAGTTGCGCCTTCGAGGTCTGGTGTCGGCAGGTTTGCCGGCCAGGTCAACGCCAGGCGCTTGCCGTCCTTGCCGAAGGCCACCAGCGGGGTCGTCTTGCCGCCGCCGGAGAAGCTGACGTCGAGGGTCGCCGCCTTGGGGCCGACCGAGCCGTCGGTACGGCGTACCAGGTCCGTCTCGACGCCGACCCAGGAGTCGCCCCGCTTGACCCGCACGGGGACCGGCGACAGCTCGAGGTTCATCGCGCCGGTCGGGTCGGCGAAGACGGTCTGCTTCTCGGTCCGGAGGTTGGTGACCTCGACCTTGGAACCCTGCCGGCGAGCGGCCGACCGGGCACCCTGGACGTCGGGTGCACCGGCGACCGCCTTCGGCTTCGGCGCCGTCGCCGCCCCGGCGGTTTGGACGATCGGTGCCATCGGCAACAGCGCTGCCAGCATCGCCACGGTGATCGCTCCGGCGACGCGCCTGCCCAGATATCCCTGCAACGGACCCACGGCCCACCCCTCCAGTCACGGCAGGCTGTCACCCCGACAGCCATCGCCGGAGAGGACGCTAGATGGGCGAGGACCGCGGCGCATCACATTCGACCGACGCTGAAAGGGGGACCGTCGGCAATCGATATCCGGCGCTGCTACCTCACGTCCGGCTCCGAGTTGCGGGCGCTACTGCATCAGGTCCGGGACCTCCTCCGCGCGGATCCGGCCACGGTCCTGGCCGATCGTCCTCGCCCGTGCCCCGCCCTGCTGCTCCCCCGGACGGACGCCTTGCGGGTCTTGAGGTCGCCGGTGGTGCCAGTCGGTGAGCGCCTGGTAGGCGGCCGCGACGGCCAGCAACCGCTCCTCGCCGAACGGCTTGCCGCCCAGAATCGTGCCGATCGGTACTCCGGCCGAGCTGAACCCGATCGGTAGGGCCAGCTCAGGGAGGCCGATCGAGTCGAACGGGTTGGGACTGGTCTGCACCACGACATCGCACTGCGCGAACAGGTCGTCGAGCACCCGTCGGAGCAGGAGCACCTTCGCGCGCTGGCCGATCAGGTATTCGTCGGCGCCGAGCAGCGCGCCCTGGAGCCAGCCCGTCACCGAGACGCCGAAGCCACGCAGGTCGGCGCGCAGCATCGGGAGGAACGGCTCGCTGCGTTCGGGGAGCCGGACGTTGTTGAAGGCGGCGTTGGTCAGGACGTCCCATTCGTCGGGCAGGGTGACGTCGACGACGCGGAGGTCCTGGACGTCGGCCAGGGTGTCGAGGGCGGCTCGGCGGGCCGCTGCCACCTCGGTGGTTCCCGCGGTGAAGCCGGGGATGACGCCGACCCTGGTCTTCCAACGGACGCGGACTTTACGGTTTCGGAGTACGGGGGTGGCTGCGGTGATCAGGTCGGGGACCGGCGGGAGGCCCTGGGTGCGGGGATCGTTCGGGTCTTCGCCGGCCATCGTCGTGAGCATGATCGCCGCGTCCATCGCGTCGCGGGCGAGCGGGCCGGGGTGGTCGCGGGTGTAGCTGAGCGGGACGATGCCGTGCAGGGAGACGCGGCCCATCGTTGGTTTGAGGCCGGTCAGGTTCTGCGCGTTCGACGGCGCGATGATCGAGCCGCCGGTTTGGGTGCCGACGCTCGAGGTCGCCATCCGGGAGGCGACGGCGGTGGCGGATCCGGAGGACGAGCCGCCTGGGTCGGTGCTCGGGTTGCCCGGCGTCCAGGCGTTGACCGTGGTGATCCGGCCGTCGGGTGTGGTCGCGCGGGTGGTGGCCAGCGGACCCATCTGGGTCTTGCCGATGACGATGGCGCCGGCCGCTTTGAGTCTGGTCACGGCGGTGGCGTCGAAGGGCGGGACGAACTTCTCGAACAGGTAGGAGTTGGCCGTGGTCGGGATGCCGCGGGTGTAGTAGTTGTCCTTGATCGCCAGCGGGATGCCGTGGAGTGCGCTTCTGCCGCGACCGAGCTGCTTGGCGCGGGCGAGGGCCTCGTCGGCGAGGACGAGGTTGAACGCCTGGTAGATGCCGTCGTATGAGCCGATGCGGGCGAGGTACGCCTCGAGCAGCTTCTCGGGCTTGAGGCGGCCGGTGCGGATGAGGGTGGCGGCCTCGGCGATGGTCAGCTCGGTGACGTCTAGTTGCGCTTCCGGCCGGACGGTGGCGGTGGCGGTGTCTTGTGTCGGCGTGGTGGGCGGGCCGGCGTACGCGATCTCTGGGAGCGCGACGGTGCCGACGGTTGCGACGGCTGCGAGGGCGCTGGCGCGGTGGAGGAAGGAGCGGCGATCGACGCGGGTGTCCTGCGGGGCGTCTTCCATCAGGACTGCCGTTTGATGTCGATGGACGGGTAGAGCGAGGGCGGCGAGAGTTGCTGGGCCAGTGCGGCCCGGTCCTCATCACCGTCCAGGCCCGGTACGGCGAATTGGTACGCGGCTAATGGGGCGACGGTCGTCCGGACGAAGCTGCGGAGGCCGGCCAGCGCGGTGTCGCGGCCGGGGCTGCCTGTCTCGGGGTCCGGCTGGGTGCCGGGTGGGAGCTGATCGAGATCGATGCCGAGGGAGGCGAGACGCGCGCGGATCATCACGTCCAGCTCGGCGTCGGTGGGTTGGCTCAACGTCACCGGAGTACTCCTCAAGTCTGCGGCGGAAACCTGCAGACTCGTTATGTCACGACATGTGAGTCCCCAGGTTTCGCTGACGTCGCGGCGGTGTTAAGGGTGCACGGGAAAGTCTGCTGTCCGGAGGGAGGGACCGCCAGCCCATCAATCGAGCCCACCTTGCCATCGGCACCGCCGTCCGGCAGGCATCGAGCTGCCCCATTGATGGCCTGGCGGTTCTGCCCCGCCGTCAGGACCCTGTCGGGCCGCTGACCAACCGGGGGCAAGCAGGCGCGGTCACCATGGCCGCAATCGAGCAGACCACCCGCCAGAACGGCGAGTCACGCCTACTCGGTCACTCCCGGCGGCAGGCGCCGCGCCCCCAAACGCTCGACGCCCGCCGTCCCCATCGCTTGGCTGAGCTTGTAGTCAGTGGGTCGGGAGGGTGGCTCGGGTGTCCGGAGCGAGGGTGGTGAGCAGGTGGGAGGCGTCGATCAGGTTGAGGTTGGCCGGGTCGAGCAGGTGGGGGTGGAGGGCGTAGACCTCGGCGCCTGATTTGGGGTCGATGTCGCCGTTGACGACCGCGGCGAAGTCGGCGCGGTTGGCGGCGTCGAGGTCCCAGTGGCGGTCGGGCTCCAGGCGCGCGGTCAAGCGGCGGGCGAAGCCGGCGACGTCCTCGGTGCCGCCGCGCAGGTAGCCGACGATCGAGTTGTCGGCGCAGCGGACGACCACCTCGTTGGTACGGGCGGCGGCATGCCAGCAGGACAGCTCCCACAGGCTGACCCGATCGCCTGCACCGTGGACTTCCTCCATCGCCGCGGCCATCAGCGCGATGTGACCGCCGTACCGCGCGATGTTGTGCCCGTACCCGGCTGCGCTGAGGTTGACGTCGTACCAGCGAAGCTCCTTCGTCCGCAGGTCGATGCCGAACGGCAGCAGGATCTTCGCCGGCCCGGTCAGGTCGAACCGCTCCTCCACCGCCACCGGATCGAACAACCCCGACGGCTGCCGCATCACCCCGACGAAGCCACGCTCCAGATGCTCGAAGGCGACGTCGTTGTAGCTGAACACCACCGGCAGCACGTACCGGCCGCCAACCCGCTGCACCGCGACGAGATCCAGGTCGACGAACTCGGTCGCCCCCAGCGGCAGCGGCGCCGACGTCAGATCACCCGAGTGCACCAACGCGTCCTGATCGAACCGGTACCGCGTGTAGTCGCACAGCCCGACGAACGCCCAGTCCTCATCGAACACCGCCACCGAGAGATCCAGATCGACGCGCCGCCCCTCGGGCTCGACCCAGTGCAGGAAGAGCCGCAGCAGGTCGTCCTCCGGAATCGGCTGCGAACTCCCTCGGGTCATCCGCAGCAACGACGAGGACGCGCTCCGCTCCGACCCCGGCGCCGAGAGCCGGGACAACTCCTCATCCAGGAACGCCCGGCGCACCCGCGGCAAAGCCGTTGCCCGACGCAACAACTCCCCCACCAGTACGCCGCCCAGCGCCGCGGCCAGCTCGGCCGGCAACGGCTCCCGCTCGTCCACCGCGGTCCAGATCCGCGTCGCTCCCCCGCGCGGAAAGAACAGTCGCAGATCGCCCGGCGGCGTACGAACCTGGCCGAGCGCAGCCGTCAACACGACCGGCGAAACATCCGACACAGCGGTCGCGGCAGCCTCGACCAACGTCGCCTGCGAATCCCCTTCCACCACCCGAGCCAGTTGCACCAACCGCCGCAACATCTCCCCCGGCCTGGCCCGCAACAACTCCAACGCCAGCTCGGGCCGCCCATAAGCGAACGCCCCTTCAACCCGACTCGCGAAGGTGCTCATCACAAGCTTGCTGTCTTCGAGCCGGATCAGCGGATGACGAGCTGCCTCACCCAGCACGGCGCGCCCGGCTGGGGTCGTCGCGTCGAGTTTCGTCTTGCGCAGGACCGCGAAGGCAAGCGCAGCCGTTGGATAGCTCGCGGCGAACTCGAACGGGTGCAGGTTCTCCGCGAGCCGCTTCCACGCGCGCTCGTGCCGCAGCATGTCCTCGACGAGCAACTCGACCGGCAACCGATCCAGCCGCCCCAGCACCGTACGCCGAACCGCCCGAGGCAACGATCGCCGTCGCACCGGCGGCGTCCGCAACCCGGGATCCGCCCCCATCAGTGCGTACAGCAACCGCAGCGCATCCGTCGCCGTCTGCACCAGTTCGTCAACCAACGCAGGGAATCGCGGCATCAACTCCGCCAGCACGACCGCCCGCGTCTCGCGCACCGGAATCACGTCCGGCAACCAACTCGGATCCGCCTCAGCCAGCAACACGGTCAGATCCAACCGGTCGCGCGCCGACAAGGGAGCCCGCCGCGCAAGCAACTCACCCGCCGTACTCCGCACAGCATCCGCCGGCGCAAGCGACAACAACCGCAGTCGCTCAGCCCGCGCAGACCCCGGGCCCGACCCGGACCCTGACGTCGAACCCAAGCCCGAGCCCCGCCCAGACGCCGAGCCCGACCTTGACGCCGAGCCAGATCCCGACGTCGGAGGCTCGTTGGACAAAGGCTCGAGGAAGGGGTCGCTGAGGTTGATGCGGCGGAGGCAGAGTGGGCAGGCGCTGAAGTCGGCGCCGTCCCAGCACGACCAGCAGACCAGATGCGCGCACGGCGAGACCGGGTGGACCGTCTTCGCCTCGCCGCACAACACGCATGGCTGCTCCGGCTCCTGCAGCAACCGGGCGAAGACCCGATCGATGTAGAAGGTCTCCGTATTGCCCGGCACGCTCTCGGGGAACCCACGGAAGAGCGGCACCTGAGACGCGCTCGCACCCGACTCCTCGTCGAGCAGCTCGAGCACGGCTTTGCCGAGGCCGGCCAGCGCGAGCGGGCTCAGGCCGGCGCAGTGGCGATAGAGGTCGGCGGACAGCAGCAGCCCGCGCTGGATGAGGTCGGCCTGCAACGCGGTCAGCCCGGCCTGGGTGCTCAACGGGTGCCGGAGCCACTGCCAGGCGGATCGGCGTACCGACGGGGTGAGCCGGCCCGCGTCGACCAGCCGTCGGCGGCGCAACAGCAGCGCGGCCACAGAGTCAGGCACGGCGAGCCTCCCCGAGGCGCCCGAACGGCGGGCGAAAGCGTCACGGACATGAGCGCCAGGGGCGGAGAGCGGACGCGCTACATGCCTGGTGAAGGAGAAGGAAGCACGTCCAGGAGCCGCCCCTGGCAATCAGAACGCTACCGGGCCCCACCGACAGTTTCTGTGGCCCATCCGGGAAGAAAGTCACCGGACATGAAAGAGGTCCGGCACCAGGGTCGGGGCCGCCCCGCCCAGACCCCGGTACCAGACATCACCAGGATAGAGCGGCCGGACAAGGAGTGCTGCACCGGCTGCCACTTTTGACACTGATCTGCCCCTTCAAACGCCTGAATTCTGCACACCAGTGCCACCGCTGGTACTGACCAGTGACCGAGTGCTCGCTCACCGCAGCCAACCGCCGCGCGCGGGAAAACCCTAGGTCTCACGGCATGGAGGTGTCGCGCTACGGATAGTGGTTATGTTCGAAGGTGTGGCGGATGCGGTGATGGCGAGGGCTCGGTGGCGGGACGTGTTCGGTCATGCCGAGTTCCGTGCCCTGTTCGTGGCCGGCGTGCTGTCCGTCATCGGCGACCAGCTCGCCCGGGTCGCACTGTCGGTCCTCGTCTTCGACCGCACCGCGTCTGCCGGGCTGACGGCTCTTGCCTACGCCCTGACGTACGTTCCGGATCTGCTCTTCGGGCCGCTATTGGCCGGATTCGCCGACCGCTACCCGCGGCGGCGGGTGATGATCGTCACCGACCTTGCCCGCGCAGTGCTCGTCGCCTTGATGGCGATCAACGCGCTGCCACTGTTGGTAATCATCGGCCTGCTGGTCGCACTGCAGGCTTTCGGCTCCCCGTTCAACGCCGCACGGGCCGCAACCCTCCCGGTGGTACTGCCAGACGACCACTACGTCCTGGGCAAGGCCGCGAACGACATGGTCGTCCAGTTCAGCCAGGTGCTCGGCTTCGGAACAGGCGGTCTCGCGGTGGTCGCGGTGGGGACCTCCGGAGGCCTCCTGGTGGACTCCGCGACCTTCCTGCTGTCCGCTGCGTTCATCGCTTTCGGCGTACGATCGCGCCCTGCACCCTCCCAGAACTCCGGGGACGAGCCCAGGCGCAGCTACCTGAAGGACCTCGCCGCCGGAGCATCTCTGGTGGTCCGTACTCCGTCCCTGCGGTCTCTGGTCGCGCTGGCCACTGTTGCCGGGTTCTACGTCACAGTGGAGGGCGTGGCGGTGCCGTACGCGGCCGAGATCGGGGGCGGGCCAGAAGCAGCCGGGCTCCTGCTGGCCGCCCAGCCCGCCGGTGCCGTCCTGGGGATGTGGCTCATCACCCTGTGGGCGCCCGAACGCCGGATGCGATTCCTCGGGCCGCTAGCGATCCTCGCCTGCGTTCCGTTGGTGTTCTGCGCGCTCCAGCCAGGCTTGCTCGTCACGATGGTGCTCTGGGCCCTGTCCGGCGCCGCGTCGGCGTACCATCTGCCGGCCAGCGCGAGCTTCGTCCAGGCCGTGCCCGACAACCAGCGTGGCCAGGCGTTCGGTGTCGCGAGCACCGCCCTGCGCTCCAGTCAGGGCCTCGGAATCCTGCTCGCCGGGGTCCTGGGCGAGCGATTCAGTCCGTCGACGGCATTGGCCGTGATGGGCTCGGCCGGTGCATTGGCGGCGGTCGGGGCGGGCACCGCCTGGCGGCGTGCCCGCCGAATTCCGGCTGCTCCGTAAAATCGATGTAAATCGATTCTTGAAACACCTCACCGGAAATCAGTCCGGCCATCCGTAAAGAGACGGTAAAGATTTACCTTTCGTCACCAGTCGTTACCGCCGCCGGCGGCCGGGACGAACCAGTCGTTGCCGCCGGTGAACCAGTCGTTCCCGCCGCCGGCGAACCAGTCGTTCCCGCCCGTGAACCAGTCGTTTCCCCCGTGGAACCAGTCGTTGCCGCCGGTGAACCAGTCGTTGCCGGTGCCGGTCGTACGCGCTGCCTTGCTCATGATTTCTCGACCCTTCGAAGAGGTGGTTCCGTGGAATGAATCCGGATTCAGGGGTGACCTGCCGTGAACAGGCCGTTACGATGAACGCATAACCGACTCAGTCGAACTGTGAGGCTCATGATGATTCTGGTCGGTCGGAGCAGCTGGGTGCCACCCCGGCAATGGAAGCTCTGGTCGTTGCCGGCCGCCGCGCTGGGATATGTGATTGCGATTGATTTGATCGCGGTCACGATTACCACACTGGCTGTCCGCGCGACCATGACCGGACCTCATGCCGGCGTTACTTCGTCAGAATGGGCCGCGTTCGCCGTCCTGGCGGCCGCCTCTACGCTGCACCTGGAGTCCGCCCGCGGGATCGAGCGGCGCCGGGAGATGGCCGCCAACACGTCCCCGCACACGAACCTGAAGTGCCTGTGGGTCTTCGCCAGCCTGCTGTTGCTGCCGCTGTCGCTGGTCGTCCCGCTGATCGCGTGGTCGTACCTGTACTCGTGGTTCCGGGTGTACGGCCGGACCGTGGCCCACCGCAAGATCTTCTCCACGTCCACCTACGTCCTGGCCAGCGCCGCCGCTGCCGCCGTACTGCGGGCAGGTGGGCTGATCGCCGAGCCTCGTGTCCCGACCAGTTTCTGGACCCTGCTAGTCGTGATCGCCGCCGCGGCGACCTGGTGGCTGGTCAACTACGCGCTGGTGATCGGCGCGATCCTGCTGGCCTCCCCGGAGGCGACCGCCCGTGAAGCGCTGGGCGAGCTGTCCGACCAACTGGTCGTCTGCGCCGGTCTGGGCCTCGGTGTGGCGATCGCCGCGATGCAGTCGTCATACCCATGGGTCGTCCCCGTGCTGATGGTGACGGTGCTCGCGCTGCACCGGGACCTGCTGCTCCCGCAGTACCAGCGAGCAGCCGGCACGGACGTCAAGACCGGCCTCGCCAACCCGTCGTACTGGGCCAGTGCGGTGCCGGTGGAGCTCGCCCGGGCCGAGACCCTGCGCAGCACGGTCGGGCTGCTGATGCTCGACCTGGACAAGTTCAAGGAGATCAACGACACCTACGGGCACCCAGCGGGTGACCAGGCGCTCAAGGCGGTCGGTGAGAGCGTCCGGGCCGAGGTGCGCCAGGGTGACCTGGTTGCGCGCGTCGGTGGGGACGAGCTGGCCGTACTGCTGCCCGGTGCCTCGGAGACCGAGGTGCTGGAGGTCGCGGAGCGGATCAGGGACCGGCTGGCCACCCTGACCGTCTCGGTCAGCACGACGGGCACGCAGAAGACGGTCATCACCGGCGTACCGGCATCGTTCGGTGCGGCGGTCTATCCGGAGGTGGCGGCGACGATGGACCAGTTGATCCTGGCCGCAGACAACGCGTTGCTCACCGCGAAGCGAACCGGCCGCAACACGATCGTCACCGCGCGACCACTCCCGCCCGCCGTCGGCGAGCGCACCGACCAGCCGGTCGACTGAACATAGGACCGCCTCACGCAGCGACATGGGTCCGCCTTCCTCAAGGCGCTGGTGCCTAGTCAGTGCCCCGAGGAGGGATCGGTCTAACGCAGGGTCATCGAATCCTGATCAAAGCCTTACCGAGCAGTGACCGTCCCTCGACCGCGGTGTGTGCGTCGGCCAGCTGGTCGAGGGTGAAGGTCCGATCGATCACCGGGATCAGGTCTCCGCGGGTGACCCGCTGCAGGACATCGGCACCGGTGATGGTGGTCTGGAGGTTGTCGATCCGCAGGTCCATGATGCCCTTGACGGTGATGTTGCGGCGCTCGGCTTCGGCCGGGTCGTACTTCGCGAAGCCGCCGCTCGGGGCGCCGTGCGCGGAGAACCAGCCGCCGTCCTTCACGGTGCTGAACGCGGCCGCGCCGAGCTCTCCGCCGGCACCTTCGAAGGCGACGTCGACGCCTTCGTTGTTCGTTGCCTCCAGCACCGACTTCTGCCAGCCGTCGACGCTGTAGTCGATCACCACGTCGGCGCCCTGGGCCTTCACGAGGTCGAGCTTGGCCTGGCCGCGCGCTGCCGCGATGACGTGCGCTCCGGCCTTGTGCGCGACCTGGACCAGGAGCACGCCCATACCGCCGGCTGCGGCGGTGATCAGGACCTCTTTCCCTTGTAGATCAGGGGAAAGCTGCTCGAGAAGCAACGTGGTGAAGCCGTCGCCTGCAGCTGCTACCGCCGTTTCGAGGTTCAGTTCGGCCGGTACTTCGACGAGCTCCGCGACCGCGGCGACGCCGACCTCGGCGTGGGCACCGAAGTCGACCGTCCGGCCGATCACCCGACGCCCTACCCACTGCTCGTCGACTCCCGGCCCGACCTCGCGGACCGTGCCACCGAACGAGTTGCCCGGCACGTACGGCGGCTTCACGTCGAAGAACCCACCGTGCTCCCCGTTCCGGATCGCCGTCTCGACGAAGATCAGATCGGTCAGCTCGATATCGACGAGCACCTGCCCGGCACCGGCCACCGGCTCCGGCCAGTCCTGTACTTCGATGACCTCGGCGCCGCCGAACCTCGTCACTACTGCTGCCCGCATCTGTCCGACTCCATCTCGTTTGCGTCCGTCACCTGCTGTCACCCCCGACCCTGCAACCTCAACGTTGGTTCAGGTCAAGCGCGTCCCCTGGCTGTGGACGAACGAACCCGAGATGTCGGTGGCGCTCGGTAGGGTTCGTGAGGTGCTAGAGGTCACCTTCAAACCAGCCGACCCGCCCCGCGCGGGCCGCCTGATCCTGTACGGCGACCTCACCCCCACCGCCCAGATCCCCCACGAGAAACTCGAACTGGTCGTCCCCCGAGGAAACAGCATCCGCCGCGCTCAGATCCCCGCCCTGACCCTCGGGGTCGCGGAGGGGCTGGCCTTCCTCCGGCGCAGCGACGAACGCTCCGGAGGTGCCGGCTCGGGCAGCACCCGGTCGGACCGCATCGGTTCAGACGTCGACTCCCGCGGCGCCGGTCCGGGCAGCACCCCGTCGGACCACGTCGGCTCGGGCGTCGGCTTCGGCGACATCGGGTCGGTTCGCCCCGAGGTGAGCAAGGAGTCGGCAAGCCTGCGGGTGTGGGCGGCCGCTGCGTTGGCTGGGGTTGGGTTGGTTGGGCGCGGGCGGTTGGTGCCGGATGTCAGTCCTGGTGGGTTCGGGGCTTGGCGGGTGGCGCCGTTGGATCCCGCGGATCATGGGTGGTTGCGGAACTTGGTCGCCTCCATGCCCGCGACGGGACATGCGTTGGCGATCGAGGGGTCCCGGCCGCTGCGGTTGGTGGATCCGGAGCAGTTGGTTCGGGCCTTTTGGGATGCGCTGGCCGACACGTTGGTGCGAACGCCCGCGGCAGCACTCGCAGTACGAGCCGGCGCTGCTCCGTTCGCCGACGTCGACCCGATCGAGCTGACCGGTTCGACGGCTTGGCTCGAGGAGACCGCCCGAAGCGAGAACGCCGGAGCTCGACTCGTCCTGAGAATCGAACCACCCGCAACCATCGAGCCGGCCGGGGATGACGCCGCCGTTGTCGGCCGAGGTGATCGACCGGACGCGATCGGCCGGCCGCCGGCGGATGTCGAGCCCGCCACAGGCATCGAGCCAGCTCCGGGTGGCTTGCTGGCCGGCGGTGACATACCGCCTGCGGGTGACCTGCCAGCCGGGGGTGACGTAGCGGCTGGGGGTGACGTGCCGGCTGGAGGTGGTGTACCTGCCGGGGGTCAGGCGCCGGCTGGAGGTGACGTACCGGCCGGGGGTCAGGCGCCGGCTGGGGGTAAGGCGCCGGCTGAGAGTGAGGCGCTGGCTGGGGGTGAGGGCGAGTTCAGGGCTGTGTTGCAGTTGCGTAGTGGGGTGGATCCGAGCCTGCTGGTGGATGTGGCGGATGTTTGGAATGCGCCTCCTGCCGTGCTGGCCGCGTTGGGTGAGCGGGCCGAGACGGATCTGTTGCTGGCTTTGCGGCGGGGGGCTCGGGTGTGGCCGCCGTTGGGGGCTGCGTTGCGGGATGCGGCGCCGGCGGAAGTACCGATTGGTGATGCGGCGCTGGACGAGTTGGCTGGGGACAGCGACGCGCTCGACGGGGCTGGGATCGAGGTGTTGTGGCCGGCTGAGTTGTTTGCGGGTGAGTTGGCGCTGCGGGGCGCAGTACAGGCGACGCCTACTCCTGGTGCGGTGACCGGTCCGGACTTCAGCTTGACCGATCTGCTGGCCTTCAAATGGCGGCCGACGCTGGACGGGCAGGAGCTGACCGAGGCGGAGGTCGCCGCGCTGGCCGAGGCGAAGCGCCCGATGATCCGGATGCGTGGGCGCTGGGTGCGGATCGATCAGGAGCTGGTTCGCAAACTGCGGCAAGGTGGGTCGCGCAAGCTTTCCGGCGCCGAGGCGCTGGGTGCCGCGTTGACGGGCTCGCTGGAGATCGACGGCGAGCTGGTCGCCTTCGACGCGGACGGTTCGCTGCAGACGATGGTCGACAGGCTGCGAACCGCCGAGCAGCCGGAGCCGATGGCTGAGCCGGTCGGGTTGCGGGCGACGTTGCGCGACTACCAGCGGCGAGGGGTTGCGTGGATGGCGCAGCTGGCCGAGCTCGGGTTCGGCGGATGCCTGGCGGACGACATGGGGTTGGGCAAGACGATCCAGGTGATCGCCCTGCACCTGCAGCTGTCGCAACGCGGACGCGGCCCGACGCTCGTCGTCTGCCCGTCGACGCTGCTCGGCACGTGGGAGCGGGAGCTGACCAAGTTCGCGCCCGACGTACCGGTACGCCGGTACCACGGGGCCGGCCGGTCCTTGTCGGACCTCATGCCCGACGAGGTGGTGCTCACGACGTACGGGGTGGTGCGTCAGGACCATCACGTGCTGGGTGAGATCTTCTGGGGACTCGCCGTTGCTGATGAGGCGCAGCATGCGAAGAACCCCTTGTCCCGCACGGCTCGCGCCTTGCGAACGTTGCCCGCAGCAACCAGGTTGGCGCTGACCGGCACGCCGGTGGAGAACCGGCTGTCCGAGCTCTGGTCGATCCTCGACTGGGCCGCGCCCGGGTTGCTCGGGACGTTGGACCGATTCCGGCATGACGTCGCGGTGCCGGTCGAGCGGTATCACGACGAGGAGGCGACGGCCCGGCTGGCGCGGGTGACGCGACCGTTCCTGTTGCGGCGGAAGAAGAGCGATCCCGGGATCGCGCCCGAGTTGCCACAGAAGACCGAGCACGACGTCGTCGTACCGCTGACCGCCGAGCAGGCCACCCTCTATCAAGCAGTCGCCAAAGAGACCCTCGCCAAGATCGAGGAAGCCGAAGGCATCGCGCGCCGAGGTCTCGTCCTGAGCCTGCTCACGCAACTGAAGCAGGTCTGCAACCACCCCGCACAGTTCCTCCACGAGCCCGGCCCACTCCCCCGCCGCTCCGGCAAACTCGCGGCGCTCGACGAACTGCTCGACGTCATCCTCGCCGAGGGCGAATCGGTCCTGATCTTCAGCCAGTACGTCGAAATGTGCCGCCTGATCGAGTCGCATCTGGCCGCCCGCCAGGTCCGCACCCTGTTCCTGCACGGCGGTATCGGGGTGAAGAAACGCGAGCAACTGGTCGAGCAGTTCCAAGCCGGCGAAGCCCAGGTCTTCCTGCTGTCGTTGAAGGCCGGCGGCGTCGGCCTGACCCTCACCAAGGCGACCCACGTCGTCCACTACGACCGCTGGTGGAACCCAGCCGTAGAAGACCAGGCAACGGACCGCGCCTACCGAATCGGCCAGGACAAACCAGTCCAGGTCCACCGACTCGTCACCGAAAACACCCTCGAAGACCGAATCTCCACCGTCATCGCGGCAAAGCGCGAACTCGCCGACGCCGTAGTCGGCTCCGGCGAAGCCTGGCTCAGCGAGCTGTCCGACACCGAACTGACCGAGCTGGTCGAACTGTCGAGCACCCCCGCAAAGTCCGGCGCCGCCAGCGCCTACAACCCGTCAGCAGTAGGCCGCGCTGCAACGTCAGCCGGCAACTCAGCACCTGCCCGGGGCGCAGCCTCAGCCTCAGCACCATCGCCTCACTCCCCTGCGCCCGTGTCGACCTCGGCGGCGCCCTCCTCGTCCTTCTCCGCGGCACAGCCGCCGGATGTGGAGGTAGGCGATGAGTGATCGGACGCCTTGGCAGGGGTGGCGGGACAGGGATCGGGAGAATGCTGGGTTGCCGGCGGCCAAGGGGGCGGGGGCTCGGCGGCCGTTCGGGGGGACTTGGTGGGGGAAGGCGTGGCTGGGGGCGTTGGAGCGGCAGGCTCAGCTTGATCCGAATCGGTTGGGGCGGGGGCGGTCGTACGCGCGGCGCGGGAGCGTGCTGGAGATGGTGGTTGATCCGGGGGTCGTGCGGGCATCCGTGCAGGGCAGTCGGGTTACGCCGTATGTGGTGACGGTGAAGATCCGGGCGTTTGATGATGCCGAGTGGGATGCGGTGCTTGATGTCGTGTCGGCGCAGATCGGGCGGGTCGCCGCGTTGCTTGACGGCGAGTTACCTCCCGAGTTGGTGGACGATGCGCAGGCGGCGGGGCTCGAGCTGTTGCCGGATGCGGGTGAAGTACGGACCGATTGCAACTGCCCGGATTTCGCTGTGCCCTGCAAGCATTCCGCGGCCGTTTGCTATCTGATCGCCGATGCGCTGGACGAGGATCCCTTCGAGCTCCTTCTCCTGCGCGGCAAGCAGAAGGACGAGTTGCTCTCGGCGCTGAGAGCCCGCCGATCGACACCGGCCGGCGAGCAACCAGCCATCAAACCCAAGCCACTCGGCGTCGTCGCCAAGACAGCCTTCGCCAGAACGCCCGGCCCCATCCCGATCCCAGTACGCCCGTTGAACCAGCCAGGCGCGCCAACCGCAGTACAGGTGCTCGAACCCCCACGCCAATCCGGTGTCGACGGCAAGGACCTACTCGCCCTGGCCACCGACGCAGCCAGACGAGCTTGGGAGTTGGCGGCCGGCGATGGCGACGGCGGGCTCAGCCTCACCCGCGACCAAGACCTCGCCCGCAGAGCAGCCGGCCTGCTCGGTACGCCGGCCCTCGCAGACCTAGCCCACCGAGCCGGCCTCACAGCCCGCCAACTGACAAGCTGGGCAGTCGCCTGGCGCGAAGGCGGCCCCGGCGGCCTGGCCATAGCAACCGCCCCACCGACCACCCACGCCCCGGCCGAAGCCGATCCAGCTCGCGCCGGAGCCACGGACCCGCCGGCCGCAGTCGCGGATCCGGGGGCGATGGCTGAGGGGTTGACCGTGCTTGACGGTGTTGTCGAGGGGAACTGGATTACGGCGGAGCGGGTGCAGCTTCGGCTTGCGGGTGACGGGCTCTGGTACTTGTTCACGAAACAGTTCAGCGACTGGATGCTGAGTGCGCCGCCGTCGCCGGATCCGGCCGAGCTACTCGGTCGGGCGTGAGGCGACGAACGCCTGGGCCAGGCGGGCGATCAGGTCGTACGGGATCGGCTTGGACAGTGGGAACTTCAGGGTGCCTTTGCCTGCGAGATAAGGCTCGATCTCCGTCGCCAGCGGCTCGGAGACGGGCGGGATCGGGTAGACGGAGATGTGGTTCTTCCAGCCGCTGAAGTACATCAGGGACTTGCCGTTCAGAGTGATCGCCGGGATCTGGACCTCGGCGGGAAGGTCGCGATGTAGTCGTCGACACTCTGGAAATCCGTGGACGCCATCCAGCCATCGTGACCGCGAGCATGTGTGACGGCAATCGCCAAGCCTTACCATCTGGGTCGAAAAGGTGGCGGCTGTTTGACGGGAGGCGGGGGGATCAGCGCAGACTCTGGTATGGCCGATGGGTTCTGTCTCGATCTGCTCGGGCCGTTGACGGTCCGGTACGGCCGGGTGCCGCTCAGCGCGGGGCCGATCCGGCAGCAGGCGATGCTGGCCGTGATGGCGCTGCACGCCAATCAGGTCACCTCGGCCGAGCAGCTTCTGGACCTCGTCTGGGACGAGAATCCCCCGTCCAGCGGCCTCCGCGTCATCCCGACCTACGTCTACCGAATCCGCCAGACCCTGCCACCCGAGGTCGCTCTCGAGCGCACGACCGGCGGTTACGTACTCCGGCTGCCACCAGGTGCCCTCGACATCGATCGCTTCGAATCGGCCGTGAAGGCCGCCGAGCAGGCCAAGGATCCATCCCTGTACCGCGATGCGCTGGCCCTGTTCCGTGGCGAGCCGTTGAGCGGGTTGCCCGGCAACTACCTGGCCGGTCAGCGGCGGAGACTCACCGAACGGCGAGATGACGCGCTCAGCGAGCGACTGGGCCTTGAGCTCAGCGCGTGCCGCTTCGCGGACGTAGTACCGGAGTTGTCGGCTCTGGTTGCCGAGCGGCCGCTGGACGAGCGGTTCGCCGCGCAGCTGATGACGGCGCTGTTCCACAGTGGGCGGCGGGCCGAGGCGTTGGAGACCTATGCGCGGACGCGGTCGTTGCTGGTCGACGAGTTGGGCGTCGAGCCGGGGCAAGGTCTGCAGGCCGTCCATCAGCTGCTGCTCCGCGACCTCGCCGAGCCGGCCGGCGGTCGCGACGAACTCCCTTACAGCGGCGCGACTTTCATCGGGCGTACGGCGGAACTCGAGTCAGTCGTCAAGGCGCTGACCCCTGGCACCCGTGGCGCGCCGCCGGTAGTCGCCATCGACGGGATGGCGGGGCTCGGCAAGACCGCGCTCGCCGTCCAGGCCGGTCGGCGGGTCGCGGCGCAGTACCCGGATGGCCAGTTGTTCGTGGATCTGCACGGCCACACGCCCGGTCGTGAGCCGCTCGGCGTCGATCACGCGGTGGATCATCTGCTCCGAGGCATCGGCGTACCGGCGGAGAAGCTGCCGTGCGATCCCGCGGAACGTGAAGCGCTGTGGCGATCGGAGACGGCCGGTCTGCGGCTGCTGATCGTGCTCGACAACGCGCCCGACACCCGCGCGATCCTGCCTTTGTTGCCTGGGGCACCGACCTGCGCGGTGCTGGTGACGAGCCGTCGGCAACTCACGAGCCTGGACAGCAGCTTGCGACTCGGCCTCGATCTGCTCGCCGAGGACGAAGCGGCGGCCTTGCTGACCGAGCTGGCCGGCGCGGAACGAGTCGCCGCCGGCGATGCCGTCGACGAGCTGATCGAGCTGTGCGGCCGACTGCCGTTGGCGCTGCGGATCGCCGGTTCGCGGTTGAGGCATCGGCCGACCTGGCCGGTCGCTCACCTCAACGAACGTCTCCGAGCCCGGTTGCTGACTGAGCTCAGTGGCGAGACCGACGGCGTGGGGCCGGCCTTCGCTGTCTCCTACGAGCAACTCAGTGCGGATCAGCAACTGATGTTCCGGCGGCTGAGTCTGATGCCGGGCAAGGACATCGACCGCTACAGCGCAGCAGCGCTGGCCGGGATGACGTCTACCACGGCTGAGGACGTACTGGAGAGCTTGGTCGACGCGAGCCTGCTACTGCAGCCCAGGCCCGGCCGTTTCGAGTTCCACGACCTACTGCGCAAGTACTCCGCGCAGGTGATGACCACCGACGACCAGGGATCCGAGGCGATCAGCAGCCTCCTCCAGTACTACGTACGCACCGCCCGCCGCTCCGCAGCGCACCACCACGACCTACTGCCCGAAGACTGCGACCACCTGGACGCCGACAGCCCCGACGTGAGCCAGGATCTCGCCTGGGCTGACGCCGAGCGGGCCAACCTGGTCGCCGCGGTCCAACTGTCGGAGCGCGAAGGGCATGACGAGCTGACCGTGCCCCTGACCATCGCTGTCGCTCCCTACCTGCACCTGCGCACCAGGCAAGACGAGCTGGACGTAGTACTGACTGCAGGCCTCGCCGCAGCCCAGCGGTCCGGCAACAGCGCAGGCGAGGCGCGCCTGCTCTTCCTCCGCGGCCATATCGGCCAGTTCCGCTGCGGCCCGGCCCATGGCGTGTGCGACCTGCGGCGGGCGGCCGAGCTGGCGACCGGCGAAGCACCTGCTCTGCAGTCACACATCCTCGGCTCACTCGGCTACACGGTCGGCTCGCTCGACCTCCACTCCGACTGGCCCGACCTGCTCCGCGAGTCACTCCGGCTGGCTCAACTGGCCGACGACCAGCGCGCGACAGTCTCCACCCTCGGCCACCTCGCCGCCCTGCACGCCAGGCAGTGGAACTTCGCGGTAGCCCTCGAGTACTACGAGCAGGCCCTCTCCATGGCTCGCACCTTGGGAGACGAGCGCCTCGAGCCCAACCTCCTCAACGGCATGGCCGGCTGCCACCTGGACGCCGGCAACGCCCACCCAGCACTCCAAGCAGCTCGGACGGCGCAGGAGTTGGCCGCGACGCATGCACTGGAGTTCCCGCTCAGCTACGCGCTCTGCCATCTCGGTGAGGCGTACCGGCAGCTCGGCTGGCATGCGCAAGCAGTGGAGACCCACCGCCGCGCGCTGGAGATCGCCGTCGACAACTGCACCTACCTAGACGAGGTGGACGCCCGCCTGAACCTAGGCCGCAGCCTGCTGACCCACAACTGCCGCGACCAGGCCGAAGACCAATACCAGCTCGTACTACGCCTCTGCGAGGACCGGCAGTACCCACTCGGCATCGCCCAGGCACTAGTCGGCCTGGCCGACTGCCGTGAGTCGCTGCAGCCAGGCGAAGCCCACGAGCTCCTACTCCGGGCCTTGGCAGCAGTCAGCGACGGCGTGCACCCAGTACTGGCCGGCCGACTCCAGGACCGCCTGGCCGCGGCGACCTCGGGCAGATCTGCATAACCGGCCAATGTAAGTGATGGGATGTCGTTCTGTCAGTCATCGAGATTTCATCGGTCTGAAAGAGTCTCGGGACGTCCCACCTCCCCGCCCGCAGAGGACCCCGCATGAAACGACTCCTGATCGGCGCGGCCGTCGCGCTGGCCTTCGTAGCCACCTGCACCACCGCCCAAGCAGCACCCGCAGGCAGTCCTGTCTCGATGACGACTGGTTTCTATGTCGACCCGGACTCCAACCCGGCCGTCTGGGTGCGCGACCACCCGTCCGACGCCGCCGCCGCGAGCATCCGCGCGAATATCGCGGAGAAGGCCGGTGGGCGCTGGTTCGGCAACTGGAGTGGGAACATCCAGCAGGCGGTGTCGGCGTTCACCGGCGCCGCGGACGCGGCTGACAAATTGCCGATCCTGGTCGCGTACAACATCCCCGGTCGCGACTGCGGTGGTGACTCCAAGGGTGGCGCCGGGTCGCCGGAGGCGTATCGCACCTGGATCAGCCAGTTCGCGGACGGCATCGGCAACCGTCCGGCCGTCGTGATCATCGAGCCGGACGCGCTGGCGCAGCTGGACTGCATCCCGGCCGAGGTGAAGCAGACGCGGCTCGATCTGCTGAAGTACGCGGTGAACCAGTTCGCGAGCAAGAACCCGAACACCTGGGCCTACATGGACGGTGGCAACGCGACCTGGATCGACGCGGGTGAGATGGCGCGGCGGCTGAACCTGGTCGAGGTGAACAAGATCCGCGGCTTCGCGCTCAACACGTCGAACTACTACACGACCGCGCAGTCCGTCACCAAGGGCAATGCGATCCGGGCGGGGCTGAGCAGCCCGGCCCAGTTCGTGATCGACACCAGCCGCAACGGCAACGGGCCCACCGCGGACAACCAGTGGTGCAACCCGGCCGGCCGCAAGCTGGGCGACACCTCACGCGATGGCAGCCACGTCTCCGGCACGCTCGACAGCCTGCTCTGGCTCAAGGTCCCCGGCGACTCCGACGGCGACTGCGGCTCGGTCCGCGGCATCCCCGCCGGCACCTTCTCCCCCATCCTCGCCACCAACCTGATCACCGGCCACTGACCCCACCCGCTGCGCCCGGCCTCAGCTCGCCGGGCGCAGCAGCTTGGTGAGTTGCTCGGTCAGGTGGCCGGCGATCTTGGCGTGGCCCTCGACGGAGGGGTGGACGTCGTCCGTGCAGTCGGCTTCGGTGATCCAGCCGTCCGTACCGACGTACCGGATCTTGGCATCATCGGCCGCCTTCACCGCCGCCTCGATCTCGCTCGCGTGCTTGCCACTGAAGGGGCTGAGGGCAACGATCTCGCTGCTTCCGTACTTCGACCGCACCAGCCGCAGGTACTCCCCGTACTGCGCAGCGCTCAGCGTCTCGTCGTTGACCCCCAGATTGAGCACCACCAGATCCGGCTCCTCGACCCGCTCAGCGGCCGACCCGGCGAAGTTCCACCCGAACGACTCCAGCCCCGACGGCACCTCCCCGTTCCCCGTCCGCACAATGCCCTGCCGCCCGAAGCCGACCTGGTACGCCGATGCGCCGAGCGCCCGAGCCGTCAGATACGCGAACGACTTGGTCCCGTCCGCGCCTTCCGACTCGGGATGAGCGCTGAGCGCCCGCACGCCCTGCGTGATCGAGTCGCCGTAGAACTCGAGTCGCGGCCCACCCGGTCGCCCGGCCAGGCGCAACCGGGTGTCGGCGTCGAGCACGAGCCCGGCGAAGACGACGGCGCACTCGAAGGGCGGGTTCCAGCGATTGGCGTGTTCGCTCACGTCCTTGACGACGATCTCGACCTTGTGCGGCCCGGCGACGTCTGCCGTCAACTCGATCACCGGTTGCTCAACGACGTACAGGGTCGATGAGCCGTCGTCGATCGTGACCCACAGGTGCGGCGCGGTGGTCAGCCCGCCGACGTCGAACAACGCCTGCACGGCGGTCCCGCTGAAGGTGAAGGAGATCCGCGACCCCGAGTTGACGGTGATCGCCAACCCCGGCTGCTGCCCCCACTGCCCTTCCAGCACGATCCGGGGATCCCCCGGCGCCACTACCTCGCCCGCTACGAATGCCACGTCATCGCTCCTCGCTTCCGGCACCCGAGCATTCTCCCCAACGGGGTCGGTGAGGGGCGGGCGGCCCTGCCGTTCGGAGTACAGGCCGGCCTCCCGCGGCGGTCAGGATCGCGGGAGGCCGGAGCTGGGCGGAGGTCAGAAGCCGGAGTTGCCGGGGCCCCGGATCAAGGTGTAGCCGAAGGCGTTGTTCAGGCCGCCGGAGCCTGTGCCGGAGACGGTGACGTAGTTGAAGGTGGCGGAGCCGGCTACCTGGAGGTCTATGCCGTAGGTGCCGGTGGTCTGGACCTTGACGTGGTCGAAGGTCAGGTTGGTGACGTTCTTCTGCCAGCTCATCAGGATGCCCTGATAAGTACTGTCGATGATGTCGACGTCCTTGATCAGCACGGGTGCGGTGATCTCGCGGGCTTCGGCGTAGATCCACAGGCCGCCTTGACTGCTGTTCCAGTCGGTGTTGAAGCCGCCGGCCCGGGTGATCGTGTTGCGTTGGACGGACGTCGTACCGGAGAACGGCTGGGCCGAGTGCCAGGTGCTGATCGTGATCCCGGACGCGGTGTAGACCGTGTCGGAGAACAGGTTGTCCTCGATCCGGTTGCCGTTGCCGCCGTAGATCGCGGCCGTGTTGGCGAGCGCCGGCAGCGTCGCGGTGTTGAACGTGAACGCGCAGTTCGCCACCGCGCTGTTGAACGACCACATCGCCAGCGCGTCGTCACCGGTGTTGCGGAACACGCTCTGATCGACCCGGCTGTTGCTGACGGCGCTGCCGTCGCCGCTGAAGGTGTTGAGATTGACGCCATCGGCGAACATGTCGCGGATGCGCACGCCGGCGACGTACAGGCCGTTGGTCCCGCTGTTCGCCCACAGCCCGACCTTGGAGTGCTCGAGCCAAACGTTGTGAATCAGCGAACCGGTGCCGAAATTGCCTTCCAGAGCAGCGTCCGTCGTGACCGAGCCGTCCGGATCGCGGTAGCGCACATCACCGGCGAAGTAGAAGTCGGCGAGCTGCACATTGCCACCCGTCGCGAAGAACCCACCACGGCCCGCGTTGCCGCGAATCGTCGAATACCACATGCCCGCACCGCGAATCGTCACGTTGTCGACGTTCACCCGCGCGGTCAGATCGAAGACACCATTGGGAATCCACAACGTTTTGCCGGCCGACTTCGCCGCGCTGATCGCCGAGTTGAACGCCGCCGTGTCGTCACCAGAACCGGACACGGCGCCGTAGGCGGTCACATCAACCGAGTTGGCGGGAATCGTGTAGGCGTCGGCGACCACCTCGGTGTCGATCAGGTCGACCGTGATCGGCGTCGACGTGTCGTTCTGCAGCTTGATCACCGTGCCGGCCGGGTACGACGGCAGCGTCGACCGCACCTCGTCGTAGAACCGGTGACCGTTGCCCAGACCGGGATCGTTCGGGAACGGGTAGTTGCCGTAGACCCAGCTGTACGCCGACGTCAGTGTCAGGTCCTTGACCTTCGCCCCGCCGACATAGACACCGAGCGGCGCCGTGATCCCGGTACCGGCCGCGTTGTCCGGAATCGAGTAGCGCACGACGATCGAGTTGGCCGGCTTGGTCAGCGTGAACTGCGTGTACTTGCCCGCGTTGTCCAGCCGTACCGCCCGCCGCCCGGACGACTCCGACGCAAGCGTGCGATAGGTACGGTCAGGCCCGATCACCACGCCATTGGTACTGCTGTTCTCAGCCTCGTACTCCGTATAGGGCACGGTCGCGCCCCGAGCCGCCAGGTCCGTCGATCCGGTGACCGCGAGATCGTCGAGCGCGACATTGCCGCTGTCACCCGCGTCGTACTGGTACCCGATCAGGTTGAGCCCGGCGCGGAGCGGGAGCGTCTGGGCGACCGTGGCCCAACCGGTTGCGGCAGGCAACGACACCTGGCCGGTCTTCACCCCGTTGGCGTACACACTGAGCGTCTTGGTGGAGCCAGTCGTGTTGCTGTAGCGGAGGGTGGTGGACGCGTTGCCGGCCGCGGTGACGTTGACCGTGCGGATCGCGCGGCTGCCGGTCGTGGTGAATCCGGTGACGTAGCCGGTACCGGCGTACCCGGCGATCGAAGTACCGACTGTGGTGCCGCCGGACAGGAAGGCGTTCTCCAGCGCCGGACCACTGGATGGCGGTGGCGGGTCGGTCGGCGCCGAGACCGTGATGTTGTCTAGGTTCACGTTGCCGGTGTCCGCGGTGTCGAACTTGTAGGCGACGGAGTTGGTGCCCGCGGTGAGCGGGACCGCCTCGGACGCAGTACCCCAGGTGTCCCAGTTGGCCGTGGGCGGGAGGCTGATCTGCCTCACCTTGACCGCGTTGGCATAGAGCGACAGCGTCATCGCGACGCCGGTGCCGTTGGCGTACCTGAGCGACACAGCACTGTCGCCTGCCATCGATGAGCTCACGGTGAAGGTTGTGGCGGCATTTCCTTTGTTGGCGTCCGTATAGCCGCCCACGAACCCACTGCCGGTGTAGCCCGGGTGGTCTGTCGCGACGACCGCTCCCCCGGACAGTGTCGCGCTCTCGGCTTCCAGCGCTCCCGCAGGCGCCCCAGGCACATCGGTCACGGTCAGCTTGTCCAGGTTGACGTTGCCGGAGTCTGCCGGGTCGAAGCGGTAGCTGAGCTGGTTGGAACCCGCCGGGAGCGACAGGGTCGTGTGCAGGTCCGACCAGCTGTCCCAGTTGGCCGACGCAGGCAAGATGAGTTGCTGGACCTTGGTACCGGCGCGGTAGAGCGACAGTGTCTTCGCAGAGCCTGTCCCGTTCGCGTACCTGAGCGACAGGTCGTAGCTAGCGGCTGTGGGGATGTTGACTGCGGCAGTGACCGCAGCAGTCCCCTTGTTCCCGTCGGTGAACCCACCGACGAAGCCCGAGCCGCTGTAGCCGGCATGGTCGGTCTGGACGACCGCACCCCCGGCCAGTGTCGCGTTCTCCGCCTCTACCGTCGCAGTGAAGCTCGCGGCCGCAGCCGGGATCGACAAGTAGGAGGTGGCGAGTAGAGCTGCCAAGAGCGTGACGAACCTCTTTTTGGGCATGACTGTGGAGCCCTTCTGTCAGGGTCGAGCGGGGCGGAACTACTTATCCCTTGACTGCGCCACTGAGTGCGTTGGACTTGAGGAACAGTCGCTGGAACACCAGGAACAGCGCCACCGGAATCACCGTCGAGATCGCGAGTGCCGCCAGGAACACATCGAGTTCGACGAACTTCTGCAGCGCGGGAAGCCGGACGGACAGGGGTTGCAGATCGGGGTCGGGCAGGACCAGCAGCGGCCAGAGGAAGTCCTTCCAGGCCGCGATGATCGCGAACACCGAGACGACACCCAGGATCGGGCGCGACATCGGCAGGACGACGGACCAGAACATCCGGTACGGTCCGGCGCCGTCGACCCGGGCGGCCTCGAAGACCTCCCGGGGCAGGTTGTCGAAGAACCGTTGCACGATCAGGATGTTGAACGCGTTCGCGCCGGCCGGCAGCCAGACCGCCCAGAACGTGTTGATCAACGAGGTCTTCAGCAACGGTGGGTCGACGATCGTGAGGTACAGCGGGACGAGCAGCACGACCGACGGCACGAAGAGCGTCGCGAGCACGATGCCGGTCAGGGCCTTGCGGTAGCGCGGGCGTAGTACCGACAAGGCGTAGCCGGCCGTGGTCGCCACCAGCAACTGGACGAACCAGGAGCCGGCCGCGAGGACGACGGTGTTGAGGAAGTACTTGTCGATCTCCACCCGCGACCAGGCGGTGGACAGGTTGGCCCAGTCGATCCCGTGCGGCCACAACGCGAGCGGCGCGCGCAGGGTGTCCTGGGTTGGAGTGACTGCCGCCTTGGCCAGCCAGAGCATGGGGCCCAGGCCGACGGCGATCAGCGCGGCTAGCAGCAAGACGTGCACTGACCGAGCGGTACGCCGTACGCCGGGGCGGCGCCAGTCCGACGACGAGAGGATGCCCCGGCTCATGAGCGGCTCCAGGATCGGGTCAGGCGGAAGTAGACGGCCGACAGGATGCCCAGGGCAACGGCCAGCATGATGCTGAGGGCGGTCGCGGCGCCGTACTCGCCACCGAGACTGTTGGCGAACGCGTAGTCGTAGATGAGTAGCAGGATGGTGATCGTGGAGTTCGCCGGGCCGCCACCGGTGAACAGGAACGGCTCCAGGAAGACCTGCGACGTTCCGACGATCTGCAGGATGAAGGTGATCAGCAGGACGCCTCTGAGCTGCGGCAGCGTCACATGCCAGATCTTGCGCCAGATCGACGCTCTGTCGATCTCGGCTGCTTCGTAGAGATCAGTGGCGACCCCTGTCAGTGCGGCGAGGTAGATGATGACCGTGCCGCCGGCTGCGGCCCAGGTCGCCTCGATGACCAGTGCGGGCATCGCACTGCCCGAGTCCTGTAGCCAGGAGACCGGGCCGAGGCCTACTGCGCCGAGGATGGTGTTGAAGACGCCGTTGGGGCTGGCGTCGTAGAAGAACTTCCACAGCAGCACTGCGACTACTGGTGGGATCACCACCGGCAAGTAGGCCAATGCGCTGTAGAGACCTTTGAAGCGGCGTACCTCGCTCATCAGGACTGCAGCGACGAGCGGGACCGGGTAGCCGAACAGTAGGGCGAGCAGAGCGAAGTACAGGGTGTTCTTGACTGCTGTCCAGAGCAGGGGGTCGGCCAGGACGTCCCTGAAGTTCTGTAGGCCGGCGAAGGTCGCAGGGGTGACCAGGTTGGTCTCCTGGAAGCTCATCACCACAGCCCTGAGGATCGGGATCCAGGAGAAGACACCGAAGACCAGTAGCAGCGGTAGCAGGAAGACCAGCGTGCTCAGGCCACTACCGCGACCTCTTCTCATCAGTGGCTACTTCCGGTCGAGGAGGGTCTGCGCCTCGGCGTTGGCGTTCTTGAGCAGCTTCGCGATGTCGGCATCCTTGTTGGTCAGGACCGACTGCACGACCGGGTCGAGGAGCTTGTAGACCTCCTGGGTCGACCGGACCGGCTCGGTGAGCAGCGGCTGGTCGAACATCTTGTCCGTGTACGGCTTCATCTGCTCGAGCGGGACGTTCACATACTCCTTCACCCAGCCCAGCGACTCGTCGTACGTCGCCTTGTCGAACACCGGTAGCTGCGGAGCACCCACTGGCTGCTTGGAGGCGGCAACGGTCTTCGCATCGAGCACTGCGGCGTCCTTGTCGGCCAGCTTCTTCATGTAGAAGTAGTCGATCCACTTCACGGCAGCGGCCTTCACACCGTCGTTGGCCTTGGCACTGACCGTCGCCAGCGTCCCACCGCCCAGTACTCCGGCCTGGTCGTTGCTGGCGAGCGGGATGGTCGTCACGCCGTAGTCGGCCGGCTTGAGCGCATTCTGCGTGACCAGTGAGCCGTAGTTGCCGCCACCGGACACGTACATACCGATCTGGCCAGATGCGAAGGCCTGGTTGATGCCGCCCCAGTCGTAGAGGAAGTTGGAGCCCATGCTGTTGTCCGTCCAGCGCATGTCCTTCAGCAACTGCAGCACCGAGGTCATCTCGGGTGTGTCGAGCTGTGCCGTCGCGGTGTCGCCGTCGAGCTTCTCCGTGCGGCCGCCGAACGCGTAGTCGAGGGTGGTGAGGATCCAGCCACCTGTGTTGTCGGTAGTCAGTTCGGCGTACCCGGCCTTGCCTGTCTTGTCCGCGATCTGCTTGGCGTCCGCACGGACCTCATCCCAGGTCGCCGGCGGCTTGTCGGGGTCCAGCCCGGCCTGCTTGAACAAGGACCGGTTGTAGTGCAAGGCCTGCCCGTACGCCGCGATCGGGACGGCCCACATCTTGCCGTCCTCGGCCTTGCCCGCCTTGGCGACGTTCTCGCTGAACTTGCTCGCGTACGGGAGAGCTGAGACGAGGCCGCTGATGTCGGCGATCTGCTTGCGCTGGATCAGGCCACGGCCGTCGGTGAACGGGACCGTGAAGACGTCGGGCAGCGTGCCACCAGCAAGCTGCGCGGTGAAGGTCGTCGCGGTCCAGTTGTACTCCTGCGGGACGACGTCGATCTTCGGGTTGTCCTTCTCGAACTGCGCGACCCTCGCGTCGAAGGCGGCGATCGCGCCCTTGTCGAGGCCGGGGTCGCGGGCGACCTTCAGGGTGACCGGGCCGTCGGGCGTCGCCTTGGTGTCCGAGCCGGAGCCCGAGCAGGCGGTGAGGCTCGCGGCCACAGCGACCACGAGAGCGATGGGAGTGAGCTTCATTGCGTGGTTCTCCTACTTCGTGGTCAGCCAGACGGCTGCGTCGGTGGGGAGGCGATCGTCAGTGAGGGCGGCGCTGGCGAGCAGGACTTCGCCGTCCAGCTGGAGCGGCTCGTCGCCCAGGTTGACCAGGCAGCGGAAGCGCTCTCCGCGGCTGAAGGCGATGACATCGTCGGTGGTGGTTTCGTGCCAGGCGAATTCGTTGGGGAGGCCGCGGCGGAGGTGCAGCGCGGCGCGGTACAGGGCGAGCATCGAGTCGGGGTCGCGTTCCTGCACCTCGACGCAGTGGCTGCCCCACTCGGCCGGCTGCGGCAGCCAGGGAGTGAAGCCTTGCGAGTTGAAGCCGAAGCTCGGGCCAGTAGTTGTCCAAGGCAACGGTACGCGGCAGCCGTCGCGGCCGGGATCGGCGCCTTCGGAGCGGTGGAAGATCGGGTCCTGCAGCGCGGCGAGCGGGAGGTCCTCGACCTCGGGCAGGCCGAGCTCGTCGCCTTGATAGACATAGAGCGACCCAGGCAATGCGGCCGTCAGCAGCGCCGCCGCCCGCGCCCGCCGTTGCCCCAGCGCCAGATCAGTCGGTACGCCGAACCGCTTGGTCTGGAACGAGAACGAGCTGTCCTCGCGTCCGTACCGGGTGGCCGGTCTGGTGACGTCATGGTTGGACAGCACCCAGGTGGCCGGCGCGTCGACGGGCCGGTGAGCGGCGAGCGTGGATTCGATCGACGCGCGGAGCTCGGACGCTCTCCACGGCCGGCCCATCAGGTCGAAGTTGAACGCGGTGTGCATCTCGTCCGGCCGCAGATAGCGGGCGAACCGCTCGGGGTCGGCGAGCCAGATCTCCCCGACGAGCACCCGCGGTTCGGCGTACTCGTCGGCGATGGCCCGCCAGGAGCGGTAGATGTCGTGGAGTTCGTCGCGATCGACGTACGGGTGCTCGGCGGTCTCGCCGTACTCCGGGAAGGCGGGATCCTTGACCGGCATGGTGGCCGAGTCGATCCGGATCCCGGCGACACCCCGGTCGAACCAGAACCTGAGGATCTCCTCGTGTTCGCGGCGGACGTCGGGGTGGTTCCAGTTGAGGTCGGGCTGCTCGGGGGTGAAGAGGTGGAGGTACCACTCCCCCCGGCGTACCGTCGGGGTTCTTGGTCCTGGTCCAGGTGTCACCGGAGAAGCTGGAGACCCAGTCGGTCGGCTGCTCCTCGCCGCCCTTGAACCAGAAGCGTTCTCTTGCCGGTGAGCCCGGGCCATCGGCCAGAGCTTCTTTGAACCACACGTGTTCGCTCGAGATGTGGTTCGGGACGATGTCGATGATCGTGCGGATACCCAGGGCGGCAGCCTCCGCGATGAGTTGCTCGGCCTCCTCGACGGTGCCGAAGGCCGGATCGATCACCCGGTAGTCGGCCACGTCGTACCCGCCGTCGGCGAGCGGGGACAGGTACCACGGGGTGAACCAGATGGCGTCGATCCCGAGGCTGCTCAGGTACGGGAGCCGCGAGCGGACGCCGGCCAGGTCACCGGTGCCGTCGCCGTTCCCGTCGGCGAAGCTGCGCGGGTAGATCTGGTAGATCGCCGCATCCCGCCACCACTGCTGAGTACTCACCTCTTTGCTCACCTGAACTCCGTTCGATCGTGGTAGGTTTAGCGCTCCACCTTGGTGGGACCGTAAGGCCGCTTCCGGGCGGCTGTCAATGGGCGGACGGCGCTCGTATCCTGGCCGCGACAACCGAGAGGAGCCGCTGTGCGGGTCACGCTGAAGGACATCGCCGACGAGGCCGGGGTCAGCATGATGACGGTCTCGAACGTGGTGAACGGCAAGCGCGCCCGGGTCTCGCCGGAGACGATCGAGCGGATCCAGCGGATCGTCGCCGAGCGCGGTTACGTGCCGAGCGCGTCGGCCCGCAGCCTGGCCGCGAAGTCGTCACGGCTGATCGGCCTGCTGGTGCCGGCGGCCGACGAGGACAGCTTGATGATCAGCCCGCACAACGTGGCGATCGTCGGGCAGATCGAGCGGGAACTGCGCAAGGGCGGGTACCACCTGTTGCTCCGCGGGATCGCGGCGCCGGCGGAGGTTGCCGAGGCGTTGCAGTCGTGGAGCCTGGATGGGGCGGTGCTGCTCGGGTTCCTGGACGAGGAGATCGACCGGCTCACTGCTCGCGCGGTGGGGAAGGTGTCGTTGCTCGCGATCGACAGCTATTCGGCGAATCCGTTGACTACCGGCGTACGGTCCGATGACTACACCGGTGCGCTGCTGGCCGCGCGGCATCTGCTGGAGCTGGGGCATCGGGAGATCGTCTTCGCCGGGCCGTCGTTCTCCGATGTCGGTGTCGTGCACGAGCGGTTCGCGGGTTTCCAGGCTGCCTTCGCGGAGGCCGGGTTGTCGTGGCGGGAGCGGCTGGTCTCGGCGAACACGACACATGCCAGTGGCCGCGAGCTCGGGCGGCGGCTGATGTCCTCGCACCCCTCGGCCACGGCCGTCTTCGCGACCGCCGACATCCTGGCGATCGGGATCATGGAAGGGCTGGCGGAGAGTGGGTTCTCGGTGCCTTCGGACGTTTCGGTGCTCGGGTTCGACGACCTCGATCTGAGCGCTTACGTCACGCCCAAGCTGACCACGATCGCGCAGGACATCCCGCGGAAGGCGGCGATCGCAGTACAGCTGCTCCTGGGCACGATCGAGGGCAAGGAGCATCCGGTCGACCCGATCACGCTGGAGGTCCGGCTGATCGAGCGCGCCTCGACCGCCGCGCCACGCTGACCGCCGAAAGTCCTTCAGAACAAGGCCGGAGGACCCTTTGGCGGCTATGAGCCGCGCGCTGGAGTGGAAGTAGGACGAGAGGATTTGGAGGCGAGAACATGAATGACCTCGTCAAGCGTGAACGGCCACTCACGGATCTGACCGACTGGCTCGAAGTGGAGTTCGCGGCCTTCCCCACCTTCCGGCCGTTCACCATTCCGGCCCTGCGGCCGTTCGCCGGCCTGCAGATGATGCGGGTGGAGGACTTCCGCGAAGGTGACGACTACGTGCTGCGTGCCGAACTGCCCGGCATCGACCCCGTCAAGGATGTCGACATCACGGTCGCCGACGGCATGCTCACCGTGAAGGCGGAGCGGAAGGAGACCACCAAGGAGGCGCTGCGGTCCGAGTTCCGTTACGGAGCCTTCTCCCGCAGCATGACGTTGCCGGCCGACTTCGACGACAGCGAGATCAAGGCCACCTACAAGGACGGCATCCTGGAGATCCGGGTGCCACTGAAGGAGGTGCCGAAGCCGGAGCCCAAGCACGTGGACGTCAAGACGACCTGACCACGGCGGCTTCGGAGTCGCAACCTGCACCCGTGGGGCCGGCCCGATGGCCGGCCCCACGGCAATGCCAGAGATCACCAGCCCTCTTTGCGGGCACGGGCCTCGAAGAGCAGGATGCCGGCTGACAAGGCGACGTTGAGCGAATCGGCCTGACCGAGCATCGGGATGCTCACCTTCTTGAAGCCCTGCTCATGCCATGCCTGGTGAAGTCCCTCGCCTTCCGAGCCGACGACGAAGGCAGTTCTTCCTTGGTACTGCGGTGCTTTGTAGCTGCCGGTCGCTGCGGGGTCGGCGAGGTGGACCTCGAACTCGTGCTGCCTGAGCCAACTCGCTGCGCTGGCGATGCTCGTGAACTCGAGCACCGGAGTGGTGAGCACCATGCCGCGGCTGGCGGCGTACACGGCGGGGTGATTCGGGCGCGCCCGGCGGCTGGTGAGGACCAGGCAGTCCGCGCGGGCGGCGTCGACCGTGCGGATCAGGGTGCCGAGGTTGCCGGCGTACTCGACGCCATCGGCGACCAGTACCAGCGAGGACTCACTGAGCCTGAGCTCCTCGGCGCGCCACTCGGGCAGCCGGGCAATGGAGATCAGGCCGTCGGACCGGCTCTTCCGGCTGACTCGTGCCAGCAGCTTCGGTGAGATCCGGTAGACCTCACGTGCTCTCGCGGCGATCTCGGCTGCTGTCCGCGGCTGTTCGCAGACTTCAGCGCAGTAATAGAAGGTGTCGATCACGGTCGGGGTGCTGAGCAGCTGGCTGTGCTCCCAGCTCCCCTCGACCAGGATCCTGCCGGGGACGGAATCCTTGCGAACGGCGAGCAGGGCGCGGCCACGCGGGTGCTGCGCTCCGATCGGCAGGACGTCGGGAAATGACGGTGCCATGAGGTGACTCCGGTGAATGAGAACAGCAGACCGCGCCCGGGGACGCCTTCGTGGGCATCCGCACCGGTCGGGTGTGCTGGGGTCGGCTAGAGCGTTTGAGGACGCACTAGCCGAGGAGTCTCATCATGCTTCGGATGGTAGGGAACGCGGTGCTCGGCGTCATCCGCTTTTTTCCGCATCGGGTTGTCGGCGGCCCGCTCTAGGGTGAGCCCATGTCCAACGGACCCGCAGTCGAAGCGATCGATCTGGTGAAGCAGTTCGGCACGAACCGTGCCGTCGACGGCGTGAGTTTCGTCGTCCCCGAAGGAACAGTGCTGGGCCTGCTCGGTCCCAACGGCGCCGGCAAGACGACGACGGTGCGGATGCTGACGACGCTCAGCGTGCCCACCAGCGGTACGGGCCGGGTGGCCGGCTACGACGTGATCAAGCAACCCGCGGACGTCCGGCGCAGCATGGGCCTGACCGGTCAGTCCGCGACGATCGACGAACTGCTGACCGGCCGGGAGAACATCCGGCTGATCGGCAGGCTCTACGGGCTGCCGACCAAGTACCTGAGCAAGCTCTCCGACGAGCTGCTCGAGCGGTTCCTGCTGACCGACGCGGCCGACCGGGTGGCGAAGACGTACTCGGGTGGGATGCGGCGACGGCTGGACCTCGCGGTCAGCCTGGTCGCCGCACCGCCGGTGCTGTTTCTCGACGAGCCGACGACCGGACTCGACCCGCGCAGCCGCGCGGATCTGTGGGAGGTACTGCGCGGCCTGGTTCGGGACGGCACCACCTTGCTGCTGACGACTCAGTATCTGGAGGAGGCCGACCATCTCGCCGACGAGATCGTCGTGATCGACAAGGGCAAGGTGATCGCGGCCGGTACGCCGACGCAGCTCAAGGACGAGGCCGGCCGGGCCAGTGTGGTCGTCACGGTCGCGGCAGTGGCCGACCTGCCACGCGCTGCCGAACTCCTGCGACAACACGCGCCTGAGGTGCACGTCGAGGAGGTGAGCCGGCGACTCACGGCGCCGGCCGCCGGTCTGGCCGACATGACCCGGATCGCCGGGGTCTTCGCCGATAGCGGGATCGACGTCGACGACCTCGGCCTGAAACGACCGAGCCTCGACGACGTCTTCCTGCACCTGACCGGTCACCGCGCCGAGTCGACCGACACCACCGGGACGCTGACCGAGCAGGAGGCTGTCCGATGACCGCCGTGATGACCAGGCCGCCGATCCACCAGCGCACCTTGCTGCAACAGTCGCTGACCGTGGTCTGGCGCAATCTCCTGCACATCCGGCGAATGCCGGAGATGCTGCTGGACGTGACGATCCAGCCGGTGATGTTCGTGCTGCTGTTCGCCTACGTGTTCGGTGGCTCGATCGACGTGCCCGGTACGTCGTACCGGGAGTTCCTGCTGCCGGGCATCATGGCGCAGACCATCATCTTCTCCTCCGCCATCGTGGCCATCGGCCTCACCAGCGATCTGGAGAAGGGGATCGTCGACCGGCTGAAGTCGCTCCCGATCTCCCGCTCGTCCGTGCTCGTCGGGCGGAGCCTGTCGAGCCTGATCCATTCCGGTATCGGCATCGTGGTGATGAGCGTGACCGGCCTGCTGATCGGCTGGCGGATCCGCGACGGACTGGTCAACGGCGTGCTGGGCTACCTGCTCCTGCTGCTGTTCGGCTTCTCGATGATCTGGCTGGGCATCTGGGTCGGGTCGCTGATGCGCTCGGTGGAGGCGGTGAACGGCTTCATGTTCACCGTGATGTTCCCGCTCACCTTCGTCGCCAACACCTTCGCCCCGACCCAGGACATGCCCCGCTGGCTGCAGTTGATCGCGGAGTGGAACCCGGTGTCGGCGCTGACCGCGGCGTGCCGGCAATTGTGGGGCAACGGTCTGGCGCCCTCGGCGGACGCTCAGTGGCCGCTCCAGCACCCAGTGCTCGCTTCCATCGCCTGGTCGCTGCTGTTCACGGCCGTCTTCGCGCCGCTCGCCTTGGTGGCGTTCCGGCGCCGCTCGCGGGACTGAAGCCTAGGGCGCCTGCGCCGGCAGGCCTGCCGGCTACGTCAGCGGGCCTGCCGCGTGCGTCGGCGGCCCGCCTGGGCGGGTTTGTCCGGAGGAGTTTGTCCACAGGCCCGGCGAGTGCCGATTTCGATCCGCCGTCCGGCGTCGATAAAGTCGCTTCTCTGGCTGTCTTCGGGGGCGGCCGCGGGAGGAGAAGCGTGGACGCGACATTGCTGGATGCGGAGGCCGAAGCGGCTGTCCTGCGCGTCTATCGGCAGGTCTTCGCCGTGCTCGCCCGGGAGGCCGGCGCGATGATCGTCGACCCGGAGCTGCTGGACGCGGATCAGGCGATCCTGGATGCGTTCGCGGAGGCGGGCAGCGACGGGTTGACCGTGGAGCAGGCCGCGCTCGCCTGCCGTGGATGGCCGCATGAGGTGATCGTGCGGCGTTTCGAAGTACTGCGGCAGTACGGCGCGATCACCAAGCTCGTGGACCGGCCCAACGAGTTGCGTCACCGGGCGGCCTTCGCGCCGTACGTGATGCTGATGTTCCTCAAGCGGATGTCGGTGCAGGGCGGGCAGGCCGAGCTGCACCAATTGCTCACCCTCGAAGCACACAGCGTGAGCGATCCGCGGGCGGTCGAGGAGCAGGGGCAGGCATCGATCCAGCGGCTGACGAAGGTGTTCCGGCTGCTGGGAAACGAGCTGTCCATCCTGGTGTCGACCAGCACGACCGCGCAGCTGCGGGAGAACGCACAGCTCGCGTGGGGTAACGAGCGACTGATCGAGCAGGCCGAGAAGGTGCACCGGATCGTGCTCGAGCGGTGGCCCGGGTTGCACCAGGTGTGCACGCAGCTGCGGATGTCGCTGGCTGCTTATGCGGATGCTGTTCAGCTGGCGGCCGGGCGGTTGGTCGAGCGAGCCGGTACGACGCGGGCGCTCGGATTGCTGCCGATCGAGACTTGGCTGACGTTTACGCGGAGCAGCGATACCGAAGTACTGGCTGGTGTGCTGGACGGCTTGCTGTTCGACGCGGCCGCGCCTGACTTCTCCCCGGAGGGCATGCTCGAAGCAGTCGAGTCCGGCCGCCGAACCGGTACTGCGCGGATGGCACCGCCTCGTCCTTCCTCGGAGACAGACGCGCCCGAGTCCGCCGCCGCCACAGACCGCGAGGATCTCCGCGCCGAAGCCGAGCGAATCCTGGCCGGCCGCTCCTCAGTCAGCATCGTGGACGTAGTCGACGACGCCGGCGACTGGGTCACCGCCCGCCGGGTCCTGGCCGAGCTGACCGCTGCCCACCTCCACGACGAGCTCGACTACGAGCTCGTCTGGGGCGACGGCATGCGAATCGACCCCACAGCCGGCACCCCCTGGGCCACCGAGGGAACCTTCCGGCGGGTGACCCGATGACGTCGTCGGAGGTCGCCGAGAGCGGCCGGTCCTACACCGCCCTCTGGTGGGCCAAAGTCCAGTCCGCCGGACCCCTCCAAGTCTCCCCGGACACCCCTGCCGTCCCAGGCCTCACCCGAGCCCCCGAGCCCGACGGCTCCACAATCTGGATGCTGCCCACCCTCCCCGAAGGCGCCGGCCACTCCGTCCTGGAGGAGCTCGGCATGCCCCCGGTAGCGGTCGAGATGCCCAACGAAACCGCCCGAGTCCTAGCCATCTGCGTAGCCTGCTGCTGGCAAGACCGCAGCGGCTCGGTGTGGCCCGGCGTGGTCGGCACCCTCACCCAAGTGAAGGCCGTCTACGCCGGCCTCCGAGGCCGCCCCGAACAATCCAGCGACCTGACCCTGATCATCGGCAGCCTCCGCCGCCTACACGCCACCAGCTGGCTTATCTGGAACGAAAAGGCCGGCGAAGTCCGCCTTGGCCCCCGGGTAACCGCCTGGACCCCTACCGCCCAAACCGGCCTGAGAGAACTCTGCCGAATCCTCCCCGACCCACCCCCAGCCGTCCTAGCCCCACCCCGCACCCCCGAGCCCACCCCCGACCCACTCCCCAACGATGGGGACGCACCCACCCCCGCCCCTGCCACCCCGACTTCCTCCGGGCCAGACCAATCAGCTGCGCCCGGCTCAGACCTACCCGAGCCGGAGGAGGACTGATGAGTGAGCATCATGCGCTCTTCGATCAGTTGTTGCAGGATTTGAGTGATCGGAGCAGGGACGAAGTACTGGCTGCGTTCAGTGCGGTGCAGTATGCGGCGCACCCGGTGGCCGAGGTGCAGCTGGCCGGGCTGCGGGACGTGACGTTGCGCCGTCAGGTGCAGAAGATGTTGAAGTTGATCGGTCGGACGCTGGTGCATGTGGACGGCACGCACTGGACAGCTGGGTACGCCGACGACATCGCCGAGACGCTGACCGCGCAAGGCTGGCAACCGCTCTCAGTCGTGGACCGCGCAGTACTGGTGCTCGTCCTGGTCCACTCGGTAGCGATCCCCCGCAGCGAAGGCATTCTCACCGGCGACAGCTGGAAGTCCGCCCGCCCGACGACCGTCGACGAGCTCCGCACCACCAAGATCTCCAGCGAGGAGCGCCGCCTGGCCCTCCAGCGACTCCGCGCCGCCGGCCTGATCCAGCTGTCCGGCGACCACTCCGGCGGCCCGAGCTACATCCCGGGCCCACAACTCCAACGCCTCACCCCGGCCGCACGGCGCCGCCTGCAGGATCAGCTGATCCTCGCGGCCGCCCCGTCGAGCCCGATCGCGGAGGCCATCCGCGCTCGCAAAGGCATCACCGAAGAAGAAGGAGCGGCATGAGCACCCCCACCCCCGCTGAGGACGGGCCGTACGACATCCTCGGCTCGAAGGTGCTGCTCGGCGTCCAGGTCGTCGACCTGTCCCGGCTGTCGACCCACCCGATCCCGATGGTCGGCCAAGGCCTCGTCACCGTTGCCGGCCAGGGCCCGGTCGACTCCAACGGCGCCGGCAAGTCCTCCTGGATCGCCGCCCTCTCGCTCCTCCACGCCGACGACCAATGGCGCCTCACCAGCGGCGCTCCCGGCGCGGCCGAGCTGCTCTTCACCGCCGAAGCGGCCGGCCAGGAAGGCACCTGGTCCAACGTCGACCGCGGCTACATCGTCGGCGTCTTCTCCGACCCGGACCTGACCGAGCTGGCCGAGATCGAAGCGGCCGCCATCACCGTCTGGATCAGGATCAACCGCAAAGCGTCGTACCTGGACCTGCGCTGGAAGAGCGGCCTGCACGTCCCGTACGGCGTCACCGAGGCCGAGCGCGCAGCCGGCGCCGACGCGCTCTGGGCCGCACTGCCCCACTCCAACGGCCGCACCGACTTCCACGCCAACAAGCTCTCCACAGTCCTGTACGGCGGCCAGGTCCGCTGCGTGTCGTTCCTCTCGACCTCCGTCCGCTCGTCCCCGACCGCCAACCTGCTCGCCGAGCCGCTGAACGAGCTCGGCCCCGCCCGCATCTTCAACGCGATCGCCACGCTCACCGGTCTCGATCACGAGCTGGAGCAGGAGCAGGCCCACCGCTCCGCCGAGCACACGCAACGCGAGGCGACCAAGCAGGCAGCGGCCGACCTCCAGCGCTGGGAACAGGAGATGGCCACGGTCGAGGCCGGCATCCTGCAACGCGCCGCCGCCCGCGAAGCCCTCGCCGCCGCCCGCGAATCCTGGAAGGCCCGCTGCGCCCGGCATCTCGTCGACGGCGATGCGCGCAACAGCGAGATCCTCCAAGAGCTGGGCGTACTGGACGAGCGCGTCGCCGAGCAGGAGGCGCGACGGGAGACCGTCGACACCGAGATCGAAGCGTTCGGCAGCGAAGAGAATCTGCTCCGCGACGTCCAACTCACCCGCCAGGAGCGCGACAAACTCGATGCCCGCGACCGTGAACTGGATCTCGCCCAACGCTCGGTCCGCGAACAGCTCGAGCGCCTCGGCCAAGAGCACCGCCGGCTGCTCGATGCCGGCCGCTCGGCCGACGGACGCGACATGGCGGCCGCCGCCGAGGAGCAAGAAGAAGCCCGCGCAGTCCTCGAGGAGCACATCGGCCGCGACCACGCCGCGCGTTCGTTCGTGGACCAGGCGACCGCCGACCTCCGCGAGGCCGAGAGCGGCCAAACCGTCTCGGCTCCGCAGCAACAGGTACTGGCGAACGCCGGCATCGAGTGCGGCGCCCTCACCGACATCACCGAGCTGGCGACCGCCGACCGTGCCGAGTGGGAGCCGCGGCTGGCACCGTACCGGGAGGCCGTTGTCGTCGACGCGTCCGACGTCGCGATCGCAACGTCTGCCCTGAGCGACGCCGGCTATCCGGGCTTCCTGCTCGTACTCGCCAACCGGCCCGATGCCGCCGCTTTCAAGGGTGGACCGTCGTCGGCGGACAAGCGGTTCAAGCTGGACGGGTTCTTCGCGGCTCTCGCGGAGCGTTCGGCGAAGGAGATCATCGACGAGCCGGCCGGCGTGGTCGCCGTCGGGCAGTTCGAGGAGGCGATCACCGGTCGCACGGCGCGCATCGAAGCGGCCCGCCGTCGCCTCGACGCAGCCGTAGAGGCCCGGTCAGAGGCATCGGCCGCGCTTGAGCAGGCTCGTGCGCGAGTGGACCAGGCCGAGCGGCGTACCGCGGCCGCCCGCGCGCTCGGGACCGCCGCGGACGTACAGGAGCAGATCCTTGCCCTGCGTGAGGCGAACGATCAGCACGAGACCGATCGTGACACGCTCGCACCCGCCTTGCAGGCGGCCAAGGAATCGGCCGAAGCCGCCGCCGGGCAGCAACTCGTCCGCGACGAGCGCCTGAAGAACCTCGAAGCCACTCGCCGCGATCACGACCGCATCCTCGACGAACTCGCCGGTCGACGGCTCGTGCTCCTGGAGGAGCAGACCGGTCTCGACCTGGTCAGCAGGACGACCGCTTGGGGCGGCAGCGCCTCGGAAGCCTCCGAGTTCCTGGTCGCCTTGCCGGATGACGCGGCCCAGCGTCGGACGACGGCCGACTGGAACCACCAGGCCTGCACCCAGCTCGACGACGTCGTACGCCGCTGCTTCCCGAACGCACGCTCGCGGGAAGAGATCCCGTCGGAGCTGTGGGAGATCCTCAATGGCGCCGACGGCTGGTCGAACGGGACCCTCGGCGCACGCGTCGCCCTGGTACCGGCCCTGCAGCGGACGCTCGCAAGCCACCTCGCGCAGCACGAGACCTTCGACAGCCTCCAGCAACAGCAGATCGCCAGCCAACGAGCTGAGCGGAATGCTGCCCTCGAACGCGCTCGCGAGGGACTCGGCGAGGCCGAGAGCACCGCGCGGGCCCATCGCTCGTCGCTTGCGGATGGCATCAAGGCGCGACTGCGACTGGTGTCGGCGGAATTCGACCGGCTGGACCAGCAGTACGGCGGGTACGGCGCGAAGCTCGAGTATCCGGAGCCTGACCCGCCAGCGGAGCCGGACAAGCCGTGGCGCTGGACGGTCACGCCGAAGTGGCGTCGGTCCGAGGGCGGGCCGTTCTCGGCGTTCAACGTCAAGGGCAACACCGCGCAGATGGACGAGAAAGCAGTGAAGCTCGTCTGCGCCGCGGCGTTGGCCGGCGGCAGTGACCGTCCGCTGCTCCTGATCCTGGACGAGCTGGGCCGGAACCTCGGCTCCCAACACCGCCGAGAGGCCGTCGCCCTGTTCGAGCAGATCGGCCGCGACCGGAACATCACGGTCATCGGCGCCCTGCAGGACGACATGGAACGCTACGCGCTGTCCTCATCCCGTCTCTACGTGAAGCTGCGCCGCTCCTCCGACACGATGGCCTACAACCAGGCACCGGTCGTGAAGGGCAACGAGGAGTACTCCGCCCGGGTAGAACTCCTCCGCACCTGGCTCGACTCCTACCGGGGCCCCCGCCCAACCCTCGACCTAGCCGAACAAACCCTCGACACCGCCGAGCTCTCCCAACCTGACTCAACCGTTCTAGCTGATTCCTCCGCCGAGGCTGCCGACGCGGCTCCGGCGAAGGCGTCTGGCCGACGGAAGCCAGCTAAATCGGTCAAGCAATCGACCGATGCCGAGCCGGGCGAAGACACCGAAGCAACGGGAGCCGCAGGCTGACCGGGCTGAACCGCGCGCCGAGCGGGCAGGGTGGGCGGACCGTCGTCGGCCTCCCTCGGCAGCGGTACCGGTTTTGGGCGGGAGGTTGCGGAAAAGGGACCCCGGTGGTCGGGGCTGACCCGTCGCTCGTTCACACTGGAGGGGTGTCGTGTGAGCAGATGGGCGTTCAGGCCGGCCCCCGCTGTTCACACGGAGTAGGCGGAGCTCTGGTCAACCCCTCGTCGTTCGGCGTACCGTCCGTTGGACAGGTCCAGCCGGCAGCTGATCGGAGGGCGTGAGATGGCATCTTGGCTACTGCGCGCCCAGTGGGCTCACCGAGACGAATCGGTCGAACACCGAGCGCTCCGCGTCGGGCGCACCCTGACCGCGGTCGCTGTGGCGTTCCCAGAGGTTCACCTGTGGACGCAGGACGAGCGCTGGGGTTTCCATGTGCTCGAGGCGGACGCCTCCGCACCGCTCCAGGAGATGGTCGAGGCGACCACGAAGGTCCTCTCGAACGGTTCGAGTACCACCCGCCTGCACCTGCAGAGCGCCGGTGATCTCCCCTGGTTGTTCGACCTCTCCATGGGCGGCACCCTCACGACAGTCTCCGACCAACTCACCCTGCACTGGAGTGACGAGGACGCGCTGATCCAGTCAGAGCGCTTCGCCCAGGTCCTCCGCGCGGTCGTCACGATCTGGGAACCCGAATGGGCCAGCATCGCCGACACCGAACTGGCAGCTGCCGCCGGCGTCTTCCGTCGCGGCATCCCGATGATGGGCTGGCTCACCTACGTCCGCGGCCTGGTAGCCGGCGCCCATGGCATAGACATCGGCCTCACCCCGTTCGAACGAGGCACCCTTCTCCAGGCACCCGTCGCCCCCGCAGACCTGACCCCGATCCACATCTGCGCCGCCGCGGCACTGGTAGGAATCTCCCCCGACGACCTCTGACCTCTGGGCTATGCCCTGGCAGGTCCGCAGCTCTCAAAAGGTCTGTAAAACACATTAAGGGCCACCCCTTGCGGGGTGGCCCTTAACAGTGTGAATGTCCGGCGACGTCC
>NZ_BAAAHK010000004.1:0-473721 GCF_039525325.1 Kribbella koreensis
CTCCCGCCACGGCCCCGCCGCGCTCCCGCCACGGCCCCGCCGCGCTCCCGCCACGGCCCCGCCGCGCTCCCGCCACGGCCCCGCCGCGGCCCCGGGCTCAGCCGGTCGTTGCGACGTAGACCGCGAACGGTGCGTCCGGGTGGACGCCCTCCCGGCCCTCGACCAGGCCATCGGTCCGGATCTCACCCGCGTACGTCATCCCCAACCGCTCCATCACCGCGCGGGACGCGGAGTTGATCCGCTCGGTGAACGCGACCACCGCCCGAGCCCCCAGCACACCGAAGGCGTAGTCGAGCCCCGCCCGACCGAGCTCGGTAGCAAAGCCTTGGCCGCGGGCAGAGCCCACCAAAGCCCACCCAAGCTCCAACCGATCAGCAGCCCAAGCACCCCCGAGCCCACCCCCACCGAGCCCACCCCCACCGAGCCCACCCCCACCGAGCCCACCCCCACCGAGCCCACCCCCACCGAGCCCACCCCCACCGAGCCCGCCTCCGTCGAGCCCGCCCTCGGCGAGCTGCCCGCGGAGCGGGCCTTCGTCGAGGAGGGTTGCGATCTTGGTGGTGACTTCTGCGTCTGGGTCCATTCGTTCCATGCCGCCGCGGCCGACGAGGGTGCCGGTCGAGCGGTCGTAGGCCATCCACTTGCTGACGCCGTTGGTCTCCCAGCGCGACTGGAACCCGGCGGCCCGGCGTACCGACTCCTCGGCGGACCACGTCTCGTCGTACCACTCCGCCACCCACGAATCGGCGTGCAGCCGCTCCAGGTCCGCCGCATGTCCGGGGAGGACCTCACCCGGACCAGTGATCGGAACCAGCATCAACCGCTCCGTCAATACAGTCCGTACGGCGTACGCGACGATGTCCCGCAGCCGCCGATCCCCATCGGTCCGATTGACCATCAACAACTCAAGCTCCTCCGGCCCCACCCACGCACCGGCGTCGTGCTTCCCCTCCTCCAACCGAGGCCGCGCCAGATCCCCATCAACCTCGACGAGGTAGTCGATCTCCCGCCGGACCCGCCCCTCGTACTCCCACTCCCAGTCGGTGACAGCTGCCACAACCTCCCGCACCCGCCACCCGGTCTCCTCCTCAACCTCCCGGGCCAGCGCCTCCTCCGGCGTCTCGCCGTCCTCGACGTGCCCACCCACGACGTCCCAGATCCCCGGCAACAACCGCCGCTCCGCAGTACGCCGGTGCACGTACACCCGACCCCGCCCATCCCGGATCAACGCCCCCACACAGTCCACATCCCGCATAACCCAGCACGCTAGCCCGGGTGCGCTGGCAGACTGGCCGGCATGCGTGCGGACCGGGCGATTCTGTTCAAGCTGGCGACCAACGAACGACTAGAGCAACTGGTGAAGGGCATCCCGGGTGGCGAGGAGAACGCCTGGCGCGCTGCCTCCCGGTACGTCGCCGGCCGGACCCGCGATGAAGCACTTCAAGTAGCCGACGCCCAGATCGCCAAGGGCCACGGCATCAGCGTCGACCTGTTCGGCGAGATGTCCACCGACCCGGCAGACGCAGCCCGTGTCGTCGACGAATACCTGGAGCTGGCCAAGCTCCTCCCCGAACCACCCGCCGACGTCTGGCTCTCCTTGGACCTCTCGCACCTGGCTCTGGACATCGACCCCACCGCTGCCGCCGACCACGTCGCCACCATCGCCGAAGCCCTCCCACCCGGTCGCCTGCTCCAGCTAGGCGCCGAAGACACCGCCCGCACCGACGCGATCATCCAGTGCGTACTGGACGTAGCCGGCCGCGGTCTAGCGGACCGCATCGGCGCCACCGTCCAGGCCAACCTCCAGCGATCCCCCGACGACATCGACGCGCTGACCCGCGCCGGAGTACAAATCCGCCTGGTCAAAGGCGCATACGTCGAGCCCACAGGCGCCTACCCCTACGGCGAGCAGACAGACATCGCGTACCTCCGCCTAGCCCACCAGTTGGCCGCCAGCGAAGCCCGCTGGTCCCTGGCGACCCACGATGGCCGCCTACGCGAGGCAGTGCTCCTCTCCCTAGGCATAGTCCCCGTCGAGCAACTACTAGGCATCCGCCCCGACGTCCTGGACGACCTACGCACCAGAGACATCCCCACCCGCGTCTACATCCCCTACGGCCCCGCCTGGTTCCGCTACTGGCTCCGCCGCGTGGCAGAGTCCCGTGGCGCCTAGCCGCGCGGCATCTCGGTGACGCGGTTGGGCATGAAGAGGACCGCGACGACGAGCAGTACGGCGGCCGCGGCAGCGCCGTAGTACACGTCGTGAATCGCGGGAGCGAGTACCGACGACGGCAGCTTCTCCAAGTCGTCGTGGTTGTCGCCGAGCCGGCTGGCGACCATCGCGTTGGCGACCGCGCCGAAGATGGCGACGCCGACCGCGCTGCCGACCGAGCGGGCGAACATGTTGGCGCCGGTCACCACACCGCGGCTGGTCCAGACGACCGACGACTGCGCGGCGACCACGCCCGGCGACGCGGAGAAGCCGAGGCCGATACCGATCACGAAGCAGGCGAAGGCGAGGTAGACGACCGAGCTCGACGGCTTGACCGTGAGCAGCAGCGCCGAGCCGAGTACGACGAAGACCGAGCCGATGAACATCGTCCAGCGGAAGCCGATCCGCAGGTAGATCCGGCCCGCGAGCGACGCCGCGATCGGCCAGCCCAGCGTCATCGCAGCGAGCGCGAAACCGGCCACCAGCGCCGACGTCCCGAGCACCCCTTGCGCATACAGCGGCACGTAGGTCGACAGGCCGATCATCAGGACGCCGACCAGCAGCGCGGACGAGTTGGCGGAGTTCAGTACCCGCTGGCTGAGCACCCACAACGGCAGGATCGGCTCGGCCGCGCGGCGCTCGACGAAGCCGAAGACCACGAGCAGCACGACGGCCACGGAGAGGATCGCGATGCTGGTGACCGAGTCCCAGGACCAGATCACGCCGCCTTCGAGCAGCCCGAGCAGCAGCAGCGAGCCGCCGACCGCGAGCAGGATCGTGCCGGCGTAGTCGATCTGGTGCCGGGTGGTCTGGACGATGTTCTCCTGGAAGCGCCGGTAGAACACCACCCCGGCCACGAGCCCGAGCGGAACGTTGACGAAGAAGATCCAGCGCCAGGAGATGTAGTCGGAGAAGACGCCACCGAGCGTCGGGCCGACGAACGAGGCGATGCCCCAGACGCTCGCGATGTAGCCCTGCACCTTGGCGCGCTCGGCGACCGAGTAGATGTCGCCGACGATCGTCATCGCGATCGGCTGGATCGCACCGGCGCCGAGTCCCTGGATCAGCCGGAAGGCGATCAGCGCCGGCATGCTCCAGGCGAACCCACAGAGCACCGACCCGAGTACGAAGAGCAGGATGCCGAACAGCATCAGCGGTTTGCGGCCGCGCTGATCCGCGAGCTTGCCGTAGATCGGCACCGAGACCGCCTGGGCCAGCAAGTAGATCGAGAACAACCAAGGGAACTGCGTGAAGCCGCCCAGGTCCTCGACCACCGACGGGACCGCCGTCGCCAGGATGGTCGCGTCGATCGCCACCAGCCCGACGCTCAGCATCACCGCGAGCAGAATCGGTCCCCGCTCCGACCGCAGTCCCACACTCGCCCGGTCGATCCGTTCAGTAGTCATAACAGCTACACAACTTACGTGATCGGATATCGATTCCTGTACCCACGGCTCACCCACTGGACCCGCCTGCGGCGGCGAGGGAAGGAAGGCGGAGTGCGGGGCGGCAATAGCCGGCAGGTGGACGCTCCGGCACCGGAGGCGGTGGGGCCGGCGCGTGGGTACTCTCCGTGGGTGAGGATGCACGGGCTGGTCAGGGTCGTCGTGCTGGTGGTGACGATCTCGCTGACGCTGGTGTTGCTGCCGATCGCGATCAACGTCGGTACCGGTGGGACCGCCCCTGAGTTCCTCGAGCCGTACGTCGGCTGGACCTGGCCCGCGATCGGGGTGCTCTGGCTCGTCGCGATCGGCACCGGGCTGGCGCAGTACCGGAGCCGGCGCACCGTCGGCCACTCCGCGCGAAGCGCCGACCAGCCACGCAACCGCCCGAACGCGCTCGCCCGCGTCGACCGCTACCTGGCCGACCGCTTCGCCGGCTCGCTCGCCTCGCGGGCCCGCCTGGCCTTGGCGCTCGATGTCAGCCCCGAGGCGGTGATCCGCCCGTACGACCTGCTCGTCCAGCCCCTCAACGGCGACGTCACCGAGGTCCGCGAGGACGCCGACATCGCCGCGGCCTTCGACGACCTCCAGGACTCCATGCTCATCCTCGGAGCCCCCGGCGCCGGCAAGACCACCCTCCTCCTGGAGCTGGCCCGCACCCTCGCCGCCGAAGCCCGTACCAACCCGAACACCCCGATCCCTGTCCTGGTGGACCTGGCCAGCTGGACCGCAAGCACCGCCAAGGCACCAGAGGACGACCCCGGTGACAGTCCGCTCCTGGCAGGTTTCGTCCGCTGGCTCCTCGCCGAGCTCAACACCCGGTACCAGATCCCTGCCGCGGTAGGCCGGGTCTGGCTCACCAGAGGACGCCTTGCTCTACTACTGGACGGCCTGGACGAAGTAGCCCTGGCCCACCAGGAGAAGCTCGCCCCAGTACTGGCCGAGCTGGGCCGGCGCTACCTGATCGGCCAGGTCGCCGTCACGTGTCGCATCCAGGAGTACGAGGCGCTCCACCACAAGCTCAAGCTGTACGGCGCTGTCCGCATCCGCCCGCTCAGCCGCGAGCAGGTGCTCGACTACTTCGCCTCCGGTGGCGACGAGCTGTCCGGCGCGCTGGCCGCGATGGAGCGCGACGACGACCTCTGGGACCTGGTCAACTCCCCGCTGATGCTGAACGTCATGGCCCTCGCCTACCAGGGCAGGGACGCCCGCGACATCGCCGCCGGCGTACTGGCCGACCACCGCCGAGAACTGTTCGACACCTTCATCTCGGAGGTACTCGCCCGCTACAGACCGAGCAGCCCGCACTTCGAGTCCCGCGCTGCTGTCCGCTCGCTCTGGTGCCTCGCCTGGTGGACTCGCACCCAGGCCGGCGACCGGATCGAGGTACCACGCCGGTTGACGCCCAGCGGCTGGTACGGCCTGGTGCTGCCCGCCGTCGGCTACCTGGCCCACATGATCTGCCTACCGGGCCTCTTCGCCGGTCTGGCTGCCGGAGCCGCAGTAGGAGCCACTGCCCTGTACGGCGTATCGGCCGGCCTAGCCGTCTGCGCTGTCGCGCTGGTCCTGGTCCATGTGCGCCCGCAAACCTGGTGGATCCTCCAGCAAGGCCGCGACCAACCACGCCATCTCCTGCTGGCTGTCATGATCTGCATCGGCATGGTCGCCGGCTTGGTCTCGGTCCTGCTCGTCACGGCCATCGCCGAGCGCTTGCCACCTTGGCTCGGCCTGGCGTTCCAAGGCGTGATCGTCTGGGCGTCCTACGGCCTCGAATACATCCTGTCCGGCAACAACCGCCGCCGCGTGCTGCTCAGCATCAGGCTGGTAGCCGTGACCGTGGCGAGCCTGATCGTCTTCGCCACGGTCGACGACCAGGCCCACTTCGTCGCCGGCTGCGCGATCGGCCTGGTCGTTGCCCAAGGCATCCGTTTCGTGAAGACACTGCCGATGGACCATCTGGTCTATCCGCACAGCAAGTCGGAACACCAGGACGGTCCCGGGGTTCGTTGGCGGATGGGCAAGTGGACCGTTGGTGGCGCTCTGGCAGGCGTGCTCATCGCAGCTGTTCTCGGCGCAAGCCTGTGGTGGACCACCGGCCCCGAAGCGGTACTGGGCATCATCGCCGGCACGGTCGCTTCCAAGGCCTGGCGCCGCCGGGCCCCGTTCTTCTCCGGCGCTCTCTCCCGCGGCCTGCACGGCTTCCTGCTCCGCTGGAGCGGCTACCTCCCCTGGCGCCGAGGCGCCTTCCTCCGGTACGCCGCCGAGCGCTACGTCCTGGCCAAGACCGGCCGAGGCGAGTACGCCTTCATCCACCTGCTAGTGCGCGACCACCTGGCCGAGTGCGACCCAGACGCCCTGGCCGCGAAGGTGGACCAACGAATAGCTGCCCGAGCAAACCGAGGCAACCTAGCGCGCAGCCGCTAACACCTGGTCGAGGATCCGCGACCACTGCCGCACAATGCCGCGCCGTCGTGCCGCATCGTCAGTCAGCAGGTCCGCCAGCCCCAGCCCGCGAGCCAGGTCGAGCACACCCTGGATGGTCTCCCGCACTCCAGGCGTGCGCTCCTCAACGTCCAAGACCTCCAACAACGCCCGGTGCGCCTGCCGCCCGACATGCGCCTCCAGCCGCACGATCTGCTGCCGCAGCGGCTCCTCGGTAGAGGCCGCTACCCATAAGTGCAGCGCTGCCTTGAACAGCGGCCCGGTGTAGACGTCCGCAAGCATCCCGACGATCGCCTCGGTCCGTCCCTCGCCACTAGGTAGCCCGACAGCCTGCTCGCGGATCTCGGCCAGCCGCACCTCAGTCATGTACTCCACTGCCGCCGCAAACAGGTCTGCTCGAGTAGGGAAGTGATGCTGCGCCGCCCCACGTGATACCCCGGCCCGAGCCGCCACCACCGCGACAGTGGTCGCCGCATAGCCCACCTGCGACAGTGACTCGAGCGCTGCCTCCAGGAGCTTCTGCCGGGTCGCCCGGCTCCGATCCTGCTGCGGCTCCCGCAGTACCTCACTCACAGCGAGTCCAGGAAGATATCCGGCGCCAGTTCCGCGTCCGTCGCGCCCGTCCGGTACTGCGAGAAGTCAGTCACCCCTACCGACGCCAGCACCTCGTCATCGATCAGGAACTCACCGGACCGCCGCCCGGTCAGTACGACGTACGCCGCATCCGCCACGATCTCCGGTGTCCGCGATCGCGACGTCGCCGCCTCGCCACCCAGCAGGTTCTGCACAGCAGCCGTCGCGATCAACGTCCGCGGCCAGAGCGAATTGACCGAAATCCCGTCGGCGCGAAGCTCCTCCGCGAGCCCCAGCGTCGTCAGGCTCATCCCGTACTTCGCCATGGTGTACGCCAGATGCTCCCCGGCCCACCGCGGATCCAGGTTCAGCGGCGGCGACAACGTCAGGATGTGCCCGGCCGCCGACTTGCGCAGCCACGGGATGCACAGCTTCGACAGCAGGAACGTCCCCCGCGCATTGATGTCCTGCATCAGGTCGTACCGCTTCATCGCGATGTCCGCCGTCGGCGTCAGGTCGATCGCCGACGCGTTGTTCACCACGATGTCGATCCCGCCGAACTCCTCCGCCGTCCGCCGGACAGCCTCGGTCACCGACTCGTCCGAGCGTACGTCGCCCACGATCGGCAACGCGTGCCCGCCGGCCGCCTCGATCGCCGCGGCGGCCGTGTGGATCGTGCCCGGCAACTGCGGATGCGGCTCGGCGGTCTTCGCCAGCAACGCCACGTTCGCGCCGTCGCGGGCGGCCTTCATCGCGATCGCCAGCCCGATCCCACGACTGCCGCCGGACATGATCAGCGTGCGACCAGCCAGGGTTTCACTCACGCGCGGCCTCCCGTGCCCTCAGCTCGCGCCGCAGGATCTTGCCCGAAGCGGCCTTCGGGACGGCGTCGATGAACTCCACCTGCCGGACCTTCTTGTACGGCGCCACCCGCTCCGCGACGTACTCGATCACGTCCGCCTCGGTCAGCTCCACGCCAGGCATCGCAACGACGAACGCCTTCGGCACCTCGTTGCCATCGGCCTGTACGCCGATCACCGCCGCATCCGCGATCCGGGTGTCGGTCAGGAGCACAGCCTCCAACTCGGCCGGCGGCACCTGGTACCCGTGGTACTTGATCAGCTCCTTGAGCCGGTCGACGACGTACAGGTAGCCGCGCTCGTCCACCCGCCCGATGTCACCGGTGTGCAGCCAGCCGTCCGGGTCGATCGTGGCGTCCGTCTCGGCGGGCCGGCCGAGATAGCCCTTCATCACCTGCGGCCCGCGGATCCAGATCTCGCCCTCGTCCGCGTCGTTGCCGTCGGCACCGACCAGCCGCATCTCGGTGGACGGGAACAGCTTGCCCACGGCGCCGGCCGGCGGGTCGATGTCGTCCTGTGGGACCGCGTGCGTCCCCGGCGACAGCTCGGTCATCCCGTAGCACTGCAGGATCGTGTGCAACCCGAGCCGCTTGGCGCAGGCCTCGGCCAGATCACCGTCGAGCGGTGCCGCCGCGGACGTCACATACTTCAGCGCGGACAGATCCACGCCGTCCACGGCGGGGTGCTTCGCCAGCGCCAGCACGATCGGCGGCGCGACGAACGCCCGGGTGATCTTCTGCTCGTCGAGCACGGTCAGGAACTGCTGCAGGTCGAACTTGGGCAGCACCACCACGGTCGCGCCGAGCCGCAGCGGCAGATTCATCAGCACGCTCAGGCCGTAGATGTGGAAGAACGGCAGGATCGCGATGATCCGCTCGCCCTCGTCGAGCTCGAACATCGCCTCGGCCTGGGTCAGGTTCGTGCCGATGTTGCGATGGGTCAGCATCACGCCCTTGGCGGCGCCCGTCGTACCGCTGGAGTACGGAAGTACGGCGACGTCGTTCGCCGGGTCGATGTCGACCACCGGCTCCGGCCCGGTCGAGGCCAGCAGCTCCTGCACCGAGCGGTATCCCTCGGCCTGGTCGCAGACGAGGATCTCCTGGACGTCGGTACCCTCCACCGCCGCGGTCGCCACCGGCAGGAAGAGCGAAATCGTCACCAGCAATTTCGCCTTCGAGTCCACCAACTGCTTGTGCAGCTCGCTGGCCGTGTAGAGCGCGTTGACGGTCGTCACGGTGGCGCCCGCCCGGGTCGCGCCGTAGAACACCGCCGGATAGATGATCGTGTTCGGGCTGTGCAGCGCGATCGTGTCGCCGTGCACGATGCCCAGCTCGGCGAATCCGGCCGCGATCCGCCGGCTCATCCCGTCCAGCTGGGCGTAGCTGACCTCGCGTCCGCTGACGCCGTCGACCAGGGCGATCCGGTCGCCGTACTCCTGCGCCCGGCCGAGCACCACGTCGTGGATCGGCGCGTCGAGGATCTCGATCGGCGGGTACTGACTCTGAATGACCACGGGCGGGGTCCTCTCTGCGCTGCTGGCCGACGGGTTGGAGGAACGATGACGGAATCAGTAGGACTTCGGTAGGCCCAGACTGTGTTGCGCGACGAAGTTGAGGATCATTTCGCGGCTGACCGGCGCGATCCGGGTGGCCCGCGCCGCCGCGACGAGCGAGGCGACCCCGTACTCGACGGTCATCCCGTTGCCGCCGAGCGACTGCACCGCCTGGTCGGTGGCCCGGACGGTCGCTTCGCCGGCGGCGTACTTCGCCATGTTGGCCGCCTCGCCCGCACCGAGGTCGTCGCCGGCGTCGTACAGGGCGGCGGCCTTCTGCATCATCAGCCGGGCGAGCTCGAGCTCGATCTTGTTCTGCGCGAGCGGGTGCGCGATGCCCTGGTGGGCGCCGATCGCGGTCTTCCACACCTGCCGCTCCTTGACGTACGCGACGGCCTTGCCGAGCGCGTGCCGGCCGATCCCGATCGCGAACGCCGACGCCATGATCCGCTCCGGGTTGAGCCCGGCGAAGAGCTGCATCAGGCCGGCGTCCTCGGACCCGACGAGTGCCTCGGCGGGGAGCTGGACGTCGTCGAGGAAGAGCGAGAACTGCTTGTCCGGGCTGATCAGGTCCATCTCGATCTGCCGGAACTCCACGCCTGCAGCGTCCGTCGGCACGATGAAGAGCGCGGGCTTGAGCTTGCCGGTCTTCGCGTCCTCGGTGCGCCCGACGACGAGCACGGCCTTCGCCACATCGAGGCCGGAGATGTAGACCTTCCGCCCGGACAACGACCAGCCGTCGCCGGTACGCCGTGCCGTCGTGGTGATCTCATGCGAATTGGACCCCGCGTCGGGCTCGGTGATCGCGAAGGCCATCGTGGTGGACCCGTCGGCCAGCGACGGCAGCCACTGCTCCTTCTGCCCCTCGGTGCCGAAGCGGGTGATCACCGTGCCACAGATCGCCGGTGACACGACCATCATCAGCAACGGACAGCCGGCCGCGCCGAGCTCCTCCAAGACGATCGACAGGTCGCCCATACCGCCGCCACCGCCGCCGTACTGCTCAGGAAGGTTGACGCCCAAATAGCCGAGCTTGCCGGCCTCCTGCCACAGCTCCGTCGTCTGCCCGCCGGACCGTGCTCGCTCGTTGAAGTACGCGTAGCCGTACTTCTTCCCCAGCTCGCTCACCGCCGCCCGCAACGCGCGACGTTCCTCGGACTCGACGAAGCTCATGCGCTCTCCTCAACTTGTACGACGGCCAGGACGGCCCCCACCTCAACCTGCTGCCCCGCTGCGACGCTCAGCTCCGCGAGGACCCCATCGGCCGGCGCGGAGATGGTGTGCTCCATCTTCATCGCCTCCAGCCAGACGAGCCCTTGCCCCGCTGTCACCTTGTCGCCCACCTCAACCCCCACCCGCACCACGGTCCCCGGCATAGGCGCCACCAACGACCCAGCCACCAACTGCTCCGCCGGATCCACAAATCGCTCAACAGGCACCAACGCCACGGCCCCGACGCACACCAACCCCGGATAAGCAGCAACCTCGTACGCCCGCCGCACCCCGCCGACCTCCAGCACCACCCGCTCAGCCGTCGCCTCGACGACCTCCACCCCATCGACCGCTACGCCCGCCCGGGTCGCCCGGTAATCCACGTCGTACCGCCGATCCCCAACCAGATAACTCTTCCGCTGCCCCTGCGAAGCCAAATTCCGCCACCCACCCGGCAACCCTCGCTGCACAGTCGCCGTGGCCCGACGCCCAGCCGCATCCGCCAACGCCGCCACCACCGCCGCAACCCGCTCACCGGCCTCATCCGCCGGCTCCCCAATCCCATACGTCTCGAAGAACGCCGTATCGGTATCCCCAGCAAGAAACGCGGGATGCCTGAGGATCCACACCAACAGATCCCGGTTCGTCTGTACCCCATGAATCACAGCCCGCTGCAAGGCCGCGGCAAGCCGCGCAGCGGCCTGCTCCCGCGTCGCCCCCCAAACGATCACCTTGGCGAGCATCGCGTCGTAGAACGGCGAAACCACCGACCCGCTCACAACCCCCGAGTCAACCCGAACCCAAGGCGAACCCTCCCGGGAACCACCGGGCTCAAAGGAAGAACCAGGCAGTGAGAAGCGGTGGAGGGTTCCGGTCTGAGGTTGCCAATCAGCAGCCGGATCCTCCGCATACAAGCGGACCTCGATCGAATGCCCAACCGCAGCAGGTGGTTCAGCCGGCAGCGCCTCGCCGGCAGCAACAGCAAACTGCAGCGCGACCAGATCGAGTCCAGTCGTCGACTCCGTCACCGGGTGTTCGACCTGGAGGCGGGTGTTCATCTCGAGGAAGTAGAAGCCACCGTCCTCGTCGGCGAGGAACTCAACTGTCCCGGCCCCGACATACCCAATCGCCTCGGCAGCTTTACGCGCAGCATCGAAGAGCCGCGCCCGCATCCCCGAAGTACGTTCCACCAAAGGCGAAGGCGCCTCCTCGACGACCTTCTGATGACGCCGCTGGATCGAGCACTCCCGCTCGCCGACAGCCCACACCGTCCCATGCTGATCAGCCAGCACCTGTACTTCGATATGCCGCCCGCGAGCCAGATACCGCTCGCAGAAAACGGTCCCATCCCCAAACGCCGACAACGCCTCAGCCGACGCCGCATCGATCTCAGCCGCCAGATCCTCCAGCCGCCGCACCACCCGCATCCCGCGCCCACCACCACCCGCCGACGCCTTCACCAGCACGGGCAGGTCGGAAGCACCCACCGATGCCGGCGTCAGCTCGGCCAGCACCGGCACCCCGGCCGCCGCCATCAGCTTCTTCGCCTCGATCTTCGACCCCATCGACGAGATCGCCTCGACCGGCGGCCCGATCCAGGTCAGCCCCGCATCGATCACCGCCGCCGCGAACCCAGCGTTCTCCGACAAGAATCCATACCCCGGATGCACCGCATCAGCGCCCGCCTTCAGCGCCGCCTCGATCACCAACTCGCCCCGCAAGTACGTGTCGCCAGGCGCGGTACCGGGCAGATGCACCGCAGCATCCGCCTCACCGACATACGGAGCGGCAGCATCCGCGGAGGAATGCACCGCCACGCACTCCATCCCCAAGGAACGAGCGGTCCGGAACACCCGCCGCGCGATCTCGCCCCGATTGGCCACCAGTACAGAGGTCATCATCGCCATCACATCCGGAAGACGCCGAAGTTGGCGCCATCGAAGCGGGTGCCCTCAACAGGGCCGGAATGGATCGCGGACAAACAAAGCCCAAGCACCGTCCGGGTGTCCCGCGGATCGATCACACCGTCGTCGTAGAGCCGCCCGGACAGGAACATCGGCAGCGACTCCGCCTCGATCTGCCCTTCCACATAAGCCCGCATCGCGGCATCACCGTCCTCGTCGTACGGCTGCCCCTTCGCCGCCGCGGCCGCCCGCGCCACGATCGACAGCACCCCGGCGAGCTGCTGCGGCCCCATCACCGCCGACTTCGCCGACGGCCACGCAAACAGGAACCGTGGATCAAAAGCCCGCCCACACATCCCGTAATGCCCGGCGCCGTACGAAGCCCCCATCAGGATCGAGATGTGCGGCACCTTCGAGTTGGAGACCGCGTTGATCATCTGCGCGCCGTGCTTGATGATCCCGCCCTGCTCGTACTCCTGCCCGACCATGTACCCGGTCGTGTTGTGCAAGAAGATCAACGGCGTATTGGCTCGATTGGCCAACTGGATGAACTGCGCAGCCTTCTGTGACTCCTCCCGGAACAGCACCCCGCGCGCATTTGCCAGGATCCCGACCGGATACCCGTGCACCGACGCCCATCCAGTCGCCAGCGACGACCCGTACAGCGGCTTGAACTCGTCGAACACCGAGCCGTCCACCACCCGAGCGATCACGTCTCGCGGGTCGAACGGAATCTTCAGATCCCCCGGTACGATCCCGAGCAGCTCGTCCTCGTCGTACAACGGCTCCTCGTACGAGGAGGCCGGCGCCGGCCCGAGCTTCTTCCAGTTCAGCCGTGACACGATCTGCCGCCCGAGCCGGATCGCGTCCGGCTCGTCCACCGCGAAGTAGTCCGCCAGCCCGGACGTCCGCGCATGCATCGCCGCGCCACCGAGCGACTCGTCGTCCGCGTCCTCACCGGTCGCCATCTTCACCAGCGGCGGCCCGGCCAGGAACACCTTCGCCCCGCCGTCGACCATCACCACGTAGTCGCTCATCCCCGGGACGTACGCCCCGCCCGCAGTCGAGTTGCCGAACACCAGCGCGATCGTCGGAATCCCTTCCGCCGACAACCGGGTCAGGTTGCGGAACATCGCCCCGCCCGGGATGAAGATCTCCTTCTGCGTCGGCAGATCCGCCCCGCCCGACTCGACCAGGCTGATCACCGGCAACCGGTTCGCCCGGGCGATCTCGTCCGACCGCAGTGCCTTCCGCAACGTCCACGGATTGCTCGCGCCACCCTTGACCGTCGGGTCGTTCGCGGTGATCAGGCACTCGACGCCCTCGACGACCCCGATCCCGGTGATCAGGCTCGCGCCGACCGTGAAGTCGCTGCCCCACCCGGCGAGCGGCGACAGCTCCAGAAACGCGGTGTCCGGATCGAGCAGCAACTCGATCCGCTCCCGCGCGAGCAACTTGCCCCGCTTGTGATGCCGCTCCACATACTTCGGCCCGCCACCGGCCAGCGCCTTGGCGTGCTCAGCCTCCAGCTCGGCAAGCTTGTCGAGCATGGCGGAGCGATTGTCGGTGACAGTCATGCGGTGAACCCCAGTCTCTTGGCTGCCAGGCCGGTCAGGATCTCGGTCGTACCGCCGCCGATGGCGAGAATCTTCTGGTCCCGGTACTGCCGCTCGACCTCGGCCTCGCGCATGTACCCGAACCCGCCGTGCAACTGCAGCGCCTGATCGCAGACCCACTGGCCGGCCTCGACCGCGGTGTTCTTCGCGAAGCACGTCTCGGCGATCACGTCCTCGCCGCGCTCGGCCCGCTCGGCGACCGAGTGCACGTAGGTCCGGGCGACATCGATCCGCCGGGCCATCTCCGTCAACGTGTGCTGCACGCTCTGCCGCGAAATCAGCGGCCGGCCGAACGTCTCCCGGGCCCTGCACCACTCGACGCTGAGATCCAGCGCCCGCTGCGCCCCGGCATAGGCCTGCACGGCAAGTGTCAGCCGCTCGGCGACGAAGTTCACCGCCAACTGCACGAACCCGGTCCCCGCCTCGCCGACCAGGTTGGCCACCGGCACCCGGACATCGGTGAAGGACAGCTCAGCCGTATCCGAGCAGAGCCACCCCATCTTCGACAGCTTCCGCGACACCACGAACCCTGGCGTACCGCGCTCGATCACCAGCAGGCTGATGCCGCGCGCACCCGGCCCGCCGGTCCGGACCGCCGTCGTCACGAAGTCCGCACGGCTACCGGAGGTGATGTACGTCTTGGCCCCGTTGACGACGAAGTGATCGCCGTCGCGTCGGGCCGTCGTCCGCAACCCGGCGACATCCGAGCCGCCGTCGGGCTCGGTGATCGCCAACGCGCCGATCAACTCACCCTCGAGCGTCGGCCGAACCCAGCGCGCGATCTGCTTCTCGTTGCTGGTGGCAACAATATGTGGAAGCGCGATCCCACAGGTCAGCAGCGAGGCGACCAGCCCGCCGGAGCCGCCCGCGTAGTGCATCTCCTCGACCACCGCGATCGCATCGCTCAGCGATCCGCCGCCACCACCCACAGCCTCCGGGAACCCGACGCCGAGCAGCCCGAGCTGGCCGGCCTGCTTGTGCAGCTCCCGCGGCAACTCGCCGTCCCGCTCCCACTGCTCCAGATTGGGCAACACCTCCGCGCTCATGAAGCGCCGGACGCTGTCCCTGAAGTCACTCACAGCAGGACCTCCGGTACGTCGATGTACCGCGACCGCAGCCATTCGCCGACCGCCTTGGCCTGCGGATCGAACCGCGCCTGCGACGCGACCCCGTCACCGAGCAGCCCTTCGACGACGAAGTTCAGTGCCCAGAGATTGGGGAAGACGTGCCTGGTCACCGTCAGCTCCTGCGTCTCGGGCAGCAGCTCCTTGAACTTCTCGACCGTCAGTGTGTGCGCGAACCACCGCCAGGCCGTCTCGTTCCGCACCCACACCCCGACGTTCGCGTCGCCGCCCTTGTCGCCACTCCGCGCCCCGGCGATGCGGCCCAACGGCACCTCGCGAGTGAGCGACCTTGCCGGCCGCCCAGCCGCGACGAGCTGCGGCAACGGCATCGGCAGCGCGCCACCTTCCGGCCCCGTCAGCACCTGGGTGTCCTCGGATGGCGCGATGGTCTGGCGCCGGCCGTCGTGCAGCACCACGACATGCTCCAGCTGATGCGGATCGACGTACCCGGCGGTGAACAGCCCGTACGCCGATGCCTCGCCTGGTGGAGCTGTCACGTGGAAGCCCGGGTAGCTCGACAGCGCCAGCTCGACTGCGGCGCTGGTGAACACCCGTCCGGCGACCAGCGGATCGGGGTCCTTGATCGTGCACTTGAGCAGGACGCTTGCCTGCTCCTCGGTCCCCGCGTTCGGCTGCTCGCTCCACAGCACGGACCACTTCATCTCGGCCGGCCGTTTGACCAGATCCCGCTCGAGCTGCCGCTGGATCAGCTCCGCCTTCGCCTCCAGCTCCAGCCCGGTGAGCACGAAGGTCACCTCGTTGCGGAAGCCACCGTGGCTGTTCAACGACACCTTGTACGTCGGGGGCGGCGGCTCGCCCTCGACGCCGGTGATCCGGATCCGGTCCGGGCCGTCCTCGGACAGCTCGATCGAGTCCATCCGCGCGGTCACGTCCGGACCGGCGTACCGGGCGCCGGTGATCTCGTAGAGCAGTTGCGCCTTGACGGTGTCGATGGTGACCGCGCCGCCGGTGCCGTCGTGCTTGGTGATCACGCTGCTGCCATCGGCGTGGATCTCCGCGATCGGGAAACCGGGCCGGCTGAGGTCGCGGATCTCCTGGAAGAACGAGTAGTTGCCGCCGGTCGCCTGACAGCCGCACTCGATCACATGTCCGGCGACGACGGCGCCGGCCAGTTCGTCGTACTGGTCGCGCCGCCAGCCGTGATGCGCGGCGGCCGGTCCGACGATGACGGAGGCGTCGGTGACGCGGCCGGTGACGACGATGTCGGCGCCGGCCTTGAGCGCTTCGGCGATGCCCCAGGCGCCGAGGTACGCGTTGGCGGTGAGCGGGTCGCCGAAGCCGAGCTCCTCCGCGCGCGAGATGAGGTCGTCGCCCTCGACGTACGCGATCTTCGGGTGCAGTCCGAGCTTGTCCGCGATCTCGTGGATCTTCTCGGCGAGCCCCGCGGGATTCAGGCCGCCGGCGTTGCTGACCACCTTGACGCCGCGGTCGAGCACCTCACCGAGGGCGCCCTCGAGCTGCGCCGGGAACGTCTTCGCGTACCCCATCGACGGATCCTTCGACCGGTCGCGGCCGAGGATCAGCATGGTCAGCTCGGCCAGGTAGTCGCCGGTCAGCACGTCCAGCGGTCCGCCGGTCAGCATCTCCTTGAACGCCTTGAAGCGGTCGCCGTAGAACCCGGACGAGTTCCCGATCCGAATCGGCTCAGTCATCCGAACTGTCCTCGCTCCCGCCCCTTGCCCGGCATCCCGGCGAACGCCTGGATGATCCCCAGCCACTCGTCCGCCTCGGCTCCCACCGCCTGTACGTCGAGGTCGTCACGATGCCGTCGCTGCGTCGCCAGCAAACAGAAGTCCAGCGCCTTGCCCGTCACCTGCTGCTCGGCGTCCTCGGGCCCCCAGGTCCACGCCTCGCCGTCAGGCCCGGAAAGTTCCACGTGGAACGCCTCGGCCGGTGGCTGCCGGCTGTTCAGCAGATAGGCGAAGTCCCTCGTCCGTACTGCGAGGTGCGCCACGTGCCGGAGCCGCCCGGACGGCCGCCGCGTCACCCCCAGCGCATCGGCGACGTCCTGCCCATGCGCCCACGTCTCCATCAACCGGGCCGTCGCCATCGAGGTCGGACTCATCGGTGGACCGAACCACGCCACCTTCTGCCCGGCCGGCACCGCCTTCAGCGCGTCCTGCACCTCGCCACGCGTCTGCCGCCAGTAGGTCAGCAACTCTCCGGCCGGCAGCGCGGCCCCTTCGGCAGCACCGTCGTCCACAAACCCGGCCGGGTTTTCCACCGCCTTCTGCAGCTCGACCTGGAACGCCTCCGGCTCGGCCGCCGCCAGCCGGGCAGCCTCATCTGTCCAGGCCAGATGAGCGATCTGATGCGCGATCGTCCACCCCTCGGCGGGCGTCGGCGTACGCCATCCGTCAGTGGCGAGCCCACCGACGAGCAGATCCAGCTCGACACTCTCGGCACTCAGATCGGCCAGCACATCATCCAGCTGCACGCGCGACTCCTGCCCTAGACCCGGTGTTCCCCGAGCCTCCCACCCAACCCGGAAAGAATCAAGCACGCGTGCTTGTTTTTGCCGTACGACGCCAGGATGCCCGATCGGTCCGTCCGTAGTTGCATGCTGTTGGAAAAGGTTCCTGGCGACCCTCGGGTGGTGTTAGGCAGGGGGATGCACAGTTCCCTGCCGGGTAAGGCCGCCGAGATCCGGGCGCTGCTGCTCAGCCTGATCGACACGTTGCCGGAAGGTGCCGCGTTGCCGCCTGAGCGGGAGCTGGCGGCTCGGTGGAATGTCGCGCGGATGACGTTGCGGCGGGCGGTCGACGAGCTGGTGATCGAGGAACTGCTGGTCCGCCGGCACGGGAGCGGGACCTACACGGCTCGGCCGAAGGTGGCCAGGTGGCTGGGGATGATGGGGTTCTCCGAGGACATCCGCCGGCGCGGGATGCGGCCGGAGAGCCAGACGCTCGAGTTCCGCCATACGAAGGCCGAACGCGGGGCCGCCCGCCGGCTACGCATCCCGGTCGGCGATCCGGTCCTCACCTTCACCCGGCTCCGGCTGGCCGACGGGATGCCGATGGCGGTCGAGCGCACCACGCTGCCCGGCAGCTACGTACCGGGCCTCGAAGCCGACGACCTGAGCGGCTCCCTCTACGAGCTGCTGACGAACCGGTACGGCATCGAGCTGGCCTCCGGTACGTCGAAACTCGAGCCCGTGATGCCCGACGCCAAGACGGCCGGATGGCTCGACATCCCCAGCACCCAACCGTGCCTGGCCCTGCACGGCGTCAGCTTCGACCGCCGCGAGCGCGTCTTCGAGTACACCTCATCCGTCTATCGCGGTGACCGCTACGCCTTCACCGCCGAACTCCGGATGACCCCGAGCTGACCTCAGCGATTCTTCTGGTGCTCCACGATGTCCTGAAAAGCAGCCTTGAACTCCGCGTACCTCTGCCGCCCCAACCGCCGCGCATGCCGCTCCTGCATCGCCGCCAAAATCCTGTCGGCCGCCGCCAGCTCCGCCACCCCACGCTCAGTCGGACAGATCAACTTGGCCCGCCGATCAACCGGATCAGGCCGCCGCTCGACGTACCCCAGCCCCTCCAGCTCATCAACCATCGTCCCGATCACCTGCTTGTGCTGCCCCGACCGCCGAGCCAACTCGGTGGCCCGAACCCCCTCCGGCTCCAGATAAGCCAGCACCGACCCATGCCGCGGATGCAGATCATCGAACCCGAGCTCAGCCAGCTTCCCGAACAACTCCCCCTGAACGGCGAACAGCAACTGCCCGGCCAACACCCCAAGATCCACCCGCCTGACAGTCATGATCACTGACTATCACAATTCACCCGCAGCTACCCGGTGACCGAGTCCGGGGCTTCTACTCGGGAGAGGAGTTCGGTGGTTGCGTGGGTGGTGGCGGTGGTGATCGCGCCGACCAGGCTGGCTCGGTCGCCGAGGGCTGAGCGGACGATGGTGGGTGGGATCGGGAGGGCGGCGGCCAGTTCGGCGACTCGGGCGGCGAGGAAGTCGTTGTCGCCGATGCCGCCGCTGAGGATGACTGTTTCGGGGTCGACGACGGCGCAGATGGCGGCGACGATCTCGCTGATCCGGCGGCACTCGTCTTCGACCAGGGAGAGCGCCTGGGGATCGCCTTGCTGGGCTCGTTCGAAGAGGTCGGCCACGTCTTTCAGGGCCGGGTCGAGCGCTTGGGCTTCGCGCAGGAGTGCTTTGCCACCTGCTTCGTCGGCGCTGCTCGGAGTACCGCTGCGGTGGGCGTGGCCGGTTGGCAGGAAGGCGACCTCGCCGGCCGCGCCGTGGGCGCCGCGCAGGAGCGCGCCGTTGTGCATGATGCCCGCGCCGACGCCGGTCCCGATCGCGATCACGGCGAACGTCGAGGCCTCGGCGCCGGCTCCGTGCCGCTGCTCGCCGATCGCGGCGAGGTTGACGTTGTTCTCCAGCAGTACCGGCCCGTCGATCGCGGCCGACAGCTGCGAGTAGAAGTCGTACGGCTTGTCCTCACCGACATTCCAGGCGTACCGGACCATCGGATCGTGCCGATTCACCACCCCAGGAATCGACACCCCGGCAGCCAGCAACGGCACATCCACCCGATCGGCTGCCGCGCGTGCCTCGGCCAGCAATTCCACGGCCTGCCGTACAACGCTCGCGGCACCCTTCGCCCGCGTCGACCGCTTGAGCTCCGCCAACGGGGCGCCACTGAGGTCACAAACCGCTGCCCGAAGGTTCGTACCGCCGATGTCGACCCCCGCCACACACCCAGCACCAGCCGGTACGCCGTACAGCGTGGCGGTCCGTCCGGGTAGACCACTCCGCTGCGCCACCGGCTCCGCCAGGCCGAGCGACTCGAGCCGTTCCACCGCGGCGAAGACCGTCGGGCGGGACAGGGCACACGCCACCGCGAGCTCGGACCGGGTCTGTGGTCCAGACCGGGTCAGCAGCTGGGTCAGCACGACGCTCGCGCTGGGAGTGCCGCTCACAACACGGTTCATGCGTCACCTCCGGTTAAGCCTTGACTACCGCCTCGGAGCCTGATGATACTTCCCGTAAGTTAGGCAGGCTGCCTAACAAACTCGGAATCGGAGTGAGTCATGGCAGACAACCTCTCCCGGCGGACCGCCCTGCAAGCGGCGGGTGGACTCGGGCTGGCAGCGTTCCTGGCGGCGTGCGGCGGTGGCAAGGGCGCCTCGACGGGCGACCAGGGCAGCGGCAAGGGCGAGGTCCGCGCGCTGTTCATGAAACAGGCGGGCTACTCCGAGGACGACATCACCAAGATGACGGCTTCCTTCGCCGGCGCGAACCCGGACATCACGGTCAAGCCGGAGTTCGTCGCCTACGAGGCGCTGCACGACAAGATCGTCGCCGCCGGTCCGGCCGGTACGTACGACGTGGTGCTGATCGACGTGATCTGGCCGGCCGAGTTCGGCGGCAAGAAGATGGTCACCGACGTCACCAGCCAGTGGCCGGCAGAGTGGAAGTCCGGCATGCTCGCCGGCGCGGTCGCGACCGCGGAGTACGACCAGAAGCTGTACGGCGTGCCGTGGATCATGGACACCAAGTACTTCTTCTACAACGAGGCGCACCTGCAGACCGCCAAGGTCGACGCGGCCGGCCTGGACACCTGGGACGGCGTGCTCGCGGCCGCCCGCAAGATCAAGGCGACCGGCGCTGCGAAGTACCCGCTGATCTGGTCGTGGCAGCAGGCCGAGGCGCTGGTCTGCGACTACGCCCAGCTGCTCGGCGCGATGGGCGGCAAGTTCCTCGACGACTCGGGCAAGGCCGCGTTCAACACTGGCGGAGGGGTCCAGGCGTTGGAGTTCATGCGGCAGACGATCGTCGACGGGCTGACCAACCCGGCGTCGACGCAGTCGCTCGAGGCCGACGTACAGCGGGTGTTCCAGGCCGGGCAGGCGAGCGCGGTACTGAACTGGACCTACATGTACGGCGCGGCCAACGACGCGAAACAGAGCAAGATCGCCGGCAAGGTCAAGGTCCTCCAGACGCCCAAGGGCTCGGCCGGACGCCCAGGCGTCAACGGCGGGATGGCTCTCTGCGTCACCACCGGCAGCAAGAACCAGGCGGCGGCCTTCAAGTACATCAGCTTCCTGACCAGCCAGGCCGAGCAGAACAAGTACGCCCTCGACTCGCTGCCCGTCTGGAAGACCTCCTACGACGACGCCGCGGTCGTAAAAACCAACCCAGCGGTCGTCCCCCAGGCGAAGAAGCAACTGGACGACCTGATCCTCCGCCCCCAAGCCCGCAACTACAACGCCTTCTCCCAAGCCCTCCAGGCTGAACTACAGAACGCCCTCCTAGGCCGCAAGCCGGCCCAAAAGGCTCTGGACGACGCAGCCGACAAGGCGAACAGCCTCCTGCAGTCGTGAGCCAGACACCAGCTCGCACGGAGCCGGCCGACAGCAGGGCGGTCGAGCCGACCAGCACCGACTCGGCTGCGCCGAGCCCAGTAGGCTCGCGCCGCCCTCGCCCCAAACCCGCACGACCACGGCCGAATGCCGTGGTCGTGCGGGGCGAGGGGAAGTTTGCGATCTTCCTGTTGCTGCCGGCTGCCTTGGTCGTCTTCGGCGTCGTGCTCTACCCGGTCATCCGCACATTGTTGATCTCGCTCTACAAGGTCGACAGTGCGATGCCGGGGAGTTATCCGTTCGCGGGGTTGAGCAACTACACCAAGGTTTTCAGTGACCCGTCGTTCTATCCGGTGCTCGGGCATACGGCGTACTTCACGCTGGTGTCGACCGCGATCGAGCTCGTCCTCGGGCTCGGCGTCGCGCTGCTGCTCAACGCGCCGCTGCGCTTCCGCTGGCTCTGGCGCAGTCTCGTCGTACTGCCGTGGGCGCTGCCGACGATCGTCAACGGCGCGCTCTGGCGCTGGATCTACAACGGCCAGTACGGCGTACTGAACCAGATCCTCGGCACCGACACCCAATGGCTGGGCTCGCCGTTCCTCGCGCTCAACATGGTGATCGTCGCCGACGTCTGGAAGAACACCTCGATCGTCGCGTTCTTCCTGCTCGCCGGCCTGCAGACCATCCCTGCCGAGCTGCACGAAGCAGCCGTGGTGGACGGCGCGAGCAAGCTGCGCACCTTCTGGTCGGTCGTCGTCCCGCTGCTCAAGCCGAGCATCGCCGTCGTCCTCGTCCTCCGCACGATCGAGGCCTTCAAGGTGTTCGACATCATCTACGTGATGACCGGCGGCGGCCCCGCGTCGGGCACCCAGACCGTTGCCTTCTACACCTACCTGCAGGCGTTCTCGAACCAGCTCTTCGGGTACGGCGCCGCCCTCGCGTACCTGATCGTGATCGCCGTCGGCGCGCTGGCGATGTTCTACCTGCGCATCCTCCGGCAGAACCAGTTGGCAGGTGTCTGATGCGCAACCGCCCCTCTCCCGTGCTCTACGTCTTCTGCGCAGTCCTCGCAGTGGTCGTGCTCGCACCCTTCGCCTGGCTGGTCATCTCCAGCGTCTCCCCGTCGAGCGAGCTGACCGCCGGCACGCTCTGGCCGGACCACCCGACGCTCGAGCGCTACCGCGACATCTTCACCTCGTCGTCGGGTGGCGACAACGTGGCCGGCACCTTCCGGCTCGCCATGCTGAACAGCCTGATCGTCGCGTCCTGCACGACGATCATCTCGCTGGTGGTCGGCTCGCTCGGCGGCTACGCCTTCGCCCGCCTGCGGTTCCGCTTCCGCCGTACGACGCTGTTCGCCTTCCTCGCGATCTACATGCTCCCGCCGATCGCGCTGGTGATCCCGCTGTACCTGGCCATGGCGAACCTGCAACTGCTAGACACCAAGCTCGGCCTGATCGTCACGTACTGCTCGATCGTCACCCCGTTCTGCCTCTGGACGATGAGCAACTTCTACCTCAGCCTCCCGGTAGAACTTGAAGACGCCGCCCGCGTGGACGGCTGCTCCCGCCTAGGCGCCCTACTCCGAGTAGTCCTTCCCCTCGCCCGCCCCGGCATAGTCGCCACCGCCATGTTCGGCTTCCTCCTGGCCTGGGACGAGTTCCTCTACTCGTTGATCTTCACCTCGACGACCAACGCAAAAACCATCCCAGTAGCCATCGCCGAATTCACCGGCAAATTCTCCTCAGACTTCGGCCTGGTAGCCGCCGGCGGCGTCCTGGCCGCCCTGCCCCCGGTACTCCTGGCCCTCCTCTTCCAGCGCTACATAGTCAGCGGCCTAACAGCCGGCTCGGTCAAAGGATGAAGTTCCCCGAAGGCATAGCCGCCCAACCCGCAGCCCTAGCCACGAGCCTCGCCTCCCTCAAACTCCCTTCGTACGAAGGCGGTCTGATCGCCCTAGTAGGAATAGGAGCCAGCGAGTACGCCGCCCAGGGAGCAGCTACCGCCTGGCGCTCCACCGGCCTCCCAGCAGTCGCCATCCCAGCCTCCGCCCCACCTCTGGACGCAGCCGTAACCCTCCTAATCAGCGAATCCGGTCGCAGCGCAGAAGTCCTCGCCTACAAACCCTCCTCAAGAACAATCGCCCTCACCAACTTCCCCGACAGCCCGTTGGCTGCCACAGCCGACGAGCTCATCCTCCTGAACTCCGGCCCAGACAGCCCCGTCTACACCACCGGCTACACCGCCACCCTCCAAGCCCTAGGCGCCCTAGGCGACCGCTGGACCGCCGCAGCGTCCGCTGGAGTCACTGCGCCCGCCTCCAGCGCGGCCGCCTCCAACGCCGCTGGCTCGTTTGGGTCGGGCTTCGACTGGACTTCGTTGCCGGCTCTCGTCTCCGCCGCGCTCGTCGCGCCGCTAGGCGCGGCGAGCGCGTACCTGGATGAGGCTCGGGTGGTGGACGTGGTTGCCAGCGGTGTGAGTGTGGCGACTGCGGGCGAAGGTGGGTTGTTGTTGCGGGAGTCGGGGCGACTGCATACGGCGGCGCATGAGACGCGGAACTATCTGCATGGGCCGATGGAGATTCTTGATCAGCAGACCACCTGTGTGCTGATCGGGGATGGGCGGGAGGTGCAGTTGGCGTACGACGTACTGGAGTACGGGGCCAAGGTTGTGCTGATCACCACGGCCGATGTCGAGCCGGCTGACGACCTGGCTGTCATCAAGTTGCCTTGGGCAAGTAATGGGCTGGCTCGGGCGGTGGTGGAGATGGTGGTGGTGCAGCGGTTGGGGTGGGAGGTTGCTCAGCGGCGTGGGTTGAAGGTTGATGGGTTCAGACATCGTCAGAGCGATACGAAGGTGAGTTGAGGTTTTGCCTACGATTCATGTCATCGGCAACGTGCAGCTCGACGTACTGGCCGATCCGGTCACCGCCCTCCCACGCCCGGGTGGCGACTCGATCATCGAGCGGATCGACGTCCGCCCGGCCGGTGCCGCGGGCAATGTGAGCCTCGCGCTTGCCGCACTCGGTACGCCGCATCGACTGTTCGCCGCAGTGGGCGACGACTACGCCGGCCGCTGGGTGCTCGCCGAGCTGGAGAAGCTCAAACTCCACGAGGACATCCTCGTCAAACCCGGCGCGACCGGCATCTCCATCGCCGTCGAGGCCCCCGGCCGCGAGCGCGCGTTCATCACCGCGCACGGAGTACTGGCCGACTGGACCCTCGAAGACCTCCCGGACGATGCGACCGAGGCGGACTACGTCCTGCTCACCGGCCACTTCTCCCTCCCCGCCCTCCGCCCCGCCACCCACGAACTCCTCAAGCGGGCCCGCGCGAACGGCGCCACCACCATCCTCGACACCGGCTGGGACCCCGACGACTGGAAGACCACCGGCCGCCAGGAGATCCTCGACCTTCTCCCGCGGGTCGACCTCTTCCTCCCCAACGAACCAGAGGCGCTCGCCCTCACCAACCTCCCCATCCCGCACGACGCTGCCATCGCCCTCACCAAACACAGCAACCACCAAACAATCCTCAAACGAGGTCCCGCCGGCGCCCTGCTGACCACCCCCACGCCACCCAACAGCCGTCCTGGCGCAGCAACCCCCGGCGCCGACACCATCGTCATCACCGCCCCACCCGCCATCCCCCTGGACACCACCGGCGCCGGCGACAGCCTCGCCGCCGCCCTCCTTGCCGAGCTAGCGACCGGCAAACCCCTCCCCGAAGCCCTGACCTTCGCCGTCGCCTACGCCTCCGCGGTAGTAACCCGCCCCTCCCACAACCGCCACCCCACCCGCACCGAGGTAGCTCGCTAGCCACCCTGCGCCGAGGAAGTGGCGACCTTGAACACCACGTGGTGACCTTGAACATCTAATAACGTGTTCACGCACACCATTTGGTGTCAAAGGTCGCCACAACTGCTCTGAGGTCAGCGGAGTTTGGCGGCCAGTTCACTCAGTACTTCGCGGAAGACATCGAAGCGCTCAGCCCCGACCTCAGCCCGCCACGCCTGCTCCACACCGTCGAGCAACGCGCTCACCTGCCCCACCACGGCGTCCCCAGCGCCGGTACGCCGAATCAGCTTCGCCCGCCGATCATCCGGGTCGGCCGCCAGCTCGACGTACCCCTCGCGCTCCAGGTGCTTGACCAGTTGCCCCAGCCCTGGCTGCTCACCCGCAACTCCCCGGACAGATCGACGATCCGGGCTACCTCGTCGACCAGGCCCTGGCGATGCCCCGCTGACACAGAGTGATCGGGCAGTCACTATGATCACAAAAGTGATCATGTGCGCAGAATTGTGGGCACGGTAGCCGGTGGACTTCAGTACGCCGATCAGCACCGTGATCCCCTCGCTAGACGGACCCGTGCTCCAAGTGCTCGCGCGCTCCGACCGCATGCTCTCCGGTCGTCAGGTGCATGCCGAAGCAGGCACTGGCAGCGTGGCCGGTGTCCGCCTGGTCCTGCAGCGCCTGGCGTCGACCGGCCTGGTGCACGTCGACGAGGCCGGCACTTCGCTGCTCTACCGGCTCAACCGCTCTCACCTAGCGGCTCAAGCAGTGGAACTCCTGGCGAACCTCCGCGCCACCTTCGCCGACACCCTCGCGGCGAACCTCGCCTCCTGGCGCATCCCACCCCTGCATGCCAGCCTGTACGGCGCTGCCGCCCGCGGCGAGGGCGACCTCACCAGTGACGTCGCCCTACTCCTGATCCGCCCCGACGAGGTAGCCACCGACAACCTTCTCTGGGAGCAACAGGTCGGCGGCCTGATGAACGACATCGTCGAACTGACCGGCAACCCGGTCGACGTCGACGAGCTGAGCCTGCGAGACCTCGCCAATCACCACCACGCCGCCGTCCCGGTGATCGAGGACTGGTTGCACGGGCCGACCATCCTGTACGGCCCGCCACTCCAGGTGCTGCTCGCGGCCAGAGCCAGCGTCAACCGCCCGACCCTCGCCGATCTCCCGTCCCTCCCCAACCTGGCCAACTTCCCGGCCCTACCGGCCCTGACTGGCGCCCCCAGCTAGCCACTTGGCGATCGCCTGGACCAGGCCGAGGATGTCGTCCTGCGTCTGGTGCACGGTGATGGTCGCGCGCAACCCGGACCGCTTCGCCGGTACGGCCGGATAGCTCGCCGCGTTGACGAAGTACCCGGACTCCTGCAGCCGCCGGACCAGCGTCGCCGTGGACTCGATGTCCCGCCCGGTCACGACGTACCGGATCGGCGATTCGGACTCGTTCAGCAGCGGCAGCCCGTATCCCACCGCCTCGCGGTTGAAGAACCGGATCCGGTCGACCACCTGCTGCTGCCGCTCGGCCACCTCGCCGGACAGATGCAACCGCGCGGACGCGACGATCCCGGCCAGCATCGGCGGCGGCACCGGACCGGAGAAGATCATCGGCAGGCCGAGGCTGAACACCTGGTGGCGCAGCTCGTCGGTCGGGAACGTCATCACCCCGCCGGCGATCCCGAACGCCTTGTTCAGCGAGCCGACCACCACGGTCTTCTCGAGCGCTGCCGGGCTCAGCCGGTCCAGCACGTGGCCCCGGCCGTTGCGTCCGGTCCAGGAGATCGAGTGGGCGTCGTCGAAGTACAGCCAGAGCTTCTCGTACCGCTCGGCCAGGGCGCCGAGTTCACCGACGGGGGAGAAGTCGCCGAACATGCTGTAGAGGCCGTCGGCCATGAACCAGACCCGGTCGTACTCCGCGGACAGTTCCCGGACCCGGCGCTCGAGTACCTCCAGGCTGTTGTGCGGGACCGTCCGGATCGGCGCTTCGGTCAGCCTGGCCGCCATCCGCACGCTGCGATGCACCTGCGCGTCGAGGATCATCACGTCGCCCGGGCCGACCAGAGTCGGTATCGCCGAGAGGTTGCCCATGGTCGTGCTGGCCGAGATCGCCGCCGGCCGGCCGAGGGGTCAGCCTCCGAGGAGCGGCGACATCAGGCGGGCGATCCGGCTGTCGCGGCGGGTCAGCTTCTCTTCGGTGTCGGCGACGGTCATCGCCCGCAGGCCCGCGTTGATGCCCAACCAGCGCAACGGCTCCGGCTCCCAGCGGGGCGAGCGATGGTCCACCCAGGGGAGGTGGATGAGCGGAGTGTCGCGACGGAGGATGAGGTCCGTCAGTGTCCGGCCGGCCAGGTTCGTCGTACTGACGCCGTCGCCGACATAACCGCCGGCCCACGCCAAGCCCGACTGGTGATCGATCCCGACCGACGCGCACCAGTCCCGCGGTACGCCGAGCGCCCCTCCCCACGCATGCGTGAAGGCAACGTCATCGAGTCCGTCGAAGAGATCGCGCAAGGTGGCCTGCAACGCGGCAAACACCCGCGGCTCCTCATCGAAGGACGGCTTGACCCGCGACCGGAAGTGATATGGCGCCCCGCGCCCGCCGAAGGCCAGCCGCCCATCAGCCGTCCGCTGCCCATAGATCACCAGATGCCGGTGATCGCTGAACGTCGGCCGATCCGCCAGCCCGATCCGCTCCCATGTCGCCGCACTCAACGGCTCCGTTGCCACCATCAACGAATAGACCGGCGCCAATGTCCGAGCTTCACCGGCAAGCGACGGCGTGAATCCCTCAGTAGCCCGGACGACCACCTCAGCCCGCACCGCCCCGTACGCCGTACGCGCAACCCCACCCGCAATGGAAACCACCGGAGTGTGCTCATGAATAGTCACCCCGAGCCCCTCCACCACGGCTGCCAGCCCCCGCACCAACTTGCCCGGATGAATCGCAGCGCAATGCGGCGTAAACGTTGCCCCCAGCACCTTCGTCGCCCGCACCTGCTCCGCGACCTCATCAGGCTCCAGGAACCGCAGATCCCCCGGCCCCCACTCTCCGGCCGCCGCCACCTCAGCCCGAGCCCGAGCCAGCTGAGCCGCCGATCGAGCCAGCACGATCGTCCCGCCCTTGTGGTAATCGCAGTCGATGCCCTCAAGAGCACTGACCCGACCCACCTCGTTCACCGACCCCTGCATGGCCAGATGCATCGCGATCGCCGAGTCCCGGCTCGACCCCGGCAGGGAGGCCAGCCGATGCGAAGACACCGGGAACAACGCCGAACACCAACCACCGTTGCGTCCCGAGGCGCCGAAGCCGACAGTCGCGGCCTCCAGCACGACAATCCGCAGCGACGGATCAGCCTTGGCCAGGTAATAGGCAGTCCACAGCCCGGTGTACCCGGCCCCGACGATCGCCACGTCGGCATCCCGGTCGCCCGCCAGCCCCGGCCGCTCGACCACAGGTGCCGCGGCCGAGCTCCACAGGATCAGCGCACACCCCACGAGTAGGTCTGCTTGACCAGCTTCAGGTACACAAAGGTCTCAGTACCCTTCACGCCCTTGATCGAACGCACCCGTTCCGACAGCACCCGCAGCAGTTGCTCGTCGCTCTCGCAGAGCACCTCGGCCAGCAGGTCGAACGAGCCGGCCGTGATCACGACGTACTCGATCTCGTCCATCGCCGCGAGTTCGTCGGCGATCGGCTCGAGCGCTCCCTCGGCCTTGATCCCGATCATCGCCTGCCGGGCGAACCCCATCTCCAGCGGATCGGTGACGGCGACGACCTGCATGATGCCGGCCTCGGTCAGCCGCTGGACGCGTTGCCGGACCGCGGCCTCGGACAGCCCGACCGCCTTGCCGATCGCGGCGTACGACCTGCGCCCGTCGACCTGGAGTTCGCGGATGATCGCCTTGGCGGTGTCGTCGAGCAGTACAGCGTTCTTTTCGGGGTTCCCCGTGCGTCCGGTCACCTGCAGATCCTGTCAGCGTCACCGGGGGTAAGCAAGCACGAGTATCGGAATCCGTTGCGAAATGAGCATCCAACTGCGGAATCCCTTGTCTTGACGGAAACCGTTTGACAGTATCGCCCGCTAACAGACCCAGACAGGGAGGTCCGGATGAGCTCTCGTCCCCAGCCTGTGATCGGGCGCCGGGCCCTTCTCCGCGGGGCCGCGCTCGGGCTGGGCGCCGCCGGCCTGCTCAACGGCTGCGGCATCCCGGCCGCGAAGCAGAGCGCCGGCAGTTGCGTCAGTACGGACAGGTCGGCGACCGAGAAGGCGCTGATCTTCTCCAACTGGCCGAGCTACATGGACGAGTCGGACGAGAAGGTCAACGGCAAGACCGTGCTGCCGACGCTGGAGGAGTTCGAGAAGAAGTCCGGCGTCCAGGTCACGTACACCGCCGACGTCAACGACAACTCCGAGTTCTACGCGAAGGTGCGGGACCAGCTCGGCGCCTGTCAGCCCTGTGGCCGCGACATCTTCGTGCTGACCGACTGGATGGCCGCTCGCACGGTCGGCCTGGGCTGGATCCAGCAGCTCGACCACGCCAAGATCCCGAACGTCGATGCCAACCTGCTCAAGCAGCTGAAGGCGCCGCGCTGGGATCCGAACCGCGACTTCAGCGTGCCGTGGCAGTCGGGGCTCACCGGCATCGCCTACAACGCGAAGTACACGAAGGAGGTCGGCAGTTTCGCCGACCTGCTCACCCGTGGCGATCTCAAGGGCAAGGTCACCATGCTGTCGGAGATGCCGGACACGATGTCGTTCATGCTCCGGCTGGTCGGCGCCGACCCGAACAAGTTCGACGACGCCGCCTGGAGCAAGGCGCTCGACAAACTCAGTGGGTACGTCGCGTCCGGGCAGGTCCGCCGCTTCACCGGCAACGACTACGTGCAGGACCTGAACGCCGGCAACATCGTCGCCTGCCAGGCCTGGTCGGGTGACGTCCTGGCGCTCCAGGCGGACAATCCGGACGTCAAGTTCGTCGTACCGGAAGAGGGTCTGGCGCTCTGGTCGGACAACATGCTGGTGCCGAACAAGGCGACGCACAAAGCGAACGCCGAGGCGCTGATGAACTACTACTACGACCCGGAGGTCGCGGCCACGCTGGCGGCCTGGGTGAACTACATCTGTCCGGTCGAGGGGGCCCGGAAGGCGATGGAGAAGGTCGATCCCGAGCTGGTCGACAGCCCGCTGATCTTCCCTGACACCGAAGTGCTCGAGAAGACCTTCGCGTTCATGCCGCTGGACACGGCCAAGGCGAAGCTCTACGAAACCGACTTCAACCTCGCGATCGGGGGCTGACCGCCATGACCGTCACCGAAAAGGACGCAGTCGCCGGTACCACCGCAGGGACCAGCGATCTGGTGCTCAACGGGATCACCAAACGGTTCGCGACCTTCACGGCCGTGAACGATCTGGATCTGACCGTGCCGCAGGGCGAGTTCTTCGCGTTGCTCGGACCGTCCGGCTGCGGCAAGACGACGACGCTGCGGATGGTCGCCGGGCTGGAGGAACCGACCAGCGGGACGATCAGTCTCGGCGAGCAGAACATCACCGGCCTGCGACCGTACAAGCGGCCGGTCAACACCGTCTTCCAGAACTATGCGCTCTTCCCGCATCTGGACATCTTCGAGAACGTCGCCTTCGGGCTGCGTCGCCGCAAGGTCAAGGACGTGAAGCAGAAGGTCGACGAGATGCTCGAGCTGGTCGAGCTCGGCACGTATGGCAAGCGCAAGCCCGGCCAGTTGTCCGGTGGCCAGCAGCAACGAGTCGCGCTGGCGCGTGCGCTGATCAACCGGCCGCAGGTGCTGCTGCTCGACGAGCCGTTGGGTGCGCTCGACCTGAAGCTGCGGCGGCAGATGCAGATCGAGCTGAAACGGATCCAGACCGAGGTCGGCATCACCTTCGTGCACGTCACGCACGACCAGGAAGAAGCGATGACGATGGCCGACACGATCGCCGTGATGAACGGTGGCGTGATCGAGCAGCTGGGGTCGCCGGCGGAGTTGTACGACCTGCCGGCGACGACGTTCGTCGCGAACTTCCTCGGCCAGTCGAACCTGGTCCGGGCCAGGATCGTCAGCCAGGCGGACGGCAACCTGGTTGTCGACGTGCAGGGCGGCAAGGTCGTCGTACCGGTTCCACGGTGCCGGGTGACCGAGGGCGACGTGTGGATGGGGATCAGGCCGGAGAAGGTCTTCCTCGCGCCGTCGGGGTCGGAGGACGACAGTGGCTCGAACGTGCTGCGGTCGGCCGTGGTGACGGATGTGAGCTATATCGGGGTGAGTACGCAGTACCTGGCGAAGCTGCCGTGGGGGCAGGAGCTGACGGTGTTCGAGCAGAACACCGGTGCCCGGGAGGCGTTGAAGGTCGGCGACTCCGTCGACCTGCACTGGCAGCCGTCGCACACGTTCGTCCTCGACGCGGCGCAGGACGCGCTGGCTGGTGTCGAGGACATCGCGGACGCGGGATGAGCGCCCTCGGCCAACTCCCGGGGCCGGCAGCCGGTACTACGGCCGGTACGCCGCCTGCCGCCGTGGAGCCTGTGCGCAAAGGCCGCAGCCTGACGGGATACTTGCTGCTGGCGCCCGGTGCGCTGTGGTTGTTGCTGTTCTTCGTCGTGCCGATCGTGTCGCTGCTCGCGGCCAGCCTGTACGACCCGAACGGCTCGATCGAGGCCGGCTTCAAGATGACGTGGAGCTTCCACAACTACGTGGACGCGCTCGCCGACTACGCCCGGCCGTTCGCGCGATCGCTGTGGTATTCCTTGCTGACCACGGCTTTCTGCTTGCTGCTCGGCTATCCACTGGCCTATGCGATCGCGTTCAAGGCGGGTCGCTGGAAGAACATCATGCTGGCGCTGGTGATCGCGCCGTTCTTCACCAGCTTCCTGATCCGCACGCTGTCGTGGAAGCTGCTGCTCAGCGACAACGGCTTTGTCGTGGACTTCCTCAAGACGGTCCACATCCTCGGCTCGGACGGCCGGCTGCTCGCCACGACCGCCGCGGTGGTCACCGGCCTCACGTACAACTTCCTGCCGTTCATGATCCTGCCGCTCTACGCCAGCCTGGAGAAGATCGATCACCGCCTGATCGAGGCCGGTGGCGATCTCTTCGCGGGGCCGTTCACCACCTTCCGTACGGTGACCTTGCCGCTCTCGATGCCGGGCGTCGTGGCTGGGACGCTGCTGACCTTCATCCCGGCCGCGGGTGACTACATCAACGCGCAGCTGCTCGGTACGCCGAAGCAGCGGATGATCGGCAACGACATCCAGCGCCTCTTCGCCGCCGGCGCCTACCCGACGGCCGCCGCCCTCTCGGTCACGCTGATGGCCGCGATCGTCGTCCTCGTTCTCTTCTATGTCCGCCGCGCCGGGACGGAGGAGCTGGTATGACCAGGCTGAGTCTGACTGGTTTGGGCCGCTGGATCGGTCGTCACCTGATCCTCTTCCTCGGGCTGCTGGTCCTGCTGTACCTCTTCGCGCCGATCTTCGTCGTGATCCTGATGTCGTTCAACGCGCCCAAGAGCAAGCTGTCCTACACCTTCGACGGCTTCACCTGGGAGAACTGGCAGCACCCGTGCCGCCCGTTCGGGCTGTGTGACGCGGTGGGCAAGAGCCTGCAGATCGGTCTGGCCGCCACCGTGATCGCGACCGCGCTCGGCACGCTGATGGCGTTCGCGATGGTGCGTCAGCGCTTCCGCGGCCGGTCCGCGACCAACCTGTTCATCTTCCTGCCGATGGCGTCTCCGGAGATCGTGCTCGGCTCCTCTCTGCTCGCGTTGTTCGTGTCGTCCGGTTTCGGCGGCCGGCTCGGCTTCTGGACGATCCTGATCGCGCACGTGATGTTCTGCCTGTCCTTCGTCGTCGTCACCGTGAAGGCGCGGCTGTCCGGGATGGACTCACGGCTCGAACAGGCGGCGATGGATCTGTACGCCAACGAGTGGCAGACGTTCTGGCGGATCACCTTCCCGCTCGTCTTCCCCGGCATCATGGCCGCCGCCCTGCTCAGTTTCTCCTTGTCCTTCGACGACTTCATCATCACCAACCTCAATGCCGGCACGACGGTTACCTTCCCGATGTTCGTCTGGGGCTCCGCCCAACGCGACCTGCCACCCCAGATCAACGTCGTCGGTACTGCGATGTTCCTCCTCGCTCTCTTCCTGGTACTGGGCGGCGAGCTGGCCCGCCGCCGACGAAACGCCCGCGCTCGGTGAGCGAGCCGCCCGTGCTCGCCTTGCGAGACGCCCAGCCCCGTGTCTTCTGGCTGGACGACCCGGCCGCCCCGGAACCGGCTGAACAGCTCATCGGGGAACATACAGCGGACCTGGCGGTCGTCGGCGGCGGCTACACCGGCCTGTGGACAGCGCTCCGGGCCAAGGAACGCTACCCATCGCTGGACGTCGTCGTCCTGGAGGCGGCGACTTGTGGCAGCGCGGCGAGCGGTCGCAACGGCGGCTTCTGCGACGCCAGCCTGACGCACGGCTTCGGCAACGGCCAGGCCCGCTGGCCGGACGAGTTGCCGTTGCTGGAGCGACTCGGTGAAGAGAACCTGGAAGCGATCGGCGCGACCATCGCGAAGTACGGAATCGACTGCGGCTGGGAACGTACCGGCGAACTGACCGTCGCAACCGCGCCCCATCACCTGGAAGGCCTGGCCGAGGAGGCAGCGGCCCGACAGGCACTTGGCCACAAGGTCTCGCTCCTCGACGCGGACGAAGTCAGAGCCGAGGTGAACTCCCCGACCTACCTGGGCGCCCTGGCCGACCACTCCGGCACCGCACTGATCGAACCCGCACACCTCGCCTGGGGACTTCGGCGCGCTTGCCTCGACCTCGGCGTCCGCATCCACGAGCACTCACCCGTCACCGCACTCCGCGGCAACTTGTTGCGCACGGCAACCGGTTCGGTGCGCGCAGGCCGAGTCGCCCTTGCCACCAACGCCTTCCCGTCCTTACTCCGGCGCCTACGCCTGTACACCGTGCCTGTCTACGACTTGGTCCTCACGACCGAGCCGCTGTCGGCTCAGCAGCTGAGCGAGATCGGCTGGCGCGGCCGCCAAGGCATCGGTGACGCCTCCAACCTCTTCCACTATTACCGCCTGACCCGCGACAACCGCATCCTCTGGGGCGGCTACACACCCCTGTACTACTTCGGCAGCCGAATCGACCCGGCGCTGGAACAACGCGACACCATCCACGAAATGCTCGCCCGCCACTTCTTCGCCACCTTCCCCCAGCTGGAAGGCCTCCGCTTCACCCACCGCTGGGGCGGCGTCATCGACACCAGCACCCGCTTCTGCGCCTTCTTCGGCACAGCGTCCGAAGGCCGCATCGCCTATGCCCTCGGCTACACCGGCCTGGGTGTAGCCGCCACCCGCTTCGGGGCCGACGTCATGCTCGACCTCCTGTACGCCGAGAAGACCGAACGTACGGAACTCAAGATGGTCCGCGAACGCCCGCTACCGTTCCCGCCGGAGCCGATCCGATCAGCCGGCATCCACCTGACCAGATGGTCGATGGCCCACGCGGACTCCCACGCAGGCCATCGCAACCTCTGGCTCAGAACCCTTGACCGTATGGGTCTCGGGTTCGACTTCTAGAGCTTGGTCTCCGCCTCGGTCAGGACCGAGCGGAGGATCTGCTCCATCTCGTCGAAGTGCGACTGGTCGCAGATCAGTGGCGGGGACAGCTGGATGACGGGGTCGCCGCGGTCGTCGGCGCGACAGTAGAGGCCGGCGTCGAAGAGGGCCTTGGAGAGGAAGCCGCGGAGGAGGCGCTCGGACTCCTCGTCGTTGAAGGTCTCCTTGGTGGTCTTGTCCTTGACCAGTTCGATGCCGTAGAAGTACCCGTCACCGCGGACGTCGCCGACCAGAGGCAGGTCGAGCAGTTTCTCGAGCGTCGCACGGAACTCCCCCTCGGTGTCCCGGACGTGTTCGTTGATGCCCTCACGCTCGAAGATGTCGAGGTTCGTGAGCGCGACGGCCGCGGAGACGGGATGGCCCCCGAAGGTGTAGCCGTGGGCGAACGACGTGTTGCCCTGCAGGAACGGCTCCATCAGCCGGTCCGTGGCGATCATCGCGCCCAACGGGGCATAGCCGGAGGTGAGACCCTTCGCGCAGGTGATCATGTCCGGCTGGTAGCCGTACCGCTCGGCGCCGAACATGTGGCCGAGCCGGCCGTACGCGCAGATCACCTCGTCGGAGACGAGCAGTACGTCGTACTCGTCGCAGATCTCGCGGACCCGCTCGAAGTAGCCGGGCGGGGGCGGGAAGCAGCCGCCGGCGTTCTGGACCGGTTCGAGGAAGACGGCCGCGACGGTGCTTGGGCCTTCGTTCTCGATCGCGACGGCGATCTGGTCGGCGGCCCAGCGGCCGAACGCGACCGGGTCGTCGCCGTGGATCGGGGCGCGGTAGATGTTCGTGTTCGGCACCCGGAAGGTGCTCGGTACCAGTGGCTCGAACTGCTGCTTGAGCTCCGGCAGGCCGGTGATCGAGAGCGCGCCGTGGGTGGTGCCGTGGTACGCGATGGCGCGGCTGATCACCTTGTGCTTCATCGGCTTGCCGGTCAACTTGAAGTAGTTCTTCGCGAGCTTCCAGGCGGTCTCGACGGCCTCGCCGCCACCACTGGTGAAGAAGACGCGGTTGAGGTCGCCCGGCGCGTAGCTGGCGACCCGCTCGGCGAGCTCGATCGACTTCGGGTGCGCGTAGGACCAGAGCGGGAAGAACGCCAGCTCGGAGGCCTGCTTGGCCGCGGCCTCGGCGAGCTCGGTGCGGCCGTGGCCGAGTTGGCTGACGAACAGGCCGGCCAATCCGTCGAGGTAGCGCTTGCCGCGGGCGTCGTAGATGTACGCGCCGTCGCCGCGGACGATGACCGGTACCTCGGCTGTCTCGTAGCTGCCCATCCTGCTGAAGTGCAGCCACAGGTGGTCGCGCGCGGACTGCTGCAACCGGTCGAAGGCGGCGTCGTCAAGGCCGTCGGACGTCATCATCGTTTTCCCCATCTCAAGCTGGCCGTTCCCGCCATCCTGCCCGCCAGCCCGACACCTGGCAAGTGATTTCGTTCCCGTGTGGCCTATGTCCTGCCGATCTCCTCGGTTGAGAACACCATCTGATTCGGATTCCGCACTACGAGAGGATGACTCTGTGGACACCCTCTTCACCAACGGCTCCCTGTTCGACGGCCGTGCACACCAACCGGGCTGGTCGGCCGTGGTCAGCGAGGGCCGGATCATTGCAGCCGGCCCCGGACCACAGCCCAGCCCCGGCGCCACCAGTGCGGCCAGCTCCGCCCGCCTCTCCTGTCTTCTCGATCACTTCGGTCTGCGCGCAGCGCAGACCGAAGTGATCGATCTTGCCGGTGGCCTCTTGCTGCCCGGCTTCGTCGATGCGCACGTGCACCCCGTGCAGGGCGGACTTGAACGCGCTCGCTGCGACCTCTCGCCGCTCTCGGGTCGCGCAGCAACGCTCGCGGCGATCTCGGCGTACGCCGAAGCCAACCCTGGTGTGGAGTGGATTCTCGGAGGGGGTTGGCATCAGCCCGACTATCCGGGTGGTGCGCCGTTGGCGGCAGATCTGGATGCGATCGTCGGCGACCGACCGGTCTTCCTCGCCAACGCCGACCATCACGGCGCCTGGGTCAACTCGCGTGCTCTCGAGCTGGCCGGCATCGACGCCCGTACGCCGGACCCCGCCGACGGCCGGATCGAACGCGACCCCGCCGGCAACCCCACCGGCACCCTCCACGAAGGCGCCATGGACCTGGTCGGCCACCTCGTCCCACCGACAACCCACGATGAGCAGGTCGCCGCCCTCCTCGGAGCCCAGGCGTACCTCCACTCCTTCGGCATCACCGGCTGGCAGGACGCGATCTTCGGCGACTACGCCAACCTCGACGACTCAACCCCCGCATACGTCGAGCTAGCCAACGACGGCCGCCTCACCGCCCGAGTGAACGGAGCCCTCTGGTGGCGCCGCGACCTGGGTGCCGAGCAGCTCCCATCCCTGATCGAACGCCGCGACGCCCTCCAACACCCACGCCTCCGAGCCGGCAGCGTCAAGATCATGCAAGACGGCGTCGCCGAGAACTTCACCGCCGGCCTGCTCGACCCGTACTACGACGGCTGCGGCTGCCGAACCGCCAACGCCGGCCTCTCCTTCGTCGACCCCATCGCCCTGCGCGACCACATCACCGCCCTCGACGAAGCCGGCTTCCAGGTGCACGTCCACGCGATCGGCGACCGTGCGGTCCGCGAAGCACTCGACGCCTTCGAAGCGACAAAAGCAGCGAACGGCTACACCGACCGACGCCACCACATCGCCCACCTGCAAGTCATCCACCCCGACGACGTCGGCCGGTTCGCCGCGTTGAACGTGACAGCCAACCTGCAGGCGCTGTGGGCGGCCCATGAGCCACAGATGGACGAGTTGACCATCCCGTTCCTCGGTCCGGAGCGGACCCGGTGGCAGTACCCGTTCGGTGACCTCGCGCGGTCGGGGGCACGGCTGGCGGCCGGTTCCGACTGGCCCGTTTCGAGTCCGGACCCGCTGGCCGCGGTACAGGTTGCGGTGAATCGGCGGCATCGCGATTCGGAGTACGAGCCGTTCCTCCCGGAGCAGGCGCTCGACCTGGCGACTGCGCTTGCGGCGTACACGTCGGGGAGCGCGTGGGTGAACCATGCCGACGAGACCGGGCGGATCGCTCCCGGGATGCTGGCCGACCTCGCTGTCCTCGACCGCGACCCGTTCGCGCAGCCCGTCGAGGAGATCGGCGAAGCGCGGGTTGTGGCGACCTATGTCGAAGGAGATTGCGTGTATGGCGAGTGAATCCGTTGTGAGCTGCCAGTCAGGCCTACCGAATTCGTTGTGAGTCCAGTTAGGCTCCCGGGCATGCAGACGCTCTCGAATCTTGTGGATGGCAAGCCGGCCGGCGCGCTCGGCGGCGCGACCTACGACGTGGTCGACCCGACGACGGGTGAGGTCTACGCGCAGGCGCCGAAGTCCGGGGTGGAGGATGTCGACGCCGCGATGCGGGCGGCGGACCGCGCCTTCGAGACCTGGCGGGACACGACGCCGGCGGAGCGGCAGCGGATGCTGCTGAAGATCGCGGACGCGCTGGAGACGCGCGCCGACGAGTTCACCCGGGTCGAGAGTCAGAACACGGGCAAGCCGCTCGCGCTGACGGCTTCGGAGGAGTTGCCGCCGTGCGTGGATCAGCTGCGGTTCTTCGCCGGGGCGGCGCGCGTGCTGGAGGGGCGGTCGGCCGGGGAGTACATGGCCGGGCATACGTCGTGGATCCGGCGGGAGCCGATCGGAGTCGTCGGTCAGGTGACGCCGTGGAACTACCCGCTGATGATGGCGATCTGGAAGATCGCGCCGGCGCTGGCGGCGGGCAACACGATCGTGCTGAAGCCGAGCGACACGACGCCCGCGTCGACGGTGTTGCTGGCCGAGCTGTGCAACGAGTTCTTGCCGCCGGGAGTGTTCAACGTCGTCTGCGGTGATCGCGACACCGGGCGTGCGCTGGTGGATCACGAGGTCCCGCAGCTGGTTGCGATCACCGGCTCGGTGCGGGCGGGGATGGAGGTCGCGTCGGCCGCGGCCCAGCAGCTCAAGCGCACTCATCTCGAGCTCGGTGGCAAGGCTCCGGTCGTCGTCTTCGATGACGCTGACCTCGAAGCGGCCGCTGAGGCGATCGCCGTCGCGGGCTACTTCAATGCGGGCCAGGACTGCACCGCCGCGACCCGGGTCCTCGCCGGACCGCGCATCCACGACGACTTCGTCGCGGCGCTGACCGATCAGGCTCGCGCGACCAAGACCGGGCGGCCGGAGGACGATGTCGCGTACGGCGCTCTGAACAACGCCGACCAGCTCAGCCGGGTCAGCGGCTTCATCGACCGCCTCCCCGACCACGCCGCTTTGCAGACCGGCGGCAACGCGGTCGGCGACCGCGGCTACTTCTACGAGCCGACGGTCGTCTCAGGGTTGAAGCAGGACGACGAGGCCATCCAGCAGGAGATCTTCGGCCCGGTCATCACCGTCCAGCGCTTCACCGACGAGGCCGAAGCCCTCCGCTGGGCCAACGGTGTCGACTACGGCCTCGCCTCCTCGGTCTTCACCCGCGACCACGGCCGGGCGATGCGGATGGCCCGCCGCCTCGACTTCGGCTGCGTCTGGATCAACACGCACATCCCGATCGTCGCCGAGATGCCCCACGGCGGCTTCAAGAACTCCGGCCACGGCAAGGACCTCTCCATGTACGGCCTAGAGGACTACACCCGCATCAAACACGTGATGTCGAACATCGAGATCTGATCACCCGACCCGTCCTCCGGCCGTCACCCCAACTCGCCCGGCCACTGGCAGGTTCTTCTGCCGCTGGTGTGAAGCATCACGCCAGCGGCACCAAAACCTGCCAGCAACCCAAACCACTCGCCACCCCTGCAGCAGCCTGGTGTCAGCGGTAGGCGTCGAGCTTGGCGCTGACCTTGTCGAAGACGGCCTGCTCGTGTGCCTTGGGGGCGTAGACGACTATCTCGTTGAAGCCGATTGACTCGTAGCGTTCGACCAGGCGGGCGAAGCCGTCTTCGGATGCCCATGGGTCGATCTGCCCGTAGGCGAGCAGGACTCGGCGGATCTGCCGGCCGGCGAGGCCTGCGTCGAGCGTCTTCGCGCGTTCGATCGACTTCGCGTAGAACTCCTCCTCGGTCGCGGCGCCGGGGAAGGTCACCCAGCCGTCCGCGTGGGCCGCGACGACGGCGAGTGCGCGCGGGGCATTCGCGGCGACGATCAGGGGCAGGCGCTCTTGGATGGTCCCGGGCGTCATCGCGGCCAGCGTGTACGGGTAGTACGGACCGTCGTGGTCGCTGACATCGCCCGACAGCAGCCGCTCGACGACGGCGACGAACTCGGCCAGCCGGTCGGTACGCTCGCGCGCGGTCCAGACCGGCGTACCGGCCATCCCGTGGTCGGTCGGCCAGACTCCCGAACCGATACCGAGGTCGAACCGTCCGCCGGAGATGTGATCGAGCGTGGTGGCCGCCTTGGCCAGCACCGTCGGCTGCCGGAACACCAGGTTCGCAATCAGCAACCCAACCCGGATCCGACTGGTAGTCGCCGCCCACCCAGCGATGACAGTCGGTCCGTCATGCACCGGAATAGACGCATCACGCGGATTGCGCAGGTTGTCCCCGGTCCACAGCCCGTCGAACCCAACCGACTCGGCGACCTCCGCCCACCGCGCCGCGTCCTCCCACCCAGCCGGATTCACCTTGAGCCCGAAGCGCATTCTCGTACCCCTCCCGAAGTCCTGTTTCCACCACCCTCGCACGCCATCAGTCCGCAACCCCGAGAACCCGCCCCCAACCCCAAAACCCTGCCCACAAGCGCGAAACCCTGCCCGGGAGGACCCCGGCGCGTGACCAGTGGTCTACTCGGTTTGCTCCACCTCACCCCCGCCACACAGAAGGCAAAGGTTCTCATCGCATGACCCACCTAGCTTTCGATGGCGGCCAATCAGCCCTCCGCCTCCGAGTCCTCCCCACCCGCACCACAGCCGAAGGCCCCGGCCACACCCACACCCCCCACAGCCTCCAGGCCACCCTCACCGCCATCCGCCAAACAGCCACCAAAGCCGGCATCCCCGAGCAACTTCCAACCCCCTCCGCCGCCACAGCCCCAGCACCCACCACCTCCACGGAGGCCGCCTCGTCCGCCGGGTTCGGCGGGTGGGAGGGGGTTGAGGTTGTCGCCCTCGGGCTGACCGGATTTCCCCAGGATCCGGTCGCCGCGCGACAACTGGCGGCCGGGATTGCGGAGGTGTTGCAGGCGAAGGAGGTGCGGCTGACGCAGGACATGGTGACTGCTCATGCGGGCGCTCTGCCCGGTGGGTACGGGGTGGTGGTTGCGGCGGGGACTGGGTTGGTCTGCTTGGCGGTGGACCGGGACGGGGCTTGGTACAAGGTGGATGGGCATGGATACCTGTTCGGCGACGCGGGGAGTGCGTTCGCGATCGGGCGCGCGGGGCTGGTCGCAGTACAGCGAGCAAGGGACGGGCGTGGGCCTGCAACCACGCTTGCCGAGACGGCGGTCGACCCCATCGCGCTCTACCCATCGCCGACCTTGGTGGATGACGTCGCGCGGTTCGCTCCGGAAGTACTGCGGTGTGCCGCCGAGCAAGACCCCATCGCCCAGAACATCGTCACCAGCGCAGTCACTGACATCGCCGAAACCATCGCCACCGCCATCGCCCAACTGTCCGGCAACGAGCCCGTCCCCGTCGCCTGCGTCGGCGGCCTCTTCGCCGGAGCCGGTGACCAACTCACCGACCCCCTCCGCGCACTCCTCCCGCACCGCGCCCACCTCACCGAACCAGCCGGCAACTCCCTCGACGGCGCCGAACGGCTCGCCACCCAACCACCCGGCCCGTACGCCGACCTACTCGTCATCCACCGCGCCTGATGCCACCGAAGCACCCTCGCTGGATCCTTTGGGGGTGCTGCCTGTCTACTTGGTGTGCACAGGCAGATCAGCACGGGGTTGACGGCTGGAGCATTGAGAATGAGTGAGCTGCTGCTGGCAGCGGTGTCGCTGGACGTGACCCCACCACCGGGTCATCGCCTCGACGGATACGCCGCCCGTGAGGGCATCGCCACCGGTACTGCGGACCCGCTCCGCGCGACCATGATCTGGCTCAGTACGGCGGACTCGCCCGGAGTGCTCTGGCTGAGCCTGGACGCGATAGCCGTCGGCACCGAACTGGTAGCCGAACTCTCCATCGCAGCCGGAGTCGCCGCCGGCATTCCGCCCGAATGCGTCCTCGTCTGCGCCTCCCACACCCACTCCGCCCCCGCAGGCTGGTCCGGCCAAATCCACCCGGTCATCCCAGTACAACGTGAGCCCGCCCTGTACGAACCTCTGACTGCCGCCGTCGCATCGGCTGTTCTAGAGCGCCACCCAGTCCGTGCATCCTGGCGCTCGACCGAAGTCATCGGCGTCGGCACCAACCGCCACCGACGCAACGGCCCGCACGACAACACGGCCGGCATTCTAACGTTGCATTCCGTCGCCGACGGATCACTCAGCGCCGTCCTCCTCGACTTCGCCTGCCACCCCACCACCTACGGCCCCGAAAACAACCTCTACTCCGCCGACTGGCCCGGCGCCACCCGCACAACCCTCGCCAGGCTGACCGGAGCACCTGTTGTGGGTTTTCTCCAAGGAGCAGCAGGCGACGTCAGCCCTCGCTTCACCCGGCAGGGCCGAGGCGCTCCCGAGGTAGCCCGCCTAGGCAGCCTGCTGGCCACCCGCGTAGCGGAAGCCATCGCCGCCCCCGGCCTCGACCTTCCCTCCGAGGCCCCGACCATCCGCCGCACCACAGTCAGCCTCAAGGTCCGCGATCTCCCCACCCCACCCGACCTGGAAGCAGTAGTCGCGACCGCCGAAGCTGGCCTCCACACCGGCCAGGACGACCCCACCCAACGCATAGCCCAAACCCGTCTCGACGGCGCCCGGGGCCAGTCCCTGATGGCCGCCGCCAACCTCCCGCTGACCCTGGACCTCCCCATCAGCGTCGTCATGCTCGGCGACGTCGCCTGGGTCCACCTCCCAGTAGAACTCTTCGCCAGCCACGGCTGCTTCCTCCAAGCCGACAGCCCCCACCCCATCACCCGGGTAATCGGCTACACCGACGGCTACTACGGCTACGTAGTAGACCCAGACGCCGCCCACCACGGCACCTACGAAGCCCTCATCACCTACTTCGACCAACCCACCACCCAAACCCTCCTGACCTCAGCCACCAACCTCCTCTCCCACGAGGTGTTAGAGGGCTAGTTCGGGTTGGAGTTTTTTGGCGGGCCAGACTCGTTGTTTGCGGGCGGCCAGGGCGGAGGCGCCTAGGCCGGCCAGGAGCCAGGCGACCAGGACGAGGAGGTCCTTGCCGAGGCTGTTGCCGGGGCCGTCGTACATGAGGTGGCGGACGCCGTCGATGGCGTAGCTCATCGGGAGTACGTGGTGGAAGAAGTACAGCGGGGCGGGGATCGTCTGCCAGGGGAAGGTGCCGCCGGCGGAGACGAGCTGGATGACCATCAGGACCAGGCCGAGGAACTTGCCGACGGCTCCGAACCAGGATGAGAGGGCGTGCAGGATCGCGACGAAGGTGATCGATGTGAGCATCAGGTAGAGGACCGTCAGCAAGGGATGCGCGGTATCGATGCCCAGCCCGAAGATGACCGCCGTGAAGACCAGCGCCGCCTGGATCGAACCGAAGATTGCCGGAGGCAACCAACCGCCGAGCGCGACCCGGATCGGCGCCTGCAGGCCGGCCAGGGCTCGGGGTGACAGCGGACGTACCAGCAGGAAGAGGACGTACGCGCCGATCCAGCACGAGAGGCTGAGGAAGAACGGAGCGAGGCCGGCGCCGTAGCTGTCGGCGGTCGCCTGCGAGTCGTTCTTCAGGCCCACCGGAGCGCCGAGGGTTTCCGCCACCGCCTTGCGTGCTTCGGGTGAGGGATCCGGGATCTGCTTCGCACCATTGGTCAGGGCTGTGTTCAGCTCGCCAGCGCCGCTCTTGAGCTTGCCGACGCCCGTCGCGAGGCTGTTGACGCCCGCGAGCAGTTGGCCCTGTCCGGTGACCGCCTGCTGTTCACCCGTCGCGAGTTGCGCGGCGCCGGACTGCAGAGCGTCGACGCCCGTCTTCAACTGGCCAGCGCCCGAGTTGAGCTGCCCGGCGCCATTGGCGGCGCTCGAGATGCCGGCCGTCAGCGCCGGAGTCGCGTCGGCGAGCGTCTGCGCGCCGGTCGCCACCTGCCGCGCACCCGATGCGAGCTGGTTGAGCTGCTTCGAGGTCGACTGGATCTTGGTGTTCGCCGTGACCACAGGACCGCGCAGCTTGGCAGTCTCAGTCAGTACCTGGTTGATCTGCGCCTGCGTGAAGCCACGGTCCTTCAGCCGCGCGGCGAGTCCCTTGTCGAGCGCCGACAGATCCGACACCAGCGTGCTCGATGCCGTCGCCACCTCCTGCCCGATGCCCGCGATCCTCTCGTTGCCATCAGCAACTTGATCGGCGCCGTTGGCGAGCTTCCGCGTATCGGCCGGCAGGCTGGCCGTCTTGCTCTTCAAGGTCGTCAGCCCGGAGCTCAACTGGCCGGCCCCGCTGGCGAGATCGCCCGCGACCTTCGAGGCCGTCGTGAGCCCGGTGCTCAGCTTGCTCGCGCCGGCAGACAACTGCTGCTGTGCGGTGTTGAGCTGACCAGCCCCGGTCTGGAGCTTGCCGACACCAGTCGCGGCCGAGGTGAGGCCGGTCTGTAATTGACCAGCGCCGTCCGCGGCCTTGGTGATCTGCCCGTGGATCGTGCTGAACCCGGCCAGCAGCTTGCTCGCCGCCGTCTCACTCACCTGCGCCGCAACGGATTTGGTCACCTGCGCGACGACCTGATTGGCGATCGTGTGGGCGAGGTAGTTGTTGGCGTCGTTGGTCAGCAGCTCGAGATTCGCCTGCCTGGGTTCGAATTCCGCGCTCGACGCGAGATCCGACGAGAACGACTTTGGCAGTACCAGCGCGAACTCGTACTTCCCGTTCTCCACGCCCGCCAGCGCCTCGGCCCGGTCGACCCGGTGCCAGTCGAAGCTCTTCGACTGCACGAGTTCATCGGCGACCTGCGGTCCGACGGAGAGTTTCTCGCCGGTGGACAACGTAGTACCGGCGTCTTCGACGACGACCGCCGTCGGCACCTTGTCGAGCCGGCCGTACGGGTCGTGGTTCGCGTACAGGTAGAGCCCGCCGTACAGCGTCGGGACGAGGATCATCGCGATCACGGCCAGCTTGGGCAACCGCCCCGCGGTCAACCGCCGCAGCTCGCTCATCGCCATCCGGATCGAGGTCATGCTTCGTCCTTCTTCCCGTCAACCGCGGTCGCCTCTGCAGGCTCTTCGTCGTCCAGCACTGCTGTTTCTTCGACCGGCCCTTCAACTTCGGCCGGCTCCTCGACCTCGGTCGGTACTTCGTCCTCGGTCGGTACTTCGTCCTCGATCGGTACTACGGGTTCGACCGGCGCCGCCGCCTCCACCTGCACCGGATCGGGCTGATTCACCGACCCAAGCTGCGCCGCCTCAACCCCCAGCAACCGCGCCGACGCGTCCGCACACGTGATCACCACGCCGTACCCGCGCGACGCCAGCTCCCGGCCCACCGCGTACCACTCGTGCGGATCTCCGCCGAGCCGATCCGGCATCGTCAGGATCACGAACTTCACCTCAGGCCGCGCCACCGTCAGCTCAGCGAGCATCTCGGTCCGCACCCCGACCGGCAGATGCTCGAACCGCCGCTCCGCGAACTCAGCCCAGTCATGCGAGTACAGCCACGCATCAACCGCCTTGCGCCCAGCCTTGTGTCCAGCGATCGCCAGCTCCTCGCCCACGACCGTCCGCACCGGCAGTGCGTCGTCAGGCTCGGTGATCCCCGGCGTATCGACCACAGCAACCCGCTGGCGTAGTACGCGCCCAGAGGTATCGCCATCCAGCTGCACGTCCCCACCGTTCGGCTTCAGCCGCCCGGAGAGCCCCAGGGCCAATGCGACGTGCCCAGGTCCGGGATAGCCCGTCAGCAGGACCAACTGATGGTCACTGACGCTGATCGACGTCGCATGCAGCATCGGCGCGTGCGGACCCTGCACGCTGATCGCGTGAGCCTTGAGCTCCATCGTGAACTACCCCGTTCAATACGGTTGTGTATTCAATACAGAACTGTATCCTACTGCCATGGAAACGCCCAAGCGACGTCGCTCCGCCACCCGGGCCCGGCTGCTCGAAGGTGCCCTCGAGGTGTTCGCCGAGCGTGGCTTCCACGGCGCCTCGGTCGAGGACATCTGCGACCGGGCCGGCTTCACCCGCGGCGCGTTCTACTCGAACTTCGCTTCCAAGGACGAGTTGGTGCTCGCCCTGTTCCAGGCGACCACGGATCGCCTGCTGGAGCAGATCGCCGCGCTGCTCCCGGACCTTGCGAATCAGCCAGGAACGCTGCTCGATGCGGTCCTCGGCCTGCTGGACGAGGCCGCGCCAGACCAGCGGCAGTGGCACCTGATCTCGACGGAGTTCACCCTGCACGCCCTGCGCCACCCCGAGGCCGCGGCGGCGCTCAACCTGCAGCGCGCGATGTTCCGCGATCAGCTCACCCGGCTCGTCGAGGAGATCACCCGGGCCAGCGGTCTCCAGATGAGCGTCCCGCCACAGCAGTTCGTACGTCTGGTGATCGCCGTCCACGAAGGCGCCCGCGCCCAAAGCCTGCTCGAGCCCGACCTGGTCCCGGCCGGCTCGCTGGAACACACTTTCCTACCGCTGGTACTGGACGCCGTTTCCAGCCGCACCTGACCTCGGCCGCGCCTGACAGGACGTAGTTCTAGCCGACCTTGATGTCGACGCTGTGGAGGCCGGTCGAGCCGTCCGGTGCGGGCGGGGCCTGCGCCTCGATCTGCGGGTTGCCCTGCGCGTCGAACGCCCGGACCTGCAGCACGTGGTTGCCCCTAGGCGCATCCCACGTCCAGTGCCACTGCCGCCAAGTATCGATCGACGCGTCGGCAGCCAGCTCGGCCTCTTGCCACTGGCCGCCATCAACACGGACCTCGACCTTCGAGACACCCACATGCTGATCCCACGCGACTCCGGCCACAGTCACCTGACCAGTCGACGCTTTCGATCGCGGTACGTCGATCCGCGACGACAACTTGATCGGCCCCTTCTCCGACCAGCCGCGCGGAGTCCAGTACGCCTCGAACTGGTCGAAGCGGGTCACCTCGATCTCGGCCAGCCACTTCGTCGCCGAGACGTAGCCGTACAGACCCGGTACGACGATGCGCACCGGGAACCCGTGTTCCACCGGCAACGGCTGTCCATTCATCGCGAACGCCAGCATCGACTCCCGGTCATCGGTCAGTGCGCTCAACGGCGTACCGGCGGTGAAGCCGTCCTTCGACGTCGACTTGATCGCGTCGGCATTGGCCGCCACCCCGGCCTCGGCCAGCAGGTCCTTGAGCAGGACGCCGGACCAGAGCGCGTTGCCGATCAGGTCGCCGCCGACCTCGTTGCTCACGCAGGTCAGCGTGACCCACTTGTGGACAACCTTGCGCTGCAACAGATCGCTGAAGTTCAGGTTGATCTCGCGATCGACCATGCCGTGGATGCGCAGTTTCCAGTCGGTCGGCATGATCAGCGGCACCGACAGCGCCGTGTCGATCCGATAGAAGTCCTCATTGGGCGTCGCCCACGGACCAGCCCCGGCAGCCTGTACTCCGGCCGGCGGGTCGAGGCTCGGCGGCAACGGCAGCTTGAGCGCGTCGCGTGCCTCCGCGACAGCTGCCCGATGCCCACCGATGACCCGGCCGAGAGCGCCGACCGCGATGGCGCCGAGGGTCACCCCGGCCGAGAGCTGGAGGAAGCCGCGGCGACTGACGCCGTCCTCGGGGTACCTGACCAGGCCGGACAGCCGGGTGGCGAAGAGCCGGAGGATGAGCAGGGCGGTGATACCGGCGACGAAGGATGGGGCGAAGCCCGTCTGACCGGCGTCAGGTCTGGTCGAGGCGGCGATTACCGCGACGCCCGCGAGCACGATGACGACGGCCGCGCCGGCCCAGTACCGGAGTACCGACAGGATGCCGCCGAGAGCGGCGAGGGCGAGCAGTACGACGAGGATGCCGGTCTTGAGCGCCAGCTTGTCGTGCGTCCCGAAGAGCGAGATCGCGAGGTCTTTCAGCCACGGCGGAACGCGGTCGATGAACGCCGAGCCGATCGCCACGACGGGCGTCTGGCGGGTTCCGAGAAGGGCGGCGGCCACCGAGCCTGCGGCGAGACCTGCGACGGCGGCGAGGATGCCGCCGGCAGCTGCTCTGACGAAGAGGCCTCTCCGGCCAGGCCGCGCTGGGACGTCGCTACCGGGGTCGCTCAGGGGAGACCGGACCAGAGGATGGTTCACAGCTAAACCATCGCTCGGAGCGGCGTCCGACACCAGCCAGACGCCGCATCCGTTAGTAGCGGGTAATGCGAGGGGTGGTTCAGATCCGGTCGGCCGCGGACAGCGAACCGAGGTTGGGCCGGCCGTTGGGCCAGCGACGGGCATTGTCGCGAACGCGACGGAGCTTGCCGAGGACGAGTTCCTGCTCGTCCGCCAGCTGGGACATCCACAGGCTGTCGATCTCCAGGAGGTGGTCCGGCAGCGCGTCGCGAAGCCGCCGCTTTCCCTCCTCCGTGAGGACCGCGTACGAGCCGCGGGCGTCATCGGGACAGGGCTCCCGGCGCACCAGACCGAGGTTCTCGGCGCGGTCGACCAGCCGGGTGATGCCGCCGGTGGTGACGGTCAGCTCCCGGGCGAGTGAGGTGAGACGCTGCTTCTCCCCGTGGCTGCGGGCAAGCCGCAGCAACAGTTCGAACATTGCCATTTGCAGACCACTGCGCTTGAGGGAATGGCGCATCAGGTGATCGAGTTCGGCTGCTGCTTCTCGCAGCAGGCCGTACGCGGTGATCACGTCGCTTTCCCAGGGTTCGGCGGCGTGAGTGGGTTCTGCATCGGCGAGCGCTAGGGGCGAGCAAAGCGAAGGCGCGATGGTCATGCGCGGACTCTATTAGCTGACGCGGTGACTTCGCTACACGGGGTGACCTATCGGCTACAGGTCGAGACGCGATTGATGGCAGATTGAGCGTGACCGAGGCCGCTTCAGGTGCTGCCTGTGGATAACTTCCGCGGCGGCCGGCCGATCTTTGCCAGGCTTTCCCTTGTCCGTCCGACGAGGGGAAAGCAGGAGTTTCCGATGACCGAGCCCGAAGAGAAATCCCCGTACGGCCCAGGCTTCATCGCGGCCTGCATCACCCTCACCGCCATCCTCGCCTGTGGCGCCCTCCTCCTCTTCACCGCCCCCTCCGACACCCCCAAGTCCGCCAGCAACGCCTGCGCCGACGGCTCAACGGGCGGCGCCTCCACTGGTGGCAGCGCCCCGGCCGGTGTTGGCCAACCCGGGTGCGGGACCGGCGGGGATGGCTCCCGCGACAGCGGCGATCCAGCCTCCGAACCAACCTCCGGTCAGGAGGGAGCCGGCCCGACCACCCCACCGCCCGCCGGCGAGGCCGTGGCTCTTCCGACTGGGTCGACATCGACGGGGTCGTCCGGTACTTCGAGCAGCTGCGGCCTACCGGATGGCGACCAAGCGACGCCGTCCAGCCGGCCTCCGAAGGCTGACCTGTGGGAGATCAGCCGCCGAGTGGTGGTGCCGCGCTCATCGGCGTACGGGCCCGCCAAGACCGACTCCGACGGCTTCCGGAGATGCTTCGCGCATTCGCCGACCGGCGCGGTCTACGCGGCGTACAACCTGATCGCCGCCCTGGCGGACCAGACCAAGATCATCCCGACCGCGACCAAACTGATGGTCCCCGGCCGCGACACCGACCTCCTGCTCCAGGAAGTGCGCAAGGAAACCCCCGACACAGCGTCCACTCCGGCCCAGGTCGCGGGCTATCGGATCGTCGACGCCGACCGCGACCGCGTCACCATCATGCTCGCGATGCCGGCGAAGACGGAGTTCATGAGCGGCACCTTCACGCTGACCTGGCACGCCGGCGACTGGCACCTGGTGCCACCGCCAGACGCCGCCGCGGTCGGTACGCCGTACGCCCAGCACCACAACCTCAACGACTTCGTCGAATGGAGCGGTGTCTGATGTGCGGGAACTTCGACGTCGGCTGCAAGGTCAGCGAAGGCCTCGGCAACGTGATCAGCAACGCCACCGAAGGACTGGTCCGGCAGCTGTCCGACGCCGTGCTCGCCTGCCTGCACTCGCAGGCGACCTTCTGGGTGAAGATCCCCGGCCCGACGCTGGCCACCGAGGACGCCAAGCTGCACTGGACGAACCAGCCGACGATCGCCTTCCTGCAGACGCACACATTCTGGCTGACCACCACGCTGTTCGGGCTGGCGATCATGGTGTCCGGGATCAGGCTCGCCTGGGAGCAGCGCGGCGACCCGCTCCGACAGTTGCTCAAGGCAATGATGACGTTCGCGCTGGTGTCCTCGGCCGGGACCGCCACCCTGCAACTGCTGTCCGCGTGGTCGGACAGCTTCGCCAAGAACATCGTCGACGCGGCGCTGCCGAAGGGCGAGAGCTTCGAGACCGCGATGAGAAGCGTGATGATGCAGGACGGCAGCCAGCTCGCCCAGCGGATGCCGCTGTTCCTGATCATCTTCTCCGCCCTCGGCGTGCTGTTCGGATCACTCATCCAGATCGTGCTGCTGCTGATCCGCGCGGCGATGATCGTCCTGCTGGCCGGCACGTTCCCGCTGGCGGCGGTCGCGACGCATACCGAGCTGGGTAAGGCCTGGTTCAAGAAGTTCTGCGGCTGGGCGCTGGCCTTCATCGCGTACAAACCGGCGGCCGCGTTGATCTACGCGGCCGCGATCCAGATGACCCACGAGGGCATGATCAACTCGACCGGCGACGGCCTGATCCAGACACTGACCGGCATGATGATGCTCGGCCTCGCTGTCGTCGCCCTTCCCGCCCTCCTCCGCTTCACCGTCCCCCTGACCGCCGCAGCAGCAGGCGGCAGCTCAGGCACCGGCGCCGCGGCCATGGACCCAGGCGGTCTGGCCTCTGGTGCCGTCAACGTAGGCCGCTCCTCAGGCTCAAGCTCCGGCGCTGGCAAGGCCGGCGGAGGGGCCGGTGCCAGCTCCGGTGCGGGCGGCAGTGCGGCTGGTGCAGGCGGCGGCGCCTCCGGTGCGATCGGAGCCGGAGCAGCCGCCGGCGCAGGCCCAGCAGGCGTAGCCATGGCCGGCGCACAAAAGGCAGCCGGCTCCATAGCCGGCGCAGTAGCCCACTCAGCCGGCGAACCAGGCGGCGGCTCCTCAGCCTCCGGCGGCTCCTTCGGCGGCTCCTCGTCCGGCGGCTCCCGCTCCGGCGGGTCGGGCGGATCCCGGCCCGGCGGCCCTCGCGGCGCCCGCTCAGCTGGCCCAAGCTCAGGTGGTGGCTCGCAGGCAGGCGGCTCAGGTACCGGCTCAGGCGGCGGCTCCTACGGTGGCGGCGGCCCCTCCGGCTCCGGAGGCGGCCAACCCCGCTCCAAACCTCCGCCGCCACCGGCGCCCCCAGGCTCCTCGACGTCCGACCCATCAGCGCCGTCCGGCAGTTGGTGAGCCAACCCCCGACCACCTGCACCGACAGCGCTTCCACCCGCCACCCGCCGTCCGCCACCCGCCGGCCGCCGCTCGCCGCCCGGCCGCGGACCTCGGCCCCGGCCTCGTTCTTGCCGGATCCGGCTCGCGAGTTCGACAGCGAAGGTCTGCGGTGGTGGAAGAACGAGCTCCGCGAAGACCAGTGGACCTGGCTGCGCGCACTCCCCTTCAGCCACGACTTCCTGCTCAGCGGCCGCCAGATCCGGCTCTTCCACGCGTCGGCGACCAGCGTTCACCGACGCGTCCGCTTCGACCATGACGAGCAGGAGTTCCTCGGCATGTTCGAGAACACCGAAGCGACTGGCGACGGCCCGATCCCGACGGTCGTCGGCTACGGCGACACCCACGACGCCTTCTACGAGGTCGACCTGCAACGCCGAACTCTCTTCAACACCGGCAGCGTCGGCAACAGCATGTCCGACCCCACCCCCGTCTACGTCATCCTCGAAGGCATCCCCGACTCCCCCGAGGACGCCCCCTTCTCCATCCAGTTCGTCCGGGTCCCGTACGACGCCCACGCCGAACTGGAAATAGCCCGCTCCCTGTCCATGCCAGAACTCAACGGCTACGAAGCCGAAATCCTCCACGGCCTCTACCGAGGCGACCTCTACTCCAACACCACTCCCACCTACCACCGCCGCCCCCACCCCGCGATCCAACCCGCCTAGTTCGACCGGCTCGTCGTCATGCCCAGCTATGGATAACGCTGTGCAAAAGTCTGGGGACAACGCGTCAGACAGGGAATCGATGCCATCGGTGCCAATCCCATTGTGGCTTTGTGAATTGGCCTAGGGGCGGGGTCAGCGGACGAGCAGGGCTTCGGAGCCGATGGGTTGGTAGTCGGCGGCCAGGAAGGTTCGGGTGGAGGCTGCGTTGCCGGGGGAGACCTGGGACCAGATGTGGGTGCCGGGCGGGATGAGGGCTCGGGCGGCTCGGGCCAGGTGGCGGCCGTGGCCGGTGCCCCGGGCGGAGGTGGGGACTTCGAGGGCGACCTCGAGGCGGCCGGCCAGGCCTCGGCCGGTGAGGACCAGGCCGCCGTACGGGGTGGTGTAGGCGTGGACGTCGTCGCGGTAGCGCCAGGCTCGTTCGATGCGGGGGTGGCCGCGTTCCGTGACCTCGACCAGGCCGTCGACGGCGGCGGCGCGTTCGGCCGGGTCGGTGAGGGCGGGGGCCAGGAGCATCTGGTCGATGGCGTTGACGCGGCGGCCGGTGAGTTGTTCCAGGGCGTACAGGAACGGCGGGTTGAGCGGGGCGGACAGGTCGCCGTCGGGGATCAGGCCGGCGACCCAGTCCGGCGAGACGTCCGCCGCGATCACGATGTGCGCGGTGAAGGCGACCACGCACACCTCGCGGTCGGACGGAGCCGGTACCACCGTGATGCTCAGGTCCGGGGTGGGGAAGACGCCGCCTTCGATCCCGCGCAGAATGTCAGCCAGAGTTGTCATCACGAGCCATTGTGGAGGAGAACCCTCCCCGGCTCCTGAATTGGAGGCACACGTGCGCAAGCCTGAGTTGGTCACCGCCGAAGGGCTGCCCGAGAGCGTCACGATCTACGAGGTCGGACCGCGGGACGGGTTGCAGAACGAGGACGCGATCGTCGACGTCGCGGTCAAGGCCGAGTTCATCCAGCGGCTCGCCGCGGCCGGGCTGACCACGATCGAGACGACCAGCTTCGTGCACCCCAAGTGGGTGCCGCAGCTCGCCGACGCGGCCGAACTGCTGGCCCGCCTCGACCTGCCGGACGGACTCCGTGCGCCCGTGCTGGTGCCGAACGAGCGTGGTCTCGACCGGGCGCTCGAGGCCGGCGTGAGCGAGATCGCGATCTTCGCCAGCGCGACCGAGACCTTCGCCGCGAAGAACCTGAACTCGACGGTCGACGAGCAGTTCACGATGTTCGCGCCGACCGTGCGGCGGGCGCTGGACGAAGGTCTGAGCGTCCGTGGGTACGTGTCGATGTGTTACGGCGATCCGTGGGAGGGCGACGTACCGATCGACCAGGTGGTCACGGTCGGCGCGCGGCTGGTCGAGCTCGGCTGCCACGAACTCTCCCTCGGCGACACGATCGGCGTCGCCACACCGGGTCAGGTCGTCGCGCTGATCCACGCTTTCGAGAAGGCCGGGGTCGGCGTGGACAAGCTGGCCGTCCACTTCCACGACACCTACGGCCAGGCGCTCGCCAACACCTTCACCGCACTGCGCGAGGGCGTCACCACCGTCGACAGCTCAGCCGGCGGCCTCGGCGGGTGCCCGTACGCCGAAAGCGCCACCGGCAACCTCGCCACCGAAGACCTCCTCTGGCAACTCGACGGTCTCGGCATCAAAACCGGCGTAGACCTGGAAAGCCTCGTCGCCACCAGCGCCTGGATGGCAAAACAACTCGGCAAGCCTTCAGCCAGCCGCGTTGTGCAAGCGCTGGCCGGGTAACAGCCGCGACGACGGCCAACGGAGGAGGCGGAGCGCCGACCAGCGTCCGGGCGCCGGACCGGCAACCCGGACCAACAGCCCAGACCAACAGCCCAGACCGGCAGCCCGGATCGGCAGCCCGGACCGGCAACCCGGTCTCGGTCGTTCTGCCCTAAACCCCGGCCGGTTGTCGGCGCGTGAGGGGGAGGCGTTCGCGGGTGTGGGCGTCGGCGGGGGTGTCGACGAACAGGACCAGGTCGGGATGTGCGGGCACTGCCAGTTCTGTCACGGTGAACGACAGCTCCCCGGCGACCGGATGCACCAGCCGCCGCAGCCGTGCCTCGCCGTCCGCGACCTCGTGCGTCGCCCAAAGCCGTTCGAACTCCGGGCTCAGCTTGCGGAGGCGGGCCAGATCGGTCTCCCAGTCGGGATCGCCGATGTGCTCGACGTACGCCGAGCGCATCCGGGCGACCAGGTACGGCACCTCGGTGTCGTATTTCAGCAACTGGTCGCGCGCGAGCGGCTCGGTCACGATGCACCAGAGCAGGTTGAGGTGGACGCAAGGCAGCGTGTGCCAGTCGTGGTAGAGATCCTTGGACGCCTTGTTGGACTGGAGAATGTCGTAGCGCTTGTTCGTGATCAACGCAGGCAGCGGATCGAGCGCGGCCAGGATCTCGCTCAGCACCGACTCGTTCGCGCAAACGCCGGTCTTCGTGCGCACCGGCGTCGCCTCGGCGAGCGAGTACAGATGCGCCCGTTCCAGATCGTTCAGCCCGAGCGTCGTCGCGACCGCATCGAGCACCTGACCACTGACGTTGATCGGCCGCCCCTGCTCGAGCCACGTATACCAAGTCACACCGACCCCGGCGAGCTGGGCGAGCTCCTCGCGCCGAAGGCCCGGAGTACGGCGTCGTCCGCCCGGAGGCAGGCCGACGCCTGGGGCGTCACCTTGGCGCGACGCGCCTTCAGAAACTCCCCGAGCTCAGCCCGACGTGTACTCACCGAATCATGCTGACACGCACCACCGACAAGTTTCACCGGGATTGCGGCGGCCCTGCCTTCGTACCGTAGGTCGTCAGACAGAACGGATGCCCGGCCGGATCGAGAAACACTCGGAACACGGCCGGATGCGGCTGTACCGCGGTCTTGGTCGCGCCCGCCGCGATCGCCGGCAACTCCTCGGCGTCGAGATCCGCGGCCTTGAAGTCGAGATGGCACTGCTGAGGCACGCGCGCATCCGGCCAGGTCGGCGCTCGGTAGTTGAGGTCCCGCTGGCAACCCAGGTTCGCCGAGCCGAGTCGTAGCTCGGCGTAGTGCTCCTAGGAGATGGCGATCTCCCCACCACAGATCCGCTGGTAGAACTCCGCCGGCGCGAGCGGTTCGGGGCAGTCGAGCGTCGGCCCCCAGAACGGCGCGACCACTACTGCTCGATCGGGCGCCGGATCCGCCGGACCAGGCTCTTGTCGGCGTACTGACCGATCCGGAACGTCGACCAGCCGTCGACCCCCGCGCCCACAGCGCCGCCGAGCAGTGGAACGCGCCGCGTCACCATCAGCCCCATCCGCTTGCCGCCGATCCGGGCGATGAGTTCACCGACCACCTCGCCGGCCACCATCCGGTCCAGCTCCGGGTCGAACACCGGCGCGGTCGCGATCGCCAGCGGCGACGTCGGCAGGCTCGCCTTCTTCAACCGGTCCGTCACACCGTCCTCACCGAGCAGACAGGTGATGACCGCCGTCCGCACTCGCGGATCGTCCAAATCAAAACCACGCAGATGAGCGATCGAAGCCACCATCCGAGCCTGTACCACCGCCAGCCCGGTCAAATTGGCCGGAAGCGCGACCGGCAGCGTGACCAGCCCGCCGATGCTGGTGACGAACCCCTGCACGCTGGCAAGCCGGATGTGCTGCTCGATCACCGTGTCGACCGCGAGCTCGGCATCGCCGTCGTGCTTGGTCAGATGCCGCTCGGCCACCTTCTCGGCGCCGGGAAACCGTTGGTACCCGTCGATCGCGATCTCCAGGACCTGACGGAGCACGCCGGCCGCCGCCTGCGGAGCGAACCGCTGGGCAGCAGGCGCAAGACTGCTGGCAACAAACCTGGCTACTCCGGCCACAGCACTCCCTCACAACTCGGACACCCGTCCCCGGAGACCCGTGGACAGGCGCAGCACTCTCAACTCTACGTGCCGCCCCAGTTCGCGCCACTCGGGAGAAACCCCGGCCGATCCCTTGCTTACTCAGAGGTGGGCGCGAGTGCACCGGGTGACGTACGGCATCGTCAGATTCTTGCGACCGCGCAGGTCCAGGTGCGAGTCGAGCAGCTCGGTGACCTGGTGCATCAACTCGTCACGGTCCGCGGCCGGCATGGTGATGACGTACGACCGCGACGCGACCATGTCGAGCAGCTCGGTCCGCGTGAGCGCGTGCTCCCAGCGGATCTCGAGTCGCTCGACCGCGCGGAACGGCGTACCGATCGGTGGCGCCGAGTCGATCTCCTGGCGAGCGTGCCGGTGCAGCACCCGATCGAGCTCGGCCACCCACGGCACCGTGTGGTCGCGGATGTTCCACACCAACCCGAGCGTCCCGCCGGGTGTCAGCACCCGTGCGATCTCGGGCAGCACCACGGCGGGGTCGAACCAATGCCACGCCTGCGCCACCACGACAGCGTCAACAGCCCCGGCATCCAGCGGAATCGCCTCGGCCGATCCATCCCGTACGTCGGCCGACGGCACCGCCGCGACCAGCTCCTCGCGCATCGCCGCCAACGGTTCGACGGCCGTCACCGCAAGCTCGCGAGCCGCCAGCAAAGACGTGAGCTTGCCCGTACCAGCGCCGAGATCGAGCACCGACTTCGCAGTACCAGGGACCAGCCAGTCGACCGCCGACACCGGATAGGACGGCCGCCCACGCTGGTACGCCGCCGCCGCGTCACCGAACGATGCCGCCTGCGACTGCTTCGACCACCGCCGACTCGCGCCCTGCCGGGTCATCCCGCACGCCTGCCCGATCTCCTCCCAGCTCGCCAGCCGCTGGGACCGCAACTGCTCGATCAGCTCGGTCCGCCGATGCTCGAGCGCCGCGATCACCTCGGTCATCCGCGCCAGCCCACCGAGCCCGCCGGACCCCTCGATCTCTTCGACGATCTTCATGTCCGGCAGCATATGTTGCCAGCCTCACGGCTTGTCAACAGATGTTGCGGCCCGGGTGGGCGAGAGGTCTGTCGGCGGAGTAGGCCAGGATGGTGGGGTGCCAATCGATCCACCTGCCTCCGTGTGGGAGTTCCCGCCGGTCGCGGTCGCTGGTGCCAGCGACGTCGTGGCGGCCGGGGCGGATCTCGAGCCGGGCACCGTGCTGGCGGCGTACAAGCGGGGACTGTTCCCGATGCCGGACAGTCACGGGCCGCTGCTGTGGTGGTCGCCGGTGGATCGTGGCGTGATCGAGGTCGACGGGTTCACGCCGTCGCGGTCGCTGCGGCGCGCGCGGCAGCGGTTCGAGATCCGGGTCAACACGGCGTTCGACCAGGTCATCCGGGCGTGCGCGGATCCGAGCCGGCCGGGGTCGTGGATCGACGACGACATCATCGCGTCCTACACGAAGCTGCACGAGATGGGCTGGGTCCACTCGGTCGAGGCCTGGGACGGCGACGAGCTGGCCGGCGGGCTGTACGGCGTCGCGATCGGCGGGCTGTTCGCGGGCGAGTCGATGTTCCACCACAAGACGGACGGCTCGAAGGCCGCGGTGCTGGGGCTGATCGAGTTGCTCAGCGACAAGTTCGCATCCGAGCGCGTGCTGGACATCCAGTGGGTGACGAGCCATCTGGCGACCCTCGGCGCCGTCTCGATCCCGCGTGAGACGTACGTCCGGCGGGTGGATCGCGCGCTGGCGCTCCCGCTGCCGCTCGCCTTCGGCGGAAGCCTCAGTCGATACCGATGAAGGTGGCCAGCTGGCCGGTCGCGTCCGCGAAGAACTCGTCGGCCGGATCCATCGTGCCGACCAGTTGCCCGAACAGCTCGAAGCTGACCATCCCGTAGAGCTGGGTCAGCGCGATCATCGCGCGAGCCAGCACCTTCAGCGGTACGCCGGGCGCGAGCTCGGCCAAGACGCCGAGCTGCTCCACCATCAACCCGCTGGGCTCCGGCGCGTCCTCAGGCGGAGCCAGTACGCCGGAAGCCTGCGCCTGACTCAGGATGCCGAGCAGCGCGATCGCCACCCGGCCCGCCGGCTCGATCGTGCTCTCCGGAGCCTTGTACCCGGCGACCGGCGAGCCGTAGATCAGCGCGTACTCCTGAGGGTGCTTGATCGCCCAGATCCGGACGGCCCGGCAGACGGCGAGCCAGGCTTCACGGGGAGTCCCGGCGTTCTTGGCTGCTGTCTCGGCTGCGAGGCCCAGCGCGTTGTACGCGTCGATGATGAGCGCGGTGAGCAGATCGTCGCGGCTGGGGAAATACCGGTAGAGCGCCGACGAGACCATGCCGAGCTCACGCGAGACGGCCCGCAGTGACAGCCGCTCGGCGCCCTCGGTGGCGAGCTGGCGGCGCGCGGCGTCCTTGATCTCGTGGGTCAGCTCGGCCCGGGCTCGGTCACGGGCGGTCCGTCCGGCGTTCATACCGGCAGTCTGCCATGATCACCGAACTAAATCGAGAGCACTGCTCTTGACTCGCGTGTCGAAGAGGTGTTCACTGGTCACAACAGAGAGCACCGCTCTCGCAAACTGGGAGGCGATCCTGATGCAGGAGTACAACGACAAGCGAGTGGTGACCACCGGCCGCGGCAGCATGCTGGCGATGAACAAGGTGGTGGCCGCCCTGACCAACCTCGGCATCAGCCTGATGGGCAGCCGGGTGCTCTCGGTCCAGGGCCGCAAGTCCGGCGAGTGGCGGAGCAACCCGGTCAACCTGCTCGTCGTCGACGGCCAGCGCTACCTGGTCGCGCCGCGCGGTCACGTCCAGTGGGTCCGCAACCTGCGCGCCAGCGGCACCGGCACCCTCCGCGTCGGCCGCCGGGTCGAGACGTTCCGCGCCGAAGAGCTCGCCGATGCCGACAAGCCCGACATCATCCGCACCTACCTGAAGAAGTGGGCCTGGGAGGTCGGCGCCTTCTTCGGCAAGGACGTCCGCAAGGACTCCCCGCTCGAAACCCTGCTCCACGTGGCCCCCGGCGTACCGGTCTTCAGGATCCACACCGTCTGAGTCCTCACACGTCGTACTGGTCGGGCAGGCGAAGGTTGGGGCCACCGACCTGAAGACCAAGGGGAGTCGCCCGGCCCTTCGGTTCCTCCCACTCCTCCTGGCGGCCGAGCACGGTGAGGTCGAGGTAGCGGTACATGTTGTGGAACTCCTCGATCCCGCGGCCGAACGTCGAGTAGGTGTGGAAAACCTCGTCACCGACCCGCAGGAACGCGCTGATCCCGGGCATCTCCTCACCGTTCATGTCCGTCGTCCACGGCCCGTTCGTCCACGGCGTACCGACGTCAGCCACCTCGTCCTGAGTCCGGTAGTGCAGCACCACGGGCGCTACCCGATCGTCGAGCGTGGCGTGGAAGTCGTAGTTGAAGTCGCTCCCGTACGACGAGTACCAGGGAAACGTCCAGCCCATCCGCTCGCGAAACGCGGCCAGCTTCTCGTACGGCGCACGCGACACCGCCACGAGTGAGGTGCTGCGTACGTACAACTGCCTGAGCCGGCCGATCCCGTCGGCCGCGGAGCTGCAACTCGGACACGCGTCTTCCCAGTCCGGCGCATACATGAAGTGATGCATCACCAGCTGCGGCCGGCCGTCGAACAAGTCGGCCAGCCCGACCTCACCCTCGGCGCCCTGGAAGCGATAGTCCTTCTCGACCCGGACCATGGGCAGCCGCCGCCGCTCGGCGTTGACCTCGTCCCGAGCCCGCGTCACCGCCTTCTCCTTCTCCAGCAGCGCCCGCCGAGCCGCGAACCATTCGTCCTGCCCGACCACGGGCGGCAGATTCCCCATTTCACTCCTCCTCGGTCTCCCCGTCCTCGTTCCCCACGACCCGCTTCTCCAGTACTCCGGAATCACCCGAAATCGGCTCGGGGCAGCTCGGGGCAGCGGGTTCGGGCGTGTCGGAATCGCGCTTCGGCCGGGTCGGATTGGGTTTGGCAGGCCGGCGGAGGTGGGCTTGGCGGTAGAGGTTGGCGGCGATGTTGGCCTTGAGGTCGGCGCGGGTCCAGTCGTGGTCGAGGGCTTCACGGGCGTACCAGAGGCGCAGGGTGGGGCTGTCGAGGAATTGCAGCAGGGTCAGGTGGTGGTACCAGGGCAGCGCGGCGAGTGGACCGCGGGCGTACGCCTCGTGCGGCCAGGCCTCGGCGAAGGCTCGCATGTAGCTGAGGTTGCGGACCGAAAGCCCTTTGTGCGCGGGGAAGCGGGCCATCAGGTCGGTGGAGAGGTGGACGAGGCAGCGGCTCGTCCAGTCGGGTTTCTGCTGCCAGTGCAGGATCTCCCGGCCGATCGACCAGTGGATGAGCAAGGGCTCGCGGTCTGTGGCGAGGTGGGCTGTGATCGTCTCGAGGAAGGCCGGGTACCAGGACGGCATCGAGGGCCTGGCGGCGGGAATCGGAGTCATGCCAGACAGGATGTGACCGAGGCCGGCGGCGACACGAAGGCCTTCGGCGGGCAGCTTGGGGCAAGATGGCGGCATGATCTCGCAGGAGGAATTGAAGGTCGCGCCGAAGGTCTTGCTGCATGACCACCTCGACGGTGGGTTACGGCCGCAGACCGTGGTCGAGCTGGCGGCGGAGGTCGGGCACAAGCTGCCGCGGACGGACGCCGGCGAGCTCGGGCAGTGGTTCGTCGAGTCGGCCGATTCCGGGTCGCTCGAGCGGTACCTGGAGACCTTCGACCAGACCGTCGCGGTGATGCAGAACGCCGAGGCGATCAAGCGGGTCGCCAGCGAGTGCGTACAGGATCTGGCCGCCGACGGGGTCGTGTATGCCGAGATCCGGTACGCCCCGGAGCAGCACCTCACCGCCGGGCTCAGCCTCGAGCAGGTGGTCGACGCCGTCCGGGAAGGGTTCGAGGACGGCATGGCCCGCGCTGAGCGGCCGATCGTCGCGCGCCAGCTGCTGACCGCGATGCGGCACCAGGCCCGGTCGATGGAGATCGCCGAGCTGTCGATCGCCTATCGCGACGGCGGTGTCGTCGGCTTCGACATCGCCGGCGCCGAGGCCGGCTATCCGCCCACCCGGCACCTGGACGCCTTCGAGTACCTGCAGCGCGAGAACGCGCACTTCACCATCCATGCCGGCGAGGCGTTCGGGTTGCCCTCGATCTGGCAGGCGATCCAGTGGTGTGGCGCCGACCGGCTCGGTCACGGCGTACGGATCATCGACGACATCTCGTACGACGAGAGCGCGGGGCTGGACGGCAAGGTGGAGCTCGGCCGGCTGGCGGCGTACGTGCGCGACCGGCGGATCCCGTTGGAGATGTGCCCGAGCTCGAACCTGCAGACCGGCGCGGCCGACTCGATCGCCCAGCACCCGATCGGCCTGCTCGCGAAGCTGAAGTTCCGGGTCACCGTGAACACCGACAACCGGCTGATGAGCGGTACGTCGATGAGCCGCGAGCTCGCCCTGCTCGCCGAAGCCTTCGACTACGGGCTGGCCGACTTCCGCTGGTTCGCGATCAACGCGATGAAGTCCGCCTTCATCCCCTTCGACGAACGCCTCGCGATCATCGACGGCATCATCAAGCCCTGGTACGCCGAGGCGCTAAACAAATAGACGCCGAGCCCCAGTCCGCAGCAGCATCGACGGCATGACGACCAAACAGATCCGCTTCGTGGAGTTGTCCCCGACGACGATGGCCGCGTTGCTCGCGGACGATCTGGCCGCCGCCGGCCGGGAGGCCGGCGTCGAGCTGACCGAGTTGTTCACCAACGACGAGTCGAAGTGGCTGTGGAACTACCGGATCGCCCAGCTGGAGGACGATCCGGAGGCCCAGCGGTGGATCGTGCGGGCCGCCGTCTCCGAGCCCGAAGGTGTCGTGATCGGCCACGGCGGCTATCACGGCCCGCCCGACGAGAACGGCATGGTCGAGGTCGGCTACACCGTCGACGCGGCGTACCGGCGGCAGGGCTACGCGAAGGCGATCCTCACCGCACTCATCGAGCGGGCCGTCGAAGAGCCCGGGGTGAAGATCGTCCGGGCCTCGATCAGCCCTACCAACGCGGCCTCGCTCGCGACCATCGCCGGCTTCGGCTTCCTCGAGGCGGGCGAGCAGTGGGACGAGGAGGACGGTCTCGAGCTGCTCTTCGAGCGGGCCGTCTGAATACTTGACATCGGATACCCGTGAACTAATACTCGATTTCGAGTAATCGAGATCGAGGAGTCGACGCGTGGCCAAGCGCAAGGTGGCGAACCCGCTGGCGTTCGCCGTGCTCGGCAGCCTCGGCGAGCGGCCGATGCATCCGTACGAGATCTCCACGATGCTCAAGACCCGCGGCAAGGACCTGAGCATCAAGCTCAACTACGGCTCGCTCTACTCGGTCGTCGCGGCGCTGGAGAAGAACGGGTTCATCGAGGCGGTCGAGACCGTGCGCGACGGCAATCGCCCGGAGAAGACCGTCTACGCGATCACCGCCGCCGGCCGGGACGAGTTCGCCGACTGGCTGGCGGAGCTGCTCGGCAGCCCGGAGCGTGAGTTCAGCCAGCTGGAAGCGGGCCTGGCCTACCTGCCGGCGTTCTCGCCGGACCGGGTGGTCGAGTTGCTCGACCAGCGGATCGAGGCGCTGGCCGCCGAGGTCGAGAAGCTGGAGACCACGCACGCGGAGATGGCATCACACAAGTTCCCGCGGATCTTCTGGGTCGAGTCCGAGTTCCGGCTGGCCCTGGTGAAGGCGGAGATCACCTACACCCGGCAGTTGGTCCGGGCGATCAGGACCGACGAGCTGGAGGGTTCCGCCTTCTGGCGCAAGGGTTTCGAGGCCGTCGAGAAGTACGGCATCCAGCCCGCCGACCTGTTCAAGGATCCGGTCAAGTACTTCGGAGAGGAGCTTCCCTGGCTGCAGGAGATCCCACCGGAAGCCAAATAGGCACGGCCCCCGACCAGGGCGCGGCAACGCCGAGGTCAAGGGCCGCAGTTCCTCGAGTCGATCCCGCAAGCGAGACCTGACACCCAAGGCGCACTCGTCAGGATAGCCGGGTCGACTCCTCATCACTCAGCAAGAGGAGTCACGTCACCATGGCACCACCCCCTGCCCTCGAGGCAGCAGAACTGGTCAAGACCTATCCCGCCGGCCGCAAGAAGCCGCCGCTGCGGGCGCTCGACGGGCTGAGCTTCACCGTCCCGGAGGGCGTAGTACTGGGGTTGCTCGGGCCCAACGGCGCGGGCAAGTCCACCACCGTCAAGATCCTCACCACGCTGTCGCGGGCCGACTCCGGCACCGCGCGGGTGGCCGGCTTCGACGTCGTCAAGCAGCAGGCGGAGGTCCGGCACGCGATCGGCTACGTACCGCAGAAGTCCAGCTCCGACCCGATGGCGACCGGCGTCGAGAACCTCGTCCTGTCCGGCCGCGTCTACGGCCTGTCCAGGCAGGAGTCCGTACGCCGGGCAGCCGAACTCCTCGCCCGTTTCGACCTCACGGACGCCGCCAACCGCCAAGTACGCACGTACTCAGGCGGCATGCAGCGCAAGCTCGATGTCGCTCTCGGACTCGTCCATCGCCCGCGCGTGCTCTTCCTCGACGAGCCGACCACCGGCCTCGACCCGGAAGCCCGCGCGGACCTGTGGACCGAGGTCGAGCGACTCTCCGGCACCGAAGGCCTCACCGTCCTGCTGACGACCCACTACCTGGAAGAGGCCGACCGGCTGGCCGGCCAGCTCGCGATCGTCGACCACGGCAAGATCGTTGCCGAAGGCACTCCCGAGGCGCTGAAGGCCGAGCTGCGCGGTGACTCCGTCCAGGTCGAGCTGGTGGACACCGATCTCGACGGAACTGTTCAGAAGCTGTTGAGCACCCTCCCCGGCGTCGGCGAGATCGTTGTCGACGGCAACACCTTGCGAGCCCGCGTCGACCGTGGCGCGACGGCGGTTCCCGCGGTCCTGGGAGCCCTTGAGGAGAAGGCGATTCCGGTCACCGCGGTGACGGTGTCGAGGCCGTCGCTGGATGACGTCTATCTGCAGTACACGGGTCGCTCGTTCAAGACGGCGGACAAGGAGCAGGCGGCATGAGCACACTGACGGCAGAACGAGTCGCCACCCGGAGCGCGGCCCGCCGAGGCGGCTTCCTCACCCACACCGGTTTCATCACGGGCCGCTGGCTGCGAGCGCAGTACCGGTCTCCTGCTTTGATTGCCTTCACCTTGGTGCAGCCCGCGATCTGGCTATTGCTGTTCGGCCAGCTCTTCAAGGGCGTCGTGGCACTGCCGGGGTGGAGCGACTCGTCGTACATCGCGTTCCTGACCCCAGGCATCGTGATGATGACTGCCCTGATGACGAGCGGCTGGAACGGCACCACCTTCATCGCCGACATGGAACGCGGCGTCATGGACCGGATGCTGACTTCGCCGGTCCGCCGCGGCGCCCTGATGGCCGGCCAGTTGATCAGCAACGGCACCACCACAGTCATCCAGACAATCCTGGTCTTCGCGATCGGCTTCGCAGCCGGCGCCCGCTACGACGGCGGCGTCCTCGGCTACGTAGTCACCATCGTCGTCTCGATGCTGGTAGGCACAGCCTTCGGCTCCCTCTCCAACGCCGTAGCCCTGCTAACCCGCCAGCAGGAAGCATTGATCGGCATCTCCCAATTCATCTCCCTCCCCCTGACCTTCATGTCCTCGATCATGCTCGACCCCAAACTCGCCCCCCACTGGGTGGCCGTAGCAGCCCGCTACAACCCAGTCGACTGGGCCGCCATCACCGCCCGCCAGGCCCTCTCAGCCACCCCCGACTGGACCTCAGCCCTCCACCACGGCCTCTACCTACTGACCTTCACCCTCATAGTCGGCTACCTCTCCACCCGAGCCTTCCGCACCTACCAACGCTCGGTCTGACGAAGACCCTCGAACTGTTCCCTCCGGCAGCCGCCGCAGGGTGCAGTTCGAGATGGAAAGCTGGGGCAGTGAGTGTGTAAAGTAGGCAGCAGCCTAGGCAATAGCCGTGGGAAGTGAACCCGGGAGCCGTCCGGACGGTCGGTCGCCCGGGTTTCGCGCGTCTGGGCCCTTAGGGCTCGATGTCCCGGAGCCGGACATCCCCGCACCGGCGCTTCCAATCGCCACCCCGCCCAACAGCCCAAGCAACAATGTCAGGCAGCCACAGCAACGGTTCGCCAGCCGGCGCCGAATGCAGATAGCTGAAGCGCTCCTCCGCCTGGGCCTTGACCACCATCTCGCGAATGACCTGGTTGTCCTGCCGGTCCTGGTCACAGGACTCGACCACCATCCGGGAGACCCCGAGTTCCTCGATCAACTCAGGCACCATCACCCGGATGCACTCGTCCCTGGTTCGTCGCTCGGACCGGCCGTCGAGTTTGGCGCGGTAGATCCGGGTCTCGATCTCCAGTTGGGCGACCACGCTGAGGATCTCCCGCCGTCTTCCGTCGCTCTCGTGCTTCATGTGGATACGTCGTTGGCCGGGCTTGCGCAGGCTGCGGAGAGTTCGCCGGGCCGGAGCGAGGTCGGTTGGCAGCAACACCACCGCGCAGAGCAGGTAGCCGCCTCTGGAGGATTCATCGACGAAGGCATGGGCGGGCATGATTCGTCAACGATAGAAGGGATTGCGGGCCTCACCAAACCGACGGGAAGCTGAGCTGTCAGCGACGTCAGCTGGCGGTTTGAAAGGTTCGGCGGTAGTCCTGCGGCGGCACTCCGACCACTCTGCGGAAGTGGTGTCGTAGCAGGGCTGCGGTGCCGAAGCCTGCCTCGGTGGCGATTTGTTCTATGCCTAGGCGGGTTTGTTCCAGCAGGGTTCTGGCGTGCAGGACTCGTTGGGTGGTGACCCACTTCAGGGGAGTGGTGCCGGTTTCGGCGACGAAGCGGCGGGCGAAGGTTCGGTCGGACATCTGGGCGCGGCGGGCCAGGTCGGGGACGGTGTGTTCGATGGTGAGGTTGTCGACCATCCAGTCCAGGACGGGCTGCAGGCTCTCGCCGGATGATTCGGGGACCGGTACTTCGACGTACTGGCGCTGGCCGCCGTCGCGTTGCGGTGGGACCACCATCCGGCGGGCGATCCGGGTCGCCACTGCGCTGCCGAGCTCTCGGCGGACGAGGTGGAGGCAGGCGTCGATGCCGGCGGCCGTACCGGCGCTGGTGATGATGTCGCCGTCGTCGACGAAGAGCACGTCCGCGTCGAGCTTGGCCAGCGGGAACTGCTCGCGGAACTTGTCGGCATAGCGCCAGTGGGTCGCGCAGCAGCGTCCGTCGAGCAGCCCGGCCATCCCGAGCACGAAGGCGCCAGAGCAGACCGTCAGCAGGATCGCGCCGCGTTCGTGCGCCTTGCGGAGCGCGTCCAGGATGCGTTCGTCGTACGCGCCCCGCCAGGTGGTGGCCGGCAGCGCGACCAGGTCGGCATCCTCCAGCTCCTCCAGCCCGTACGGCGCGATCACGGCCGAGTGGCTGCTCGTGCTCAGCGGCACGCCCGGGGTGGTCGAACAGACCTTGAAGTCGAAGGCCGGTACGCCGTCGTCGGTCCGGTCGATCCCGAACACCTCCGACAGCACGCCGAACTCGAACAGCGCGACGTCCTCCATCAGCACCACAGCGATCTTCCGCAGCATGCGCACCAGTATGGCAGTAATTTGTGGATGACTGTCAATAGTGCCAATTGTGGCTGGATGTAGTTGGTAGCATGATTACTGCCATGAACGGAATCATCGTCCTCGCAGTACTCGCGCTGGTAGTCATCGCGGCTCTCGAAGGCAGCAGCAGGCGGAACGCCACCGGGCTCGGACACGCGCCCGACGGCACCTGGGTTGCCGACGACCGCGACCTCGCCAGGTCCAAGCTCGACCTGCTCGCCCTCGGCGGCGCGGCAGAGCCGTTCTCCCACAAGCCCGTCGCCAACACCGGCAGCGTCGTCAGCATCCGTCGCGCCCGGGTCCTTCACTCGCACGGCCGCCACGCGGCCTGACAGCTAGCACCACAGTGGCGGGGAGGTTCACCCTCCCCGCCACAGCTGTGTACTACGGGCAAGTGCCGTTCACCGGCGTCGCCAACCCGGTCCACATGAACGCGTCGCTCACCCAGGTGCCGTCGCTCAGCCGGTTCCACAGGCTGGTGGTCCCCCAGCGGCCCGTGTGCGAGGTTCCGTTCTTCGAGCAGGAGATGTTCACCGTCGTCCCGTCGGCCACACTGCCGGCCAGCGCGTAGTTGGTACCCGGCCCGGTCCGCTTGTTGACGGTAGTACCGCCGAACGAGTCGATGATCCCCTGCGTGAAGCCCAGCGCTCCGTAGTTGTACAGCTGCTGCCCCGGGCTCCGCAGTGTGCTCCCATGCAGAGCAGTGCCGTTGTACGCCGACGCTGCGTTCTGGAAGACCCAACCGCCGACGTTGTGCCCGGCGATCCCGACATACGCGCTGTTCTGCCGCAGGGCGAAGTGCACGTGGTTGCCACTGGCCGAGCCGCCGCACGACACGTCCGTACCGATGTTGCCGAGGAACGTGCCCTCACTGACGGCCAGTCCGTTCGCCGCGATGTTGTTGAACATGTGGTAGTAGTCCGTGGAGTATCCGCGGTCGTGGATGACCCGGATCCAGCCCTTCCCGTTGCCACACATCGTGTACGCCGTACCGCCGCGCGCCGCGAGCACCTGGCCGTTGCCGCCGGCCAGATCCACTGAGCTGTACGGCGTATCGGTACCGGCCCAGCCGTGCGGGCCGCCCGGCATGCTCCAGGAAGCGCCGGTCGCGAACGGCAGCCGCATGCCGGTCCGGAAGTCGCCACCAGCCGCCTGCGGAGCGAAGGACTGCCCGAAGAGCTGCTTCTCCTTCGCCGACACCACTGGGGACGCAGCGGCCAGCTCACTGAAGGCCCGCTCGCCTTCGAGCCCGACCTGCCACTTCCCGTCGACCAGCCTGGCTGCGAACAACCACCCCTCGGGATGACTGTCCTGCCCCTTGGGCGCCAGCGAAACGGTAGTGCCGAAGACCGAGTCCGTACCGGCGCCCCGAGTCACATTGACCTGGATCCCAGCCGTCTTGGCCTTACTCGACTTGGCCACATTGACCTTGGCCGTCACCGCCTGCTGCAGATCCTGCTGCGGCGCTTGCGCGGCCGTGGCAGGCACAGCCAAAACTCCCGCAAACAAGCCGGAACCAAGCACAACTGCCCAGCGCCGACGCGAGTTGAACGTCATAACAGACCTCCTGATGGGACGGAACAGGATTGGTGGCTCGAAGCTATCGATCGACTACGGAGCGTCGGTTATGTTGTGGGCTGGATGCCGTCCAGAGACTGTCCACTGGGGTGAGGTGAGGCAATGGACAGCTCCGCCCTGGCCGCGCTCGGCGCTGCCATGCTCCGCTCCCGCCTGTCCCGCGGCTTGTCGCTCCGCCAGCTGGCCGCCCGCCTGGGCATGCAAGGCCACGGCGGCCTCTCCGACTACGAAAAAGGCCGCCGCCTAGCCCCGGCCGATCTGATCGAACGCTACGAACAACAACTTCAGATAACCGACGGCCAACTCACCGCGCTCCGCGCGGCCGCTCTCGCTGAGCGCGCGGTGCAGAAAACAGAACCGCAGTGGGCGTCAGGTGCAGCGGGCGGGGACGGGGAGGGAAGTGGGCGAGGCGTAGCCGGGCCAGGTGCGGGCGAGATCGGGCGCGGGTGGCGGGAGGAGGCGGGGCCGGGCGGCGCCGCCGGAGACGAGGCCTGGCGGCCGGCCTTTGCTATTGCGGAGTTGCCGGCTGCGCCGGCGGACTTTCAGGGGCGTGGGCCGGAGGTGGCTCGGCTGTTGGGGGCTGCTGCGGATTGTTTGGCCGGCGGTGGGCCGGTGACGGTGGTGGTGGCGGGGCAGCCGGGGGCGGGGAAGACGTCGTTGGCGGTGCGGGCGGCTACGCATGCGTTTGCGTTGGGGTTGCGGGATGCGCAGTTCTTTGTGGAGTTGGGGTCCGCCTCGCCTGGGGTGGTGTTGCATCGGTTGTTGCGGGCGCTGGGTGTGCCGGATGTGCAGTTGCCGCCGGATGTGGCGGGGGCAGCAGCGATGTTCCGGTCGCGGCTGGCGGGGCGACGGTGCGTGCTGGTGTTGGACAGCGCGCGTGATGAGGCGCAGGTACGTGCGCTACTGCCTGGACCAGGACCTGTACTAGTTGTTGTTACCAGTCGTCAGCGGCTGACCGGCTTGGCCGGTGCCCGGCGGGTGGACCTCGCAGAGCTGGCCGAGGACGACGCGCAAGCGCTGTTGACGGACATAGTCGGCAAGGCGCGTGCAGCCGCCGAGCCAGAAGCCGTCGCCGAGGTAGTCGCCGCCTGCGGACGCCTACCGCTCGCAGTGCGCATCGCCGGGAACAGACTCGCCTGCTGGCCCGACTGGTCGATCGCACACCTCGCCGAGCTGCTCAGAGACGAGCAGAGCCGACTAGGCCGACTCACCGCGGGCGACCTGGCCGTACGAAGCGCATTCGCCTTGTCCTACAGGGAGATCTCGCCAACGGCCGGCCGACTCTTCCGTCGACTAGTACTCGCCCCAGGCGCCGACTTCGAAGTACAGGCAGCTACTGCTCTCCTCGGCGCACCAGCCGAAAGCGCCTTGGAAGAACTAGCCGGAGCAAGCCTCATCGGACTAGCAGCGGTCCCCGGCCGCTACCGCATGCACGACCTGCTCCGCCTCTACGCCTCCGAACTCCTCCAGGAGGAGGGTCAACGAGCAGAAGCCGAATATGCCTTGTTTTCTTGGCTTTTCGCCCACGCGCGAGCAGCTGCAGCTGCACTGGCCCCAGAGTCGTCCGACTACCCCGGCGGCCGCGCAGCCGCCTTAGCCTGGCTCGACGCCGAGGCAGGCGCGCTGCTGGGTGCGGTACGGCGTACCGGTGAACGCCTAGACGGCGAACTCGATCCCCTCCTACGAGACCTCACCCAACGCATCCCCTGGTACTACGACCTGCGCTGCCGCTGGTCCGACATGGTCGAAGTCGCCAACCACGCTCGAGTTGCCGCCGACCGCTCAAACAACCTGGCAGAGCGCGCTTTCGCCCACAGCATGCTCGGGCTAGGACAACTCGGCCAACACCAGTACCGCGCAGCCCTAGCCTCCTGCGAACTCGGCCTCAAAGACGCCAGAGCAGCAGGACTAGCCGCCGAGGAAGCAGAACTCTTCGGCCGCCTAGGCCTCGCCTACGAAGGCCTAGGCCGGTACGCCGAAGCAGAAGCCCGCCATGCCGACCACGCGGAGCAGTGTCGAGTACTAGGCGACCAGTGGGGCGAAGCAGCCGCAATAGGCCGCAGATCCCACGCCCTGCAGATGCTGGGCAAGCACACCGAAGCAGCAGCCTGCCTCCGCCGAGCCCTGAAGATGCGCTCCGAGCTAGGTGACCAGCGAGGAGTCGCCATGGCCGAGTACCGCTTCAGTGCCCTCCGCAACGACCAGGGCAACCACGAGGAAGCCCTGCAACGGGCCCGCCGAGCCCTGGCCGTCTTCAAGTCCCACGACGACCAGTGGGGCACCGCAGTAGCCCACTACGAACTAGGTCGCTCTCTAGCGGGCCTAGGCCGCCTCCGCGAAGCAGCATCGGCGTACCGGACAGCAGTGAAAGGCCTGGACGAGGTAGGCGAATGGCAACGCCTGGCCGAAGCCTCCGCAGCCCTCACCGACGCACAAGCTCGCGTCTGAGCACCAAGCCGGCGGCTGCCGGACGGCGGTAAGAATCTGTCAACCAATTCGACTCAGATCGAAAGTTGACCCCATCGGTTGGCAGGGTGGATGGTCCACCTCGACTGACGGAGGATCACTTGATGGAGCGCAGGACCCTACTTCTCGGCCTGGCGGCGGCGCCGGTGGCGGCGGCTCTCGGACAGCAGCAGGCGCAGGCCGCGGCGACGGCGAGCTACTACGTCGGCACCACCGAGCAGACGCAGAACAAGGTGATGGTCTTCGACAAGAACAAGGCGTTCAGCGACGCCAACCGGCACTGGAGTTTCAGTCCGGGCGGCGGGGCCTGGGCCAACCTGTCGGATGTGAAGTTCCGGGCGACCGAGGCGCAGGGGTGGATCGCGCTGGTGGCCGCGTCGGGTGGCAAGGCCGGGATCGTCAATATCGGCAGCGAGAAGGACACCGAGCTCAACGACCTGTCCTGGTCGGCGACACCGGGTGGCAACCCGCACGCGATCGAGCGCGTACCCGGCAACGGCTCGGTGGTCGTCGCCAGTTCGGACGGCAAGCTGACCGTGTACGCGCCGAGCACTGTCGGCAACCTGGGCAGCCTGGCGAAGGTACAGACCATCGACTACGCCGGCGCGCACGGCGTGCTGTGGGACCCCACCTACGAGTTGCTCTGGGTGGTCGGCAAGAACCGGTTCAGCCACTACGCGGTGACCGGCAGCAAGCGCGCTACCAGGCTCAAGTACGCCGCGCACTTCAGCCTGGGCAGCGGAAACCTCGGCCACGACCTGCAGCCCGACTACACCAACAAGCAGAAGATGTTGATCACGGCAACAAAGGGTGTGTACGAGCTGCTCACCGACGGCGGTACGTTCCGGAGCCGGCAGATCTCCACCGAGCGCAGCGTGAAGTCGTACGTGAAGCACTCGTCGGGCGAGGTCGTCTCGATCAAGGGCGACGGCACCCAGCCGCGTGACTGGGCCAACAAGACGGTCCGCTTCTCCGCGTCGCCCGACCGGACCCGCACGGGCGCACAGTTCTACAAGGCCCGGATCTGGACCACCGCCTTCCAGTAAGCCGCTGCCTGTTGGGGTAAAACCACAGGCGTGGCCCGGGGAAGCTGTGCCACAGTCGGGCTCATGGACGACTACCGCACAGTGAACCGGGCCAGCTGGGACGAGCGGGTGCCCGCGCACGCCGCGTCTCCCGACTACATGCTGGACAAGTTCGCCGACCCCGAGTTCCTGAGCCAGGTCGTGCAGTTCGACCTCCCGCGACTCGGCGACATCGCCGGGCTACGCGGCGTGCATCTGCAGTGCCACATCGGGACCGACACGGTGTCGCTGGCGCGGCTCGGGGCGCGGATGAGCGGGCTGGACTTCTCCGGGCCGGCCATCGAGCAGGCACAGAAGTTCGCCGACGGGCTCGGGCACCAGATCGACTTCCACCAGGCCGATGTGTACGACGCGGTCGAGGTGCTCGGCGAAGCGCAGTACGACCTGGTCTTCACCGGGATCGGTGCGATCGGCTGGCTGCCGAGCATCCAGCGCTGGGCCGACGTGGTGGGCGCGCTGCTCAAGCCCGGCGGGCGGCTGTTCATCCGCGAAGGGCACCCGATGCTGTGGTCGCTGGGCGTCTCGAAGACGAGCGGTGAGATCGTGCTCGACGCGCCCTACTTCGAGACCGAGGCGCCGCAGGTCTGGGACGAGGGTGGCACCTACGTCGAGACCGACACCGAGTTCAGCCACAACACCACCCACGAGTGGAACCACGGACTCGGGGAGATCTTCACGGCGCTGCAGAAGGCCGGCCTGGACGTCACCCACCTCGAGGAGCACGACAGCGCTCCCTGGGATCCGCTGCCCGGCCACATGACGCGCGACGAGCAGGGCGAGTGGCGCCTCACGGATCAACCGGAACGTCTCCCCGCCACCTACACCCTGCAAGCGCGCCGCCGGCAGTAGCTGTCCAGCTAGGTGCCTAGTGAGCGCTCCGGCGCTGCTGCACCTTCTGGAACATCTCCTTGGCCTTGCGCTGGTTCTCGGGCTTGCTGAGCTCACGCTGTGCGACCTGCAGCAGCTTGGCGACCACAGCGCCCTTGACCAGTGTCTTCACGAAACCCATTGGGGGCCTCCTTCTCTCCTGCCTACGACGTTAGCGGTACCCACAACCATTCCCCATGGGTGATCCCCCGCAGCTGTCCCTCAGACGTGGTCGCTGTAGGCCAGGTGGGTACCGCAGTGGAGGCAGCGGAACAGGTAGCCGGTCGCCTCGCCGGTGGGCGACAGGGTCCGGACATAGTCCTGCTGGACCATCTCCAGCGCCTCGGGGACGGTCAGTAGGTCCTCGTACCCGACCTTGCCCAGGTACGCCGCGGCGTCGGCGCAGTGGAACATCCAGTGCTCCTGCTGCCAGCCGCTGAACCCAGGAGTGCGGGTGAGCACTTCGGTGAGTACAGCGCGCGGTACGTCGTCCGGAACGTTTGCCACGTCGGTGAACTCGGCCTCGAACAGCGTGGCCGCCGAGCCGTCCGCGATGCACCACAGGCACAGCTCCTCGACCACCTCGTCGGCGCTGTAGACCGGCCCGGTGTAGATGAATCCCCGCTGGCGGCCACAGCACCGGCACGGCGCGTCACCGGTGATCACCTCGCCGGTGGCCACCGGATCGGGGTGATAGCGGAAGGTCGGTACGTCGCTCACCCCCAGACCTTGGCGGACCGAAGTACAGGCGTGCAAGTCACCCGCATTACCCCGTCCTCATTCTCTTGTGTTGCCCCCCGACTTCCTCCCCTCCGCCCTCCTTTCTTTCCTTGCACTGTCGGTGCCGTAAGGCACACTGGGGGGCGTGCCCGAGTTGCCGGAGGTTGAGTCGCTGGCGGGGTTCCTGCGGGAACGTGCCGTCGAGCGGGCGTTCGTGCGCGCCGACATCACCGCGATCAGCGCGCTGAAGACCTACGACCCGCCGATCTCCTCCCTGGTGGGCCTGCTGATCGACGACGTGCAGCGGCACGGCAAGTTCATCGACATCTCCGCCCAGGGCATCCACCTGATCATCCACCTGGCCCGCGCGGGCTGGCTGCGCTGGCGCGAGGAGCAATCCACCGGCCTGGTCCGCCCGGGCAAGGGCCCGATCGCCTGCCGGGTGGTGCTCGACGACGGCTCCGGTTTCGACCTGACCGAGGCCGGCACCCAGAAGAAGCTCGCGGTGTACGTGGTCCGCGACCCCGCCGAGGTGCCCGGCATCGCCAAGCTCGGCCCAGACCCGTTCACGCTCACCATCGAGGAGTTCGGCGACATCCTGAAGGCCGCCGGCCGGGTCCAGATGAAGGGCGTACTGCGCAACCAGTCGGTGATCGCCGGCATCGGCAACGCGTACTCCGACGAGATCCTGCACGTCGCGAAGATGAGCCCCTTCAAACCGGCCTCCAACCTGTCCGCCGACGAGCTCCAGCAGCTCTTCGACGCGATGCAGGACACCCTGCGCGACGCCGTCGCCCGCTCGGCCGGCCTCGCCGTCCAGGACCTGAAGTCCGAGAAGAAGAGCGGTATGCGCGTGCACGGCCGGACCGGCCAGAAGTGCCCGGTCTGCGGCGACATCGTCCGCGAGGTCAGCTTCGCCGACTCCTCGCTGCAGTACTGCGCCACCTGCCAGACAGGCGGCAAGCCGCTCGCCGACCGCCGCCTGTCCAAGCTCCTCAAGTGACCGGATGACGCGGTGGCCGGCCGGGGCTGCGATGATCAACCTATGACTCCGGAGATTCCCGCAGTGGTGGTTGCCGACGTCGATGACGCGTTGCTCGCCGAGGCGTTCGTGCTCGACGTCCGTGAGCCGGACGAGTGGGCCCGCGGCCACATCGAGGACGCGGTGCACATTCCGCTCGGCCAGCTGCAGGAGCGGGTCGGCGAGGTGCCGCTCGGCCAGAAGGTGCTCTGCGTCTGCGCGGTCGGCGGCCGGTCCTCGATGGCGACCCAGTTCCTGGCGTCCCAGGGCCGCGACGCGATCAACCTGGACGGCGGCATGACGGCCTGGGAAGGCGCCGGCCGCCCGGTCGCGCTCGACTGAATCTGGAAATAATCTTCCGGTAGCCGATCAAAGACGTTACTTTGTCACCGATCGGTTGACCGGCGTACACCTGCGTCTCACACGGCGGTAGGTCGCACGGCGTCGGATGGCCGCGTCCGCCCACGCCGAGGAGGCCGCTGTGTCGTTCCGTCGCGTTGCCGTCAGTGTCACCGCAGCGACCGGCCTGGTGCTCGGTACTGCGCTCAACCCGGCCTTCGCTCAAGCCGTCGAGCACCAGCCGGCCGAGCAGCAACCGCTCCCCGACAGCGCCATCGCCGGGGACGGGCTGGTGACGAGCCGGCAGGACGACCCGATCGCACCCGGCGTCGACCACACCGCGTTCGAGCGGCTCGACGCCCGCGGCTGGCTGCGCGGCGACATCATCGTCGCCGATCTCGACCAGCACGGCGTGACCGTCGACTACGTGAACACCGGCAAGGTCTCCGGCGGCCAGCCGCTCAGTCAGCAGCTCGCCCGCGAGGGCGCGATCGCCGGTGTCAACGGCGACTTCTTCGACATCAACGACACCACCGCCCCACTCGGCGTCGGAATCGACCATGGCCGCCTGGTCAACGCTCCCGCGGCCGGACATAACGACACTGCCGTGATCGGCAAGGACGGCCTCGGCCGGATCGCCCAGGTCTTCCTCCAAGGCACCGCGACCGACGACGACGCCGTCAAGCTCGACCTGACCAACCTCAACTCACCAGGCGTCAACGCGGGAGGCATCGGCCTCTACACCCCCGAGTGGGGCGACGCACCCCGCACCAGAACCGTCGACGGCGTACCGGACGTCCGCGAGGTCCTCCTCCGCGACGGCGTGGTCGTCTCCTCGGCCACCACCCCCGGTACGACGCCCCTAGCGGCGAACGAACTAGCCCTGATCGGCCGAGACGCAGGCGCCGTCTCCCTGGCCGCCTTCGAACCCGGCGACAAGGTGGAAGTCCACTACGGCCCCCGCCCCGACGCGCTCGACGCCGCCGTAGCGATCAGCGGCAACTTCCAATTGGCCCACGACGGCAAGGTCCCCGACGACGTCCCCGATGCCGACCTCGCCCCCCGAACCGCCGTCGGCTTCACCGAGAACGGCCGCCGCATGGTCCTCCTCACCGTCGACGGCCGGGCCACCGGCTCCCGCGGCCTGTCACTGAAGGAAATGGGCCAGCTGATGGTCGGCCTCGGCGCCGACGACGTCCTCAACCTCGACGGCGGCGGCTCCTCCACGATGCTCGCCCGCTCACCCGGCGAGGCCGCGCCCGAGGTCGTCAACGACCCGTCCGACGGTGGCGAGCGTCTGGTCCCCAACGGTCTCGGGCTCGTTCCCACCAAGGGCTCCGGCAAGCTCAAGGGCTTCCATATCGAAGCAACCGGTACCGCGGCCGAAGAGGCCGACACGGACGTCTCCAAGAGCGCCCGCGTCCTCACCGGCCTGTCCCGCGTACTGACCGCGCACGGCTACGACGAGACCTACGCGCCAGCCACCGGTACGCCGAACTGGTCCACCGGCAGCAGAGCTGTAGTGAGCCGCGAAGGCGTCGTCACCGGCCGCCGAGCAGGCGATGTCATTGTCACGGCCGCGAAGGGGTCGGCCCGCGGCCGGTTCCCGATGACCGTGCTCGGTACGCCGATCCGCCTGGCCCCCTCGACCCGGCAGGTCTCGTTGTCGGACGCCACCGCCAAGGGCTTCTTCACCGTCAACGGCTACGACGCGGACGGCTTCTCCACCTGGGTCGAACCGCGCGACGTCGAGCTCACCTTCGACGACAAGCTCGTCACGGTGGTTGCCCGAGGCAATGGCTTCGACGTGAGCGCGATCGGCTCCGACGCCGTCTCGACGGTCGTCACCGCGAAGGTCGGCGCGCTCACCACCCAACTCAGTGTGACCGCAGGGCTGACCAGTCAGGTCGTGGACGAGGTCGACGACCCGAGTCACTGGGTGGCGAACGCAGTACCGGTCGGTGCTGCCACCGCGTCCCGGTCGGTTGCCGAGGGGCACGATGGTGGTCAGGCGATCGCGTTGGACTACTCGTTGACGGGGAGCACCGCGACGCGGGCGGCGTACCTGGCGCAGACTCCGCAGGAGATGCTGCCGGGTCAGCCGCAGAAGCTCGGCGCCTGGATCTACGGCGACGGCAAGGGAGCGTGGTTGCGCGCGAACGCCTACGACGGCGCGGGCGGGTCGGCCCAGACGCTCAACCTGGCGGCGGCGGTCGACTGGACCGGCTGGAAGTACGTCGAGGCGAACATCCCGCCGGGGCTGACGATGCCGCTGCGGTTCTGGCGGATCTACGTCGTCGAGACCGTGCCGACCCGGCAGTACTCCGGCCGCATCGTGATCGACGACCTGACCGTCCGCGGTGCCCCGCCGGTGACGGTCGCGCCGCCGGCCAAGGTGATCGACCCGATGGTCGTCACGGACGGTACGGCGACCGGCGGCGGGCGCTGGAAGTTCGCGGTCATGTCGGACGCGCAGTTCACGGCCGACGACCCGAACTCGGACTTCGTGAAGCAGGCCCGCCGGACGATCCGCGAGGCGCTCGCGCAGCACCCGGACTTCCTGGTGATCAACGGCGACTTCGTCGATCGCGGGTTCGCGCAGGACATCGCGCTGGCGAAGAAGATCATCGACGAGGAGGTCGCCGGCAAGGTGCCGGTGCACTACGTGCCGGGCAACCACGAGAGCTACGGGCCGGGCGATCTGTCCGAGTGGGCCAAGGTTTTCGGTGCTCCGACCAGCACGTTCGACCACAAGGGCACCCGGTTCATCCTGCGCGACTCGTCGCTCGGGTCGCTGCGGGCCGGTGGGTTCGCGCAGATCGTCGACCTCAAGCAACAGCTCGACGACGCAGCAAGCAACAGAACCATCAAGAACGTCGTGGTGATGGCGCACCACCCGATAGACGACCCGTCGCCGACTCAGAACTCGCAGCTCGGCGACCGCAAGGAGGCTGAGCTGCTGGTCCGCTGGCTGGCCGACTTCCGGTCCTCGACGGGCAAGGGCGCGGCATACATGGCGGCGCACGCCGGGACCTTCGCAGCGACCCGTACTGACGGAGTGCTGCTGCCCTTGACCGGCAACTCGGGTAAGGGCCCAGCAGCGGCTCCGGACGCTGGTGGCTTCACTGGGTGGGCGCTGGTGGGCATCGACCCGTCAGCGGAGGAGGCTGCCGCGGGTGAGCGGCACTGGTCGGCACCAGAGAGGGACTGGTTCCAGGTCGAGCTCAGGGCGCATGTGGACTCGCTGGAGCTCGCCGCGCCAACCACGCTCAAGATGGGCAAGACAGCACCGGTCGCGGCGACCGTAGTACAGGAGAACCGGCGGGTGCCCGTGTCCTTCCCCGTCTCCGCCGACTGGTTCGGCTCGTCCCTCCTGCACATCGGTCCGGTCCGTACTGCGCCCTTCTGGGCCGTGGCCTCCTACGACCCGGCTACTGGCACCCTCACCGGCCTACGCCCCGGCACTATCCAGCTAGGGGTGACAGTCAACGGCACCAGCAAGAGCACACCCGTGCAGATCGACTGGTAGCCCTCACACAATGCGGCGCGCAGCCGTTCAATGGGCATGAAGCGAATCATCGAGCCCAAGGTCCTGTACTTCGGAACGCCAGTGGTCCTCATCAGCTCGCAGAACCCGGACGGCAGCACCAACCTCGCGCCGATGTCCTCAGCGTGGTGGCTGCACCAGACGGCGATGCTGGGGATGGCCGCTGCGTCGCAGACCGTGCAGAACCTGACCGAGCGGCCGGACTGCATCCTCAACCTGGTCGAGCCGGCCATGGTCGCAGGGCTCGACCGGATCGCGCTGCTGACCGGCTCCCAGCAGATCCCCGAAGCGAAGCGGGCACGCGGTTATCGCTACGTGCCGGACAAGTTCGCGGCGGCCGGCTGGAGCAGGACGCCGGGAACCCTGGTGGACGTGGACGCCGTCGAGGAGAGCCCGATCAACCTCGAGGGGCGGATCGAGGCGATCCACACCGTCGGCGGCCCGGACTCGACGCTGCGGGCGATGGAGATGTCGGTGCGCCGTGTCCACGTGCGGGAGGACCTGCTGATGAACGACGACCGCTACATCGACCCGCTGCGCTGGGAGCCGCTGATCATGAAGTTCACCGAGTACTTCGCCGGTGGCGCACCGGCGTACGAGTCGTCACTGGCTCGCGGCTGGCAGATGCCGGCGCTGCAGGTAGCGTCTGGTGCATGACTGAGGTGAGGCGCCCGCAGCGGCTGCGTAGTGGGGATCGGGTAGCAGTGGTGGCTCCGGCCGGCCCGATGGATGCGGGGCGGCTGGAGAAGGGATCTGCGCACCTGCGGGACTGGGGTCTGGAGATCGACGTCATGCCGGCAGTGCTGACCCGGCATGAGCGGTTCCCCTACCTCGCCGGTGACGATGCTGCGCGCGCAGCGGACTTCCGGGACGCGTGGCTGGACCCCCAGTACGCAGCTGTCTTCTGTGGCCGCGGGGGCTACGGCGTGCAGCGGTTGCTGCAGCATCTGGACTTGGACGAGCTAGCTGGAGTCGACAAGGTACTGGTCGGCTTCAGTGACATCACCGCGTTGCACGAGGCATTCAACGCCCAGGGGCTGGTCACCGTTCACGGCCCGATGGCTGCGGCCGTCGAGCAACTGGGCGCGCTCGAAGGGCGTGAGCGGTTGCATGACCTGCTGTTCGAGCCCGAGTCCGTCAGAGACCTATTGGCGCCTAGAGCCGCCCGAACCGTCGTGGGCGGTACTTCGGAGGGCCGGTTGCTGGGTGGCAACCTGGCGCTGCTGGCCGCCAGCCTGGGTACTCCGACCTCCGTCAGGCCGGACGGCATCGTCGTGCTCGAAGACGTGGGTGAGGACGGCTACCGCGTCGATCGCCTGCTCACCCAGCTGTTGAGGTCCGGCTGGTTCGACCAGGTCACCGGGCTGGTGATCGGCGACTTCAGTGAGGCTGACGATCAGGGACTGGTCGCCGACGTGGTTCGTGAGCGGCTCGAGCCACTCGGCGTACCGATGGTCGAGGGCGCGGCGATCGGGCACGAAGAGGTCAACCTGGCTGTCCCGCTCGGACTGCCGGTTCGCCTCGACGCGGCGGCCGGCACCCTCACGCCACTGCTGCCGGCCTTCAGCTAGACAGGTGCTCTTTGAGAAAGGCGAACGCCTTCGGGTAGGCGTCGAGGCGGTTGGCGCGCTTCGCGAGGCCGTGGCCCTCGTCCGGGTAGACCAACAGCTGACATGGAACGTCTCGCTTGCTGAGCGCCTCGACGATCTGCTCCGCCTCTGACAGCGGCACCCGCGGGTCGTTGGCGCCGTGGATGACGAACAGCGGCGCCCGGATGTCGTCCACCCGGTTGAGCGGGCTCGCCTCCTCCAGGAACTCACGGTCCACCGCCAGTACGCCGTACTCCCGCTCGCGCGCCACCCGTCGATATGACGACGTGTTCTCCAGGAAAGTCACCAGCGAAGCGATCCCGACGACATCCACCCCAGCCGCCCAGCGCTCCGGCTGGAACGCGAGTCCGGCCAGCACCATGTAGCCGCCGTACGACCCGCCCCACAACGCAGTGCGCCGGGGATCGAGGTCGATCGAGGGCAGCCAGTCGTGGATCGCCGCCAGATCCTTCACGGAGTCGAGCCGCAACTCCTTGTCGTCCAGCGAGTACCAACGCTTCCCGTACGCCGCTGAGCCGCGCACGTTGGGCACGATGACCGTGTGGCCCTCGGCGGTCAGCGCCGTGACCACGGGATTCCAGGTGCGCATCGCCATCATCTCGGGGCCACCGTGCACCCACACCACGGCCGAGCCGTCGCTGGTGCCCTCCACGGGCCGGTACACGAAGACAGGGATCTGTTCGCCATCGAAGGAGGTCACCCGATGGCTCTCTGGATGCCTGAGCCCCGGCGGCAGCTCAAGACCAGCAGGGGTCTGGATGGCGTCGACCTCGCCCGTCTCAAGGGTGTAGCGGAACACCGACAGCGGGTCGATCGGCGAGGCGTGGTTGAGCAACGCGTAGCTGCCATCAGCAGACCAGAGTGGGTCCGGAGCCACGATGAGCCGGGCAGCGCAGCCACCGATCGGCAGGTCGAGCTGCGCGATGTACGAGGCGTCCGCCAGCTTGTGCAGCGCCATGGTCACCACACCGTCGTCGGTGGTCCCGACCAAGAGGTGCTCGCCGTCCGGGCAGACCCACCCGGCCAGGTCGTGCTTGTCGTCGACCAGGAGGTCGGTCCAACTCGCAGTACCGACGTCGTACCGGCGTAAGGCCAGCCGGTCGCGCCCTTCATCGCTGGCGACGACGAACCCGGACGAGTCGGGCAGCCACGAGGCACCCTCCTGGTACGTCGGGTCGTCGTACCCAGTGAGCGCAGTGACCGCCTTATCGGCTACATCGACCAGCAAGAGCTGCACCGAGTTGCCAGGGCCGCCGGCGAGCGCGACTACCGCCCAGTGCTCGTCGGGGGACACGTGTGCCGACGACAGATACCCGCCACCGTCGTACAGCGTGGTCTCGTCGCCACTAATCAGGTCGAGCATCACCAGGTCGAAGTCCACCTCGTTGCGGCGGTTCGTGGTGAAGAAAACCCTGCCTGGCTTGGCATCCACGAGGTGATGGAAGTACGCAAGATCATGCGTCAGGGGCGAGAGCACCCCACTGCTGTCGTCCAGATCCAGCAGGGACAGCTGTCCACGCTCATCCCCACCACTGTCGTGCTCAACGACCACCAGCCGGCTCCCCGGCACGAACCGAGCCGCCCGAGCCGTCTCATCCAAGGCGGTCAACGCACGCCAGGAACCGTCCACGGCGACGAGATGGATCTGCCGGACCCCGCTCTCGTCGTACCCGACGAGCAGATTCCCCGCCGGATCCACATCAAAGGCCATCACGGTAGGCAGCGAGAGCAGCGTCGTCAGCACTCCCCAATCCTGGCACGCAGCCAACCACTGTGGTCTGCAACTTCGTGCAAGGTGCTGGGTGAGGGGCTTGATGCCCCTCACCCAGCTAGGTCAGCGTTCGCCGTGCCAGGAGTGCCAGAGAGCCGCGTAGGGGCCTTGGGCTCCTACTAGTTCGTCGTGGCCGCCCAGCTCGACGATCCGGCCGTCCTCGACCACCGCGATTACATCCGCGTCGTGCGCGGTGTGCAGCCGGTGGGCGATCGCGACGACCGTCCTGCCTTCCAGTACTCCGGCCAGCGACCGCTCCAGATGACGGGCCGCACGCGGGTCCATCAACGAGGTCGCCTCGTCCAAGACCAGCGTGTGGGGGTCGGCCAGGACCAGCCGGGCCAGTGCGACCTGCTGTGCCTGTGCCGGAGTCAGCGAGACTCCACCCGACCCGACCTCCGTGTCGAGGCCGTGCTCGAACCCGGCCACCCACGCATGCGCATCGACCGCCCGCAAGGCAGTCCACAGCTCTGCGTCGGCAGCAGCGGGCCGGGCCAGTCGCAGGTTGTCCCGGACGGTACCGACGAACACGTGGTGCTCCTGGTTCACCAGCGCCACGTGGCTCCGCACCTGCTCGGCAGACATCTTGTCCAGCGCCGCCCCACCCAGGGTGATGTCACCCACCCGTGGCGAGTAGATCCCGGCCAGTAGCCGGCCGAGCGTCGATTTCCCTGCTCCTGAAGGGCCTACGAGAGCAACCCGGGCACCGGGCTCGACGGTCAGCGTGACGCCGTGCAGCACGTCGCGGCCTTCCAGGTAACCGAACCGAACCTCGTCAGCCAGCACAGTCCGACCCTCGGGCTCGTCCTGCGCGGCAGCCGTCTCTTCCTCGATCTCTCGCACGCCGACCAGGCGAGCCAGCGATACCTGGGCCACCTGCAGTTCGTCGTACCAGCGGATCATCATGTTGACCGGCTCGACCAGCATCTGGATGTAGAGCGCACCCGTGGTCAGTGCGCCGACGGTGATCCAGCCCTTGATCGACAACCCACCACCGATCACCAGCACCGCGGCCAGCGCGACCGTGTGGGTCATGTTGATCACCGGGAAGAGCACCATCCGCAGGGACAGCGTGTACCGCTCCCAGGCGACCCACTGGCCGATGCGGGTGTCACCCATCTTCACCCGGCGGTTGCCGAGCCGGTGCGACTCGACGGTCCGCCCGGCGTCGACAGTCTCGGCCAGCGCCGAGGCGACGGCCGCATAGCCCGCAGCCTCGGACCGGTACGCCGATGGCGCGCGGCGGAAGTACCAGCGGCCACCGATGATCAGGATCGGCGCGGCGATGACGATCGCCACGGCCAGCTCGGGCGCCGTCACGATCAGGGCGCCGATCAGCAGCCCGGCCCAGATCACCGCGATGGTCAACTGCGGCACCGCATCTCGCATGGCGTGCGAGAGACGGTCCACGTCAGTGGTGATCCGGGACAGCAGGTCACCCGTGCCGGCCCGCTCCAGCACGCCGGGCGGCAGCGCGACGGCACGGACCAGGAAGTCCTCGCGAAGGTCCGCGAGCATCTCCTCACCCAGCACCGCGCCGCGGAGCCGGGTGAGCCGGACGAAGACCGTCTGCACGGCAAGGGCGATGACGAAGCCCAGCACCACATAGGGAAGGTCGACATCGGTCTCACCGAGCGACAGCTTCTCCACCACGTTGCCGAGCAGGTAGGGCCCGACCATGCCGCTCAGCGCCGCCACTGCGTTCACCAGCGTCAGCCAGCCGAAGGCACGCCGGTGCCTGCGGAACAGCGTTTTCAGATAGGCCGACACCGTCGCGGTACCGGCCACCGGCAGGCGAGCCGCCTCCTGCGGGGCTGCCGGGTCGTACTCGGGGCGCTTCACAGCGACTCCTCAAGAGTTGGCTCGTCTTCACGGGTGACCACCGCGCGGTAGCGCGCGTTGGTGTGCAGCAGTTCGTGGTGGGTGCCGACGGCGTCCACCCGGCCGTCCGGCACGAACACGACCCGCTCAGCCCGGTCCAGCATCAGCGGGCTCGAGGTGAACACCACGGTGGTCCGGCCCGACCGGAGGGACCGCAGGCTGTCCGCGATCCGCGCCTCCGTGTGGGCGTCTACGGCACTCGTCGGCTCGTCGAGCACGAGCACCGCGGGATCGACGTACAGGGAACGGGCCAGCGCGACCCGCTGCCGCTGTCCACCTGACAGGGACCGGCCGCGCTCGGTCAGCACGGCTGCCGTGGCATCAGTGCCGCCGTCAGGCAGCGACTGACGCAGTACGTCGAGGATGTCGGCGCACTGAGCCGCATCGAGGGCTGCCTCGACCGACACGGCTCCACTCGCCGGTACGTCGAACAGCTCACGGACGGTGCCTGAGAGCAGTACAGGGTCCTTGTCCTGCACGAGCACTGCGGTCCTTGCGGAGTACAGCGGGAGGTCGTCGAGGGCGACGCCACCCAGCAGGACGGACGGGTCGCCCGGCTCGGCCTCGGGACTGTGACCGCCGAGGCGGTCCGCGAGCAGACCGCCTGCATCCGGGTTGCCACAGACCACGGCCGTGAAGCTCCCGGTCGGCACGGTCAGCCCGGACAACGGGTCGACCAGATCACCGTGCGGCACCTCGGCCTCAGCTGTCCCCTTGCTGTCGTCCATCCGCTGCAGCGACAGCACGCGAGCAGCACGCCGCGCGGACACCTTGGAGAAGATGAACGCGCTCGCCGTCTCCTCGAAGGTGTGCAGCGGAACGAGCATGAAGGTGATGAACCCGTACGTCGTGACGAGCTCGCCGACGCTGATGTGCCCATCGGTGACCAGCCCGACTCCCAGCCAGACGATCAGCACCAGGAACAGCCCGAACAGCAGCACCTGGATGGCCGCGATCAGCGACCACATCCGCGCGCTGCGGACTGCGCTCTGCCTGTACTCCTGGGAGGCCGCCCGGTAGCGGTCGAGGAAGAGCTGCTCACCGCCGATGCCACGCAACACGCGCAGACCGGCCACCGTGTCGGCAGCCAGCTCGGTCGCGCGGCCGCCCTTGGCCCGCTGCGCGTCGGCGCGACGCTCGGCGGGACCCATCAGCGGCACGATCGAGAAAGCCAGGATCGGTACGGCGACCAGCACCACCAGGCCGAGTCGTGGCTCGTAGAAGAGCAGGCCGACGACCACCGCGAAGCAGGTCAGCAACGCGGCCGTGAACCGGCCGAGCACCTCGACGAACCAGCCGATCTTCTCGACGTCACCGCTGCTGACCGCGACCACCTCGCCGGCCGCGATCCGGCGGGTCAGCATCGAGCCCAGTTCAGCAGCCTTGCGGGACAGCAGTTGCTGGAGCCGGGACGCGGTGGCGATCCAGTTGGTGACGACGGCCTTGTGGAAGAACGAGTCGGCGCCCGCCTTCGCGGCACCCATCGCGAGCAGCAACAGGCCGGCCACGAAGAGCTTCGGCCAGGACTTGTCGATCACGGCCTGGACGGCCAGCCCGACCGCGACGGGGGCGGCGGCGATGCCACCGAAGTACAGCAGACCCCAGCAGAGCGCTACGGCCTGACCACGTAGCTGCTGGTGTTCGAGCCAGAGTATGAGACGGAGGCCGGACCGGGTGTCTGGCACACCCGGATCGGCGAACGGAATGAGGCGCAGCGACATGACGTCCCAAAGGAACTAGAGGGGCTTGTTCGGACCTGATCAGGCGAATGGATCCAGACTAGGTGGGCCCGCCGACACTTCGCCAAGGCTTTTCCGGCGGCCGGATCGAGGCGGCTGGAAACGGTTCCGGCGCGGGCGGTGCGGTACTGGGTAGTACAGTCTTCAACGGGTCCGGAGCGAGGGAGACGAGTGCAGGAGCTGAGTCGGCGGCGTCGGTTGCTGGTGCTGGCGATCTGTTGCCTGAGCCTGTTCATCGTGGGCCTCGACTCGACCGTGGTGAATCTCGCGCTGCCGTCGATCCGGTCCGAGCTGAACGCCTCGGTCTCCAAATTGCAGTGGACGATCGATGCCTACACGCTGGTGATCGCCAGCCTGCTGATGCTGTCCGGCTCGACCGCGGACCGGATCGGCCGGCGGCGGACCTTCCAGGCCGGGCTGGTGCTGTTCGGGCTCGGCTCGCTGGCCTGCGGGTTCGCACCGACGGTCGGCCTGCTGATCGCGTTCCGGATGCTGCAGGCGATCGGCGGCTCGATGCTCAACCCGGTCGCGATGTCGATCATCACCAACACCTTCACGGATCCGCGCGAACGCGCCCAGGCGATCGGCGTCTGGGGTGGCGTGGTCGGGCTGAGCATGTCGGTCGGCCCGGTGGTCGGCGGCGCGCTGGTCGACTCGGCCGGCTGGCGGTTCATCTTCTTCGTCAACGTGCCCGTGGTGCTCGTGGCCTTGTTGCTGACCGCGTTCTTCGTCCCCGAGTCGCGGGCGGCGGTCGCGCGCCGGCTCGATCCGGTCGGGCAGTCACTGGTGATCCTGTTCCTGGTCGGGCTGACCTACGGGATCATCGAGGGCCGGTCGGCCGGCTGGGGTTCGCCGCTGATCATCTCGTGCTTCGTCGTCGTGGTGCTGTCGATGGTCGCGCTGGTTCTGTACGAGCGCCGGCGTGAGCAGCCATTGCTCGATCCGCGGTTCTTCCGCAGCGCTCCCTTCTCCGGCGCGACGCTGATCGCGGTGGCCGGGTTCGCCGCGTTGTCTGGCTTCCTGTTCCTGAATTCCCTTTATTTGCAAGAGGTTCGGGGCTTCACCGCGCTGCACGCGGGCCTGCTGACGCTGCCGATGGCCGCGATGACGGTGATCTTCGCCCCGGTCTCCGGCTGGCTCGTCGGTAATCGTGGGCCGCGGCTGCCGCTGGTGGTCGCCGGCACGATGCTCGCCCTGAGTGGGCTGATCCTCGCCCAGTTGACCGCCACCACCGCCGTCCCGTTGCTGCTGCTCGGGTACCTGATCTTCGGCCTCGGCTTCGGCATGCTCAACTCGCCGATCACCAACGCGGCCGTGTCCGGGATGCCTCGCTCGCAGGCCGGTGTCGCCGCGGCGATCGCCTCGACGAGTCGCCAGGTCGGCGCATCGCTGGGGGTCGCGATCGTCGGTACCGTGCTGACCGCCCGATTGACCGGCCCGCTGGAGACCGGCTTCGTCTCGGCGGCCCGGCTGGGGTGGTACATCATCGCGTGTTGCGGCGTACTGGTTCTCGTCTTCGGACTGATCACCAGCGGCCGCTGGGCACGCGCCACAGCGGCCCGCGTCGCCAACCAGATGGAGTCCCCAGCTCGAATTGCTTGACAGGGCGTCGCCGCTCGCCTTCGATCTGTAGTCGAGGCCGACTGGGGGCGACATGCTGCGAGTGATCTTCACCGAAGACGACCTCTCCCAGGTCCGGGTCGCCGCGACTGCCGACCCGCTGTGGGAGATCGCGAACAGTCTCGACCGGCTCCAGACCAGGCGGGGCCGGTGGGCCTACGCGCCCTGGTACCGCGCTGCCTCCGAGACGCTGACCGAGCCTGTACTGCGCAAGCAGGTCACCTCGATGCTCCTGCCGTTGTTCCCCCGGGCCGCGTACTTCCCCGACTTCCTCACCCCGCCGGCCGCGCCTGACGGCCTCGAGGCCGACATCGACGCCATCTTGTCGACCCCGTCCGAACGGGTCACCGATGAACTCAAGACGCTGGCACTGGTCCACCAGGCTCCTTCGTGGGGTCCTCGGCTGGCCGCCGGCGACCTGCGCTCCGACCTCGGTGCCGCCCTGCGGACGTACCACCAGAAAGTGATCGAGCCGCACTCCGACCTGATCTCCGCAGAGCTCGCAGCGGACCGGGCGACCCGAGCTCGCGCGCTGGCCCGGGGCGGCCCCGACCGACTACTGAGCAGCTTCCAACCCCTGATGCGGTGGCGCTCGCCAGTCCTCGAGGTCCGCTACCCCGTCAACCGAACCATCCACCTGGCCGGCCGCGGCCTCCGCCTGGTCCCGTCCTACTTCTGCTGGCAGAACGCCATCACTCTGGCGGACACAGAACTCTCGCCGGTCCTCGTCTACCCGGTACTAGCTGAACCGCCCAACCCCAAGAACGCAGAGGTGACTGCGGCAGCCCTGCTCGGCAAAACCCGCGCTGCCGTACTGCGGTCCACCGCCTCCGGTCTGACCGCCGGAGAGATAGCAGTCCAGGTAGGCATCGGCGCCCCCACCACCAGCCATCACCTGACCGTCCTCCGCGACAGCGGCCTGATCACAACCCACCGCGCCGACAAGACAGTGCTGCACGTCCTCACCCCACTCGGTGCGGCACTACTACGCCAGCGGCCGCGCTAGCCCTCGAACAGGCCGGCCCGGGCGAGCGCCTTCAAGCGGCCGCGCAGGATCTTCTGCCGACGTTCCTCCGCCGGGAAGAGGTCCACGTACTCCGAGCCCTTCGCCGCCAGCAGGTCGTCGTCGAGCCGGCGGACGGTACCGGCCGGGAAGCGATGGGTCATGGCCGCTTGGACGGCATTGCTGTCGATGTCCTGCAGTAGCTCGGTCAGCTGGTCCTCGGTGGTGACGCCGAGCTGGGCCAGGATGCCGAGGATCCACGCGTAGTGGTTCGTCTTCGCGTGCGGGGCGTCCGGGTAGCGCCTGGTCAGGTACGTCGTGAGCGTTGCCGTCGTCAGGTCCATCGGCGCCGCGTCGGGCTCGGCGGCGGCCAGTTCGCGGTACAGCTTGTCGATCTCGGCGAACTCGTTGTCCGCCAGCTCCATCAGCGCGGCGGCGAGCAGGAAGCGCCGGTCGAACTCGGGCTTGCGGTCCGGCGGGATGTCCAGCTTGTAGCGGATGTCGTGCTCGAACTCGGCCCAGGCGTGCTGGACGGCGGTACGGACCTGGATCTCCATCGTCAGGTTCTTCAGCACCGCGTACTCCGGCAGCTCCCGGCGGTGGGCGTTCAGGCGTACCAGGTAGTGCTTGCTCGCGTACCCGAAGGCGCCTTGGGCGCGAGTGTGCGCACCCATGTCAGTGTGCTCGACGATCTCGAACTCCGACTCGATCACCTCGCAGACCCGGTCGACGGCCTCGACCAGGAAGGTGATGATCCGGGCCGCGACCAGGTCAGTGATCTGGTTGAGCGGATCGTCGTACTTCGGTTTGGCGGGATCGTCCGGATGCGGTTTGGAGGCCTTCGCCAGGAACGACTCGGGGTCCTTGGCCCGGGCCGTCGCGCTGAGGTAGTTGATGCCCTCTTCCTCGCCGATCAGCTCGTTGATCAGCGCTTCCAGCTTCCGGGCGCCACCGACGTACTGCTGATGCGTCCGCTCGTACTGCGCAGCCGCCTGCACCGTCCAGTCCTGCAGCTCAGCCCCACCCATGCGCAGACCATAGTGCTGATCGTGGTTCCTAGGCTGCGCTACGCGTGTCTAGCGTTTTCTAGTATTTTCGCTAGATATGGGCAGAAGCTGACAGAACAGCGACACGCGATCGGGTTGACTAGCGAAATCTAAGGAAAACACTAGACAGCCTCATAGAGTGAAATGCATGGATCCGATCCGGAATCCCTATGCGCCCGGCGCCGGCCAGCGCCCGCCCGAGCTGGCCGGACGCGACACCGAGGTGCGGCAGTTCGAGGTAGTACTCGAACGTGTTGCGGCGGGACGGCCGGAGCGTAGCCTGGTGCTGTCGGGGCTGCGCGGGGTCGGCAAGACGGTCCTGCTCAACACGCTGCGGAGCCAGGCGATCAAGCGCGCCTGGGGTACCGGCAAGATCGAGGCGCGGCCGGACCAGAGCATCCGGCTGCCGATCGCGCAGGCGCTGCACACGGCGATGCGGGAGCTCGGGCACCGGCACCGCGACTCCGATCGGGTCGACGAGTTCAGCGCAGTACTGAAGGCCTTTGCGCTGCGTACCGGGCTGAACGATCGCAAGGGCATCCGGTGGCAGCCGCCGGTGGATGTGGTCGCTGCGAAGGGCCGGGCCGACTCGGGCGACCTGGAGATGGACCTGATCGAGCTGTTCGCCGATGCCGCCGACCTGGCCGGCGACCTGTCGGTGGGGGTCGGGCTGTTCATCGACGAGATGCAGGACATCAGCGCCGACGACCTGTCCGCGCTGTGCGCCGCCTGCCACGAGATCAGCCAGCAGAGCGCCGCCCTGGTCGTAGTAGGCGCCGGTCTCCCGCACCTTCCTGCTGTCCTGTCCGCCAGCAAGTCCTACTCCGAACGCCTCTTCCGCTACGTCCGCGTCGACCGCCTGTCCCGCGAGGCCTGCGACCGGGCCCTGATGGTCCCCGCCGAAACCGAGGGCGTCACCTTCGAAGAGGAAGCCCTCGACGAGCTCTACGCCCAGACCGACGGCTACCCGTACTTCGTCCAGGCCTTCGCCCACGCCACCTGGGACCACGCCCCGACCAGCCCCATCACCATCAAGGACGTCGCGGTAGCCGGCCCCGAAGCCTCCGCCGAACTAACGGTCGGCTTCTTCGGCTCCCGCTACGAACGCGCCACCCCCGCCGAACGCGAATATATGCGAGCCATGGCCGAGCTGGGCATCAACGCCGACGACGGTTCAGTCCCCACCGCCGAGGTTGCCACCACCCTCAACCGCAAACCCCAGTCCCTCTCCCCAGCCCGAGACGGCCTCATCAAAAAAGGCCTCGTCTTCTCCGCCGAACGCGGCACAGTAGCCTTCACAGTCCCCCACTTCGGCAAATTCCTCCGCACCCGAACCGCCTAGGAACTTCCTGAAGTCAGGATGCTGAGGTGTCTCGGGGGTATGCGCGGCACGTTGCGGAGAAGGTTGTTCGCAACGGGGTGATCGGGCGGCAGTTGGCGCGGCTGGCGGTGTCGGCTGGGTTCGACGTACCGACGGTGTTGCCGGTGACCTCGGTGTTCGGGAGTTGCGGGCGGCGGATCAGGTCTTCGGGTTTCAGCGGAATACCGAGCGCGCGATCGAGGCGGGGTACCTGTCGGCGAGTGCCGGACGGCGGTGGCTGGAGGGGCTTGCGGAGGGGCCGTTCCTGGCGGCGGTGACCTTGTATGTCGTTGTCGCGGAAGTTGCCCTTTCGTGATGTAACTCGGAGTCGATAGGGTGAGTCGAGATGACTACCGGGCGAAGTGGGCGGCGTTCGGGGAGTGGTGTGCGCCGAGTGAAGTCGGGGCGGCACAGCCGGCGGAAGTCGTACAAGGCGCAGTGGTTCTCGGTGACCGCGCTGGCGGTGCTCGGGGTGGTGATGGTGGTGCATCCTGACGCCACTCAGGAGCGCAATCTGGCCGCGCAGTTCAGTGGCAGTGTGGTTGCGAAGAGCGAGCCGACGCAGGCTCCGGTCGCCAAGCCGACGCATGTGCCGACGCCGACGGCAACGTTCACCACACCGTTGCGGCCGGCACCGACTCTGACCCGGCGGCCCAAGGGGTCCAAGCCGAATGTCACCGTGTCGACCGGGCGTTTGCTGGTGGTGTCCGGGTTCGCGCGGGCGACCGAGCCGCGCAACAAGCTCACCTACCGGGTCGAGATCGAGGACGGGCTGTCCCTCAACGGGGAAAAGGTCGCGGCCGAGATCCACAAGACGCTCACCGACCCGCGCGGCTGGCAGGCGCTCGGGCCGGTACGGTTCGAGCGGACCGACAAGGTCGACGCCGACCTGCGCGTGATCGTCGCGACTCCGACGCTGACCGACAAGCTGTGCCTGCCGCTCGATACCGGCGGCGAGGTCTCCTGCCGGGTCGAGAACCGCGTGGTGCTCAACGCCAAGCGCTGGATGTACGCCGTACCGGCCTACGCCGGCAAGGTCGACCTCTACCGCAGCTATCTGGTCAACCACGAGGTGGGCCACGCGCTCGGCCACGGCCACTCGCTCTGTACCAAGCCGAACACCCCCGCACCGGTGATGATGCAGCAGACCAAGGGCCTGGCCGGCTGCCTCCCCAACGCCTGGCCGACAGTCAAAGCCACCTAGATCCTCTCCCCGTGAGAACCTGTCCGGAAGACGGTCTGAGTGAGCGGGAGGGCGCAGCGAATGTCGTCACAGGACTTCCCCACCTACGGCCGGGGTGACAACCCCGACGAGTCCCCCGAGGACGACCACTACGCCAAGCCGGCCCCCTACGGCGGCAACACCTATGCCCAAGGCACCAGCACCACCCAGCCCGGCCCGTACGCCCCACAGCCCGGCCCGTATCAAGGTCAGCCCGGCGCCTATCAGCCGCAACCCGGCCAGCCGCCGCAGTACGGCGTACCGCCCCAGTACGGCGAGCAGCCACCACCCCCGGCCTATAACCAGCCGCCGGCCTACCGCCCCGGTGCTCCCTACGGCCCGCCCGCCAACCCCCAGCCCCACGAGCTGCCGACGTACGGTCGCCCACCGGCCCGCGACCCCCGCGCAGCCCGGGTAGTCCTCCTAGCCGCCGTCATCGCCGGCATCTACGGACTACTGGTCATCTCAGTCCAGCGCATCTCGCTCCGGGAGATCTCCCAGCTCCCCGGCTCCCCGCTGAACCACCCGCTCCGCACGGACGCGATCGACACCATCGGCCAGCTCCTGACCCTCATAGTCGGCCTGGCCGCCCTAGGCATGTGGCTGCGCGACGTGCTCAACCGCCGCAAGGCCGACCGCCAGCCAGACCCGATAGAGCTGACCGGCCTAGGCCTGGTCGCCCTGTCCCTCATCCCGATCCTGGTCTGGTTCGTGATGGTCCTGACCACCGGCATGGGCGCCATCGACGACTCCCTCCACCGCCTCCCCACCGCATACGCCTGGGGCGGCACCGGCCTCCTCATCCTCACCGTCGGCCTAGCCCTCGGCTACCGCGAGCTCAAGCCGGAAGTACGCAACCCCGTAGTCCAGCAAGCCCCGGACCGCCCGCCTTGGGAGTGACCCAGGTCGTCCTGGTTCCCGGGCTGGGCCTCGGGCCGGAGTCCTATGCCCCGACCGTCCAGCACCTCACCACGCCGTACGAGATCGTCACCCTCCCCGGGTACGGCGATCCGGCTGGCCCCGACGACGACCTCCACACCGAAGCCCTGGCCACCCGCCTGCTCGAGCACGTCAACGGCCCAGCAGTCCTGGTCGGCCACTCGGCCAGCTGCCAGATAGTGGTCGCAGCCGCCCTCGCCCAGCCCGGCCTGGTGAAGGCCCTTGTACTGATCGGCCCCACCGGAGACGTCACCGCCTCAGACTGGCCGACTCTCGCCGCCAGATGGCTCCGCTCGGCAGTGTGGGAGTCGCCGAGCGTGGTGCCCATCCTGGCTCCCCAGTACGCCCGCACCGGACTGGTGTCGATGGCCCGCGCGATGGAGGTCGCCAGGCACTACGACCTCGCAGCAGCGATCCGCGGGGTCACCTGCCCGACAGCGGTCGTCCGCAGCGAGCACGACAGCCTGTCACCGGCCGACTGGGCCCAGCGAATCGCCGACCTGGCAGGAGCGCAGGCCTGGACGCTGCCGACCGGTGCTCACATGCCGGTGCTGACGAACGGCGAAGAGGTTGTGACGTTCATCAAGCGGGCGGTCGGTGTATACAACGGTCAATGACGCGTTATCGTTGACGAAGTAACAAACCTCCGCGGGAGCTCGCGCCGATTGGCGGGCTGAGAGGGCGACGAGCTGGAAGCAGCCGGGTCGCCGACCGCCTGAACCTGACCGGGTAATGCCGGCGTAGGGAGCAGGTCAGCCATGACCACTACCGCTGCACGCACGTCCACCGCCACCGAGGCGCCGCTCGTCCTGACCACGGACGCGCCCCGCACCTTGGGGTTCCTCGACCAGTTCACGCTCTGGGGCAACTTCGGCATCTCGCTGTTCGGCCCGGTGACCGGCGCGCTCGTCGCGGCGTACACGGGCTCCCTGGTGAAGGGCCTGATCGCCGTCGTGGTCGGCTGCGGGATCGGCGCCCTGGTGCTCGGCGGCGCCGCCGTCTTCGGCTCGCACACCGGCGCGCCCGCGATGGCCAGCCTGCGCGGGCTGTTCGGCCGCCGCGGCTCGATGGCGCCGACCGTGCTCAACATCGCGCAGAACATCGGCTGGGCCACGATGGAGATCATCGTGATCTCCCAGGCGGCCGTCGCCGTGACGAGTGAGCGCTGGCGCTGGCTGTTCGTCCTGATCGCCGGCTTCATCGCCACCGCGATGGCCGTCCGGCCGCTCGGCAGTGTGAAGCTGCTGCGCAAGTTCATGGTCTGGCTCGTCCTGCTCGCCTCGGTCTACCTGTTCATCCAGGTGCTCAGCAAGCCGGTCCACGACCTCCCGCAGGACGGCGTCTTCGGCTTCTGGCCCGGCGTCGACCTCGCTGCGGCCGGCGTCGTATCCTTCGCGCCCCTCGCCGCCGACTACACCCGGCACTCACGTACGAACAAGGCGGCCTTCGCCGGTTCAGCCTTCGGCTACGGCCTCGCCGCGATCCTGTACTACGCACTCGGTGTGATCGCCGTCGCCACCCTGCAGACCAACAGCACCGACGTCATCACCGCGCTGGTCACCCTGCCGGCCGGCGCGATCGCGTTGTTCGTCCTGCTGGTGGACGAGGTCGACGAGGCCTACGCGAACGTCTACTCGACCACGATGGCCGCGCACAACCTGATCGGGCACATCGACCGGCGCTGGATCTCGATCGCCATCGGCATCCTCGCCACCGTGCTCGCGCTGTTCGTTGACCTGGGCAACTACACCCAGTTCCTCTACCTGATCGGCTCCGTCTTCATCCCGTTGTTCGCGGTCGCGATCGCCGACTTCTTCGTGGTGAGCAAGATGAACTGGGACGTCTCCGAGACCGCCAGGTTCCGTTGGCAGCCCACGCTGGCCTGGGTGTTCGGCTTCGTCGCCTACCAGCTCGTCAACCCCGGCACGGTCGAGGGCTGGTCGCCGTTCTGGCTCGACCTCCAGCAGTCCCTCTTCGACAACCACGCCGTACCAGGCTGGCTCGGCGCGACCTACACCTCCATCATCATCTCGATGCTGGCCGCGATCCTGTTCGGCCGGCTCGGTCGCCGTCCAGCAACGTCAACGCGATAACGGGAAAGAGCAGCACCGACAGCAATCCCGCGCAGACCAGAGCGGCGGCGGTGACCGGGGACATCAGCCCGGTCGCCGTCCCGATCTGGCTCGCGGTCACGATGAACGGCAACGAGGTTGCCTGCAGCAACGCCACCGCCCCCGTCGGCCGGGGACCGAGTGCCCGCAGCGACAGCAGCGCCGGTACTCCGCGAGCCAGCAGCAACGCCAGCAGGAACAACGGCACCCGGAGCATCGCCGCCGGGTCGTCGACCAGCCCGCTGAGATCCAGTCGCAGTCCACTGGTCACGAAGAACACCGGAATCAGGAAGCCGTAGCCCAGCGCCTCCAGCTTGACCCGGAACTGCGGATGCGACCGGGAGTCGCGATCGACCAGACCGACCACCGCACCGGCCAGGAACGCACCGAGAATCGTCTCCAGCCCGAACCGGCCGGCGAGCACCACGAAGGCGACGAGCAGCACCACGGCGGCCCGCACCCGGATCTCGGCTGTCGTGTCCTGCAGCCGGAACAGCGCCATCTCGATCTGCCGCGACCGCCCGGCCGTCGCTACCACCAGTCCCGCGATAGCGACCAGCGCTGCGAACAGTACGAGCATCACCACCCGCTCGCCGGGGCTGCCGCCCTCGGTCGAGAACACCAGCGAGAGCACGAGTACCGCGGCGAAGTCAGCCACCGAGGCCGAAGCGACCGCCAGTCGCCCGACCTCGCCATCGGCTTGCCGGGCGTCCTTCAAGACCGGTACGACGAGGCCGAGCGAGGTGGCGGACAGCGTGACCGCCAGCAGGAACGGGCTCTTCACCCAGCCCGCCGCCGAGAAGCCGAACCCGGCCGCGACACCGACGGCGAGCGTCACGAGATAGCCGAGTATCGCGAGCCGCAGTACCCGGCCGCGGAGCTGGTGCAGGTCGATCTCGAGCCCGGCGAGGAACAACAGGAAGGCCAGCCCGAGCAGCGAGACGATCTGTACCGGCAGGTCGATGTCGATCACCCCGAGAGCGTGCGGGCCGAGCGCGATGCCGGCGACGATCTCCAGCACGACGGCGGGGATCCGCAGCGCCGGCCGAAGTCCGAGCAGGAGCGGCGCCAGCAGCGCGATCAGGGTGACGGCGAAGAGATTGCCGAACTCCACGGCGGGCATCGCAGGCTCAGCGGTACTCGGGGTTCTCGAAGTCGAAGCGTGAGCCCGCGTCCCACTCGGACCGCTGGTTGCCGTAGGCGGGAATGCCGCCGGCGTCCTTCAGCATCCTTGCCAGGTGCAACAGGTTCCAGGTCATGAAGGTCGTGTTCCGGTTGGTGAAGTCGTTCTGCGGGCCACCGGATCCTTCATCCAGGTACGACGGACCCGGGCCGGCTTCGCCGATCCAGCCGGCGTCGGCCTGCGGCGGGATCGTGTAGCCGAGGTGCTGCAGGCTGTAGAGCACGTTCATCGCGCAGTGCTTGACGCCGTCCTCGTTGCCGGTGATGACACAGCCGCCGACCCTGCCGTAGTACGCGTACTGCCCGGCGGCGTTGAGGATCGAGGAGTTCGCGTAGAGCCGCTCGATCACCTTCTTGGTCACCGAGCTGTTGTCGCCCAGCCAGATCGGTCCGGCGATCACCAGGATGTCGGCCGCCATCACCTTCTCCTGCAGGGCGGGCCACTCGTCGCTCGCCCAGCCGTGCTCGGTCATGTCCGGCCAGACGCCGGTGGCGATGTCGTGGTCGATCGCCCGGATCACCTCGACCGCTACGCCCTGCTTCTCCAGGATGTGCCTGCTCACGTCGATCAGACCCTCGGTGTTGCTGCGCTCGGGCGACCGCTTCAGCGTGCAGTTGATGAACAGCGCGCGCAGATCGTCGTAGCTGGTGGTGGACATGGCTCTCCTTCGGGTGAAGTCGTTGCTGTGGCTCAGTGTCATCGCCCAGCCTGGTCCCGCACGAGAGCCGCACGATTACCGTTCGCCGACTTCGGAAGGTCTCGATCCGGTTCCCGATACTGACAGTGACCCAGCGTGGCCGGGATACTGGCGCAATGCTGAACTCTGCACTGCGCAGCCGGGCCGAGTACGAAGAACTCGGGGTCGAGGGGCTGGCCAGTCGCACCACGCCGGAAAGTGACGCCGCCATCGTCCAGGCCGTCGAAGAGCTCCTGGAGGGCCGGGAGTCCGTACTGGACCTGTGCTGCGGCTACGGCCGGATCAGCCTGCCGTTGCGGCGGGCGGGCAAGACCGTGCGAGCTCTGGACATCTCCCCGAACCTGGTCGAGGCCGGTCAGGCCAAGGCGCGAGAAGAAGAGCTGTCGATCGACTGGGCGATCGGATCGATGACGGACCTGCCGTACAAGTCGGACTCCTTCGACGCGGTGCTCTGCCTGTGGACGGCGTTCCACGAGCTGTTCGCCGAGGACGAGCAGATGTCGACGATCTGGGAGATCTCCCGGGTACTACGCCCTGGCGGGCTCGCCGTGATCGAGGGGCCGGTCTGGGGCCCGGCGACCGCCTCGGAGATCGCCAACGGGCTGCGGCAGGGCCCCGAGCACCGGATCGTCACCACCGAGCACTTCGGCACCAGCAGCGTCCACTACATCCACGACGAGGCCAGCTACGGCCGGCTCTGCGCCGCGGCGGGCATCAAGGACTACAAGGTCTACAAGCGCGAGTGGGGCGGCCGTCGCCGGCTCATCCTGGAAATCCACCAACCCGGCAACGAATAAAAGAACAGCAGGTCCCCACTCCACATTGGGGACCTGCTGCTTTCACCCGAGTATAAAGAAAACGATCGACCGCCGGAAAAGTTAACTTTTCGATTCAAGATTCAGCAGGAACCGCTTCGCCTCCAGGCCGCCGGCGTACCCGGTGAGTGCCCCGCTCGCGCCGATCACCCGGTGGCAGGGAATCACGACGCACAAGGGGTTCGCGCCGAGCGCGGTACCGACTGCCCGGGCAGCCTTCGGCCGGTCGATCTCACCTGCGACCTGCCCGTACGTCGTCGTCTTGCCGTAGCTGGTGTGATCGGGGAGATCGGTCAGTACGAGCCGCTGGAATGGTGTCGCCAGGGTCAGGTCAACATTTAATTCAAACGCCTTTCGTTGACCTGTCAGGTATTCGTCCAATTGCCGCCGGACGTCGTCGAGTGGCCCGGGCTGGCGTAGTACCCGCGGGGAGATCGCGCGGGCCAGCCTGCCGGTCAGCGTCTCCTCGTCGCCGAAGGAGCTGGCCACCACCCGGTCGCCCGCGACCGCGAGCAGCAGCGTGCCGATGGGGGTGTCGTGCAGGGTGTAGGAGACGTCTGCGGTCGGCAGGACCGGCGGGCGGGCGCCTCCATGGGTGAGCCGGCTCAGCCGGCCTTCGAGGTCAGTCATGATCCACTCCGAGTTTGGTACGCAAGGTCGCGAGCGCATCGCTGACGAGTCGGCGGGATGCGGCGGGCGTGGTGTCCAGAGCGGCGGCCACGCCATGGTGGTCCAGGTCGCCGACGTACTTGAGCGTGACGGCGACGCGTTGCCGCTCGGGCAGGTCCTTCACGGCCTGCCAGAGCTCCGGATCGGGGAAGTCGACGGCCTCCGGGCCGTCGACGGCGATCGGGGGCGCGTCGTCGAGGGGTGTCTGTGGTTTGCGGGCTCGGTGCACGTCGGTCGCGCAGCGGGCGGTGATGGTGAGCAGCCAGCTGCGCAGGTTCCGTGCCGAGGTGAGGTTCGGATAGGCGGCGAAGGCCTTCTCCCAGGCGCGCTGGGCCACGTCGTCGCCGTCGACCGGTCCGGCCAGCGCCCGGGCGAGCCTGGCGACGTCGCGCCAGTGATCGTCGATGAGCGCCTGGAACGGCGGTAAGGAAAGCATCACGTCAGTAGAACGCATGCACGTCGCGAGATGTGAGGGTGCTCCCTGGACTGTCGTATCGAATACCGAGATTGTCTAGTTTTCCAGTGGACTTTGATGAGAGAGTCGTTGACATGACGACGAACTTGCCGGTGCTGATCAGCAGTCTGCTGACGCGCCGTCGCGTCATCGACCAGATGCGCACCTCCAGCGCGACCTGTCGCTAGTACGTCGCACCACCGCCTGTCCACGTGACGGCGACGACGCCTCCTGGCCACTGAGCCAGCTGCTACCCCACCCGTCCGGTTGCGGTTGATCCTGCCTGTCCGCTGCCGGTCGTCCCTGCCCCGTCCCGAGGGAGAGACATGTCCGTCCATGCGATCAACCCTGCCCTGCCCAGCCGCCCCGGCCTCACCGTCGTACCGGATCCAGACGATGTGGAGCGCACCGTCGACGCCGACATCTTCCGCTCGGTGTTCCGCCGGCACGCGGCCGGCGTGGTGGTGATCACCGCGGACGCGGGCAACGGCCCGGTCGGCTTCACCGCGACCTCGCTCGTCTCGGTCAGCCTGCTGCCGCCGCTGGTGTCGTTCTCGATCGCCACCACCGCGTCCAGCTGGCCGACCGTGCACCGGGCCGACAGCCTGGTGATCAACTTCCTCGACGCCGGCCAGCACGAGATCGCCGGCCGGTTCGCCACCAGTGGTGTCGACCGGTTCGCCGAACCGACCCGCTGGTCCCGGCTGCGCACCGGGGAACCCGTACTGGACGAGGCCCCGAGCTACCTGCGGGCTCTCGTCGAACACCGCTTCGCAGTGGCCGATCACCACATCGTCGTGGCCCGGCTCGCCACCCACGCCGAACGCCGCGAACACGAGCCGTTGCTGTACCACGACGGTCGCTACGCAACCACCGACCGGCCCTCCTGAACCCCTGTCTGGATGAAGCTCATGCCCAAGAAATCCCTTGCTGCACTTGCCGCCGCGGCCCTCGCCGCCGTCACCCTGCTGTCCGGCTGCGGCGGCGACGCCCAAGCCGGCGGTACCGGCGCGAAGCTCGCGCTCGACGCCCCGCTGCCCACCGAGGTGCCGGACGGCGTCAAGATCGTCGTCGGCGATCCGGCCACCCAGGTCGCCTTCAAGCTGTCGGGCCAGCTCGACAAGGTCTCGAAGTACACCACCTTCGCCAACCTCAGCGGTGGTCCACAGACCACCGAGGCGTTCCGCGCGCATGCGCTGGACCTCGGCTCGGTCGCGGAGATCCCGTCGATCCATGCCACCTGGACCGGGCTGCACGTCAAGATCGTCGCCTCCAAGTTCCGGCTGGACCCGATCAATCACCCGATCTACGAGCTCGGTATCGCTCCCGGCGTACAGGTGAAGACGCTGGCCGAGCTGCGCGGCAAGAAGATCGCGTACAGCCCGGGCCAGGCGCAGGGCGCGCTCGTGCTCAAGGTGCTGAAGAAGGCCGGGCTGACCAAGGAGGACGTCAAGCTCGTCGAGCTGCCGAGCACGGGCGACGTCTACCCGAACGCGCTCGCGGCCAAGCAGATCGATGTCGCGCCGATCGGCGGCGTCCAGATCAAGCGGTACCTGACGAAGTACGGCAAGGACGGCGGGACCACGATCCAGCACGGACTCCGCGATGATGCCGGTCACCTCTACGGGCCGACCGAGTCGCTCGAGGACGCGGGCAAGGCGGCCGCGATCCGGGCCTATGTCGCCGCGTGGGGAGTCGCTCAGGACTGGATCGACAAGCACCCCAAGGAATGGATCGAGGGGTACTACGTGAAGGACCAGGGACTCACCGAGGCCGATGGCCAGTGGCTGGTCGACAACGCCGGGCACCCGGACATCAGCGGTGACTGGACCGACGCGATCAAGCGCCACCAGGAGACCATCGAGCTGCTCGCCAAGGAGACCGGCAAGCCGGTGATCCAGGCCAAGGATCTGTACGACCTGCGCTTCCAGACCGTCGCCTCCGACGCGATCAAGGCGGCGGCCAGATGACGCAGCTGGCGATCCCCGGCCTCCGGACGGGGGAGCGGGAGCAACGCGCGATCGCTCAACCGCTCCGTCGGCGCCGCCGGCTCGGGCCGGGTAGGCAGATCAAGTTCGGCGCCGCGCTCGGCCCGATCCTCTTGCTGGTGGTGTGGTCGATCGGATCCGCGACCGGCCTGCTCGATCCGCGCGTCCTGTCGGCGCCGTGGACCGTCGTCACCACGACCGGCGACCTGATCGCGGACGGCCGGCTCCAGTCGAACCTGCTGACGTCCTCCCAGCGAGCCTTCGCCGGCCTCGGCATCGGCGTGCTGCTCGGCACCGTCCTGGCGTTGCTCTCGGGCCTGAGCCGTCTCGGTGAGGCGATCCTCGACGGGCCGATCCAGATCAAGCGCGCGATCCCGTCGCTCGCCTTGCTGCCGCTGCTGATCCTCTGGCTCGGCATCGGCGAGTCGATGAAGATCACCACCATCACGCTCGGCGTCTTCGTGCCGATCTACATCCACACCCACAACGGCCTGCGCACGATCGACAGCCGGTACGTCGAACTCGCCGAGACCGTCGGGCTGTCCCGCTGGGAGTTCATCCGCCGGGTCGTACTGCCCGGCGCGTTGCCCGGATTCCTGCTCGGCCTGCGCTTCGCCGTGACGGCCGCCTGGCTGTCGCTGGTGGTCGTCGAGCAGATCAACTCGACCAGCGGCATCGGCTACATGATGGAGCTGGCCCGCACCTACGGACAGACCGACATCATCATCGTCGGCCTGGTCCTGTACGGCGCGCTCGGCCTGCTCTCCGATGGCGCGGTCCGACTGGTCCAGAGGAGGACGCTGTCATGGCGACGCACACTGGCGGACTGACGCTTGAAAAGAACAAGGGAAGGAAGGAAAGCGAGGGAGGGGGGAAGGCTGTCGAGGTTCGTGGACTGACTCGACGCTATGACGACCGCGCCGTTCTCTGCGACCTCGATCTGAGCATCGAACCGGGCGAGTTCGTTGCCCTGTTGGGAAAGAGTGGTTCCGGCAAGAGCACCTTGCTGCGGGCGCTGGCCGGGCTGGACTACGACGTCGCGGGTTCTGGCGAACTCGTCGTACCGGCGAACGTCTCCGTTGTCTTCCAGGATTCACGATTGTTGCCTTGGGCCCGGGTTCTCGACAACGTCGTGCTGGGCTTGCGCGGCGCCGAGGAGCGGGGACGGGAAAGCCTTGCCGAGGTGGGGTTGGCGGGGCGCGAGAAGGCCTGGCCGAACGAACTGTCGGGTGGCGAGCAGCAGCGGGTCGCGTTGGCGCGGTCGCTGGTGCGCGAGCCTGCGTTGCTGCTCGCCGACGAGCCGTTCGGAGCGCTCGACGCGCTGACCCGGCTGAAGATGCATGTCCTGTTGAGGAAACTCTGCGCCGCGCATCAGCCGGCCGTCCTGCTTGTCACCCATGACGTGGACGAGTCGATCGTGCTCGCCGACCGGGTGATCGTGCTCGACGAGGGCCGGATCGTCGCGGAGGAGCCGATCGAGCTCGCCGAGCCGCGCAGTCCGGCGGATCCCGGGTTCGCTGCCGTTCGTACCAGACTTCTCGATGCGTTGGGAGTTTCGCTGTGACCCGTCATCTGCACCTGAACGCGTTCTTGATGAGCACCGGGCATCACGAGGCCTCGTGGCGGTTGCCCGAGAGCAACCCGGTCGCCAACACGGACGTGGCGCACTACCAGAACCTCGCCCGGATCGCGGAGCGCGGCAAGTTCGACTCGGTCTTCTTCGCCGATTCGCCGCAGCTGATCGGCGACATCGGGCGTCGGCCGGCCGGTGCATTGGAGCCGACCGTGCTGTTGACCGCTATCGCGGCGGCCACTTCACGGATCGGGCTGATCGCTACGGCCAGTACGACGTACAACGATCCGTACAACCTGGCGCGGCGGTTCGCGAGCGTCGATCACGTGAGTGGCGGGCGCGCGGGCTGGAACGTGGTCACCACGGCCGGGCCGGAGGCGGCGAAGAACTTCAACCTGGCCGACCAACCAGCGCACGCGGAGCGGTACGACCGGGCGGCTGAGTTCCTGGAGGTCGCGTACAAGCTGTGGGACTCGTGGGAGGACGACGCGACGCTGGCGGACAAGGAGTCCGGTATCTGGGGCGACGACGCCAAGGTCCAGCCGATCGAACACGTCGGCCGCCACTTCCAGGTCCACGGCGCCCTCAACCTGCCGCGCTCACCGCAAGGCCATCCGCTGATCGTCCAGGCCGGATCGTCCGAGGACGGCAAGGGATTGGCAGCCCGGTACGCCGAGGCCGTCTTCACCGCGCAGCAGACGCTCGAAGACGCGCAGGCCTTCTACAGCGACCTGAAGGCCCGTACTGCGGCGCTCGGCCGTGACCCGTCGACGCTGAAGATCCTCCCCGGCATCGTCCCGGTAATCGCCGACACCGAGGCCGAGGCGCTGCGTCTGGAACGCGAACTCGACGACCTGATCAAGCCCGAGTACGCCCGCCGGCAACTGGCCAAGACGTTGCGGGTCAAGCCGGAGGATCTCCCGCTCGACCAGCAGCTGCCCTCCGACCTCCCCGACGAGGACGAGATCGAAGGTGCCAAGAGCCGCTACACGCTGATCGTCACGCTGGCTCGTCGCGAGAAACTCACCGTCCGCCAGCTGATCGGCCGCCTGGGCGGAGGCCGAGGCCACCGGACCTTCAGCGGCACCCCCGAGCAGGTCGCCGACGCCATCCAGGAATGGTTCGATGCCGGCGCCGCGGACGGCTTCAACATCATGCCCGCCGTCCTACCGTCCGGCCTGGAGGTCTTCACCGACCACGTGGTCCCGATCCTGCAAGCCCGCGACCTGTTCCGCGCGGACTACACAGGCACAACCCTCCGAGACCACTACGGCCTCGCCCGCCCAGCCGGCCGCACGAAATCCCTACAAGAAGCGGTCAGCTAAGAACTTGCCCACCGCGTCTCCTCCAGGACGCGGTGGGCAACTACCTCAGGAAGTCACTCGCCGAGCAGCTGCGGTCCGTCGCTCCCTGTGCGGAGGAGACGGACACTGCTGGCCTTCGAGTGAAGTTCGATAGTGCCGAGAGGGTTGATCACGGTCTTGGTGCCGTTGGCGTGGCTGACGGCGTAGGCGGTCGCCACCTGGCTGGTCTTGCTGAGCCCGGCGAGCATGGTGCTGCTCGAGCCACACCGCTGGGCGACCAGATAGTCGTACGCCTTGAAACCGGTCGAGCGGACCAGCTTGAGGGTCGCCTTGAACGGCGCGGTGACCGGGATGTGAATGGTCCACAGCGCACCGGCCTTGGTGCTGGCCAGCAGGGTGTCGTACCCAGCCGTCTCGGAGATCACCGTGATCGCCTTGAATCCCGCGTAGCCAGGGGCCGACCCGTACGACTTCACCGCGCCGGTGGTGACGTTGTACCGGTACAGCGAACCGTTGGCGTGCAGGCCGTAGAGGAACTTGTGTCCCTTGGAGCCCAGCACATTGGAGGTCGCGATGGTGCTGAACCCGGCCCAACCGGTGCCGACCCGCTTGGCTGTCGGTGCAGTGGCATCGCCGAACTCGTAGTTCGCCCTGGCGAGGTAGAGGTTCGAGCCCTGCAGGACGTACGCGCTGTAGTACGACTTGGGCGTGTTGACACCCGTGTAGTACCAAGTGGCGCTGGCGCGGATCGGGAAGAACTTGAAGTCCATCGGCCCGCCTGCGCTGAGCGGTTTGGTCGCATAGATCTTGTTTGCGCTGGCCTGTCCGGTGCTGTCCACGGCGCCGACCTGTACGTCGCACGGCCCCGCCGCCTGCGCCTTACCGGCTGCCGCAAAATTCGGCCCGGGCTTGCCCTGTACTCCGGCAGTGGCCTGGCCGGCCCCCACAGCGCCCGCGGCCAGGCTCAGCCCGGCTACTGCGAGAGCGAATCGACGAATCCTCATCAGCAGAGTTCTCCCTTGGTCGCGATGCCGCAGAGCCCCCGCGCATCGCCGAATGTCAGGCACACCGTACCGGCGAGCGCCACCCCCATCGCCCGAATTGCATCAACCTGCAACGGCCGGGGCCTTGGATAATGGGTCGCATGCCTCAGATCAGAGTTGAGTACTCGGAGTCGTTGACGGACGCGTTCGACCGGCAGGGGTTTGCGCTGGCGCTGCATCCCGCGGCGGCCGAGGTGATCGGCAGCACCGTACCCGCCTTCAAGACCCGCTTCCGGCCGACCGGCGAGACCGTCATCGCCGACGGCAACCCCGGCGAGGCGATGATCCACCTCGAGATCGCGCTCCTGCCGGGCCGCGACACGGAAACCAAGGACCGCCTGGCCGAACTCGTCCTCGCGCTACTGACCGACCACCTCAAGCCCACCCCGGACCTGAACATCCAGCTCACCGTAGAGATCCGCGACCTCGCCAACTACCACAAACAAGTCCGCTGACGGGCGAAGTCAGCTGACCCGGACCACCAGTTTGCCGACTGCTTCGCCGGCTTCCATGATGCGGTGGGCCTCGGCGATCTCGTCGAGGGCGAAGACGCGGTCGATCCGGATCGGGAGTTTGCCTGCGGCAACTAAGTCGACATAGCGCTGCAGGGCGGTGGCGGGGAGGTCGCTGGATTCGCCGCTGTAGGCAGTGAGCCGGACGCCGTTCGGGAGGTAGCCGATCGGGTAGAAGTCGGGGATCGTCCAGGCGTCGCTCAGCATGCCGGTGAAGCAGACGGTGCCGTGGACCGCGGTGGCCTTGAGGGTGTCGGGGAGGACGTTGGTACCGACCAGTTCGAGGGCCGCGTTGACGCCGTCGGGGAGGATCTCGCGGACCTGTGCCGCGACGTTGCCGTCGTCGAGCAGTGGGTGATCGACGCCGAGCTCGCGCAGCATCTCCAGCCGCTGCGGGTTCCGGGTCGTCGAGAAGACCGTCAGACCCTGCTCCTTGGCCAGTACGGCGGCGGCGACGCCGACTGACGACGTACCGCCCCGCACCAGGATCGACTGGCCCGCCTGGATCCCGAGCCCGGTGTGCAGCGAGCCGTGGGCCGTCTGGAGCATCTCCGGCAAGGCGCCGAGCGTCGCCCAGTCGAGGTCGGTGGTCACAGGTACGACCGAGCCGGCCGGTACGACGGTGTACTCCGCGTACCCGCCGTCGAACTCGCGCCCCATCCCACCCATCATCGCGACCACCTGCTGCCCGACCGCGAACTCGCCACCGGGCGCCAGGTCCACCGTGCCGGTCGCCTCGATCCCCGGGATGACCGGGAACTTCGCGTTCGTCGCCATCCCCGCCCGGAGGTGGTACTCGGACCGATTCAGCCCGAACGCCTCGACCTTGATCCGCACCCACCCGGCCCGCGGCTCCGGCCGCTCCACACTGCTGACCTTCAACGACTCCGGCGGCCCAGGCTCGGTCAACACAACTGCTCGCATGGTGGTCACCCATCCAGTGTCCCCGACGCCCGCCCGCCCCTCCCGTACCCAAGGACAGGATGTCCGCGATGGCGTCTAGTGCACTTGAGCGGGGCCGGAGCCGATGTGTACGGCGTACGGGGTGCACTACCTGTCGTTCGGTACATCGGGGACGGCCGAGCGGGGGTTGTGGCCAGCGGCCACCACCCGCATCACGAACCCAGCCGCCTCCTCCAACTGCCGGGCACTACCCAGGTCACCGACGACCGCCACCTCGCCTCCGAGGTCCCGCACAAGGCCCCCGACAACCTCGAGAGCACCTCCGTCGTCGCCGCAGACAGCCACAACCGCCCGCCCACCCGAGGCGTCCGCCGCCCCGGCCCCGCCGACCGCCCCGGCCTCGCCCACAGGCCCGGCCTCGCCCACCGCCCCGGCGCCTCGCGCGGCGTTGGGTCGGCCTGGCCAGGACGTTCCGGCGAACAGGTGCAGTGCCTTCACCACGTGTGCGCCTGGTGCGAGCGAGGCGACCAGTTCAGCAGCCGAGCCGGTCCCGGGCTTCAGCCGGCCGGTGGTGTAGTCGACGGCGTTGGTGCAGTCGATCACCGTCTTTCCGGCGAAAACCCCGTCCGGAGCACCAGCCATCGACAGCATCGGCGCCAGCCCCTCCCACGCCACCGCGACCACGATCACATCGGCGACCGCGGCCAGCCCGGCCGGCGCGATCGGCGTACCGGAGAACGCCGCGGCGGCCTTTGCCGAATTGTCCGACGATCGTCCCGCGACAAAGATCTCGTGCCCGGCCGCCGCCCACACCTTGCCGAGTGCAACGGCCAGGTTCCCGGTCCCCAGAAAGGCAATCTTCATTTGATCAAATCCTCCACTTGTCCAGTTTTCTGCAATTCACGCTAGGGACCGTTCTCCGACCGATCGGTAGGGAACTTCCTGCGACAATCGAGAGGTGGACAACGGCGGCTGTGAGACCTTCGTGGCGGACTGCAGACTCCGGCAGGCGACCGAGCTGATCGCCCACACCTGGGACCCGCTCGTCCTGATGGCGCTCAGGCGCGGTACTACGCGCCGCCGCGACCTCCTGGCAGGTATCGGCGGGGTCAGCGACAAGGTCCTCAGCCAGGCCCTCGCACGACTCACCAAGCACGGCCTGATCACCCGCACGGCGGTGCCCGCCGATCACCGGGGCGTCGCCTACGAGCTGACCCCCACAGGCTCCTCACTAGCCGCTGGCCCCCTCGCAGCCCTCGCACAATGGGCCGCCGACAACGGCGAAGCGATCCTCCCGGCCGCCCCGGCGACCCACGCGGCTCCGGCCGCCCGGGCCTAGCCGCCGGGGCGAGCGCGTTGGGCGCGCCTGCCGGAGTTGTTGACGAGTGAGCGTGTCAGAGTTGGCTCATGGCGAAACGCCCCAGCGTGGTGGCCCATCGTGGCTCCAGCGAAGTCAGTCCCGAGCACACGCTGGCGGCGTACCGCCGGGCCGTCGAGGCCGGAGCGGACGGGCTGGAGTGTGACATCCGGCTGACCGCTGACGGGCACCTGGTCTGCGTCCACGACCGGCGGATCGACCGGACCTCCAACGGGCGTGGGGTGCTGTCCACGATGAGCCTGGAGGAGCTGGACGGCTTCGACTGGGGCTCGTGGAAGAACCCCTGGGCCGAGCTCGACGACGAGGCCGAGCTGCCCGACCCCGACCTCACCAAGGTGCTCACCCTCGAGCGGCTGCTGGAGACCGTACGCGACGCCGGCCGACCGCTGGAGCTGGCGATCGAGACCAAGCACCCCACCCGGTACGCCGGGCTCGTGGAGCGCCGCCTGATCGAGATGCTCGACCGCTTCGGCTGGGCCCACCCCAAGATCGGCACGGAGTCGCCCATCCGGGTGATGAGCTTCTCCTGGCTCTCACTGCGCCGGATGCGCGTCCTGGCGCCCGGCCTCCGCACGGTCCTGCTGATGGACCGCGTCCCGCTCCGCTTCCGCGACGGCTCCCTGCCCACGGGGGTCTCGTATGCCGGTCCGAGCCTGGAGATCGTCACCGCCCACCCGGAGTACGTCGATCGCGCCCACAAACACGGCCACCAGGTGCACGTCTGGACCGTGAACACCGAGCAGGACGTCCGGCACTGCCAGGACATCGGCGTCGACGCCCTGATCAGCGACCGCCCGGAGCTGGCCATCCAGACGCTGGCGACCCCTCCGCAGACCTCGCCGGCCCTCCCGGCCCAGCCCTCCCGCCGCAAGCTCCACCTGCCGCTGCGGCGCTCCCACCGACCCGATTGACCACTCCGGTTCGCGCTCATTCGAGCGAAGCCGGTTGCGGAGCGTTTGTGCAGTGCGTCTCACTTTGTCCTTCTGCGTGACGGGCCGAATGCGAGCTGTTATTTGGACGTTCAATTCCGTCCGAATTGTCTCGGTTTCTCTGCTAAACGCGTGAACTTCGGCGCCGCTATGTAACGGAATACGCAAGGGTGTTTTCGGACGCCCGATCGGGGGCAGAAGTGGGAGTGTTGTTCCGACTTGAGGAGACCCTGCTTGTCCTCTGCGACCTTGCCCGCCGACGTGAGTGTTGTGGACGTCGTACTGCCGCATGAAGTGTCCGCGGTAGCGGACGCCCGCCGCCGTCTGGCCGGCTATCTGAAGCGGCACCGGGTGACAGAGCACGCTTGCGACGACGCGCAGCTGGTCCTCTCGGAGTTGCTCTCCAACGCGATCCGGTACGCGCCGCCGCTGCCGGGTGGTGAGGTGCGTGCCGCCTGGTGGATCGACAAGGCCGGAATCCACCTCGAGGTGGTCGACGGCTGTGGTGAGACCGAGCCGCGCCGGATCGCCGACGCGCACCCCGACGCGGTCGGTGGCCGGGGCCTGGCGATCGTGGACGTGCTGACGTCCGAATGGGGCGTCCGGACCGCTCAGCACCGGCGTACCGTGTACGCCCTCGTTCCGCGCTGACCGCGAGTTGGTGACCGGTAGCCCGGTACTGCAAGACTGCGGGGTATGGGAAAGAAGTCGCGCAACCGCGCCAACAACACCACGACCGTCACGCTGGACCCGGCCGACCTGGTCGACGTCGGCCCGCGCGAACCCTGCCCGTGTGGCTCCGGCAAGCGGTTCAAGCAGTGCCACGGCCGTGAGAAGGCGCAGGCGGCCGACAGCTTCGTGGTCCGCCCGTTCGAGGGCCTGCCGTCCGAGTGCGACCTGATCGCCTTCCGCGAGATCGTCCCGGCCGGTACGGCGGAGGTCACGCTGGCCGGCGAGCACAAGGGCAAGACCGTCAACCTGGTCACCCTGCTGCCGATGGCGATGCCCGGGCTGGTCCGCGACGACGAGACGATCTGGATCGGCCTGCAGACGCACGCCTCGTCCGGTGACCCGAGCCGCGACGTCGCGCACGCGATCACCGCCGCGCTGGCGACCGAGCCGGGCAACCCGATCCAGCTGGGCGACCTGCTCAAGGACGGTCCGCGGCTGCAGGACCTGATCGACACCTCCAAGCCGATCACCGTCAAGGTGCACGAGGGCTTCGACTACTGGGTCGGCGAGAACGTCGACGACCCGACCGGTGAGGTGGCGGCGGGGCTCGAGCGCGCCAACGCGGCGGCTGCTCCGACCGTACGGCTGGAGTCGGTCGAAGCGGCGTACTGGACCCAGATCGGCGACCGCCGGTACCTGCGCTGGGTGCTGCCGCATGCGGAGGACACCCTGCTCGACGCGCTCGCCCGGCTGCACGCGGCCGGCTCGTCCGCGCTGACCGAGGGCAGCCGTCTGATCGGTTCCTTCCGCGCCCTCGGCGTACTGGCGCCGGTGTGGGAGCTGCCCGCCGACGCGGAGGCCGCTGACCTGGAGAAGCCGGCCGGTGAGTTCGCCGTCGCGCTCGACAAGGCGCTCGCCACCGAGGCTCCGCTGACGACCGAAGAGCGGGCGGCCCGGGCCGGTCTGGCCAGCCGTCAGTTGACGATCCGTTAGGACAGAACAAAGGGCCCCGCACTCGATGAGTGCGGGGCCCTTTCACGTGGACGGCCCAAGTCCTGCTGACGGGGGAGCAACAGGGCCTGGGCCTAGGCATGAAGAGTACTCATAACCGGCCCTGTCGACAACCCCCGATTTCACTCCGCGTGTCGTCCCTCGTACTTGCGTTGTCAGGTACCTCTCCGGATGCGGCATCGCTGCCACATCCGGAGCCTGATTGCATGCGTCAGGCGACGGTGACCGGGTCCCGTAGTACCGGGCAGGACATGCATCGCGGGCCGCCTCGACCGGACCCGAGCTCGGAACCGGCGATGCGGATGACCTCGACGCCGGACTCTTCCAGCCGCTGGTTCGTCTCGACGGTCCGTTCGTACGCGATGCAGACGCGCGGGGCGAGCGCGAGGGTGTTGTTGCCGTCGTCCCACTGTTCGCGCTCGGCGGTGACCGGGTCCAGACCGGTATCGATCCGGCGCAGGGTGTCGATGCCGAGCGCCTTGGCCGCGGCGACCAGGAACGGCTCGGACTCCGCGACGTGCAGCTCGTCGCCCTCGGCGGTGACGGCGAGCGCGCGCATCTCCTCGGCCATGTTCGGGTACATCAGCACGGCGTCGACGTCGACCATCGTGCAGATGGTGTCCAGGTGCATCGTCGCCCGCTGCTGTGCGATCGGCACGGCGAGGACGGTGTGCGCCAGGCCCTTCGCGAACACCCGCCGCGCGAGTCGCTCGACCCCGGCCGGCGTGGTCCGCTCGCCGACGCCCACGGCCAGCACTCCGGGCCCGAGGGCGAGGATGTCGCCGCCCTCGACGTGCTCCAGGCTGTGGTCGTACACCTTCTCGGCCCCGGCGAAGCGTGGGTGGTACGTGTAGATCAGCTCGGTCAGCTGCGACTCGCGAACGCGGGCCGGCATCGCCAGTGAGGTGACGGCGACGTTGTCATGGATCCAGACGCTCGAGTCGCGGGTGAACAGCAGGTTCGGCAGCGGGTCGATCAGGAAATCCTCGTGGGCGAGCAGTGACGTGACGAGCCCACCTCCGGCCCGTACTTCGTCGTTGCGTACGCCGGCCATCAGCGCCTCGGCCAGCTGCTCCGGGTCGAGCGCGGTCAGACTCGCCTGCAGGTAGCTGCGCAGCGTGTCGCCGAGTCGCAGATCCTCGGTCGCGCCACTGACCGCCACTGCACGGGCGGCCGGGTCGCTCAGTGACTCGGCGAGCAGCTTGTGCAGGTAGAGCACCTCGACGCCGCGGTCGCGGAGCACCTGCGCGAACGCGTCGTGCTCGTCCTGCGCGCGGCCCACCCAGGGGAGGCCGTCGAAGAGCAGCTTGTCGTTGTTGCGTGGTGTCAGCCGGCGGAGCTCGTTGCCCGGCCGGTGCAGCATCACGGTTCGCAGCGGCCCGACCTCGCTGTCGACGCCATACGCCTCGGTCATCTGCCTGCCCTCTCGTCCGGATCCCGTCCCACCAAGCTACGGCAGCCTGGCCGTGAGCGGCAGGCTGCCGTGATTCTGTCTGATTGTCCGACAATTTTGCAGGATTTCCAACTTGGCGAGGAGGGTGCCGGGGATCGGTCGAAAGGACGAGATATCCACAGGGTGCGGGTACGAAGGCGGGGATCGGCTGCGGAACAACTAGGCTGCGGTGCTGTGTCCGGTACTGATCTGCCTCCCGTCGAGCCCCCGCTGGGATCCGTCGCGTGCGTGATCCCGGCCAAGGACGAGGTCGAGCGGATCGTCGCGACCGTCGACGCGGTGCGCAAGATCGCCGGCGTCGACCTGGTCGTGGTCGTCGACGACGGCTCCACCGACGGGACGGCCGAGGCCGCCGAGCGGGCCGGCGCGACCGTCGTACGGCACCCGAAGAATCGCGGAAAAGCCGCGGCCATGGAGACCGGCGCCGCCGCCGTGGCGGAGCAAGATGGTGCGCAACCACGACACCTTCTCTTCCTCGACGCAGATCTCTCCGACTCCGCGGCCGGCGCCGAGCCGCTGATCGAGCCCGTACTGGCCGGCCGTGCCGACATGACGATCGGCACCCTCCCCGCCCAGATCCGCGCCGACGGCAGCAAGGCGGGCGGCCACGGCTTCGTAGTACGCCTGGCCCGCTCCGGCATCGAGCAAGCCACCGGCTGGGCTCCCGAACAACCCCTCTCCGGCCAACGCTGCCTCACCCGAGTCGCCTTCGAAGCAGCCCGCCCCCTGGCCCAGGGCTTCGGCGTAGAAGCGGCCCTCAGCATCGACCTGGGCCGCAAAGGCTTCCGCATCCTGGAAGTCCCCATCGACGTCCGGCACCGAGCCACCGGCACAGACCTCCGAGGCCAACTCCACCGAGCCCGCCAGTACCTCCACGTCCGCCGAGCCTTGTCGGCTCGCAACGCCGTCCCCACCCGCGGGCCCAGCAAATGAGTACTGAAGACGCTGAAGAGGTGGTTGCCGCCTCGCCGACCGCCGACCGTGACGGCAAGCGAGCAGTCGGTTTGTATCTGGCGTCGACGGCTCTGATCGTTGCTGCCGGGTTGCTGGGGCCTTCGGTTGTGGTGTTGACGTTGACCAATCGGCACGCCTGGCTGCCGTCGTACTGGTTCAACACGAAGCCGAACGACTGGCTCGTGACGTTGATGATCTACGTCGCGATCCTGCTCGGCGGCTACGGTGTTTTCCTTGCAGCACGGGCGATCAAGAACGGCTGGGCCCCCCGCGTCAACCGATTGGTTGCCCTAGGCATCGGTACTACGGCCGCCGTCACCCTGGTACCTCCGATGGCCTCCGGCGACGTCCTGATCTACGCCGCGTACGGCCGGATCATGTCGCTCGGCGGCAATCCGTACACGACAGCCCCCGCCGACACCATCCGCCTCGGCTACGACCCGGTGATCGCCGCGACCGAGCGCCCGTGGCAGGGCGCGAAGAGCGTCTACGGCCCGATCGCGACCTGGGTCCAGTGGTTCTCGTCCTGGGTCGGCGGCGACTCGATGCAGCTCACCGTCTGGATGCTGCAGCTGTCCGTCGCGGTCAGCCTGATCGTCTCCGGCCTGCTGCTGATGAAGCTCGTCGGCCCCAGCCTCCCTGCCAAGCGCCGCGTCGCCATGCTCGCCCTCGGCAACCCACTGCTGCTCTGGACCGTTCTGGCCGGCGCCCACAACGACGCGATCGCAGTGATGTTCGCGGTGATCGCGCTGGTGCTCTTCCGCCGACACATCCTCCTGGCCGGCATCATGCTCGGCATCGCAGGCTGTACGAAGCTCTCGATCGGCCTGGTCGGCGTAGCCATGCTCTGGTCACTGCGCGCCGACCGCCGCAAGGCGATCATGTTCTGCATCGGCGGCGCGATCTCGATGGCCGGCCTGTACGCCGTAGTCGGCCTCGAAGCACTCCAGCAGGCCCGCTCGAACAGCTCCTTCATCTCCACCGGCACCCCGCACAAGGTGCTGCTCAGCTTCTTCACCCTGTTCCTGCCGAACGGCCTGGTCCGCACGGTGCTCGCGATCGCCGCCTGGGTCGGCCTGATCGTGCTGGCGATCCTGCTCTCCCAGGTCTTCCCGAAGTCGCTCGTCCCGCGCACCCACCCGGACGACCACACCCCCGAGGCGATCCGCTACACCGCCATCTACGGGATCGCGTGGATCGTCACGGCGATGTACTCCCTGCCCTGGTACGACGTGATCGCGTGGGTCGCGCTGGCCGCGGTGGCCGCGTCGAAGGTGGACAAGTGGATGGTCATCCGGACCACCATGATCGCGATCGCCTACGTCCCCGGCCGCGACCCGAACGCACGCCAGGTGGCGCCGTTCCTGTCCGACTCGCTCGAGTGGTTCAGCACCCGCCTCCGCGACACCGTCTGCCCAGCGATCGAGCTCGCTGTCCTGATCGGCCTGATCGTCTGGGCCCGCCGCGGCGGCGCCCAGTGGTGGCCGTACGACTGGCCGAAACGCAAAGCCAAGCCAGAAGCCCAGAAGGTCTCCACGCCCTAGGGCTATCCGGCTGGGTGCCCTAGTCTCAGCCGGTGCACAAGATTTCAGGGGCGGGCGAGTTCAAGCACGAGCTGCCGAGCCATTACGTGGATCAGCTGACGACCAAGTCGTTGTCGGTGGGGACGTACTCGATCCCGGTCGGCGAAACCGATGACCAGCAGCCGCACCGCGAGGACGAGATCTACGTCGTCACCACCGGCCGCGCCACCCTGGTCACCCCGTCCCGGACCGAGCTGATCGGCCCGGGCGACGTCCTCTTCGTCCCCGCCGAAGAACCCCACCGCTTCGTCGACGTCACCGAAGACCTAGCCCTCCTCGTCTTCTTCGCCCCGCCCTACACCGGCCGTCACCCCGACCTGCCCCACCCGGCCGACGCTTCCTAGTCGCGCAGCCCTGGCAGCGTCAGGGTGCCGGGCGCCAGCAGGCTTCCGGCGCTGCCCACTCCGGCACCGCAGCACCTGGTGCTAGCTCCAGAGTTCGTGGCCCGCGGCGATGGCTTTGGCCAGGACGGACTTGATCGGCTTCTTCAGGACCGAGGCGGCCGCGGCGACGTCGTCGTACTCGGGCTGCACGTTGACCACCTGGCCGCCGTACCGGGCGATCTTGACGTGGATGCGCTGGCCGTCGACCTCGACGCTGGCGAACTCGCGGTCGGCCGCGTGCTTGCGGACCGACGACTCGCGCAGGCCGATCGCGGACGTCTCGGACAGGATCACCGAGCGGACCTCCTCGGCGTTCGCGCCGCCGACCAGCACCGACAGGGTGTGCGCCGGGCGACCCTTCTTCATCAGGATCGGGGTCAGCCAGGCGTCCGCCGCGCCGGCCTCCATCAGCCGGGCGAGCACCTGCGGCCAGATCCGCGGGTCGAGGTCGTCGACGTTGGTCTCGTAGACGAGTTCGCTGGCCGGCCGATCGAGCGCGTCACCGACGATCACCCGGACGATGTTCGGCACCTCGACCGGGTCGCGCCCGCCGGCGCCGATGCCGGTCTGCTGGATCCGCATCGGCGGCAGCAGCCCGAAATCATCCGCCAGCGAGGCGAGCAGCGCCGCCCCAGTCGGCGTGGTCATCTCGTACGGCGCCGTACCACCGACCACAGGCGCATCCGCCTCACTCAACAACGCCAGCACCGCGGGCCCCGGCACCGGAATCCCCCCATGCTGCCCGCGAACCTGCCGCCCGCCCCCCAACGCGATCGTCGAAACAACTATCCGATCCAGCTCCAACGCAACCGACGCCGCCGCAACCCCCACGATGTCCGCGATCGCATCCAACGCCCCGACCTCATGAAAGTGCACCTCATCAGGCTCAACCCCATGAGCAGCCCCCTCAGCCCGAGCCAACCGAGCGAACACATCCAACGCCCGCTCCCGCACGGCGTCAGAAAGCCCAGCCCCCTCAATCAGCCTCCGCACCTCACCCCAGGTCCGCGTATGCCCACCGCCCCCGGCATGCCCATGCCCAGCCCCGGCCCCGCCATCGGGCCCGTCACCAGCGTGCCCATGCCCGACGTCGCCCTCCGACGCGTCACCGGGGTGCCCATGCCCATGCCCGTGCCCTTGCCCGACGTCGCCCTCCGACGCATCACCAGCGTGCCCGTGCCCGTGCCCATGCCCGACGTCGCCCTCCGACGCATCACCAGCGTGCCCGTGCCCATGCCCATGCCCGACGTCGCCCTCCGACGCGTCACCGGGGTGCCCATGCCCATGCCCGTGCCCGGCTCCGTGCTCGCCGTGCTCCTGCCCGGGCACGTCACCAGCGTGCCTATGCCCGTGCCCGTGACCAGCGGCGTGCGTGCCATCGGCCTCACCGTGTTCGTGCCCCACCTCCCCGGCCGAGGCCGAGCGGAGCGATGGCACATCACCAGCGGGCTCGGCGGCATCGGCCTCGTGGCCGGTCGCCTCACCGGCGCGGTCGCTGCCGTGCTCAGCCTCGCCCGCCACCCGTTCGGGCGTGCTCAGGGCCTCAACGTGACCCGAAGCGCCGGCGTTAGCCGGCGCCAGGTCCGGGAAGTTCTCAGGGTGGAGTTCTCCGCTTACTCGGACCGATGCTTTAGTAGCGGCGATCTGGTGGCGGGTGGTTCGTTCGACTGTGATCGAGAGCGAGGCGTCGACGGCGGCTACTGCTGCGTTGACTAGCTCGAGGTCGGCTCCGGCGGAGAGGAAGGCGCCGAGGAGCATGTCGCCGGAGGCGCCGGCCGCGCAGTCGATCCAGGCGATTCTCACTGGGACTTCACCTCAGCCGGGGCAGCACGACGCGCGACCCGGGCGGCGAAGACCCCGGCCCCGAAGCCGTTGTCGATGTTCACCACGGTCACGCCAGGCGCACACGAGTTGAGCATCCCCAGCAACGCGGCGACCCCACCGAACGACGCCCCGTACCCAACAGATGTCGGTACTGCGACCAGCGGCACCCCCACGAGCCCACCGACGACACTCGGCAGCGCCCCTTCCATCCCGGCGACCACGATGAGGCAGTCGGCCGCATCCAGCCGCTCACGCGCGCTCATGATCCGGTGCAGCCCGGCCACCCCGACGTCCGTGATCAGGTCAACGTTGGCCCCGAACACCCCGACAGTCGTCGCAGCCTCGGCCGCCACCGGTGCATCCGAAGTACCGGCTGCTACGACCGCCACCGTCCCTCGCAGCACAGGTGCAGAGCCCAGCACCGCAGTACGGCCAACCGGGTCGACTACTGCCTCCGGCAGAGCGGCGGTGACCGCCTCCTGCGCCTCGACGGTCAGGCGGGTCGCCAGTACGGCGTGGCCCGGGTGTGTCTCGTGCAGGGTGCGCAGGAGCTCTACAACCTGCTCAGGCGTCTTCCCGGCGCCGTAGACCACCTCGGCGTCCCCTGTGCGTTCCAGGCGGTCGGTGTCGAGGCGTGCGTAACCGAGGTCGTGCACTCCAGGCAGAGGGCCGGGGCTGTTGCTGTGGCTGCTGGGGTCAGGCGAATGAGTCACCCCGCGAATCTACGTGCCCGACCACGAATAGCCCGATTCGGACCCTGCCGGGGCTCCGCGGGCCAGCCGCGGGGCAGCCGTGGGGCACCCGTCGGGCAACGCAGCGCAGCCGCTTGACCACGCAGCCATTAGGCTGCGGTGCGTGTCTTCGACGTTAGCCGGTGCTTTCGGGATCGCCGCTCTGTTCGTGGCGGTGCTCGCCCTCGTGTTCGCCATTCAGGCGCTGAGGGCGCAGTCCGGCACGCCCAAGGCCGCGGCGAAGCTGCCCGCCACCCCACAACCGCAGCCCCAGACGGTGTCCCAGACCGAGCCCCAGCCGGCTCAGCCCGAGGCCAAGCCGGGCACGGTCAAGTCCGAGCTGCGCAGGCTGAGCAAGGAGCTGGAGGACGCCCGCAGCGAACTCCGCGAGACGCTGCAGCACCTCGCGGTCGTCCGCTACGACGCGTACGGCGACATGGGCGGCCGCCTGTCCTGGTCGATGGCCCTGCTCGACGACAAGGGCGACGGCGTCGTCCTCACCTCGATCAACAGCCGCAACGACGCCCGCTCGTACGCCAAAGAGGTCAAGTCCTTCGAAAGCGACGCCAAACTCTCGCCCGAGGAAGAGGAAGCCCTCGAAACCCTCCGCAAAGAAGCCGCCCAACCCCGCGACACCCCCGACCCCCACTGACCCCGCCACATCTGAGGGGTTAACCCCTCAGATGGTGGGTTGCCCAGCGAGAATCTGAGGGGGCAACCCACCATCTCAGGGGTTAACCCCTGAGATGTCGCGAGCGAGCGAGCGAGCGGGGCGGGCGGGCGGCGAGCGGGGCGAGCGGGCGGGCGAGGCGAGCGGGCGGGCGGGCGAGTCGGGCGAGGCGGGCCAGGCGGGCGAGGCGGGGTGGGGAGGGGGGCTAGCGGCGTTTGGGGACTCGGACTACTAGGGAGCCGGGTTCGACCTCGGCGGTGAGGGTTCGGCCGGGGCCGATGCCGTCGCCGTCCAGTTGGCGCTGGACGTCGACCGCGGCGGTGATCTCCACCTTGCGGCCGGTGAAGCGCTCCAGGTACATCTCGGTGCGCTTGGTCCGCGTCATCACCCGCCAGAAGACCAGCGGCCACTGCGTCACCCGCCGCGGCGCGATCACCACCACGTCGATCAGCCCGTCGTCCGGCCGCGCGTCCGGCAGCAGCGGGATGTTCGCCTGCAGCATCCCCACGTTGCCGACCACGACCGTCCGCACCCGGCGCTCCACCGGCTCCTCGTCGTCCAGCACGATCCGGACCTTCACCGACGGATGGTTGATGTTCTTCGCCGCCGAGACCAGGTACGCCGTCCAGCCGATCTGCGCCTTGAGGATCGGCGGCGCCCCCGTGATGATCGCCGCGTCCAGCCCGAGCCCCGCCATCACCGCGAAATGATCCGTGTCGAGGCCGTCCCCGGACACCTTCACCAGATCGATCCGCCGGTCCCGCCCGTCCAGGATCCGCTCCAGCGCGTCATCCAGATCCAGCGGGATATGGAGGTTCCGGGCCAGCAGGTTCCCCGTGCCGGCCGGAATCACGCCCACCGGGATGCCGGTACCCGACAACGCCGCGCAAACGACCCGCACCGTACCGTCGCCGCCCGCGACCAGGATCAGATCCGACTCGTTCTCGATCGCCCGCTTCGCCATCGCGTTGCCCGGATCGTCCTCCCGCGTCTCCAGCCACAGCGGATCGTCGAACCCCCGGACCGCGAGCGCCCGGGTCACCTTGCGCCGGAACGCGACCCCGTCACCCACCTTGATCGGGTTGACGATGACAGCGGCCCGCGGCGGTACCGACGTACCGTTCTCGTCCGACGGCAGCCGTCGCCGGCGTCGCCGCAGCCCCGGCCGCAGCCCGAAACCGATCGAGGTCGCCGTCAGGATCCCCAGCCCGAGCGCCCAGCCGCCGAGCACGTCGGAGACCCAGTGCAGGTTCAGCGCGACCCGGTCGACGGACGCGATCCAAACCACCGCGATCGTCGGCAGCGTCACCAGCAGCCGGAAGCGCCGTCGCCAACCACGGACCGACGGGAGCACGACTCCGAGTGCCCCGGCCATCACGAAGGCGGCGGTGGCGTGCCCGGAGACGTACGACCAGCCGCCGGACTCGACCAGCATCTGAGCCGGCCGCGGCCGCTCGAAGATGTGCTCGACCGCCTGGACCAGCCCCAGCTCGGCCCCTGCCGAGACAACCAGCCAAACGGTCAGCAGCCGGGCGCGCCGGTGCCAGAGGTAGATGGCGACGACCAGGATCACCGCTCGCGAGGTCCACGGCAGGATCACCGCCCCGATCACCTGCCAGACGTCCACCGTGCTCGGGTGGGTGGCGCCGTACGTCGCGACGCGAGCGGCGACCGACTCGTCCCAGCGCCGCAACGGCGGCCAGTCGCCGAACACCAGAAGGGTCACCACGATGAACGGCAGCGCACCCAGGACAACCGTCAGCGCACGGCCAACATGAGTCGGTGGATGGTGGTTCATACCGGCTGATTTCCCCCTAGGTGACCTGCTGGTCTCAGCTCATCATCCCGAATACACTTCGCCGCCGCTGACACGCCCCGATACCCTGCACCTGTGATCGATGCCAAATTGCTCCGTGAGAACCCCGATGTCGTCCGCGCGTCCCTGACCAAGCGTGGCGAGAGTACCGACCTGGTCGACCAGGTCCTGGCGGCCGACGGTGATCGTCGATCGTCCATCGCGGCGTTCGAGTCGTTGCGCTCGGAGCAGAAGGGCCTCGGCAAGGAGGTCGCCCAGGCCAAGGGCGACGAGCGGACCGCCCTGCTCGAGCGCACCAAGGCGCTCGCCGCCGAGGTGAAGGCCAACGAGGCCGCCGCGACCGAGGCGGAGGCCCGCTTCAACGAGCTGGCCGGCAAGCTGCCCAACCTGGTCTCCGACGAGGCCCCGGTCGGCGGCGAGAAGGACTTCACCGTCGTCGAGGAGATCGGCAAGCCCCGCGACTTCGCGGCCGAGGGCTTCGAGCCCCGCGACCACCTTGAGCTGGGCGAGCTGCTCGGCGCGATCGACATGGAGCGCGGCGCGAAGGTGTCCGGCGCCCGGTTCTACTTCCTCAAGGGTGTCGGCGCGCTGCTCCAGCTCGGCATGCTCCAGCTCGCGATCGCCCAGGCGGTGGAGAACGGCTTCACCCCGATGATCACGCCGAGCCTGGTCAAGCCCGAGATCATGGGCGGCACCGGCTACCTGAACGCCCACGACGACGTCTACCGGCTGGAGGAGCCAGAGCTCTACCTGGTCGGTACGTCGGAAGTCCCGCTGGCCGGCTACCACATGGACGAGATCCTCGACGTCTCCGCCGGCCCGATCCGGTACGCGGGCTGGTCGTCCTGCTACCGCCGCGAGGCGGGCTCGTACGGGAAGGACACCCGCGGGATCATCCGTGTCCACCAGTTCGACAAGGTCGAGATGTTCTCCTACTGCACCCTGGAAGACGCTGCCGCCGAGCACCAGCGGCTGCTCGGCTGGGAGAAGGAGATGCTGGACAAGATGGAGCTGGCCTACCGGGTGATCGACACCGCGACGGGTGATCTGGGCGCCTCGGCGTACCGGAAGTTCGACTGCGAGGCCTGGGTGCCGACCCAGGGCGCGTACCGCGAGCTCACCTCCACCTCGAACTGCACCGACTTCCAGGCCCGCCGGCTGAACATCCGGCACCGCGACGCGGACGGCAGGCCGCGTCCGGTCGCGACCCTGAACGGCACGCTGGCCACCACCCGCTGGCTGGTCGCGATCCTCGAGACGCACCAGCAGGCGGACGGCTCGGTCCGGGTCCCGGCAGCGCTCCGCCCGTACGTCGGGGGCCGCGAGGTCCTCGAACCGGTGGGCAAATGACGGATGGCTGGCGGCCCAAGGCCGTTGCCCTCGACATCGACGGCACCCTGATCGACCACGACGAGCGGCTCTCGCCCGCCGTGGTCGACGCGGTCCGCCGGGCCGCTGCCGAGGTGCCGATCATCCTGGCGACCGGCCGGTCCTGGCAGACCACCCAGCCAGTCGCCGAGCTGCTCGGCCTGCCTGCCGGATTTGTTGTCTGTAGCAACGGTGCGCGCACTCTGCGGCAGCCGTCCGGCGAAGTGGTGGACGAGCGGACCTTCGACCCGACCACAGTGATCGCCTCGGTCCGCAAGTACGCGCCGAACGCCCGGATGGCGGTCGAGGAGGAAGACACCGGCTATCGGGTGACCGCGCCGTTCCCGCCCGGCGACCTGGGCTCGGACGACGTGAGGATCAGGGTCGTCTCCGACGCCGAGTTGGCGCCGGGGCACGTGACCCGGTTGATCATCCGCGATCCGGACCAGTCCGAGGACGACTTCATCCAGCTGGCCGAACGCCTCGGCCTGCACGGGGTCAGCTACGCGGTCGGCTGGACCGCCTGGCTCGACATCGCGCCGGAGGGCGTCGACAAGAGCACCGGCCTGAAGGTCGCGCTGGCGCAGTACGGGCTGGAATCCGACGACCTGCTCGCGCTCGGCGACGGCCGCAACGATATCGAGATGCTCGTCTTCGCCGGGCTCGGGATTGCGATGGGTTCGGCGCCCGACGAAGTGAAAGCGAAAGCCGACGAAGTCACCAAGTCGGTCAGCGACGACGGTGTCGCCGCGGTGCTCAATCGATATTTCTGAGGCTCACGTGAGGAACTATTCGACGACAATGAAATAGCCGTCGGAGATAGTTTCACAGGGCAACCAAGCTGTACGACGCAAAGGCCGTGGCTCCTGCTGTAGCAGGGGCCACGGCCTTTTGAATGACTGATAGTCCGCTGGCGGGCCGAGTATCAGGTCAGGCGACGCGGGTGGTGCCGGGACGAGGTGACTGGCAGGGCCGGTCCACCACGGCGTCGAACGCGTCCAGGACGGCGCTCAGCTCCGGGCGGGCGCGCGGTGCCTTGGTCGCCGGGCTCTGTCCCCGGCGGGCCCTGCGCAGGTGGCGCTTGACGGTCGACAGTGAGCATCCCAGCCGCATGGCCAGGGATTCCAGGCTGTCGTTGGGGTACTGCGTACGCAGCCGCAGGACCTCTTCGTGGCTGACCGGCCGGCGCGTGCCCCGCGCTCCGGCGAGCTGGTCGAAATCGTCTGCCTGGACCTCGACGTCCAGCAGGTTTCGCATCGAGCGGCGCTGCGCAGCCGTGGTGCCCGCGACGAAGCCGCTGACATCGTGCTGGGCGACGGCACTGAACAGGCAGTCGGTGAACAACGGGCAGGACGCGCAGACGGCCTTGGCCTCACGGACCAACTGGTCATAGCGTTCCCGTGTCCGCCGGGTCGCCGATGCGGGCGGCGGCTCTTCCATCAACCGGTGCTGGAAGATGTCCGTGCGTGCGGTGCAGCCGGTCATCGTCCCTTCCAGGATGGAAGATCTGTCGACAGCCGCACGAGAGCCGTTGCTCCCTTGCCCCGCTATCTTGGCGCTGTTGACGATCATCGTGGCTCCCCAAGTTCCAGGACTCGTGTGAACGAACGGTGAATGACGTTCGAACACCCGAGCCCACTAGCTGATGGACCGATCTGTTGCCGACCCACCCCTGTCGTCCCGGCGCGGGACGCACCGATCCATAACTGTTGACGCTGTGGACGCGGATTTGGTTGCACCCAATTCCACATCGATATGTCGACGGTCTTTACCAGGGTGGGGCTGCGCCGGACGGTGATCCGGAACAGGACTGGGACGCGGTTGAATCGCCCCCGGTTCCCCGTTCGCCACCGCATGAAATCACGCGGAAACCCTGCTGTGCATGGGAACTGGCTGCCTTTGCAGCTTCCTGCCGTAACGGTCTGATGACGTTGTTCAACGGTCAATCAGATTGCACGTTTAGCGCTGTCCAAACGGTTGCGCCGGGCCTGCTCGAAGAGGTATAGGCGACTCGGTCGCAGGAAGATACGGTGGTCCGGTGCCGATCCCCACAGCAGTCCGCCCGCCCCGTCTGGTCGCGACCGATCTTGACGGAACCTTAGTACACAGTGATCGTTCGATCTCTCCGCGCACCAAGGCGGCGGTGCTCGCGGTGCAGGAAGCCGGCGCCCAGTTCGTGATGGTGACCGCCCGGCCGCCACGCTGGCTGCACGACCTGGCCGACCTGGTCGGCGCGCACGGTGTCGCGATCGTTGCCAACGGCGCCATTCTCTACGACGTCGTTGGGCGTAAGGCGATCCGGACCGCGCTGATCGATCCGGCGGTCGCCCTGGAGGTCGCGCTGGCGATCCGGGCCGAGCTGCCCGACGTCGAGTTCGCGATCGAGCGGACCGACCGTTACGGACAGGAGCCGCACTATCTCAATCGGTGGCCGAAACCCGAGGACACGTTGGTCGCGCAGCTCGACGAGTTGCTGTCCGAACCGGCCGCGAAGCTGCTGGTTCGCCATCCCAGCAGGCATTCCGACGACCTGCTGGCCGTCATCGGCCCGCTGGTCGGGACGCGGGTGACGGCCAGCCACAGCGGCGGCACCAGCCTGGTGGAGATCTCCGCGAGCGGGGTCTCGAAGGCGGCGATGCTGGCCGAATTCGCTGCTGAGCTGGGGATCACGGCCGATCAGTCGATCGCGTTCGGCGACTCGCTGAACGATCTGCCGATGCTCGCCTGGGCCGGGACGTCGTACGGGATGGCCAACGCGCACGCCGAGGTGCTGGCGATGGTCGACGTCGTCTGCCCCACAAACGACGAGGACGGTGTCGCCACCGTCCTCGAAGAACTCTTCAACCTCCAGTGAGCTAGAGGTACATGCCTCCGCTGCCCGGGCCGTCCGTGGTGCCGGGCTGCGGCGGGCCGGGGAAGGGCGAACCCTCTTCGGGGGCAGGCATCCCCTGGCCGCCGGGGAGGGCGCGGCGCATCTGCTCCAGCTGCTGGCGGGCCGCCATCTGCTGGGCGAACAGCGCGGTCTGGATTCCGTGGAACAAACCCTCCAGCCATCCCACCAGCTGGGCCTGCGCGATCCGCAGCTCCGCCTCGGTGGGCGTGCTGTCCTCGGTGAAGTCGAGGCTCAGCCGCTCGAGCTCCTCGACCAGCTCCGGCGCGAGGCCGCTCTCGAGCTCCTTGATGGAGGCTTCGTGGATCGCCCGCAGCTGGTTGCGCGAGGCCTCGTCGAGTGGTGCCGCCTTCACCTCGTCGAGCAACTGCCGGATCATGTTCGCGACCCGCATCACCTTGGCCGGCTGCTCGACCAGCTCGGTCACCGAGCGCGGCTCGTTGTCCCGCTCGTCGCTGCGGTCACGCGGCGGCCCTTCGACAGCCATGCCGTCCGGACCGACGATCAGGATCTTGCCGTCCTCGGTCTGGGCGCCGGTCATCTGTGCTTCCCGCTCGCCCTGGTTCTCGCCGCTGCTCTCGCTCATGAACCCATCCTAGGTCTGCTGGGTTCGGGCCTTCAGGAGGCCTTGGCGCGATGCCTGCGCACGGCGTCACGGTTCGCACACGCAGGGCTGCAATAGCGCTGCCGACCGCCGCGCGACAGGTCGGCGTACACGTTGTCGCAGCCGTCCGCGGCGCATCGGCCGAGCCTGGACATGCCGCGGCCGGCCAGGTGCAGCGCGGTACCGGTGCTGATCAGCGTCGCGACCAGCCGTCCGACCGGTACGCCGTCAGGCCGGTAATGCATGTGCCAACCGTCGCCGGCGTGATTGGTCAGCCGGGGATGCTCCGTGTACTTCGCCAGCATCGCGTTCATCAATCGCACCCGGCTGTCCTCGTCGGGTGCGTCGACGACCTCAAGCCACTCGTCCAGTGCGACCCGTACCGCGGCGAGGTCGGCGGACGTCACCCGTCTGGCCCGCACCAGCCGGCTCTCGACGCCACTCTCCTCGCAGCGTTCGGCCAGCTCGATGGCAGTGGACGCCGGGTTGGTCACCAGATTCACGGCCAGCAGGACCGCGTCGGCGCCGTAAGGGTTGAGATGCACAATGTCATTACAGCACGATGGACCCATGACCACCACAGCTGAAGTCCACCGGCACCGCTGGCACGTCGAGTCGTCGCATCCCGTCAGTGAGGGATTACTCAGCTACCAGCGCTGCGCGTGCGGCCAGTGGCGGGTGACGAGTACGCCGCTGCACCCGGTTGCCCATCCCGAGCTGACCAGGATCGCCGAATAGGTGCCCAGGGCAACGAGGTGCGGCGGCGTACGTAGTACCGGCTAGTCGACCCGGCTGACCATCGGCAGCCGGGACCTGGTCAGCAACCAGGCCAGCAACCCCGCGAACAACGGCACCACGATCACGATGCCCCCGATCTCCCGCCACGGAATCATGAAGTGCGGCGACCCGAAGGCCGCATGAGCCGTGTAGCCGTACAGAGCACCGACTCCCACGCCCAGCAGACATCCCAGCTCACCCAGCACCCAGGCCTGCGCGGCGGCCAGGTTGCGCCGACGCCGTGGCTGGGCGCCGATCGCGGCCAGTGTCGCGAGGTCTGCGCGCCCCTCCGCCGCAGACAGCGAGACCGAGATGGCCACCCCGAGCAATGTGACGATGGTCGCCGCGGCCATCAGCCCGAGGAACCACAGCCGCGCCGGGCTCTCATAGCCCTTCTCCACGTGCAGATAGTCGTCGTGCCCGAGTAGCTTCGCCACTGCGTTGAGCTCGTCGCCGGTCGGCTCGCGCTCGAGTTGGTAGACCGCCAGGTACGGATCGACGGTGCCGAGCTTCTTGGCGGCTTCCGTGCTGATCAGCGCCGAGGTGGACAGCTGACCCGCCGTCGGAGCGGAGGCAACCGCAGTCGCCGGCACGGTGATCGCCGACTTGCTCTCGGGGTCACCGTCCGAACTCACCGGGACCTTCCCGTCCTTGATCCCAGCCGGAGAGGGGAGCACGATCTTGCCGGTACGCAGGGCCGCCGCCGCTTGCGGGCCGTAGCCAGGGAATCGTGCGATGTACGCCGGGTCGACGGCCATCAAGGTGTAGCCGGACTGGGTCGCCGTCGGCGGCGTGACGACAGCGAGCGTGGGGGTGAAGGGACCATTGCGCTTCGCCCCGGTCTGGACGATCTGGCCGATCTCGTAGGTCTTCTCGGTCGGCAGCGCGTCGGCCACTCGCTGCGCCGTCACCGGCGAGTAGGTGACCCCACCCGGCGAGAAGCGCAGGACGGCGTCACCGTGCAGGCTTTCCGGGACGTAGTCCTCGGCGTCGGCCGCGATCGAGTTGGAGATCGCGAACGCGATCGCTGCGGTCGCTCCGACCGACATCATGATGGCGGCCGCGGCCGGCCCGGTGCGATGTCTGTGCCGGGCCGCGTCGCGCAGTGCGAGCCGCCCGCTCAGCGGCAGGAATCGGGCGAACCCGGCCAGCTTGGCCACCAGGTTCGGCAGCATCCAGACCAGACCGACGATCGTCGCGGTGATGCCCAGTAGTACCAACGCGATCTGCTCGGTTGGAGTGACGGTCGCCCGGTAGTGCTCGCCTTGAGCGGCAACCTGCCGTTGGGCCTCCACCAGTGCCCTCGACATCCAGATGCTGCCGATGATCGTGCTGACCACACCGAAGATGACCAGTCCGATCGCCGGCCTACGCAGTCTGACCACTCCGCCGGCCGCGGCGAACCGCCCGCTGAGTGCAGCCAGCGGCGTCTGCCGACCTGCGCTGATCGCAGGCACGATCGCCGCGGCAAGACCGGCCAGCAATCCCAGGGCCGCGATCGGCACCAGGCTGAGCCACGGAATCTCGTTGCTGACGATCAGCGTCGACAGCATCTTCTCCCACAGGGGCCGGCCGGCAAGGGTTGCGAGGATCGCGAGCAGCAGCCCGCCGCCCGCGCCGATCGCCCCCATGAACAGGCCCTGCGCCAAGACGATCCGGCGGATGTCGCGTGGTGTCCCGCCGGCCGCCGTGACGAGTCCGAGGTCGCGGGTCTGCCGACGGGCGATGACGGCGAACGCGGTACCGGCGAGCAGGACGATCTCGAGGATGCCGAATCCGATCACCAGTGCCATCACCGCGACGGCCCCGGCGTCGGTCGAGCCGCCGTACGGATCCGGCGGCGGGTCGACGATGTTTGCCCTTGGCAACAAGGCCAGGCCGTTGCCGAGCAGCCGGTCGCTCAGGGCGTCCGCGTCGGTGCCGTCGGGGAGGTCGGCGAGATAGACGATCGGGGAGTTCGGATCCAGGGTCGCGAGCGGGGTGTCCGGAGTACCGAAGATCGTGCGCAGGCTGGGATTGGTGAAGGTACGGGCCAGTCCGACGACCTGGTACTTGTGTCCGCTCGCCGCGGTCAGCGTGGCATCGGCCTTGAGCTTGTCGCCGTCCAGGAGCCCGAGGTACTCAGCCAGCGAGGGAGAGACCGCGACCTCTGTGGGCTTACCGGGCAGCTGCCCGCCGTCGAGCCGGAAGGTGCCGGCGGTCAGCTTGCTCCGGCCGTCGCCTGTGACCAGCCCGACCGAGGTGTCAGCCCCTGGCCCACGCACGTCGACCGTCCCGACCTCAGTCAATGCGCGGGCCGTCGTACTCCCCGGCGGCAGGAATGGCAGCGGATCGACCTTGCTGGTGTCGCGTGGCTGCTGATCGGTGCCCTCCAGCATCCCGGGGTCGCCTGTCATCAGGCTTGGCCGGGCCGGCCACGGATTCAGCTTCGCGTACGTCGAGACGGTGAGCTGGGCGTCCGCCGAGCCGATCGTGGTCCGGGCGAGCGTCTCGCCGGTCGGTGTCTGCGCCTTGTCCATCAGCCCGATCCACGATGCGGCGAACACCGGTACGCCGATGAGCGCGGCGACAAGCAGAGTCCTCCCGATCGAACGCCGCGCGGTCCGCCGGGCGATCCGGAGCGGGGGTCCCCAGCCGGCCATCAGTGCGTTTCCAGCAGCACGTCGACCTCGGGGAGCGGACCCGCCTGGCCTACCAGGACACCATCACGCAGGTAGACGACGCGATCGGCCCAGGCGGCGTGCCGGGCGTCATGGGTGACGAGGACGCCGGCGATGCCGTGCTGGTCGCAACGGTCGCGGAGGAGCTGGAGGACGGCCTCGCCGGTCTCGGAGTCGAGGGCACCGGTGGGCTCGTCGGCGAGCAGGATGCGACGTTCGCCGACGATGGCGCGGGCGATCGCGACGCGTTGGCGCTGGCCACCGGACATCTCGTCGGGAAACCGGTCGGCCAGCTCCGCGATGCCCACCTCCGCCAGCGCGGCTTCGGCGTACTTGCGGGCGGTACGGGCGCGGGTGCCGTCCAGCTCGAGCGGCAGCATCACGTTCTCGGCGGCGGTCAGGGCCGGGATCAGGTTGAAGTCCTGGAAGACGTACCCGATCCGGCGGCGGCGCAGAGACGCGACACCCTTGGTGCTCAGGGTGGCCAGGTCGTTGCCGTCGACGAGGATCTCGCCGCTGGTCGGCCGGTCGAGTCCGCCGGCGCAGGTCAGCAGCGTCGACTTGCCCGAGCCGGACGGGCCCATCACGGCCACGAGCTCACCGGATGCCACCGCCAGGTCGACGCCGCGCAGCGCGTGCACGGCCTGCTCGCCGGTTCCGTGCACCCGGGAGAGATTGCGAATGTCGAGGATCGTGCTCATGAGTGGGCCCCCGCCTCTTGGTCTTCCTCGGAATGAATCACCGGCGTGCTGGTCCTTCGATGGCGCGACAGCATCGCCTCGCAGTGGTCCAGCCAGCGGATCTCGGCCTCGGCGCCGAAGATCATCGACTCCAGCACCAGCAGCCAGGAGATCTCGCCGTCGCGGCTGCCGCGCTTGAGCCGGGTCAGCTCCTGCATCGACTGCATGGTCGCCGCGCGCTGCCGCTGCAGCACCGCGGTCACGTCGATCCCCGGTACGGCGAGCGCCAGCGCGAGCTTGATCGCCAGCTCGTCCCGCGGCCGCGACTCCCGGGTCACCGGCGTCTCGAACCACTTCGCCAGCTCGTCCCGGCCGGCCTCGGTGATCTCGTACAGCGACCGGCCGTCGGCGTCCTTGCCGGTCTGGCCGGCCTGCACCAGGCCGTCGCGTTCGAGCCGGGTCAGGGTCGTGTAGACCTGCCCGATGTTCAGCGGCCAGGTCGAGTTGGTGGCCGCCTCGAACTCGCCGCGCAGTTGGTAGCCGTACTTCGGTTCCGTCCGGAGCAGCGCCAGCAAACCGTGCTTGATCGACATAGATACTGAGTATGCATACTCAGTATTCTCCGGTCAACAAGGCCTGCCCGGCCACTAACCTTCAGCGGTACCCGACCTCCACCGGTGAGGAGCTTCATGCAGCCCGCAGCATTCGGCGCGACGGTGGTCACCGCGCGCCCGGCCGAGGTCGCCGCGTTCTACGAGCGGCACTTCGACCTGAAGATCGCCCTCGACATCGGCTGGTTCATCACCTTGCGGCGCGGTGACGCCGACTGGGAGCTGGCCATCACCGAACGCGGCCACGAGTCGGTCCCGGCCGCCGTCTCCGCGCTCACCGAGAGCGGCAACGTCTTCGGTTTCATCGTCGACGACGCCGATCGGCTGGCGGCATCCCTGGTCGAGGCCGGCGTGACGCTGGAGACCGAGGTGGTCACCGAGGTCTGGGGCCAGCGGCACTTCTTCGTCCGCGACCCCGAGGGCACCTGGATCGACGTCATCCAGCTGGTCGCCCCGGACCCGGAGTGGCTGGCCGCGAACTTCCCCGCGGCCGAGTAGTTCTCAGATCGTCAGCAGGATCTTGCCGATGTGGTTGGACTGCTCGAGCGCTTCGTGCGCTTGAGCGACGGCCTCCAGGGGATAGGTGCGCTGGATCACCGGGCGTACCTTCTTGGCAGCGACGAGTGGCCAGACGTGCCCGACCACCTCGGCGAGGATCTGCCCCTTCTCGGCCACCGAGCGGACCCGCAGGCCAGTACCGGTGACGGATCCGCGCCTCGACATCAGCCGCCCGAGGTCCAGCTCGGCCTTGGTCCCGCCCTGCATCCCGATGACGACCAGCCGGCCGTCGTACGCGAGGGTCTTCACGTTGTCCTGCAGGTACTTCGCGCCCATGATGTCGAGGATCACGTCGGCGCCCTGTTTGCCGGTGGCCTCGTTGACCACCGACGCCCACTCGGCTTCCTTGTAGTTGATCGCGACCTCCGCGCCGAGCCGGTGGCAGAAGTCCATCTTGTCCTTGCTGCCGACCGTGCAGAGCACCCGCGCACCGTGAGCCACCCCGAGCTGGATCGCCATCGTGCCGATCCCCGACGAGCCGCCGTGCACGAGCAGGGTCTCGCCCTCCTTGAGGTGGGCGGTCATGAACACGTTCGACCACACCGTCGCGACCACCTCGGGCAGCGCGGCCGCGCTCACCAGATCGACGCCCTCAGGTACCGGCATCACCTGGGGAGCCGGTACGACGACCTTCTCGGCGTACCCGCCACCGGCGAGCAGCGCGCAGCACTCGTCACCGACCGACCAGCCCTCGACCTCGGCGCCGACCGCGGCGATCGTGCCCGACACCTCGAGCCCGATCGTGCCGGGTGCGCCCGGAGGCGGCGGGTAGTGCCCCTGCCGCTGGAGCAGGTCCGCCCGGTTCACCCCGGCGGCGACCACGTTGATGACGACCTCGTCGACGGCAGGGGTCGGATCCTCGATCTCACCGATCGTCAGGACCTCGACGCCACCGGCACCCTCACAAACGACAGCTCGCATGCCTGCCACCGTACTGCGTCCGGTCTCGGCTAGCTCACGATCTTCGCCATGTCACCGGCGATGCTCTCGAGTGGATCGACGGTGCCTATCGACTTGAACCAGTCCCACAGTTCCAGTGAATGGTAGAGGCGGTAGAGCGTCGTGCGGGGTCGCCAGTCGGTGGGGAGTGCGCCGTAGCCCTCGACGAGGCCGGCGAGCTTGTCCGCGTTGCCCCAGATCGAGTAGCACTCGGTCTTGGCGAGATCCATCAACGGGTCGGCGGCGATCGCGTTCTCGACGTCGATGAACCCCCGCACCTGCCAGGTCACCGGGTCGACGAGCACGTTGCCCTCGTGGAAGTCGTTGTGGCAGAGGACCGGCTGCGTGGCGTTGCCGAGGAGTTCCGCGTGCTGCTCGACGTACTGTCCGATGCTTTCGCTCAGCCGTGGATCGCCGTCGAGCTGGTCGAACTCGTTGAGCTTCTTGGTGAACTGGCGGCGCATGTAGGCGTCGTTGGTGGGGAGCGGTTCGAGCACCTCGTCGGTGAGATAGCCGTACGCCGGTTGCGGGATACGGTGGATTCGCTGGAGCAACTCGCCGAGCTGGACGTAGACGCTCTTCCAGTCCGGCGGCTCCGCCTCCGACAACGGCACGCCGTCGAGTTTCGTCAGCACGGTGAAGGCCGGGTCGCCGGGCTCGGCGTGCAGAACTCTTGGCACGGAGTCGCCGAGGTGCTCCTGCAGCAGCCCATAGACATGGACTTCCTTGGCCTGCTTCCAGGCCCACTCCGGTTCGTAGATCTTCACGATCACCGGTTCGGCCGCGTTCCGGCGTACCTCGAACACCTTGCTCAGCCGGCCACCGGACCGCTCGACCACCTCTTCGATCGAACTCCCCGGACAGGTCTTCTCAACCATCGCGGCGATATCCATTGCCGCCAAGGTAGGGCGCTCGCTCCTGGGTGTCGAAGCAATTAGTCGTCGAGGTCGGCCCAGGAGTCGACGTCGTCGCCGGCCCTGGTGGGCTTCGACCAAGCGAGGTCCAGGCCGAGGAAGAGCCGCCTGACCGACTTGTTCTGCGGATCACCGACCCGCTTCAACGCCTCGACCAGCGCCGTACGCCGGTACGCCGCCGCCAGCCACTGCTCCCGACCGTCCGTGTCCAGCAACCCGAACCCGTCACGCTCCCCGACCCCGTCGACCAACCTGGTGACGTCGTCAGCCGTGATCCACGGCAGATCGCAAGACACCAACACAACGACGGGTGCTCGTCCGATGGTGAGCCCGGCCGCGATCCCCGCCACCGGCCCACCACCCGGCGGATCCTCCCTGGCCCACTCCACCGCCCGGCAAACCCCACGCTCCGGTCCCACCACAACCGTCGACACCGCGGCCTTCGTTGCCGTCAGCACCCGATCGATCAACGACACCCCGTCCAGCACCAGCAGCGCCTTGTCCACTCCACCAAATCGAGTAGACCCACCCCCGGCCAGCACCACCACATCGAACTCCACCCCATCAGTCTGCCCGACCCCTCCGCTTTCCTTCCTTCCCTTGGTCCTTGCCTGGCACCATGGGGAGGTGAAGATCGCCGTGGTGCAGACCGCCAGTTCGCACGACAAGGCCGCCAACCGTGAGCTGGTGACGCGGCTCGTCGCCGACGCGGCGGCCGGCCGGCCGGATCTCGTCGTGCTGCCCGAGGCGATGATGGCGGACTTCGCGACCGAGGGCGGTTCGGTCGGCGATCTGGCCGAGGCGCTCGACGGCGAGTTCGTCGGGACGCTGCGCAAAGCCGCGGCCGAGCACGGCGTCGCGATCGTCGCGGGCATGTTCGAGCGCAGCTGCGACGAGGCCCGGCCGTACAACACGCTGCTCGCGGTCGGCGCGGACGGTGATCTACTCGGCGCTTACCGCAAGATCCACCTGTACGACGCGTTCGGCTACCGCGAGTCGGACCAGCTGACGCCGGGCGACGTCGCGCCGGTCGTCGTCCAGGTCGCCGGGCAGAAGCTCGGACTGATGACTTGCTATGACCTGCGGTTCCCCGAGTTGTCGCGAGCGCTGGTCGATGCGGGGGCGGAGGTGTTCGTAGTACCGGCGGCTTGGGTGCGCGGCCCGCTCAAGGAGCATCACTGGACCACGCTGCTGACGGCTCGTGCGATCGAGAACACCTGTTATGTCGCCGCCGCCGCGCAGAACGGGAAGAAGTACTGCGGTCTGAGCCAGATCATCGACCCGCAGGGCATCGCCATCGCCGCCGTCGGGGAGGCGGACGGGATCGCCTCCGCCGAGATCTCCGCGGATCGGCTCACCGAGACCCGGCGGCGCAATCCGTCACTGCAGAACCGACGCTTCACGGTGTCTTCTCGCTAGGTTTCCTGAGATCACCCGCCCAAAGTCCGGACAAGCGAGCTAGCCTCCTGCTGTGACGCTGCGCCCCGACGATTTCGACCTCGACCACCATGGCGATCTCGAGGTCGGGCATGGCCTGGTCGATCTCGCGGTCAACGTCCGGGCCGGTACGCCGCCGGGCTGGCTGGTCGAGGAGGTCGGTGCGAGCCTGACCGACCTCGCCGCGTACCCGCGCCAGGACGCGGCGCTCGCGGCTGTGGCGGCGCGGCATCGTCGTGACCCGTCGCAGATCCTGCTCACCGCGGGCGCGGCCGAGGCCTTCGTACTGATCGCTCGCGCCTTCCGGCCGCGGCACCCGGTCGTCGTTCACCCACAATTCACCGAGCCCGAGGCTGCTTTGCGCTCGGCCGGCCATCTGGTCGACCGGGTGATCCTGGGGCCGGAGACGGGGTTCGCCCTGGATCCCCGTGCGGTGCCTTCCGACGCGGACCTGGTCGTCATCGGCAACCCGACCAACCCGACGTCGATCCTGCACGGCGCCGATGAGCTGCGCGAACTCGCCCGCCCCGACCGCATCCTGGTCGTCGACGAGGCCTTCATGGACGCGGTCCCCGGGGAGCCGGAGTCGCTGGTGGGGGCGTCGATTCCCGGGCTGGTGGTGGTACGGAGTCTGACCAAGACCTGGGGGCTGGCCGGCCTCCGGGTCGGGTACGTCGTGGCGGCGCCGGCGCTGATCGAGCAGTTGGCGGCGGTGCAGTCGCAGTGGCCGGTGTCCACTCCTGCGCTGGCTGCTGCGATTGCTTGCAGCAACGAGCGCGCTGTGGCCGAGGCGGCGCAGGCGGCTGCTGATCTGGATCGGCAACGGGCTCATCTGCTGGCCGGTCTGAGGTGTACGGCTGCTGTTTCGACGTACGGGGTTGCGCGGGGGCCGTTCGTGCTGGTGCATGTGGCCGGTGCTGCGGTAGTACGGGAACAGTTGCGGGAACGCGGTTTCGCCGTACGGCGGGGTGACACGTTCCCTGGGCTGGGTCCGGACTGGCTGCGGATCGCGGTGCGGCCGGAGTCGGTCACGGATGCTTTTCTGAAGGTCTGGCAGGACGTGCTCGGTTGATCAGCTGATCGCTGAAGAACCGAGTGCTCGCTGTAACGCGCTCAAGGGTTTAGGCCCGGTCTACTTTGCGCACAAGATGGGCGACAGGACACTCCGGGTACTTCGAAGGGAGCAGCATCATGGGTTTGAGCGACGACGACATGACGACCTCGTCGGCCGACAGCGAGGGGCCGGCCGACGGTGGTGCGTCCAGCGGCGCGACCGATGGCGGCGCTGACGGTGGCGGCAACACCTCATCGAGCGGCTCCGGACTCCCCGGAAACGCCGAGGGTGAAGGCTTCGCCGACGGCGGCGCAACGGTAGGCGGCCACGACGGCGGCGCCGATGGCGGAGCAGACGCCGGCGCTGGCGAAGGCCCTGCCGACGGTGGAGCTGTGGGCGGCGGTACTGACGGAGGCGCAGACGGCGGTGCCGAGGGACCGGCTGACGGTGGCGCTTCCCCTGGCGTCAGCGATGGCGGCGCAGACGGCGGTGCTGACAGCGGCGCAGGTGAAGGCCCTGCAGACGGCGGAGCCGTAGGCGGCGGTACTGACGGCGGTGCCGATGGTGGCGCCGAAGGACCCGCCGATGGCGGCGCTTCCCCGGGTGTCAGTGACGGCGGAGCTGACGGCGGTGCTGACAGCGGTGCTGAGGGTCCGGCTGACGGTGGCGCTTCGCCGGGTGTGACGGACGGCGGAGCCGATGGCGGAGCTGGTGGCGAGGGCTTGGCCGATGGTGGCGCCAACGCCGGTGGCCATGACGGCGGCGCGGACGGTGGCGCTGACGGCGGTGCTGACGGGAACTTCTCAAGTTGATGAGCCCAGTGCCGGAGAGCGGGTGGCTTCCGGAAGGGCGCCCGGCTCTCCGGCGCTGTGTGGGCGGTGAGCTCGACCTAGACGAGTTCGGCCGCTCCTACTGGGGTGCCCGCGCACTGCTCTCACACGGCGGCGACTACAGCGACCTGTTCAGCCTGCAAGCCGCCGACGAACTCCTGTCCCACCGCGGCCTCCGCACCCCGTTCCTGCGCATCGCCAAGAACGGCACGGTCGTCGGCGACAGCCAATTCACCGGCCCCGCAGGAGTCGGCGCGGAGATCGGCGACCAGATCCGCGACGACAAGGTAGCCGCCCTCTTCGCGAGCGGCCACACCGTAGTACTGCAAGCTCTGCACCGTACTTGGCCGGCACTGGTCGACTTCGCCACACAGCTGTCGTCCGACGCCAAGCACCCAGTGCAGATCAACGCCTACATCACTCCCGCAGAGTCGCAGGGCTTCTCCGCCCACTACGACGTACACGACGTCTTCGTCCTCCAGGTAGCCGGCGAAAAGCACTGGACCGTACACGAACCAGTCCACGTCGACCCCCTCCGCAACCAGCCCTGGACCGACCACTCCCAAGCCGTCGCAGCAGCAGCCCGCGACCGAGCCCCAGTGATCGACGACGTACTCCGCCCCGGCGACGCCCTCTACGTCCCCCGCGGCTTCCTCCACTCCGCCAAAGCGCTAGGCGGCGTCAGCGCCCACCTAACCGTCGGCCTGCACACCATGACTCGCTACCTACTAGTCCAAGAACTAGCAGCCCTAGCAGCCGACGAACCCGCCCTGCGCGCAGCCCTCCCGCTCGGCTTCGACCCCGGCGACCCCTCGCAACTAGCCGGAGTCCTAGAAGAGGTCACAGCCCTCTTCACCAAGCGCATCGAGCAAACCACCCCCACAGACCTAGCCCCACGGCTACGCCGTCGCACCTGGTCCGGCAACCGCCCAGCCCCGCTACCCCCGCTGGCCCACGCCGCCGCCATTGCTGCTCTGAACCCCAGTACTACGGTCCGCCTACGCCCCGGCCTCCGTTTCCACCTGGTCGAGGGGGACCCCGTCCGCCTGCACCTGGCCGACCGCACAATCTCCTTGCCTAAGGCAACGTATCCCGCCGTGGCCGCCTTGTGTGCAGGTACCGACGTGAAAGTATCCGACCTCCCGATGGACGAAGCAGACCAACTGGTCCTGGTCCGCCGCCTCCTGACCGAAGCAGTCCTCGTACAGAGCCCCCGTGAAGACAGCTGAGGAACTCGCCGAAGCCCTAGGCCTCAGATGCGCCGCCGCAGCCGAACACCGCGGCGACACACTCTCAGCCACAGCCCCACCCGCCATCCGCTGGCTCCTGATAGAACACCGGGCCCCCTGGCCTCGAAAAGCCCTGACCGCACTCGGAGACGGTCTGGCTGGTGAGGTTGCACGGCTGTGCGCGGCAGCAGGAATCCGACCGGTACTGATCCGCCGCCACGGCAGACAAGACCGCAGTACCACCCGCCGCTGGGCCCTGATAGACAGCCGCCCCGGCCAAGAATCCGTCCGCTGGGGCGACCTCCCCACAGACGAACATCTTCTGAACGTCCTGTCCGGCCGCGATCCAGGCACTCCCAGCACAGACCCCATCTACCTGATCTGTACCCACGGCCGCCACGACGCCTGCTGCGCCATCCGCGGCCGCCCAGCCGCAGCCGCCCTCTCGAATGCCTTCCCCGACCGAACCTGGGAATGCAGCCACATAGGCGGCGACCGCTTCGCCGCCAACCTGGTCTTCCTCCCCCACAGTCTCTTCTACGGCCACGTCCCCAGCACCAAAGCCGTAGACCTGGCCACCCACTACAACGAAGGCCTGATCGTCCCCGAGTACCTCCGAGGCTCAGGCGCCCACCCACCCCCAGTCCAAGCAGCCCAACACTTCGCCCGCACAGCCGGCGCCCCCCTCTCCCTCAACGCCCTACACCCAACCCAAGTCCGAACCCCCACCCCCACCACCTGGCAAATCCACCTAACCACCACCCCCGACACCAACACCCCAACCCACCCCACAACCAGCGCCGCGGCACACACAAACGCCGACGCAGACACCAAAGCCACCGGAGCTACGCAGCCCCCCGGCAGCGCCAGCGCAGGCGCGTCGGCCCGGAGAGGCGCCGACGCCTATGCCGACGCTCGCGGCCGCGAAAGCGGCAGCACCAATGCCGGCGACGGCACCCAGGCAGACGCTGCTGATGCCGGCGGAGTCGTCTATGTGGTGACGGTTACTGCTGGGGCGACCACCATCGACGCCGCCATGACCTGTGCCTCTCAGCCTCCGGGGCACGTGACGACATACACCCTCACCGCACTCGAGAAGCTCTACCGCTAGCTTGCTGGGAACGGGCCGAGTTCACCACGCACCAGCAGTGCGGCACGCTGCGCGCCGGGAGTGCGAAGGGTGTGCCCGCCGCCCGCCGCCCGCCGCCCGCCGCCCGCCGCCCGCCGCCCGCCGCGCGCTGGCGCGGGAGCGCGCCGGACCGGGTGGATGGGCCGGCATCGGTTCGTAGACCCCGGTCCGTTCGAGGACGGTGTGATCCTTCGCAGCGTTCGAGCAGGCGACGTCTACGCACCCGCTGCGTCGGAGAAGCGTGTGGGGTTAGTGGGGGTCGGGGAGTTGGCGGTCTTGGTGGTGGGTCCCGTAGTAGGCGGACTGGCCGGCCATGATGTCGCGCATGGTGGTGTCGCGACCCGCGCCGTAGACGGTACCGGGGAAGTCGAGGGTCTGCTGGATCGCCCAGATCTCGTCGTGTCGATCGGGGGAGAAGAGCTGAGCGGGATCACCGACCGCGATCCAGCCGATCGGCAGGACGGCGCCGGCGGCCAGGCGGGAGTTGACCTGGAGCACGCTGTTGATCCGCAGTTCGGCGCCGGTGCCGGCGATCGATCCTGGGAACAATGAGGCGCCCGTGGCGATGAAGACTTCAGCTTCGACCGTGGCGCCGTTCACGTGGGCGTGCGGTCCGACCAAGACCGTAGCGCCGATCACCGCGGGATGGTTCGCCCGGCCGCGCACCAGGGCGTTCTCCATCACCACGCTGTTCTCTCCGAGGTGGACCTCACCGTCCTCCGCCGTCAGTACTGCGCCGTGCAGCACCCGACTGCCCTCGCCCAGCACGACGGCTCCACACAGCACGGCTGATGGCGCCACGTACGCGGACTCAGGGACGACCGGTCTCCGGCCACGGTGTTCCAGCAACATGAGGACGTCCTCTCGTCTTGCATCACCTCGGTCTTCCGTTAGCAGTTGTACTTGGCAGCGAGCGGGTACTCCACAGCCCGGGCCCTCACTGCCCGGGCGGCCAGCGCTCGATCCCGGCTGTCCACATCGGAGGTGGGAGGCTCAGCCGTCGCGAGCGAAGGTTTGGGGTGGGAGTGAAATCCGCGAGCTACGAGAAGGACATTAGAACACCTGTTCGAAGAGCGCAAGAATGCCTGACCCGTCAATCGCAACGCCGCGAATCAAGCCCCGCCGAAGCTCAGGTACGCCGCGTCGCCGCATCCGGCAGCACCCGCTCGAGCACCACGATCGTCGCCGCCGCGACCAGCGCCAGCACCGACAGCGTCACCCAGGGCAGCTCCTCCCGCACCTCGAAGAGCTGCGCGAAGAACGCCGGCACCAGCACACTCGCGAAGGTGAACGAGTACTGCCAGTACGAAAGGTACTTGCCACGTCCGACAGTCGGCGCAACAGCGGCAGCCAGCGCGTTCCCAGTGGCCGCATGCAGCACGTCAGCCCCGGCAAAAACCACAGTCGCCAGTACCAACCCCGGCACCACAAGCCCAGCCGGCACATGCAGCAGCGCCGCCATCAGCACTCCCCACACCGCCCACAGCACGCCAGTGAGTACCAGTACCGAAGTACGCCGCCGCTGCTCGGTATGCCGCACTACTAGCGTTTGCCCGGTCGCCAGCACGACCGACGTCGCCGCGAGCAGCACTCCCACGATCCACTTGGGTGCCTCGGGCAGCGCCTCGGTCACGTACACCGGAAGCGCCACCCCGATCATCATCGTGCACAGCGCCAGGATGGTGTTCGCAGCGATCAGTACCAGGAACGCCTTGTCCTTCCGCAGCAGCGGAGCAGGCCCACTGTCCTGAGCAGCCTGCGCCTCATGCCGGGCGCGCAACCCGAGCAACAGCACGCCAGCGACGAAGAAGGTCACCGCGTTCACCGCAATACCGACCAGGAACGGCGTATCCCCGCCAATGCTCAGCAGTACGCCGGCAGCCAGCGCTCCGAGCCCGAACCCGGCCGCCTGCATCATCCCGCCGAGCCCGAACCAGCGGTCCCGGTCACCCGGATCCGCGATGTCCGCCAGCAGGCTGAAGATCGCCGACCAGAAGACCCGCTGCCCGGTCGTCGTCACCAGCGCACAAAGAAACAGCAGCCACAACGAACGCCCGAAGAAGAACCCGGTGAACGCCAGCCCCTGCGCGAACTGCGCCCCGATCACCAGGTTCCGCGGCCCGACCCGATCGATCACCACCCCAACGGCGGCCGGCGCGGCGATGGAGAACATGGTCGCCACGGTCAGCATCAATCCCGCAGTACCGAGCGGGATGCCCGCCACGCGCACGAAGTACAGCAGCAACAAGGGCCCCGCGCAGCCGCCCCCGAACGAGTCGATCGCCAACCCAGCCAGCAACGGCGCACGCCCCCGCATATTGGGCAAGCCGAGCGACGCGACGTTCGGCATGACATTCCCCTGGCTGCAGTCGGACTCTCGACCTCGGAGCGTAACAACGTCCGCCGAAGAGACTCCAACTCTTTACGCACCCCCGTACGGCGCGGTGCCACCTCCGCCCGCCGGCCCAACCCGTACCGGTATCCTCAACCTTCGGCGCCACCTCCGGGTGACCGCCTGGAGGGCTCGCATAGTGGCCGAGTGCGCTGGTCTTGAAAACCGGTATGGCGGGTGACCGTCATCGTGGGTTCGAATCCCACGCCCTCCGCTGGTCAGAGTTCGGTGCGCATGACCCAGCGCCACTTGGCGATCTGGCGGTCGCGGGTGAAGCCGAATTGTTCGTAGAGTTCTTCGGGGCCGGTATGGAGGAAGGCGCCGCGTTGGGGCTTGCGGTCGGTGGTCTGCTCCGGGTACGCCTCCACCACTCCGCCGCCGGCGGCGCGGATCGCGTCCAGTGCGCCGGCGACCGCCGCGCGGGCGACGCCTCGGCCGCGGTGGCGGCTGCCGGTGAAGATGCAGCCGATCCGCCATGCGGGTAGCTCCGAGGCGCCGGCCGCGTACTTGGCCGGATTCTTGATGTTGGGTAGTTCGGCCGGGGGTCCGTACTGGCACCAACCCACGCACACGCCATCCGCGTCGTAGACGAGGATCTGGTGCACGGTGCCTTGGTCCACGTGGGCTCGCTTTGCGGCGCGGTTGCGTTCAGCGCTGTGGGGCTTCTCGCCGAACCCCTCGACATGGAAGCCGATGCACCAGCAGCCACCCCACACCCCGCCGTTGGCCTCCACCAGCGCGCTGAAGTCGTCCCAGGTCTCCGGCGACAACGGCCGAGTCGTATAGGTAGTCGTCACCAGCGCTCTCCCTCATCCAGTGCGTGCCGAACCCGGCCACGAGGAACAAGTCACGAGTCTGCCCCAGGATCGACCCTCACCGCGGAATCCCGGGCAGGTCAGATGATGGTGGTCCAGATCTTGGTGCTGGCCTGGGCGCCGACGAAGGGGTTGTTGACGGCCCAGAGAAGGCCTTCGTCGTTCTCCGGTACGTCGAAGTCGCACATCACCCAGCCGCCGTCGGCACCACGGCCGTTGTAGCATTCGCGGTGCCAGCTCACGTCGGACTCGGTGTCGGAGATGGTGCCGGCGGCGGGCTCGCCGTTCGCCTTGGTGTCCTTCACCCAGACCTTGTCGCCGTACTCCCCGAAGCACGCCTTCGCGCCGGTGACCGAAACGCACCAGACGCCGATGCTCCCCTCCGGCGGCGCGCCGCTCGGGCTGCCCTCGGTCGCCGACGCCGGAATCGTCGTCCCGGCCAGGATGACGACTGTGGAAGCGGACACCGCGAGCACCCCACGGACAAGCCTGTTCACACGAAACTCCTCACTGTTTCGAACGTTTGATCGCCGGAATTCAACCACGTACGAAACTTGTCGGAGCCACCCCCTAGGGTCCTGGCCATGGCGGACTTCCTCACCACCACCCGGACCTCGTACGACGCCCTGGCGGCCGAGCATGCCGATCTCGTGCAGTCTTCCTTCGACGACCTGCCGCTCGACCGATCCCTGTTCGCGACCTTCGCGGAGCTCGTCCAACCCACCGGTAGGCCAGTGGCGGACGTGGGGTGCGGACCCGGCCGGGTGACCGTCTTGCTGGCCGAGCTGGGGCTGGATGCGTTCGGGATCGATCTGTCGCCGGGGATGCTGGCGCTGGCTCGGCAGAGCTACCCCGAGTTGCGATTCGAGGAAGGCTCGATGCTGGCGCTGGACGTGCCCGACGGGTCGCTGGGCGGAGTGCTCGCCTACTACTCGGTCATCCACGTTCCGTGGGAGCAACGGGCAGCGGTGTTCGCCGAGTTCTACCGGGTGCTCGCGCCAGGCGGAGTACTGATGCTGGCCTTCCAAGTCGGGGAGGACCAGGTGCGGCGGACCGAGTACGGCGGTACGGCGCTCGAGCTCGACTTCTACCGGCAGCGGCCGGACGAGGTCGCCGGGCTGTTGCGGGATGGCGGGTTCGAGCTGTGGATGACGGCCGTACGCGGGCGTGCGGAGTGGGAGAAGGTCGATCAGGGGTATCTCATCGTCCGCAAGCCCGCGACGACAACCGGAGTCAGGAGCGGATGAATTCGAGGAGCTCGGCGTTGATGACGTCGGCGTGCGTGGTCGGCATGCCGTGCGGGTAGTCCTTGTACGTCTTGAGGACGCCGTTCTTCAGGAGCTCTGCTGAGCGGGGGCCGGCGGCGACGTAGGGGACGATCTGGTCGTCCTCGCTGTGCATGACCAGGACCGGGATGGTGATCTGTTTCAGGTCCTCGGTGAAGTCGGTCTGGGAGAAGGCGACGATGCCGTCGTAGTGCGCCTTCGCGCCGCCCATCATCCCCTGCCGCCACCAGTTGGCGATGATCGCCTCGGACGGCTCCGCGCCCGGCCGGTTGAACCCGTAGAACGGGCCGGACGGCAGCGCGCGGTAGAACTCCGACCGGTTCGCGAAGAGTTGCGCCTGAAGGTCGTCGAAGACCTCCTTGGGCAGGCCGTCCGGGTTCGCGTCGGTCTTCAGCATCAGCGGCGGTACTGCGCACAGCAGCGCCGCCTTCGCCGCCCGCCCCTCGCCATGGCGGGCCAGGTAGTGCGCGACCTCGCCCCCGCCGGTCGAGTGGCCGACGTGGATCGCGTCGTGCAGATCGAGATGCTCGACGACGGCTGCAAGGTCGTCGGCGTAGTGGTCCATGTCGTGGCCGTCACCGGTCTGCGTCGACCGGCCGTGGCCGCGGCGGTCGTGGGCGACGACCCGGTACCCCTGCTGCAGGAAGAACAGCATCTGGTTGTCCCAGTCGTCGGCCGACAACGGCCAGCCGTGGCTGAACACGATCGGCTGACCACTGCCCCAGTCCTTGTAGAAGATCTCGGTGCCGTCGCTGGTGGTGATGGTTCCCACGGTGATGCCCCTCTCGAGAACAGCTACTTCAGATAGGAGAATCCCTTTGTCAGCAAGGGATTCTGTGTCCGCGTCACCCCCACGTCACAATAACCCCGCGGCCAAGGCCTGACGAGTCTGTAGACAACTCGGCTGCTCGGGCTACGACTTGGTTGCCCGTACTACGAACAGCCGGGAGTCGTCCGTCAGTTGCTGTTCGTGCCATCCGCCGTACACCTCGACGTCGCCGAAGCCTGCCTTCTCCAGCCCGGCGCGGAGTTCGTCGACCGTACGGAAGTACAGCGTGGTCGTGTAGACGGTGTCGACGCCGTCCTCGAACACGTTGTGCGCATCGAAGACCACCCGGCCGTTGCCGACCTCAGTGACCTCCATCCACTCCTTCAGATGTCCGGCCGGCGTATCGCGCTCGCTGTAGGTCGCCTCCGGTCCCCACTGCTCCCAGGCCCGTGCGGCCGGGTTCCGACTCTCGAAGCTCAACACCCCACCGGGCTTCAACGCCGCCGCGAGCGCCTCGAGCACCCACGGAAAGTCATCGGCGGTGATGTGCATCATCGTGTTGCCGCTGCTGACGACCAGATCCGCGTCGCCGGCGGGCAGGACCGCGCCGGCGTCACCGTCGATCCAGGTGACGTCTTCCGCGCCCGGTTGCCGGCGCGCGTAGTTCAGCATCGTCGCGCTCGGATCGACCCCTAGCACCACCCGCCCGGGCTGCACGAAGGCGCGGGTCAGGAGGCCGGTACCGCATCCGAAGTCGATGACCTTGGTGGCTCCGTCCGCGAGCTTCAGGAAGTACTCGTGGTCTGCCCCCGGTCGGTTGTCCTCGTCGTACAACTCCACCAGACGTTCGTCCCCGTACGGATCCACAGTCACACTCTCACGCTACGTAGCACCGGCCGGTCGCGCAAAAGAGCCCCGCTGACTTGTCGAGAGTGGGTACGGGGTTCCGACGTACCCCGAAACGACGGAGGAGGCTGGGGCATGCGGGACCTGGTGGTGACCGAGAACATCACGCTCGACGGGGTGATCGACGCGAGCGAGGGGTGGTTCAACCCTGGCGACGAGGACCTGTCCGACGTACTGGGTGCGCTGGAGGTGCAGCGGGAGGCCGCTGATGCGTTCCTGGTCGGGCGGCAGACGTTCGAGGACATGCGCGGCTACTGGCCGCACCAGACCGACGACCCGACCGGTATCTCCGACTACCTCAACGCAGTGTCCAAGTACGTGGTCTCCACGACCCTGCAGGATCCGCAGTGGGAGCACAGCACGGTACTGCGTGGGCTGAACGAGGTAGAGGCCCTGAAGGCCACCGCCGGTAAAGACATAGTCGCTACCGGCAGCATCACCCTCGTCCACGCGCTAGCGGCCGCCGGCCTGGTTGACGAGTACCGCCTGTTCGTCTACCCGGTAGTGATCGGCAAGGGCGCCCGCCTCTTCCCCGGCACAAGCACCCCAGCCACCCTGCAGCTAGTGGAGACCCAACCCTTCCGCTCCGGCATAACCCTCCTCCGCTACCGCACGTAGTCTCCACAGATGGCCTTCGAAGGTTCGTACTGAGCCAGGGATGAGCTTTCGCGAGACCGCAGCGCAGGAGCTGCTGGAAGAGTCCGGCTTGCGTGTAGACCCCGACGACCTGACCCCGTTCGGCTCCCTGTCGGAGGCTGCGCTGCACACCATCACCTACCCAAACGGCGACCGCCTGCAGTGCTTCGCCATGCTCTTCGAGGCCAGGCAGTGGACGGGTGAACTGATCCCTGGTGACGATGAAGTCATCCAGGCTGGCTTCTTCGGGCCTGACGACCTACCGGCACCTCTGCAGCCGCAGACGGAAGTGGTGTGGGACATGTACGCCGCCTACCGCGCCACCGGTCTCTTCCAAGGTCGCTAGCCGGCGGGGAAGGTTAGGTGCTGGTGGATCCGGCGATCCATCGGCCCAGTGTTGCAGCCGCCCGACCACTGTCGACCGCCTCTGCACACTGCTCCAACGCGACAGCCAGCTGCTCCACCAGCGGCTCATCCGTCAGCCGCCCGACGGCTACAGCAGCCGCAGCGTTCAGCAGTACTACGTCCCGCACAGCCCCACGATCCCCGGCCAGCACGCGGTGGAGCACCCGGGCGTTGCCCGCCGCAGTACCGCCTCGCAGCGCAGCAAGTGACGACCGGGCAAGGCCTAACGAGCGGGGGTCCAAGGACTCGGGTGCAGAGCAGCCACTGCGGACTACCCAGACGCGGGAGGAGGTAGTAGTCGTCAGCTTGTCGAGGCCGTCGTCGCCTCGGACAACCAGGGCCGTGGTGCCGCGACTAGCGATCGCTGCGGCCAGCACCGGCTGCATGCGTGCATCCGCAACTCCCACCAACTGGCAGACCGGATCAGCGGGGTTGAGGAGTGGGCCGAGCACGTTGAACGCGGTCGGGACGCCCAGCTCCCGGCGTACAGCAGCTACCTGCCGCAGAGCGGGGTTGAACCGGGGTGCGAATAGATAAGTGAGCCCAGCCGCCGAGGCGACCCGGACAGCATCAGCGGCAGACAGGTCGAGCGGAATGCCCAAGTGCTCGACCAAGTCGGCCGAACCGCCGGCCTGCGAAGACGCGGCCCGCCCACCGTGCTTGACCACGGTCACGCCAGTAGACGCGGCCACGATCGCCGCCATCGTCGAGATGTTGATCGCCCCCGTCCCATCACCACCCGTCCCGACGATGTCGACAAAGCGCCCCGGGATGCGGACGGAGGTGGCGTGCTGCCGGAGCGCCGCCGCCATCGCACCGATCTCGTCCGCAGTCTCGCCCTTGGCCCGCAGAGCGATCAGGAACCCGGAGACCTGAGCCGACGTCGCCTCGGAGCCGACCACGCTGTCCATCGCCCACCAGACGTCCTCCGGCGTGAGGTCACGGCCGTTGAGCAGGTCGGAGATCAGTCCGGACCAGGTGCGATTCACAGTGGGCATGGTCAGTCCTCGGGGTCAGGCCGCCCAACGAGGAGACATCACAGCGGCCGCCTCATCGAGGCGGCCGGTTGGGTTCGCGCAAAGCAAGGTGGCCGCCTAGTCGACGGGCCACCAGCTGCTCAGACGCGTGATCACGCCCGAACGATAACAAGCAGCGCGGTCAGGCGACCAGCTTCGCAGCGATCTCCCACAGCCGCTCGGCGTTGCCCGGGTCGAGGGCGAAGGGTGCGACGCCGCCGCCGAACATGACCGGTGGCCCGGTCAGTACGGGCGCCTCGGCGCAGTCTTCGTAGTACCGGCCGCCGGTGGTGAGGGTTGCGGCGAGGACCGAGGTGGCTGCGCCCTGCTCGACGGTTTTGCGGCGCTCGACCAGTGTCTGGAGTCCGCCTGTGTGCTTCTGGAGGTTGGTCGCGATCGCGCCGGGGTTGACCGCGTTGGCGACGATCCCGTCGGCGGCCCAGCGTCGGGTCGCCTCGACGGCGAGCAGGACGGTCGCGGTCTTCGACTCGCCGTACGCAGCGATCGGGTGGTACGGCCGGTAGACCCAGTCGAGGTCGTCGAAGACCGGTGGGGCCATCAGGTGAGCGTTCGAGCTGAGCGAGACGATGCGTGCGTTGCCCGCACCGGCCAGGGCGTCGTGCAGCCCGACGGTGAGGGCGAAATGGCCGAGGAAGTTGACGGCGAACTGCAGTTCGCGGCCTTCCGGCGTACGGGTCAGCTCCGGTACGCCCATGATGCCGGCGTTGTTGACCAGGATGTGCAGCGGACCATCCCAGCCGTCGACAAAGGAGCGGACGGAGGGCAGCGAGGCGAGATCCAGCTCGGCGACCCGGGCGGCGCCGCCGATCGCCGCGGCGATTTCCTTGCCTGCGACAACGTTCCGGACCGCGAGCACGACCTCGGCACCAGCTGCGGCAAGCGCACGGGCGGTCTCGACACCGATCCCTGAGTTGGCGCCGGTGATGAGCGCACGCTGACCGGAGAGGTCGACACCGGCCAGTACTTCGCTAGCAGTAGATGAGAATGAGTTCATATGCCGAGCGTGCGTCGACCAGCGCCGGGGAAGAAGGCCCTGCTGACACTGGTACCGGCAGGGGCAGGATGAGCCCGTAGTACGCCTCTACTCTGGAAGCATGAGTAACCTCGGCGAGTACCTGAAGGTACGTCGCGAGCGGCTGCGCCCCGAGGACGTAGGGCTGCCAGGGGGCAGCCGTAGACGCGTACCCGGGCTGCGCCGGGAGGAGGTCGCGCTGCTGGCCGGCATCAGCGTCGAGTACTACCTGCGGCTCGAGCAGGGCCGTGACCAGCACCCCTCCGACCAGGTGCTCGACAGCCTCTCCCGTGCGCTCCAACTGGATGCGGATTCCGAGACCTACCTCAAGAACCTCACCACCCCAACCAAACCGGTACGCCGCCGCGCTGCCCGACCCGAGCAGGTCAGCACCGGCATCCAAAGCCTCATCGACAGCTGGCCGACCACCCCGGCCCTGGTCCAGGGTCGCTACCTGACAACCCTGGCAGCGAACCGCATGGCCGTTGCCCTAAGCCCCTTCTTCGCCCCTGGCGTCAACACCATGCGCGCAGCCTTCCTGGAGCCGGAGATGCGCGAGTTCTACCTCGACTGGGACGAGATGACCGCCAAGGCCGTCGCCTACCTCCGCTCGATCATCGCCCCCGACATCGACGACCCGCAGATCGCCACCTTGATCGGCGAACTGAGCCTGCACAGCGATCGCTTCAGCACCCTCTGGGCCAAACAAGACGTCCGCCAGAAGACCAGCGGCACCACCCGCTTCAACCATCCACAAGTAGGCCCGCTAACCCTCAACTACGAAAAACTCGCACTTCCCGGCGCCCCACACCAGATGCTCATCACCTACCACGCCACGCCCGGCACGCCGTCGCACGACAAACTCCAGCTGCTGGCTCACTTGTAGCCGCGGATGTAGTCGACGACGAACTCAGGTACCGCTTCAGCTGAGGATCCGTCGGGGAAGTCGAAGACGGCGAGCATCAGTTGCATGGGGTAGGCCGGTGGGCTTGGGCAGGTGCGGATCAGAACGTCGTCGACGTAGAAGTCGGCGCGGTCGGGTGTCCAGTCGACGGCGTACAGGTGGAAGTCGGTGAGGTCCAAGGGGAGGCGGACGGCCTCGAAGTCTTCGGGGACGGACGGGTCGCGGAAGGTGTGGAGGCCCATACCGACCTCGACCGAGCCAGGCGTGACGGACTTGCCGAACATCTCGGTGATGCAGATTTCGGCGCAGCGTTCGGGGCTGTCCTCGAGGCCGACCATCCACAGGGCGACCATCGAGCGCGGCGAGACGACGGCGCGGGCGCGTAGCTCGATGTAGCCACCAGTTGGAGTCCAGCCCCAGAACGCAGGCTGCTCCTCGCGGACGGCAAGTCCGTCGCGATAGGGCTGCTGGCCGATGGTGCTCCCGACCGGTCCCGAGAAGTTGCCCGACTGGATGCCCGAGACGCGCATCGGCGGCGTGTGGTCGTCCTCACACCACAGGCCCTGATCCGGCGGGACGAACAGTCGCAAGCAGGAGTCCGCCAGCTCGTACTGCGCCGCCGTCGCGGCCCGGGAACTCCACTGGGGAAGGTAATTCGGCAGCCAGACGGCGGGATCCAGGGTCGGTCCGTCGAAGTGGTCCTCGAAGACGAGCTCACGGTCGGCCATGGCCGTAATGATCGGCGCCGGACCCCCGAGCTGTCACATGATGTCCTCGACGACCGTCAGAGGATTGACGGACCGCGACGGGAGATTGTGACCTGTGGACGATTTCGACCAACTGGCCGGCCAGTTCGAGCAGCACCGCGCCCAGCTGCGCTCGGTGGCGTACCGGATGCTCGGCTCGGTGACCGAGGCGGAGGACGCGGTCCAGGAGGCCTGGCTGCGGCTGAGCCGGTCCGACGCGAGCGAGATCCAGAACCTCGGCGGCTGGCTGACGACGGTGGTGTCGCGGGTCTGCCTCGACCAGTTGCGCAGCCGCAAGACCCGTCGCGAGGACTCGCTCGACATGTTCGTGCCCGACCCGATCCTCAGTCCGCTCGACCCGGCGGAAGAGGCCGCCCAGGCGGACGCGGTCGGGCTGGCGATGATGGTCGTACTCGACAAGCTGTCGCCCGCCGAGCGGCTCGCGTTCGTGCTGCACGACATGTTCGGGCTCAGCTTCGACGAGGTCGCCGAGATCGTCGACAAGACCCCGGCCGCCGCGAGGCAACTCGCCTCCCGCGCCCGCCGCCGGGTCCAGGGCGCCCCGGTCACCGACAGCGACGTCACCCGCCAGCGCGAGGTCGTCGAAGCCTTCCTCGCCGCCTCCCGCAGCGGCGACTTCGAGGCGCTGCTCTCCCTCCTCGACCCCGACGTCGTACTCCGCGCCGACGCCGGTACCGCGGTAGGCGGCCCTGCCGTCTCCAAGCTGATGCGAGGCGCCCTCGCCGTCGTCGAGCAAGCAGTCATGTTCGGCAGGCTGGCCCCCCACGGCCGGTTGGCCCTCATCAACGGCTACCCAGGCGCCATCACCGTCGTCGGCGACACCCTGCTGGGTGTCATGGACCTCACCGTTCACAACGGCAGGATCACCGAGCTCAACATCCTGGCCGACCTCTCCCGGCTGGAATCCCTCGAGATCCCCGCCTGACGAAAATAGTTCGACCGGTCGTGTCTATCTGGGCCCAGCCGCTTCGACGTGTGTGTAAGAGCCAGGCACACGCGAGGGAGCAGCAGGATGAGCACGCAAGCGATCTACTCGGTAGAGACGACTGGTAGTGACGTTGTAGCGGCACTGCTCGGATCCGGCTTCAACGGGTCGGTCCACCGGCCAGGAGACGAGCAGTACGACGTACTGCGCAAGTCGATCGTCCCCACCTTCGACTCGCGTCCCCTGGTGGTCGCAGAGGCCTCTAGCCGCACAGACGTGCAGGCGGCAGTACGCACGGCCCGGCAGCTCGGGTTGCCGATCGCAGTACAGGCGACTGGGCACGGGACTCGGGTGCCGGCTGACGGCGGCATCCTGCTCAGGACCTCGGCCATGACGTCAGTACTGGTCGACCCGCAGCGCATGGTCGCCAAGGTCGGCCCCGGGACCCGCTGGGGTGCAGTGATCGACGCAGCTGGGCAGTTCGGGCTGGCGCCGCTGGCCGGATCGTCACGGGACGTCGGCGTCACCGGCTACACGCTGGGCGGCGGCGTCGGCTGGCTCGCCCGGAAGTACGGGTTCGCGGCCGACAGCGTGATCCGCGCCGAGGTAGTCACTGCGGACGGTCGTGTAGTCACGGCGAGCGCGGACGAGCACCCGGACCTGTTCTGGGCGATCCGCGGCGGCAGCGGCAACTTCGGGATCGTCACCTCGCTCGAGTTCCGCCTGTACTCCGTACCGCAGGTCCACTCCGGCATCGTCTACTTCGCGATCGACAACGCAGCCGAGACGCTCAAGTTCTACCGCGACTGGTCCGCCACCATCCCCAACGAGCTCAGCACCGCCATCCTCCTTACCCGCACCCCCGACGGCACCCGCGCACTCGCGATCAAGGCCTCGTACTCCGGTGAGCCCGAACTGGCCGAACACCTCCTCAAGCCCCTCTTCGAGGTCGCGGGCCAACGACTCGCCGGCGAACTCAGGACCACCCCGTACGCCGGATCGTCGATGGGCGGAACCCCGGCCCGTTACCTCGATCTGCTCGACACCCTCGACGACGATCTGCTCGACCGACTGGCCACGCTGCCCAGCGCGACCGTCGAGATCCGGCACTGGGGTGGCGCGATGGCGCACCCCGGTCCCGGCGCCGGCCCGGTCGGGCACCGCGAAGCGGCGTACTCGCTGATCATCGACCAGGAGGTCCCGGAGCTCGACCAACGCAACAGCGGGCGGACGTTCCTCAACTTCCTGGCCGACCCGGCCCGCGCGACCTCGGCGTACTGCGAAGCCGACCTGAGCCGGCTCCGCGCGGTCAAGCGCGCCTACGACCCGGACAACTTCTTCCACCTCAACCACAACCTCGAGCCCTGACCACAAGCAGAACGGCCCGGCTCCCATGGGAGGGAGCCGGGCCGTTCGTCAAAGCTTGCCTCAGGCAGTGCCGGAGTTGCCGTACACGGTGACGTGGACGTGGTCGTAGTGGTTGGCCGTGGCGCCGCCACGGTCCTCCATCGCGCGCCAGCCCTCGCTGCTGCGCTGGACCGTCCAGATGTGCTGCTGCCAGATGAGCTGGCTGACGCCCATCGCCTTGCGGTTGGCGCGCAGCCAGTCGGCGATCTCCTGGCCGGTCTCGCCGCTGACCATGATGTCGAGCGCGTGACCGGTGGAGTGCTCGCTGCCGCTGTCGCCGCTGCGCAGACCGCCGTACGAGGTGACCGAGGGGAACAAGTGGCAGATCGCGCGGTGCACCCGGATGGCGTCCGCGGTCAGGCCTTCCTCGACGCTGGAGCCCGACTTGCAGGCTGCCTGCGACGGGGTGCCCTCGACGGACTGCTCGACCGGCTTGGTCGCGGCCAGGTACTGCGCCTTGACCCAGCGGGAGACGCCGTCGCGGACGATCTCGGCCCAGATGCCCTGGACCTTGCCGGTGACCGAGACCTTGCTGCCCTTTTCCAGGACGGTCAGCAGGTTGCCGGTGACCGGGGCGGACCACACGTTGAGGTCGGTGGTGGTGAACTTGCTGCCGATGATCTTCGGCGGGGCGACCGTCTTCACGCTCTCCGCGGCCCGGGTCTTGACCGAGTTGGGCTTCGGGATCGGAGCCTGCTTCTTGAGGTGCTTGGCGGCCGGCGCCTTCGAGGGCGCCTGCGTCGGAGTGAGGTCCAACGACGGACGATTCGCGTCCCGGCTGGTCGGTGCCTCACGCTTCAGCTGCAGGGGCGAGCTGGCGGTAGTCACGTCGTGCTTCGGGGCTTCGTCGGGGAATGCGACTGCGGAGCCGGTGGCCAGTAGAGCCACCGCGGCGCCTGGGATCGCAACCTTCACGATGCCGGGGCCGATCACCTTGGGGCGCGGTTGACGGTGCCGCGCCTGTCTATGCCGTCCTTCAGCCACTGCGTCCACCCAATCTGCCGAGATCAAAACGTTATCGACCGGAGGAGTCAAGCACACTTCCTGACAGGTCCACCAACTGGCGCGGCGTTTTAACGAATTACGTACATGCCGCACGCTCAGCGGTTGTGATTCACCGCGCGGCGGCGGGGTGTCGTGTCTGGTTGACTGCGCGTCATGGACGAGCTCGGATTCAGCGTCGAGACCGGTGCTGTGGCACGGGTGGTGATCGACCGGGTACCCAAACGGAACGCGCTCACCCGGGCCATGTGGGAGGCGCTGCCGGGGTTGCTGGCCGAGTTGGCCGCGGATCCCGAGGTGAAGGTCCTGCTCGTCACCGGCGCGGGGCCGAGCTTCTCGGCGGGCGCCGACATCGGCGAGCTGGTCTCCGGAGCCGACCCGGCCGATCCGATGGCGGAGCTCCGGGCTCACAACTTGAGAGCGCAGGCGGCACTGCGCGAGTTCCCGAAGCCGACGGTCGCGGTGATCCGGGGCCATTGCATCGGCGGCGGGCTGGAGATCGCGGTCAACTGCGACTTCCGGTTCGCGGCGAGCGGGTCGACGTACGGGGTGACGCCGGCCCGGATCGGCGTGGTCTATCCGCCCGCGGCGATCAAGGTTCTGCTCGATCTGGTGGGGCCTGCGACTGCGAAGTACCTGCTGTTCAGCGGTGACCTGCTGACTGCCGACGAGGCGTATGCGAAGGGGCTGGTCGATCGGGTCTTCGCCGAGGACGCGCTCGATGCCGGTGCGGCCGAGTTCGCCGCGACGCTGATCTCGCGGTCGCAGCTGACCATTCGCTCGGCGAAGGAGACGGTCAACGCGCTGCTCGCCGGGAAGGACGCGGATTCGCTCGCCTTCCGGCGGTACCAGGAGACGATCGCCGAGGGTGAGCTGGTCGAGGGGATCGCCGCGTTCCAGAACAAGCGCACGCCGGAATTCCCCTGGCGACGCTGACTGTGCGTGGCCGCGCCCGTACTACGCGTTGACAGGTTAGCGGGGATTACGGATGGGCACTTGAACTGGGCGCCGCCAACCCCCGCCCTGGCGGCCAGAGGAGATAAGGGAGGCTTCATGCTCATCCTCGGACTGATCCTGTTGATTCTGGGATTCGTGTTGAGTATTCCGGTCCTGTGGACGATCGGCATCGTGCTGCTCGTCATCGGAGCAGTGTTGTTCCTGCTCGGCTCTACCGGTCGCGCTGTCGGGGGACGACGCCACTGGTTCTGATCGACTGAAGTGGACGACCCCGCGAGCCATCGGCTCGCGGGGTTTTGTCTGTGCGGGTCGTTACGATCCGGCGGTATGAAGTACCTCGTACTGATCTACGGCGGCGACCGGCCGAGCGGCTCCCCGGCCGATCTCGCGGCTGTGCGCGCGTTGACGAAGTTCAAGGGCGAGCTCGCCGTGAGCGGTGAGCTGGTCAGCTCCGAGGGGCTGTCGTTGCCCGGCGACGGCCGGGTGGTGCAGGTGCGTGAAGGCGCTCGCGTCGTCACCGACGGCCCGTACGGCGAGGCGAAGGAACAGCTCGCGGGCTTCTTCCTGGTCGATGTCGCCGACGACGCCCGCGCTCAACAGGTGGCAGGCCACGTCTCCACGATCATCGGCGACCGCGTCGAGCTCCGCCCGACCGTGCTCAGCACCTGAGCCGACTGCGCTTGCAAGCCGTCAAGCGGCGACTGTTGCTGCTTCGCGGTCAGCTGCCCGCTTCCTGCCGACCAGCAGGCCTGTACCGACCAAGCCGACCGCGATGAACGCCCAGCACGCCGCGAACGCGACCCGGTAGCCCGACACCAACTCAGCCGGCGCGCTCCCGTGCGTGTTCCCGACCGCGACCGCGGACAGTACTGCGATCCCCACCGCCCCACCGATCTGGAACGTGGCGTTCTGCAGCCCCGACGCCATTCCCGAGTCCTTCTCGGCCACCTCGCTCAGGGCAGCGATCGCCCCGGCCACGGACCCCGCGCCGAGTCCGGCTCCGAAGATGGTCAGCCCCCAGAATGCGACTTCGAAGTACCCGGACGAGACGGACATCAGGCTCATGACCGTGCTGCCGATACCCGCCACGACGAGCGAGGCGGCGGCGATCGGGCGCGGGCCGATCCGGGTGACCAGGTTCTGCCCGACGATCGATCCGCCGACCGCCGCGGCGGCGAGCACGGAGGACATCAGCCCGTAGCGGATCGCGGAGGTACCGAGGGCGAGCTGCGCGTACTGCGTGTAGACGAAGTTCAGCCCGAAAGCGGCCAGCCCCCAGGTCATCCCGATCAGGTTGCCGCCGACCACCGCGCGCGACCGGAAGATCCTGAGCGGGACGAGTGGGGCCGCCGACCGCTTCTCCACCTGCACGAACAACGCGAAGAGACCGGCCGACACGAGGGCCAGCAATGTGGTCCGCCCGGCTGATGACGTGGGTGCTTCGATTACGGCGTACACGAGGACGATCAATGCAGCGGTCACAGTGACGGCACCGGCGATGTCGAAGCCGCGGCGGCCGGGGCCACGGCTGTCTTTGAGCAGTACCGGGGCCAGGGCGACTACCAGCAGGCACACAGGCACGTTGATGAAGAAGATCCACTGCCAGCCGAGTCCGTCTGTCACTGGTCCGCCGATGAGCGACCCGGCCGTACCGCCGACACCGCTGGTCGCTCCCCAGATCCCCAGCGCCTTGTTCCGCTCAGCGCCGTCCGGGAACGTCGTCATGACGATGGAGAGCGCACTGGGAGCCAGTACTGCGGCAGCGATCCCCTGTAGGCCACGTGCGAACACCAGCGCATCCCCTGACCAGGCGAAGCCACACAGGAGCGAGCAGGCCGCGAACAGCAGCAGTCCGGCGATCAGTACGCGCCGACGGCCTAGTAGGTCCGACACTCGCCCACCGAGCAGCAGTAGGCCGCCGAACATCAGTGCATAGCCACTGGGCACCCACTGCACTCCACCGGTCGAGAAGGTCAGCTCCCGCTCGATCGACGGCACCGCGACCAGCACGATCGAGGCGTCCAGGATGATCATGAACCCCGCCAGACACAGCAGGGCGAGGGCGAACCAGCGCTTCGGATCGGGACTGTTCTCCATGATGCGGGGCCTCCAGTACTCCGGACACCCGGGCTGGGCGCCTCTTGCCGGGTACGTCGGACCCCTGGTCGGCGGCTCGACATTTTGAGTCGCCATGTCGAGATCGGCCGGTCCGGCTACGACGTACCGGGTGAAAGGGGGTCGCTGGGACCTCCGCGACCGTCAGGATGGTGCCTGTGAAGTACATGCTGCTGATCTACAGCAACGAGGAGAGCTGGGCCGGACTGACGGCCGAGCAGCGCGAGGGCCTGGCCCGGTCGCACGAAGAGCTGATGCACGAGCTCACCGAACAGGGCATGCTGGTCAGTGCCGCCGGGCTGGCCGATCCGATCACCACCCGGACCGTCTCCGTCCGCGGCGACACCCTGACCACGACCGACGGACCGTACGCCGAAGCCAAGGAGCACCTGGCGGGCTTCTATCTGGTGGAGTGCGACGACATCGACCAGGCGATCGACTACGCGGCCCGGATGCCGGACGCGAAGTACCTCGCCGTGGAGGTGCGACCTGTGATGGACAGCTCCGGGCTGGAGATGTGAGCGACTTCGAGCTCCTGCTGCGGGAGGAGACGCCGCAGGTGCTCAGTGCGCTCGTGCGGCACTACGGGCACTTCGACCTGGCCGAGGAGGCTGTGCAGGAGGCCCTCCTCGCGGCTGCTCAGCAGTGGCCGTCGGAAGGGGTGCCTGACAACCCGCGCGGCTGGCTGATCCGGGTCGGCTCGCGGCGATTGACCGACCTGCTGCGCAGCGAGTCCGCGCGGCGTCGGCGCGAGGAGAACGCGGCGAACCTCGCTGCTCCTGAGGAGTTCGTTGCCTCGGCTCCGGATGTCGACGACGTGGCCGGGCGGGACGACACGTTGACTTTGTTGTTCCTGTGTTGCCATCCAGCGGTATCGGCGGCGTCGCAGATCGCGCTGACCTTGCGGGCTGTCGGCGGTTTGACCACCGCGCAGATCGCCGCCGCGTTTTTGGTGCCTGAGGCAACTATGGCGCAGCGGATCTCCCGGGCGAAGCGCAGTATCAAGCAGGCGGGCAGTACTTTCGAGATGCCGCCCGAGGCTGAGCGGGATGCCCGGATGGGTGCGGTGCTGCATGTTCTGTACTTGATCTTCAATGAGGGCTACACCGCCTCGTCGGGCACCTCGTTGCACAGCGCGGAGCTGACGACCGAGGCGATTCGGCTGGTGCGCGGGGTTCGCCGGCTGCTGCCCGACGACGGTGAAGTGCAAGGGCTGCTGGCGTTGATGTTGCTCACCGATGCGCGACGGCCGGCGCGCACGGATGCGGATGGCGGGCTGGTTCCGTTGGCGGATCAGGATCGGTCGAAGTGGAACAAGGCGGCGATCGTCGAGGGAGAGGCGCTCGTCACCGACGCGTTGTCGCGGACTCAGCTCGGGCCGTACCAGGTGCAGGCGGCGATTGCCGCAGTACATGGGACTGCCGAGCGGTCGGAGGACACCGACTGGCCGCAGATCGTCGCGCTGTATCAGGTACTGGAGCAGATCTCGGACAACCCGATGGTGACGCTGAACCACGCGGTGGCGGTGGCGATGGCGACCGGGCCGAAGGAGGGGCTGGCTGTGCTGGAGCCTCTCGATTCCGACAACCGGATCACCGAGCATCACCGGCTGGAGGCGGTTCGCGCGCATTTGCTGGAGATGTCGGGTGATCTCGACGGAGCGCGGGCGAGCTACTTGCAGGCGGCTCGGCGTACGACGTCGATCCCCGAGCGCAACTACCTGCAATCCAAGGCGGACCGGCTGAGCTAGCCGCTCGAGAACGGCCAGCTCAGCCTTCGAACTTCAGGCGCTTCAGTGCTTGAAGGCGTCCTTGGCCTTCTCGCCGGCCTGCTTCAGGTCGCTGACGCCCTGGTCCGTCTTGCCCTCGGTCTCCAGGCTGTCGTCACCCGTGACCTTGCCGACGACCTCCTTGGCCTTACCGGCCAGGTCTTCCGCGGCGTTCTTGGCCTTGTCTGCGAAGCTCATCTGTTTTTCCTTCCCTGGTGGGTGAACCGGCCCATCGGCTGCCCTCTGCAGCAACCAATGGCCCGGCCGCGGCGCCCCCCGTCCGAAGCGCCGACACGAGTAAGTCGGACCCACCCGTCACTTCGTCACGGCGCCGTGACCCAGATCACCCACACGGGCCAAGTCGCGCCGTCGTGTTCGGTGTGTCAGTTTTGGAGTGTGGATCTCACCAAGGCATCGCTCCTGCGCGAGATGCTGACCGGGACGGAGCTCGGCAGCCGTACGACCGAGTTCGCCCATTCGCTGCGCAGGTTCACCACCCGGACCGGCGGCCTGATGCTGTTCGGCCCGGCCGACGACGAGCCCTGGCACCTCACCGCCCACCTGGACGACGAGCTGCACCGCGCCGGCATCGAGGACATCCGCCCGTCGCTGGTCCGCTGGGCGCCGCCGCCGGACGCACCCCCGCACCTGTCGATCGGCCTCGACCGCCTCCGCGAGTCCGGCCGTGGCGAGTCGCTCCTCGTCGTCACCGAGCAGACCCCGGCCGACACCTTGCTGGAGCGCATCGACGACGTACGCCGCCGCGGTACGACGATCTTCAGCATCGACAACGGCAACAAGGACCTGGCGTCCCTCTCGCACGAGTCACTCGTCCCCGAACTCCTGGTCCCGAGCAGCTTCGGCACAGGCTGGGTGAGCCACCCGGTCGGCCAGGACCACGACGAACCGGACCACGGCCGCCACGCCATCCCCGACGAAACGCTGACCGCCCTCCGCGAGGCGGTCGCCGGCTTCGAAATGACCCAGCACCTGGTCAGCCTCGCCGTAGCCGACGAAGACACCGGTCAACCCAGCGGCTGGCGCCGCTCGCTCCGCACCTTCATAGAACGCCTGAGCGGCGAACCCGCCTGACGCCGCCGGTCCGCAACCAGTGAGGACTGGCCCGAAGCGGCGGCCGGATGGAGCTAGCTGTCCTGGAGACCGGCGAGCAGCGGGTAGCGGGCTTCCATCTCGGAGTCGTCGTCGAAGTCGAAGTTCTCGCCGGCCGGGATGTCCGGGCTGTCGATACCGGCAGCCTCGACGATCTCCCAGTACTCCGCGCTGGAGCCGCCCGCCGCCTCGTAGGCATGCTGAGCCACGCTCAACATCCCCTCGCCGTTGAACCCCTCGAATCCCTCGCCGAGATCCTCGTCGACCACATCGGCCAGCGAGTCCGGATCGGCCAGCGCGGCCTCCCAGGTCTCCCGGCCTTGCGCGGCCAGCCAGCCGCGGAAGTAGTCGAACCCGTCGTCGGAGGCGCCGCCGTTGATCAGGTACGCCGCACCCCACAGATCCTGCCGGTACGACTCCGCCTGCAACCGCTCCCACACGACGCCGAACCCGGCGATCTCCTCCAGCGCCAACTCACCCAGCGCCTTGGTCAACGCGTCAGCGACTCCATCCGGATCCGCGACGGTGTCATCCACCTCAACCCGAGCCGCCTCGACAAGCTCCCAGAACCCATCCTTGTCCACCCCGAAATCGTGTCACGAAACCCGGTCCACAAGCATCCCCTTGTCGGGTTCCGGGACAGATATCGGCGAGTTGATCTCTCCGTCGGCGGTCTCAGCAGCCTCCACCGGCTCGATCGGCTCCACCTGCTCGGCAGGTACATCGGCAGTGTCATCAGGTAGAGCGATCGTCTGATCGGGGTCATCCGGCTGGACGGTGTCCAGCTCCTGCCCGTCCTGCGAGGACAGTGCAGTAGAGGTGAGGGCTGGCGGCTCCGCCGGCTGCTCTGGCGTCTCCCGCAGACGTGGAGGCGTCGCCGTCCAGGCCCGTAGGTCCTGCAAGACATCGCCGTAGAAGGTGTTGATCGCGGCCTCGACCGAGTCGATGAAGGCACCCCGGCCACGCCCGCGCTTTGAGCCGAGGGGCAGGGTGAGTGCGACCCGGAACGATCGCAGCTCCTTCCGGGGATCCTCGATCAGCCGGGTGGGTTGCTCCCGGACGTTCTTGAGCAGATCGGCGGTGCCGGGTCCGCGGGAGTGCAGCGTGAAGGCTTCGAGCCTTGCGGTATCGGGCGCATGGCGCAGCTGACGGACCAGCCAGTTGACCCGGGTGGTCGGCTTGCCATCCTTGGGCGCTGCGATGTCGACGTGGCAGATCACCTGTCCAGCCCGCAGATCGGCTGTCACGATCAATGGCCCGACCGCGTTCGGAATGCTGATCGCACCCTGCATGGTCCCTGTCGTGCACATGGACTGGACGAGCGCCTGCGAGCGCAGCGCCGGTTCCGCCATCTCCTTACGGCTGAGTGCTGGAGTGACGTCGTCGCCTAGCCGCCGGCCCAGTTGAAGGCTGACGTAGCGAAGCAGCGCGTCAAACCGGGCGGCGACCTCCGGTGCGCACTTGTCGCCAGGGCGGAGGGTTCCGGCCGCAACCGCCTCGCGGGTCGCCACCCATGAGCCGCCCATGTCCTCGAACTGCAGGGCGCCAGACCGTGGGTGCTCGAGGTACCGGATCAGTTCACCGAGGATCCAGGCCTGATCCGGGTCGGCAACCCCTCGGTGTTCCTTCTGCAGTACGGCCTCTGCCAGCACCATCGACCAGGACCAGTGATGCAGCGCAACCCGCTTGAGCTTCTTCTTGTCGACCTTGGTCGGATGCATCCCGGCGATCGCCGGGATCTCGTTCGAGATCGTGATCACCGCATCGAATCCCCGCTCACGGGCGATGTCGAGATAGGCCTCGAGTTGCTCGCACGCCAGTTCGTTGACGCCGGTCTTCACCTCGACCAGTGCGGTCCATTCCTTCTGACCGCGACGGGCGCGGATCAGCCCGTCCGGATAGAGCCGCCGGTCACCGAGCTCGAACGGAACCTCGATGTAGGTCTCCAGGACACCGGCGGGTGCTCCAAACGGCTGGGTCAGCACGCGGCCGAACTCGCGGACCGACGTCATCACCGCCAGCAGAGCTGAAGTCGCCCGGCGTTCCTGTTCGTCCGCTCCGTTGATTCCTGAGGTAGGAATCAGCCGGGCTTGATGCCACGTTTCCTCTGCCATCTCGTTGCCCCCACAGGCGTTGCCAACTGCGGCCCCCACCAGGTCCGCATCCCTGATCGCGCGGTGAGTACCGGACCTTACGCCTGTCGTCACGGAACGTGAAGACCTGAGTATGAATTCAACAGAACGTGAGCATCGAGGAGTGATTACCAGGCTTGGTCGAGGAGGGAGCGGAGGTCGGTGGGGAGGGTTAGTTGGGCGCCGGACAGGGCGGTGGTGAGGTAGGTGGGGGTGGTGATGCCGATGATGGGGGTGATGGTGGGGGTGCCGCCGGTGAGCCAGGCGATTACTGCTTCGTTGGGGGTGACGCCTAGTTCGGTGGCGACCGTGGTGAGGGCTTCCAGGCGGCGGGTGGTGCCGGGGTGGGTGAAGGCTTCGTGGAAGGGGCGGTCGGCTCGTTCGTAGCCACCGGACATCAGGGGGCTGTAGGCGAAGAGTTGCTGGTCCGGGTTGAGTTCGGCGTAGTCGAGGACCTCGTCGGTGATCCAGCCGAAGCGGTGGTCGTGGGCGTGGTCGCGGACGAACGGCCGCGGCTGGACGTACGAGTAGCGCAGTTGCAGCGCGGTCGGTGCCTCCACGCCCTGCTGCTCGGCCAGGCCGCGCATCCGCTCCACCCGCCAGAGCGCGTAGTTCGAGAGTCCGATCCGTCCGACCGTGCCGGCCGCGACGTGCTTGCCGAAGGCGGCGACGGTCTCCTCCAGCGGCGTCTCGCGGTCGTCACGATGCGCGAAGTACAGGTCGATGTGGTCGATGCCGAGGCGGCGGAGCGACGTCTCCAAGGCCGCGTCGATCGCTTTGGCGCTCAGCCCCTCGGACTTCTCCGGATAGCTCCCCGGCCACAGCGGCTCGCAGCCGACCTTGGTGGCGAGCTTGACCCGGTCGCGAACGCCGGGCCGACTGGCGAACCAGCGGCCGAGCAGTTCCTCGCTCTGCCCGCCATGGCCGCTCTCGTGCTGCCAGAAGGCGTAGCAGTTGGCCGTGTCGATCCAGACGCCGCCGGCGTCGACGTACGCGTCCAGCAGCGCTAAGGCGGTCTTCTCGTCGATCCGGGTGCCGTACTCCATGGCCCCGAGGGCGATGTTCAACTCAGTCATAGCCAGAACCCTCGATGCTGGAGTTCTCTCTAGGTCAACCGTCGCGACCATCAGCTGAGACGATTAGTGTCGAATGTCGGACATTCATGCGAAACTGCAGCTGTGAGCGGATACCTGGCCGAGGACGAGGTGATCGATCATTCGCATCCCGCGATCACCGCCCTGGCCGCCCGGCTCCGCGCTGACAACCCCGGTACGACGGACTTCGCCCGCGCCGCCTTCGACTTCACCCGCGACGAGGTGAAGCACTCGATGGACATCGCCGATCCGGTCGTGACGGTGACGGCGTCCGAGGTACTCGAGCAAGGCGCCGGTCTCTGTTTCGCCAAGTCGCACCTGCTCACCGCGTTGCTCCGGGCCGAGGGTGTGCCCGCCGGACTCTGCTACCAGAAGCTTTCCAACGGCCGTGGCGGCCACTTCCTGCACGGTATGGTCGCGATCCAGCTCGACGGCCGGTGGTACCGCCAGGACCCGCGCGGCGACAAGCCCGGTGTCACCACCGAGTTCTCACTGACCGACGAGCGCCTCGCCTACCACCCCCGCGAGGAACTGGGCGAAGCCGATCTGGAGCCCATCCTGGCGAGCCCCGATCCAGGCCTGGTCGCAGCCCTCCGGAACGCCGACAACACCATCGATCTGGTCCTGAACGACGGCCTCCCGGCCGATCTCACAACCCGCGACGACCTCCCGCGTACTGAACTACCCGGGTAGGGTTTGTTTCCTTCGGCCCCGGGCCGGCTGAACTTACCGGCGTCCGCAGGGGTACGGCGGTCAGACAACCGGCCCGGGACCGAGGCGAACAACCCTCACGACCAGCGCGCGAGCACCTCAGCCGCGACTTCGCCGGTACTACGGCCGCCCGTAGCCACCGAGAAATCACTGGGATCGTCAACAGCCAGCTGCGCCGACAACTCGGCGGCACGCGCCGCCAGCCTGGTGAGGTCGTCACCTTCCTCGCGCCCACGTCGCTCGATCCGAAGGGCCAACTCGCCATCGGACGCGTCCAGCCGGCAGATCAGCACCGGCCCACCTGTCGCCTCCTCGAGTAGCCGCCGCTCGTCCGCACTCTCGACGACCCCCGCCACGATGAGCCGCCGACTCCCGGCCAGCTGGTAGTTCGCCCACACGGCAGCCAGGTTGGTCGCCTTCAGTCGCGCGTTGTACGGATCGTCAGCCGGAGCCGGCCAAACCGCCCCCAGCAGATCGAGGTCCGCGAACGCGGGAGCCTGCCCGAGATCGATGCACCGATCCCACACCCGCCACCCCACGGTCGTCTTCCCGACGCCCGGCGCTCCGGACAGTACAAGGGCTGCCGTACTACGCATTGCCCCGAGTCGACGTCCTGACCACGAGCTCCGGGGTGAACGTCACCCGTTGATGCTCGTGATCCGGGTTCGAAGACTCGTCCAGCAGCAACTCCGCCGCCGTACGCCCGAGCAGCTGACGCGGTTGCCGCACCGAAGTCAGCGGTACTGCGGCAGCCGCCGCGAACTCGATGTCGTCATACCCCACGATGGCGAGATCCTCCGGTACTCGAAGCCCGAGGCTCACACATTGCTGCAGCAACCCCAACGCCAGCAAGTCATTTGCGCAGAACGCCGCCGTCGGCCGCCGATCCGCGGGCAGCCCGGCAAGTCGTTGCCCAGCGCCCCTACCTTCGGCGACTGTCAACGCGCCGGTGAGCACGTCGACCAGGCTGTCGGCCGGCAAACCCGCCTTCCGCAAGGCCTCCTGGGCACCCTCGCGCCGGTCGGTGACCTGGCCGATCGTGTTCGGCCCGCCGACGAAGGCGACGCGGCGATGCCCGAGCTCGATCAGATGCGTCAGCGCGACCTCGCCACCCAACACGTCGTCGACGGCCACCGAGCAGTGCTCGCCGTCGTCGATCGCGCGGTCGACCACGACGACCGGCGTACCGCGGTCGGGCAGCGTGCTGAGGCGGGACGAGTCGGGGTCGATCGGCGTGATCAGCACGCCTTGAACGCGTTGCTGTTCGAGCAGATCGAGGTAGTCCGCCTCGCGCCCCGCGTCCTCGTTGCTGTTGCAGAGGAAGACGGACAGGCCGGCCTTCTGTGCCGCCTCCTCGACACCGCGCGCGACGTCGGTGAAGAACGGGTTGCCGGCGTCGAGCATCAGGTACGCGATGATCCGGCTCGAGCCGGCCCGCAGTTGCCGCGCCGATTCGTTGCGGACGAAGCCGAGTGACTCCATCGCGGACTCGACCTTCGCGCGCGTCGTCGGGCTGACCATTTCGGGCCGGTTCAGGACGTTCGAGACGGTACCGAGCGAGACGCCGGCCGCGGCCGCGACATCCTTCACGCCGGCTGCGCTCCGGGTCGCGCCGCCCGGCCGCAACCGCCGGGCTTGTCGCCGTGCGTTGGTCTTCGCCAGCCGCTCTTGGTCGCGCACCGCGTTCGGGGTGCGGGGCGGGTTCGGAGTACGGGTCTGCTTCGGCGGTAGGGCCGGGTCCGGGGTACGGCGTGCGCGGTCGGCAGCGCCACTCGGTGCCACGCGGCCTCCCCGGGGTTGAAACGTGATAGCTGACGAAGCGTACCTGCTTTCCTGTGGAAAACCTCAGTCTTTCCGCGCGGTTCTCCACAGACTCCGTGCGAGGCCTTGACGGCCTGAGCAGCCCGCCATTACCTTCGTGCAATCTTCTTGAAACCTTTCAGCAACGACCTTTCAACGACCATCAGAACCCGCCGGAGGTGAGCATGCCGACCGAAGCCCCAGTACTGCGGGTGCGTGAGGTGTCGAAGTCGTTCGGCGCCGTCGCCGCCGTCCAGGGCGTCTCCTTCGATCTGTACGGAGGAGAGGCGCACGCGTTGGTCGGTGAGAACGGCGCGGGCAAGTCCACCATCGTGAAAATGCTGGCGGGCGTGCATCGCCCGGACGCCGGCAGCCTCGAGCTCGACGGCGCGCCGGTCGAGCTGACCAGCCCGGCCGACGCCAAAGCGGCCGGGATCGCGGTCATCTACCAGGAGCCCACGCTGTTCCCCGATCTGTCCGTCGCGGAGAACATCGCGATGGGCCGGCAGCCACTGGGTCGTTTCAAAACCATCGACCGCGCGGCGATGATCAAGCAGGCCGAGCAGCTCTTCAGCAGGCTCGGTGTGGCGATCGAGCCGAGCCGTCCGGCGCGTGGTCTGTCGATCGCCGACCAGCAATTGGTCGAGATCGCGAAGGCCTTGTCCGCCGACGCTCGCGTCGTCGTGATGGACGAGCCGACCGCGGCGCTCACCGGCGTCGAGGTCGAGCGCTTGTTCGCGGTCGCGCGCTCACTGCGTGACGACGGCGCCGCGCTGGTCTTCATCTCGCACCGGTTCGAGGAGATCACCGCCCTGTGCGAGCGGGTGACGATCATGCGCGACGGCAAGCATGTCTCGACCGACCTGGTCAGCGAGGTCAGCGTCGACGAGATGGTCCGCCGGATGGTCGGCCGCGAGCTGGGCGCGCTGTTCCCCAAGCAGGACGTGACGCCGGGCGCGGTGGTGCTGAGCGTGACCGGATTGACCCGCGATCCCGTCTTCGCCGATGTCTCCTTCGAGGTCCGGGCCGGCGAGATCGTCGCGCTGGCCGGGCTGGTGGGTTCCGGCCGGTCCGAGGTGGTCCAGTCGATCTTCGGCGTCGACCCCCGCGACGCGGGCACGGTCAAGGTCGGCGGCAAGACGCTGAAGCCGGCCTCGCCGCGGGCCGCGATGGCCGCCGGGGTCGCGCTCGTGCCGGAGGACCGCCGCCAGCAAGGCCTGGTGATGGAGCTGTCGATCGAGCGCAACGTGACGCTGCCCAGGTCGCGCGCGCTCTCGCAGCTGGGGTTCCTCACCGGCAGCAGCGAGCGCCGCTCGGCCAAGGAGTGGACCCAGCGCCTGAAGACGAAGTATGGCCGGCTGTCCGACGAGGTCGGCACCTTGTCGGGTGGCAACCAGCAGAAGGTCGTGCTGGCCAAGTGGCTGGCGACGGCGCCGAAGCTGCTCATCGTCGACGAGCCGACCCGCGGGATCGACGTCGGCACGAAGGCGGAGGTGCACCGGTTGATGTCCAGCCTCGCCGCGGAAGGAGTCGCCGTCCTGATGGTGTCGTCGGAGCTGCCCGAGGTGCTCGGGATGGCCGATCGGGTGCTCGTCATGCGCGAGGGCCGGCTGGTCGCCGAGCTCGACCGCGAGCGGGCCACCGAGGAGTCGGTCATGTTCGCCGCAATGGGACAGGAGGCCTCGGTATGACCGCCGCACCCACCCGCGCCCGTTCAGCCGGCGCAGACTCTGCTGGACCCGACCTCGCCCCGCCGGCCGCGAATCTGCCTGCGGGCGCCTCCCGGCGTTCGTCACTCGATCTGGTCCTGCGGGCTCGTGAGTTGGGGATCGTGCTGGCGCTCGCGGTGCTGGTTGCCGTGACCACGATCTCCAATCCGCGTTTCCTGTCCGGCCAGAGCATCCGCGACATCCTGCTCGGCACCGCGATCCTGGCCGTTCTGGCAGTCGGCCAGGCCGTGGTGGTGATCACCCGCAACATCGACCTCTCGGTGGGGTCAGTGCTCGGCCTGAGCGCGTTCACCGTCGGCACGTTGCTGCGCGACCACCCCGGACTACCCGTCCTGCCGGCGCTGCTGATCGGCGCCGCCGTCGGCGGGGTCTGCGGCGCGGTCAACGGAGTGCTCGTCCGCTACGGCAACGTCCCCGCCCTGGTCGTCACCCTCGGCACCTTGTACGTCGTCCGTGGCATCACCTACTTCTGGGCCGGTGGCCAGCAGATCAACGCGGACGAACTGCCGGCGGGCTTCCTCGACTTCGGCAACGCGACCTTGCTCGGCGTTCCGTATCTGGTCCTGATCGCGCTGCTGGTCCTCGGCGTCACCGGCGTCGTCCTGCGGAACTACCGCGTCGGCCGCGAGCTGTATGCGATGGGTTCGAGCCCGCAGGCCGCGCGGCTGGCCGGCATCTCGGTCGGGCGACGCACGATCGGCGCCTTCGGGGTCAGTGGGGCGCTGGCCGGTTTGGCCGGGGTCCTGTTCGCGGCCCGGTTCGGGACGATCGACGCGGCGGCCGGCACCGGATACGAGCTGAACGTGGTCGCCGCGGTCGTGGTCGGCGGGGTCGCGGTCTTCGGCGGCAGCGGTTCGGTCTGGGGCGCCGCGCTCGGCGCGCTGCTGCTGACCACGATCGGCAGCTCGCTCGCGGTGCTGGAGATCAACCAGTTCTGGCAGCAGGCGATCGTCGGCGGCCTGATCCTGCTCGCCATCGGCGCCGACCGCCTGGTCGCCGTCCGAATGGCCGCGTCTCTGAAGAAGCGAGGCTCTCATGTCAGCTGAAACCGCCATCGAGAGCCGCACCGCAGGACTGACGGCCAAGGTCGCCAACTGGAACGTCGCGATCATCGCGGTCACCGTCGTCGTGCTGATCGTCGCGGCGGCGACCGTCGAGAACTTCGGCACCTCGCAGAACTTCGGCTTCCTGATCCTCGACCTGCTGCCGATCGCGCTCGTCGCGTTGCCGATGACGCTGGTGATCGTGACCGGCGAGATCGACCTGTCGGTGGCGAGCACCCTCGGCCTGTGCAGCGCGGTGATGGGCTCCCTGTGGAACTCGAATCAGCCGATCGAGACGATCATCCCGCTCTGCCTACTCCTCGGCGCCGTCCTGGGAGCGGTGAACGGCTTCTTCGTCACCGTGCTCGGCCTACCGTCCCTCGCCGTCACCATCGGCACCCTTGCCCTCTACCGCGGCCTGGCCTTCGTCGTGCTCGGCGACAGCGCCGTTGCCGACTTCCCGGTCCAATACACCGACTGGGTGACCGGCAACATCGCCGGTACGTCGATCCCGAACGTGCTGCTCATCATCGTCGTGCTGGCCGCCGTCTTCGGCGTCCTGCTGCACGCGACGCCCATCGGCCGGGCCGTCTTCGCCGTCGGCGCAAGCGAGCAGGCAGCCCGCTTCGCCGGTGTCCGCCCCGGCCGTCTCAAGTTCTGGCTGTACGTCGCCAGCGGTCTGGTGTCCGGCCTGGCCGGCGTGCTCTGGACCCTGCGGTACTCCAGTGCCCGAGCCGACAACGGCGCCGGACTCGAGCTCGCGGTCGTCGCGGCCGTCCTGCTCGGCGGTGTCTCCATCTTCGGTGGCAAGGGCGCATTGCCCGGCGTGATCGCCGGTGTCGTCCTGCTCGCCTCGCTACAGAACGCCCTTCGCCTCTCCGACGTCTCGAACGAGGCGCTGAACGTGGTCACCGGCGTCCTGCTGATCGTCTCCGTGCTCGCCCCCAACCTTGCCAACGCCGTTCGCGGCTCGGTCCAGCGCCGCCGGCACCGGACCACCAATCCCCTGTAGGGCCACTTGTCCAGAAAGGACAGCTCATGTCTTTCCGCATCTCACGCCGCCTGGCGGTGCCCTTGTCGACGGTGGCCGTCGCCTCGCTCGCACTGACCGCCTGCGGCGGTGGCACCACCAAGGCGAGTACGGCGAACGAGGCCACCGGCGCGCCGAGCAGCACCGGCTCGGCCGCGGCCGACCCGAACGCGCCACTCAAGGAAGGCCTGAAGATCGCCTACCTGCCCAAGCAGCTCAACAACCCGTACACCGACGTCGAGGTCGGCGGCGGCAAGGTCGCGGTCGGTGAGCTCAAGGGCGAGTACAAACTGGTCGGCCCGAACGACGCCAGCGCGTCCTCGCAGGTCAGCTACATCAACACGCTGATCCAGCAGACGCAGGACGTGATCGTGGTCGCGGCCAACGACCCGAACGCGGTCTGCCCGTCGCTGAACCAGGCCCGCAAGGCCGGCATCAAGGTCGTCTCGTTCGACTCCGACGCCTCGAAGAACTGCCGGGACGCGTTCATCAACCAGGCCACCACGCAGGGCATCGGCGAGAGCCTGGTGAAGATGGCCAGCGAGCTGGCCGGCGGCTCTGGTGAGATCGCCGTCCTGTCCGCCACCCCGAACGCGACCAACCAGAACTCCTGGATCGAGGTGATGAAGACCGAGCTGGCCAAGCCGGAGAACGCCAAGCTCAAGCTGGTCAAGGTTGCCTACGGCAATGATGATGACCAGAAGTCGTTCACCGAGGCGCAGGGCCTGCTGCAGTCGTTCCCGAACCTCAAGGTGATCGTGTCGCCGACCACGGTCGGCATCGCCGCCGCCTCGCGTTACGTCAGCGCCTCCAACTACAAGGGCAAGGTCGCGATCACCGGCCTCGGCCTGCCGAACCAGATGCGCAAGTTCGTCAAGGACGGCACGGTCAAGAAGTTCGCCCTCTGGAACCCGGCCGACATCGGCTACCTGGCCGCGTACGCCGGCGCCGCGCTCAAGTCCGGCCAGATCACCGGCGCCGAGGGTGAGAAGTTCAAGGCGGGCAAGCTCGGCGACTACACCGTCGGCAAGGACGGTGAGATCGTGCTCGGCCCCCCGACCGAGTTCACCGCCGCCAACATCGACAAGTTCGACTTCTGAGCAAGTTGCCATGAACCGCTACTGCTTCTGCCTCCAGGTCCGCAAGGACCGGCTGGACGAGTACGCCGAACGCCACCGCGACGTGTGGCCCGACATGCAAGCCGCGCTCCGCGACTCCGGCTGGCACAACTACTCGCTCTTCCTCCGCGACGACGGCCTGCTGGTCGGTTACGTCGAGGCCGAGGACCTGGAGGCGGCGCAGAAGGCGATGGCGGCGACCGAGGTCAACACCCGCTGGCAAGCCGAAATGGCTCAGTACTTCACAGGTATCGACGGCCGGCCGCCGGACGAGTCGTTCGTGCTGCTGCCCGAGATCTTCCATCTGACTCCGAGTACCGAGGACTGATATGACCGCCGTGACCGATGCATTGAGCCGTCAGGAGATCGAGCTGCCCTCATGGGCGTTCGGCAACTCGGGGACCAGGTTCAAGGTCTTCAGCCAGCCCGGCGTGCCGAGGTCGCCGGAGGAGAAGATCGCGGACGCGGCCGTCGTCCACAAGTACACGGGGGTGGCGCCGAGCGTGGCGCTGCACATCCCGTGGGACAAGGTCGACGACTACGCGGCGCTCGCGGCGTATGCCAAGGAGCAGGGCGTCCGGCTCGGCGCGATCAACAGCAACGTCTTCCAGGACGACGACTACAAGCTGGGCAGCGTCACCAACCCGGATCCCCGGATCCGGCGCAAGGCGACCGACCACCTGCTCGAGTGCATCGACATCATGGACGCCACTGGTTCGCGAGACCTCAAGCTGTGGTTCTCCGACGGCACGAACTACCCGGGCCAGGACGACCTCTGGGACCGGCAGGACCGGCTGGCCGAGGCACTCAGGGAGGTCTACGACCGGCTCGGCGACGACCAGCGGATGCTCCTCGAGTACAAGCTGTTCGAGCCGGCCTTCTACGCGACCGACGTCCCCGACTGGGGTACGTCGTACGCACACTGTCTCGAGCTCGGGCCGAAGGCCGTGGTGTGCATCGACACCGGGCACCACGCGCCGGGGACGAACATCGAGTTCATCGTGGCGTTCCTGTTGCGGGCGAAGAAGCTCGGCGCGTTCGACTTCAACAGCCGGTTCTACGCCGACGACGACCTGATGGTCGGTGCGGCCGACCCGTTCCAGCTGTTCCGGATCATGAACGAGATCGTCCGCGGCGACGCCCTCGACCCGGATCGCGGGATCGCCTTCATGCTCGACCAGTGCCACAACATCGAGGCGAAGATCCCGGCCATCATCCGCTCGGTGATGAACGTCCAGGAGGCGACCGCGAAGGCGCTGCTGGTCGACCGGGACGCGTTGCGCAAGGCCCAGCAGGACGGTGACGTCCTCGCTGCGAACGCCGCGATCATGGACGCCTTCAACACCGATGTCCGCCCTCTCCTGGCTGACCTGCGCATCGCGCAAGGTCTCGACCCGGACCCGGTCGCCGCCTACCACCGCAGCGGCTACTTCGAACAGATCACCAAAGACCGAGCCGACGGCCAGCAGGCCGGATGGGGAGCATGACAGTGTCTGAACCAGCCGCCGAGCTTGTTGCGCGAAGCAACAGATTGGGCGCCGACCCGCGCAACACCAACTACGCGGGCGGCAACACGTCCGCGAAGGGCACGGCCATCGACCCGGTGACCCAGCAGCCCGTCGAGCTCGTCTGGGTGAAGGGCTCCGGCGGCGACCTCGGCACGCTCACCGCCGCCGGCCTGGCGGTACTACGGCAAGACCGGCTCAACGCCCTCGTCGAGGTCTATCCCGGTGTGGATCGTGAGGACGAGATGGTCGCGGCGTTCGACTACTGCCTGCACGGCAAGGGCGGAGCCGCGCCGTCGATCGACACCGCGATGCACGGACTCGTGGACGCGCCGCACGTCGATCACCTGCACCCCGACTCGGGGATCGCGCTGGCGACGGCCGCCGACGGGGAGAAGCTGACCGCGGAATGCTTCGGCGACCACGTCGTCTGGGTGCCGTGGCGGCGTCCCGGGTTCCAGCTCGGGCTCGACATCGCGCAGGTCAAGAAGGACAACCCGCAAGCGATCGGCGTCATCCTCGGCGGCCACGGCATCACTGCCTGGGGCGACACCTCTGCCGAGTGCGAGGCCAACTCGCTCGACATCATCCGGACGGCGGAGCGCTTCCTTGCCGAGCGCGGCAAGGCTGAGCCGTTCGGGAGCGTAGTACCGGGATATGAAGCTCTGCCTGAGGTCGAGCGGCGGCAGCGGGCGGCGGCGTTGGCGCCGGTGATCCGTGGGCTGGCCTCGACGGACAACCCGCAGGTCGGGCACTACAACGATTCTGAGGGCGTGCTGGAGTTCACTGCTCGGGAGCGGTTGGCTGAGCTCGCGGCGCTTGGCACCTCGTGCCCCGATCACTTCCTGCGTACGAAGGTCCGGCCGCTCGTTCTCGACCTGCCACCGACTGCTTCGATCGAGGAGGCGACGCTCCGGCTCAGGGAGCTGCATCTGCGGTATCGCGAGGACTACGCGGCGTACTACGACCGCCACGCGACGCCGGACAGCCCGCCGATGCGCGGCGCCGACCCGGCGATCGTTCTGGTGCCCGGCGTCGGGATGTTCAGCTTCGGCAAGGACAAGCAGACCGCTCGGGTAGCCGGCGAGTTCTACCTGAACGCGATCAACGTGATGCGCGGCGCGGAAGCCGTCTCGACGTACTCGCCGATCGACGAGAGCGAGAAGTTCCGGATCGAGTACTGGGCGCTGGAGGAGGCGAAGCTGCAGCGAATGCCCAAGCCGAAGCCGCTCGCCACCCGGGTCGCCTTCGTGACCGGTGGTGGTTCCGGCATCGGCAAGGCGATCGCCCAGCGCCTGGCCGAGGAAGGCGCGTGCGTCGTCGTCGCGGACCTCGACCTCGCCGCAGCCGAGGCAGTCGCGAAGGAGATCGGTACTACGGACCGCGCGATCGCCGTCGCTGCGGACGTGTCAGATGGTGCGGCGGTCGAGCAGGCGATGCAGGCGGCCGTGCTCGCCTTCGGTGGCGTCGATCTCGTCGTCAACAACGCCGGCCTCTCGATCTCGAAGCCGCTGCTCGAGACGACCGAGAAGGACTGGGATCTGCAGCACGACGTGATGGCGAAGGGGTCGTTCCTGGTCTCCCGCGCCGCCGCGAAGGTGCTGATCGATCAGGGCATCGGAGGCGACATCGTCTACATCTCCAGCAAGAACGCGGTCTTCGCCGGTCCGAACAACGTCGCGTACGGCGCGGCCAAGGCCGACCAGGCGCATCAGGTCCGGCTGCTGGCCGCCGAGCTGGGCGAGTACGGGATCCGCGTCAACGGCGTGAACCCTGACGGGGTCGTCCGGGGGTCGGGGATCTTCGCCAAGGGCTGGGGTGCGCAACGCGCCGCGGTGTACGGCGTACCGGAGTCTGAGTTGGGGGCGTTCTACGCGCAGCGCACGCTGCTCAAGCGGGAAGTGCTGCCGGAGCATGTGGCTGCGGCCGTCTTCGCCCTCGCTGCTGGGGATCTGTCCCAGACGACTGGCCTGCACGTACCCGTCGACGCCGGCGTTGCCGCCGCCTTCCTGCGCTGAGGAGTTTCGCCATGTGGAGCAGTGATCCGAGCCGCTCGGTGGACGGGCATGGCCTGCTGCCGTGGGTCGAACCGCGGAAGACGCGGATCGGCCTGGTCGCGGGTGGGCTTGGCGCGTACTGGCCGCAGTTCCCCGAGTTGCTGCCGCAACTGCAGGCGTCGGCGCGACGAGTGTCGGAGCGGTTCTCCGCGCTCGATTGCGAGGTGATCGATGTCGGCTTCATCTCCGATGCCACGGAAGGCGCGGCGGCGGCTGAGAAGCTGAGGCTCGCGGACTGCGATCTGATCGTCGGGTTCCTCACCACGTACATGACCGCGTCGATGCTCGTGCCGATCGCGCAGCGCAGTGGGGCGCCGGTCCTGTTGCTCAATCTGCAGCCGACGGAGTCGATGGATCACGCTTCGTTCGACACCGGGGCTTGGCTCGCGTACTGCGGTGCTTGTCCGCTGCCGGAGATGGCGAACGCGTTCGAGCGTTGTGGGATCGACTTCCGGTCGGTCTCGGGATACGTGGAAGATGAGCGTGCGTGGGCCCGGATCGAGCGGTGGCTGAAGGCGGCCGGCGTACGAGCTGCGTTCCGGCACGGGCGGCATGGGCTGCTGGGGCATCTCTACCCCGGGATGATGGACGTGATCACGGATCCGACGCTGGTCTCGGCGCAGCTCGGTGGGCATGTCGAGATTCTGGAGATCGACGACCTGCGGGTCCGGGTCGAGAAGGTCACCGAGGCGGAGACGGCGCTCCGGATGAAGGTCGCCCGGGAGATCTTCACGCTGGACGATTCGGTGAACGAGGACGACTTCCGGTGGGGTGCGACGGTGTCGGTCGCGCTGGATCGGTTGGTCGAGGACTTCCAGCTGGACACGTTGGCGTACTACCACCGCGGGCTCGACGGCGAGACGCACGAGCGGGTCGCCGCGGGGATGATTCTCGGCGCTTCGTTGCTCACGGCAAGAGGTGTGCCGGCGGCGGGGGAGTACGAGCTGCGGACGTCGCTGGCGATGCTGGTGATGGACAAGCTGGGCGCAGGCGGTTCCTTCACCGAGCTGCAGGCGCTGAACTTCCACGACAACGTGGTGGAGATGGGCCACGACGGCCCAGCCCACCTGGCGATCAGTGCTGAGAAGCCGTTGCTCCGTGGGCTTGGCATCTACCACGGGAAGCGCGGTTGGGGTGTCTCCGTCGAGTTTGACGTCAAGCATGGCCCGGTTACCGCACTCGGTCTCGGTCAACTCCGCGACGGCTCCTTCCGCCTGATCGCTTCCGAAGGCGAGGTGGTCCCCGGCCCCCTCCTCCAGATCGGCAACACCACCTCCCGCGTCGACTTCGGCTGCGACCCCGGCGAATGGACCGACGCCTGGTCCGCCTCCGGCATAGCCCACCACTGGGCCCTAGGCACCGGCCACCGCGTGGCAGAGCTGAAAGCAGTAGCCGACCTTCTCCACCTAGACCTCCGCGTCGTAAAGGTCTGAGGGCTGATCCATGGCAGTGAACCTCGCAGCGGTAGACCTCGGCGCCTCGAGCGGCCGGGTGATGCTGGGCCACGTCGACGCGGCCGCCCGTGGCCGCACGGCTGGCAGCCGGCGCGCTTCAGGCGGCGCAGGCCGGCTGGAGCTGACCGAGGTCCACCGCTTCTGGAACGGCCCGGTGCGGTTGGGAAACACCCTGCACTGGGACATCCTCGCGCTGTACCGCGAGATCCTCGTCGGCCTGGCCGCCGCCAACACTCTCACCCAAACCCGCGGCACCACTGCAGCTCGCCCTTCCCCGGCCACCGCCCCGGCCACCGCCCCGGCCACCGCCCCGGCCTCAGCTCCGGCCTCAGCTCCGGCTCCGGCGGGGTTGGATGGCTTGGGGATTGACTCCTGGGCGGTGGACTACGGGCTGCTGGACTCGCAGGGACGGTTGCTTGGGAATCCGGTGCATTACCGCGACGGGCGGACCGACGGGGTGATGGAGCGGGTGTTGCAGAGCATCTCTGCAGACGAGCTTTATGCGGTGACGGGGTTGCAGCAGTTGCCGTTCAACACGATCTACCAGTTGGCCGCTGAGCAAGGGATCGAGCGGGCCACCACCTTGTTGATGATTCCGGACCTGCTCGGATACTGGCTCACCGGCGAGGTCGGGGCCGAGGCGACCAACGCTTCGACTACCCAGTTGTATGACGTGCGGGCTCGGCGGTGGAGTGCAGAGCTGGCCAGGCGGATCGGAGTACCGGACGGGTTGTTGCCGGAAATTCGGGAAGCGGGGCAGGTGATCGGGGGGTTGCTGCCGGCGGTTGCTGAGGAGACGGGACTTGATCCGGCGACGCCGGTGATCGCGGTGGGGTCGCATGACACCGCTTCGTCGGTGGTTGCGGTGCCGGCCGTGGAGGGGGAGCGGTTCGCCTATATCTCGTCGGGGACCTGGTCGCTGGTCGGGCTGGAGCTCGACGAGCCGGTGCTGACCGCCGAGGCGCAAGCGGCGAACTTCACGAACGAAGGGGGTGTCGACGGCCGGATCAGGTTCCTGCGGAACGTGATGGGGCTGTGGATTCTGCAGGAGTGCCTGCGCGTGTGGGGGGATGATGATCTACCGGGACTGTTGCGCGCGGCTGCCGAGGCGCCGGCGTTCGCAGTACTGATTGATCCGGACGATCCGAGTTTCCTTGCCCCCGGCGACATGCCGGGCAGGATCGAGGAGTTCTGCGCCCGCTCCGGGCAGGATGCGCCGCGGTCGCGGGCGGCTGTCGCGCGGTGTGTGCTGGAGAGTCTCGCGCTCGCGTACCGCCGGACGCTCCGGCTGGCGCAGGAAGTCGCCGGGCGGGAGATCGAGGTAGTACACGTGATCGGCGGCGGTTCGCAGAACGAACTGCTCTGCCAGCTCACAGCAGATGCCTGCGGCCTGCCGGTCCTGGCAGGTCCAGTCGAGGCATCCGCTCTAGGCAACGTACTAGTCCAAGCGCGAGCCCTAGGCGAACCGCTCCCCGACCTAACCGCGATGCGCGCACTAGTCCGCGCAACCCACAAGCTGCGGCCCTACCAGCCGCAGGGCAAACCGGCCGACTGGGACGCCGCCGAGTCCCGGGTGTTCGGAACAAGGTGACCCCCATGACCACCCTCCAGAACGACCCCCTGGCCCCAGAGAACCGCCCCCACCCCAATCCACCCCACCTCCGAGCCATCCCCCACAACCCACCCCACCCCGCCCAACCCGCTCCCCACGACCGCGAACCCTCCGACCTGTACGCCGGAGCCGCACAACAACCTCGCCCCCTCCACCGCGACCATCCGAGAGCCAGCGATCCGTATTCCGGAGAGCAACAACCTCGTGCCCTCCCGCGCGACCATCCGGAGCCGCGGGACACGTTGACTCGGGAGGCGTTTGCCCTGGAAGCCTCTGCGCGGGAACGACTGCGCGAGCCGCTTGACCGGGACCTGGTGGTCCGGAAGATACCGGGGCGTGAGCCGGACTCTCGGGACCTGGTGGTTCGGGAGATACCGGGGCATGAGCCGGACTCTCGGGACCTGGTGGTTCGGGAGATGGCGGGGCGTGAGCCGGCTGCTCGGGACCTGGTGGCTCGAGACAGTGCGGAGCAGGAGCCGCTGGGGCGGGATGTGCGGTCGCGGGAAGCGTTGGCGCGGATTGGGCGGGGGGCGCATCGCGAGATCAGCCATGACGACCTGCAACTGCTCCGGCTGCTTGCGACCGGTCTGCCGATGGACTCCGTCGCCCGCCGCCTCGATCTGTCCGAACGCACCGTACGCCGGCGCACCCGCGCCGCCTGTGACCGTCTCGGCTTCGGCACCGCCGTAGAAGCCATCGTCTGGGCCGCCCGCCGCGGCCTCCTCTAACCAACAGTCGGCCGCCCCGGTCGACCACACCCCCCGACCGTCTCCGCTGGTTGCCGACAGCTCCTACCGGTCCTTTCCGCCGGTCGAGCACGACTCATATCGCCACGATCGCCTGCCGGCCGCATGGCCGACGGGTCTGTTCTCGCTGTCCAGTTCCGGCCTCGCCTCTACCGAGTGCCGTGCTCCGTCAGAAGATCCCGCCCGAATCTCGAGGAGTCCGTCCAGATGTCTCTCCGTTTACGCATCGGCAGCCTGGTGGCTGCCGCCGTCTTGATCAGTCCGCTCTTGCCGGCGACAGCCGCGCCGCCGCCATCGGCTACCACCCCGGACGCTGCAGCCACGGCGGGCACGACAGCCCCGGGGCCTACGACCGTGGGCAGCCTGCGGACCAACAGCCTCACCAACCCACTGGGGATCGCGCCAGGTGCACCTCGGCTGAGTTGGCAGCTTGACTCCAGCCGTCGTGGAGCAGCGCAGACGAAGTACGAGGTCCACGTCGCCTCGACAGCCGCCAAGACCGCGGACCCCGACATCTGGAGCAGCGGCGTCGTCACCGACGACCGCTCGGTCGACGTCGCGTACGCCGGACCAGCCCTGACCCCGTACACCCAGTACTTCTGGCAGGTGCGGGTCTGGGACGACACCGGCACCGCATCCGCCTGGTCCCCAGTCGCCACCTTCGAGACGGCGAACCTCAAGCCCGAGGACTGGCAAGGCGACTGGATCGGCGCCGACAGCCAGCCCGGCGCGGAGTGGACCGACTACACGATCGACGCCGACGTCACCCTCACCAAGGACGCGCTCGGCTTCTTCTTCCGCGGCCGTGGTGGCAACGGCTACATGTGGCAGCTCAACCAGGAGAACGACGCCCGTCCCCTCCTCCGCCCGCACGTGAAGCTTGCCACCGGCTACAGCCTGCTCGGTGAGATCCCGCTCAACGGCGTCAACCTCAAGCAGCGCAACCACCTCAAGATCACCGTCGCGGGCCACACGATCACCACCTGGATCAACAACACCCAGGTCGACCAGCGCGACCGCTCCGACCACGACGCCCCCGGCCTGGTCGGCTTCCGCACCAACGGCGTCGAGGCAGGTGTCGTTCACACCCTCAAGGTCACCAACGCCGCCGGCAAACAGCTCATCGACACGGCCTTCCCCAGCGGCGACCAGACCTTCCCCGACGGCACGGTCCTCCCCACCGGCGGCCTAGAGGTCAAGGGCACCACCGACCTCTGGCTCCCCGGCAAGGCCGTCCCCGTCTTCCGCAAGAACATCACTCTGCCCAAGAGGATCGCCAAGGCCCGGATGTACGCCGCCGCGCAAGGCATCTACGAACTGAGCCTCAACGGCCAGAAGGTCGGCGACCAGCACCTCGCTCCCGGCTGGACCGACTACGCGCACCGGATCCAGTCCCAGAGCTACGACGTCACCAAGCTGATCACCAAGGGCAGCAACACGATCGGCGCCGAGCTGGCCAACGGCTGGTTCGCCGGCAACGTGGCGATGTTCGGCTCCAACAAGTACGGCAGCCAGACTGCCCTGTCCGCCCAGCTCCGGGTGACCTACACCGACGGCACGACCGACGTGTTCGCCACTGACTCGAGCTGGGAGACCGCGCCAGGCGCGGTACAGGCTGCTGATCTGCTCAACGGCGAGACCTACGACGCCCGCAAGACCCCGACCGACTGGACGCCGGTCCAGATCCGGCCGAGCGCGACGTCCAAGCTGGCCCAGCAAACCGACCAGCCTGTCCGGGTCACCGGAGAGCTGCAGGCCAAGGCGATCGCGTCGCCCACTCCCGGCGTCTACCTCTACGACCTCGGCCAGAACATGGTCGGCGTCGGCAACTTCAAGCTGACCGGCACCCCCGGCCAGACCGTCAAGATCCGGTACGGCGAGGTGCTCAACCCCGACGGCACCCTCTACACCGACAACCTCCGCAGCGCGAAGGCCACCGACCGCTACACCTTCGCCACCAGCGGCCCCGAGACGTACCAGCCGCGCTTCACCTTCCACGGCTTCCGGTACATCGAGCTCAGCGGCCTACCCACCGCCCCACCGGCCAGCGCCATCACCGGCGTCGTGATGGGCACCGACGGAGCCAAGACCAGCAGCTTCACCACCAACTCGGCCTTGGTGAACAAGCTGCACAGCAACATCGTCTGGGGACAGCGCGGCAACTTCCTCTCGATCCCGACCGACACCCCGGCCCGCGACGAGCGGATGGGCTGGACGGGTGACATCAACGTGTTCGCCCGTACCGCCGTCTACAACCTGGATTCGCAGGCCTTCCTCACCAAGTGGCTGCAGGACCTCCGCGACAGCCAAGCGGCCAACGGCGCCTACGCCAGCGTCGCGCCGACCGTGCCCAACTCGTTCGACGGCGGTCTCGGCAATGCAGGCTGGGCCGACGCGGGCGTCAACGTGCCGTGGACGCTCTGGCAGGCATACGGCGATACCTCCGTCATCAGCCAGCACTACGACTCGATGCGCCGGTACGTCGACTACCTCGTCGCGAGCTCCAACGGGCTCATCCGCGGCGGCGGTGACTACGGCGACTGGCTGAACCTCGACGATCCGACCCCGGGCGACCTGATCGGTACGTCGTTCATCGCCAAGGGTTCTCGCCAGTTGAGCCAGATGGCGGCCGCGATCGGCAACCAGGCCGACGCAGCGAAGTACCAGAAGGTCTATGAGGACACCAAGGCTGCGTTCCAGGCGAGGTTCGTCGCGGCCGACGGCACGGTGGGCACGGACAGCCAGACCGGCTACATCCTCGCCTTCACCAACGACCTGGTCCCGACCGACAAGGTCACCGCCGCCGGCGATCACTTCGCCAACACGATCCTGCGCCGCGATACTCACCTGTCGACCGGCTTCCTCGGGGTCGACGGGCTGCTGCCGGTGCTCACCAAGATCGGCCGCTCCGACCTTGCGTACAAGCTGTTGCAGAACACCTCGTACCCGTCCTGGGGTTACGAGATCGGCAAGGGTGCGACCACGGTCTGGGAGCGCTGGAACTCGATCAACCCGGACGGCACCTTCAACGACGTCGGGATGAACTCCTTCAACCACTACGCGTACGGCGCTGTCGGCGAGTGGATGTATCGCTCGCTGGCCGGCGTCTCGGCCGCCGAGCCGGGTTACCGCAAGGCACTGATCGCGCCGACACCGGGCAGCGGCATCGACTCGTCCGACTACCGGTACCAGACCCCGTACGGCGAAATCGCCAGCCGCTGGAAGGGCACGACCGAGTACGGTCTGACGCTGGACGTGACCGTGCCGGCCAACACCACGGCGACCGTACGGATCCCGGCGCCGAACATCGGCGCTGTCACCGAGAGCGGGAATCCGCTGACGGGTGCCGATCACGTGAGCAATGTGGTCGACGAGGGCTCGACCGTCGCGATGACGGTTGCGTCGGGCACCTACAGGTTCGTGGTCGAGCCGGCGCCGATCCGGCTCAGCGTGACCGGCTCGCCGGCCGCCGGAGAGCCCGGTTCGACCGCGACTCTGACGGCCGTGGTGAAGAACCGCTCGACGGCTCCGGTCACCGGCAAGCTCGAGGTGACCGTGCCCGAGGGCTGGACGGCGCCGACGACGGAGTCCGTGACCTTGGCGCCGGGCACGCAGACCACGGTCACGGCGCGCATCGCAGTACCGGTTGCTGTGAATGCCGGTGCAGTGTCGTTCGGGGTGAAGTTCCTCGATGCGGTGGCGCCGGCGATCGGCTTCACGGTGAATGAGTCGCTGGAGCCGGGCAACGCCATCGACTATGTGGATCTCGGCGTGATGGCGTCCGAGTCGGCGCACTCGTTGACGGCCGCGCCGTCGTCGGGGACGACCGTGGAGGCTGGGCGGACCCGACGGTACGCCGGGATGTTCGTGCCCGGTGCATGGTTCGAGTTCAACCTCGGTATCACGGCCGGCCAGCCGTTCGTCATGCGGTTGGTGGAGACCTACGACAAGGCGCAGACGAAGGACTACGAGGTGCTGGTCAACGGAAAGGTCGTCAAGCATCGGGTGATCAGCAGCCCGGGCGCCGGACTGCAGACCTACCAGTTCGTCGTCGACGACCCGACGCTGCTGACCAGCCAGACCGTCCGGGTGAGGATCCAGCACAACGCGACCGCCTCCGGCTACGACCCGTCCATCGCGGACGTCTGGTCGCTGCCGACGCCCTGATCGCATCTAGCGTCCGGCGCTCCGGCGCCGGACGCTAGATCAGGTAGCGGAACTCGGCGGAGTCGGGCTTGATGCGTTCGATGTCGAGAGGGGCCGCCTCCATCCGGTCGAGCAGACCGGTGAGGTCAGTGGGGCGGCCGATCTCGATGCCGACGAGGGCGACACCGGTCTCCCGGTTGTTGCGCTTCACGTACTCGAACAGGGTGATGTCGTCGTCAGGCCCGAGCACGTCGTCGAGGAATTGCCGCAAAGCTCCCGGCTCCTGGGGGAAGGTCACCAGGAAATAGTGCTTGAGTCCCTTGTGGACAAGGGATCGCTCGAGGATCTCGCCGTACCGGCTGACATCGTTGTTCCCACCGGAGAGCAGGCACACGACAGACTGGCCCGGCTTGATCTCGACCCCGTTGCCCAGAGCCGCTGCAGACAAGGCGCCGGCGGGCTCAGCGATGAGCCCGTCGGTTTGGTACAGCTCCAGCATCTCCGAGCAGACCAACCCCTCGGGCACAGACACCATCTCCACCCCCGCGGCCGAAACCAACGGGAGCGTCACGTCACCGACCCGGCGTACCGCAGCGCCGTCCACAAAGCTGTCCAAGTGCGGCAGCGTCACAGGCGAGCCGGCAGCCAACGCAGCAGCCATACTTGCTGCCCCACCAGGCTCCACGCCCACAACCCGTACGCCGGGATGCCGCTGCGCGAGCCAAGTCGCCACACCGGCGATCAGCCCGCCACCTCCCACCGGGACGACCAATACGTCCGGGACCTGGCCGAGCTGCTCCAGGATCTCGATGGCCACCGTGCCCTGCCCTGCAACGGTTCTGGGGTCGTCGAACGCGGGAACCAGCGTCGCGCCGGTGGCCTCCGCCTCAGCCAGTGCGGCAGCGGCCGCGTCGTCATAGGTGTCGCCTGTCACGATCACCTCGACCTGGTCACCGCCGAGTGCCGCGATCCTGTCCCGCTTCTGGCGTGGCGTAGTACGGGGAACGTAGACGCGGCCGTGGACGTCGAGGGTGTGGCACGAGTACGCCAGGCCCTGGCCGTGGTTGCCGGCACTCGCGCAGATGACACCGGCCTTCTTCGCGGTCTCGTCGAGCTGGGCGATCAGGTTGTACGCCCCGCGCAGCTTGTAGGAACGGCCGATCTGCAGGTCCTCGCGCTTCAGCCAGACGTCAGCGCCCGTGCGTGCGGAGAGTCGCGGGTTGCGCTGCAGCGGAGTACGGACCGCGATCCCGTCGAGCCGCTCGACGGCAGCCTCGATCTGGGCCGCGTCAACCGTGCTTGAAGCAACTGAATGACTCCCCTGCATGACGTTCCTTCCCGTGCATTTGCACGATCTTCTCCGATTTGCTCGCTCCACAAGACACGCCGCGTCCAGAGTTCGGACCGTACAACACTGTTGCGCAACAGGTCCTTGATTCATGCGTGAAACGGGTCCGGCCTGGGCAGTCTAGTTCTCATACGCTCACTCGGTGTAACGGCCAGGGGTCTGGACGGGATGAGCCGAGTAAACCGGTCAACGGGGACTGGAGGGCAGAGATGGAATCGATTCCGTTCAGTCTGTGGGGAGATGCGTTGTGGTGTGGGCAGGAAGTCGTGCGGGAGGCTCCGCACGAGCAGGCGATCCGTCGGCTGTTTCCTGATCCGATCCCGGCGCGCGGCGCAGATTTGGACACCACCGCGGACTTGGTCCCAGAACCGCGGAACCGCTTCGACCCTCGCTCGATCGCTGTTCGGGTGCAGGGAAGTGTGGTCGGCTACTTGCCGAGGGACGATGCGCACCGGTACCACCCGGTGTTGTCGGAACTGGTGGCGCAGGGCCTGCAACCGCAGGTGCCGTGCCACTTGTGGGTCAGTGAATGGGAGCCCGCCGATTGGGAGGGCAAGGGGGACAACGGCACCGAGTTCCACGCCAGCGTCGCCGTCGCCCTGGGCCAGCCGCACATGCTGGTCCCGGTCAACCTGCCACCGCCCGGGAGCTACCACCTGCTGCCACCGGGCAGCGGGATCGTAGTGCCGGGCAGTGAGGTCCATCCGGACGTCCTCACACCGTTCTTCCGGCCGGAAGGCGAGTGCTGGGCGTACGGGACGATGATCGCCGTCGAGGAGGTGGACGGGTTCCAGGAGCGGCACCAGATGGTGGTGGAGATCAGGCTGGACGACGAGCCCGTCGGCCGGCTGAGTCCCCGGCTGAGCGCCGAGTTCCTGCCCGCCATCCACTACCTGGCGGACATGCGGGCCGAGACAGCCGCACGAGTCGCCGTCCGCGGCGACCGGACCGCATCGGAGGTGATTTTGTACGCAGCTCGGAGTCATGATCTGCCGGCGACCTGGCCGGACGGTCTGACCCGGTCTCCAGTGGCTTCTCCACCCTGGCACTACTGGGTCGGTAAAGAGGCGAACTGACGCCAAGGCGGCCGCGCAGTACTCACCTAAAAGGTGGAGGCGGGTACTGCGGGGCTACCGAGGGTTTCAGAGCTTCTGACTGAGCAGCTGGAAGATCTCGTCGTGGGCACCCGGAAGGTCGTCGTGGCCGAGGTCAGGGTATGTGCGGTGCTGCTTCGGGCCGGTCAGCTTGTTGTAGACCGCGTACTGCGTCGACGGTGGGCAGGTCTGGTCTTCCAGGCCGGAGTAGAGCGTAACTTCGGCCTGGATCCGGGCTGCCAGGTGCTGTAGGTCGATGTAGCCGAGCGTCGTGAACACCTCCTGCTCGCGCAGGTGCCTGGGGTCGCGCTTCTTGAACCAGGTGGTGATCTCGTTGTACGGGCCCTTGTCGAGGTTGAGCTCCCACGCGCGCTGGTAATCGGCCAGGAACGGGAACACGCTCGCCGTGTACTTGATGGTCGGCGTCAGGGCCGCGGTGACCAGGCTGAGGCCGCCGCCCTGACTCCAGCCGGTCGTGCCGATCCGGGCCGGGTCGACCCCGGGCAGGGCGCCGATGATGTCGGCGAGGCGCCGGGTGTCCAGGAAGACGTGCCGGTACAGCAGCGTCTCGGGGCCGCCGTCCAGACCCTCGACGAGGTGGTTGCGGAGCGAGAAGCTGTTCGGCTGCTGGGTGTCGCTGCGGTAGCCGACCTGCTCGCGGACGTCGAGAGCCGCGACGGTGAACCCGCGGGCGGCGTACGGGAGGAGGTCGACCCAGTTCGGCTGCTCACCGCCGTACCCGTGGAACATCAGGACGGCCGGGCCCTCGGGGTTGGCCGGGCGGATCACCTTGGCGTGCACGCGGTAGCCGCCGGTGCCGGTGAAGTACAGATGCTCGGCCTGCGCGAACGGCAGCGGGAAGTCGGTCGCCGGGGCGAACTCGGTCTCCGGGTCGGTACCGGCCAGCTCGGCCAGGCCTTTGTCCCAGAACTCGTCGAAATCGGCCGGCCGGGGGTTGGTCCCCCGGTAGGCGAGCAGTTCCTCGGACGACATCTCGAACGACAGCACGGTCTCCGGACTCCCTTTGTCAGGTCAAACGAACGACCTTCATTCTGCGGGGTCAGCAGGTTCGGCGGCAGTACCGTCCCAGATCTTGTAGCCGTTGGCCGTGTTGAGCCGCTCCCGCAGCTCGGTCTCGAGCTTGTCCACCCGCGCCGGTACGAGCCAGTGCACGGGGATCAGCACCGAGTGCTCCTGCTGCTTGGTGCGCAGGATGATCGCCTGGCCTTGCGTAGTACCGGTCCGGCCGACCTCGGTGATGTCCTTCCATTCGGTCCGCAGCCCGCGCACCTGGACATCGTCGGACCCCAGCCTGAGCAGCACCGGCGGCCGGGCAAGGATCCACAGCCCAGCCAGCACCACGAGCCCGCCCAGTACGCCGAACACGGCCACTGCGGCCGCCGGCACCCCGATACCCCAGAGCACCGCCGCCACGCCCAGCAGAATCAACCCAGCAGCCGGAACCCCGAGGAACCGCCCCGGCCGCATCCGGTACGTCGTACGCATCCACCCAGGATCTCAACCGCCGCCACCGACTCGGATGGCGGGTCCGGTCGAGTCCGTCAGTTGCCGGTCTGGGTCGGGTCGTAGGCGCAGGCGTCGGCGAGGTTCTGCGGCTGGCCGGCCGGCGGCTTGGCCGTGGTGGGCTTCTTGCCCGGCTTCTTCGTGGTCGAGGTCGACGGCTTGTTCGACGGGGTGGAGGCGACCGGCTTGGTCTTCGGCTGGATCGCCTTCTGGACCAGCTCGCGCATCGCCTCGTAGTTCGGGTTCTGGCCGGTCGGGAAGTTCTTCGACTTGTCCAGGTCGACGTTGGTGACGTTGGCGTTCTTCACCTTGAGGCCGAGCTCGATGAAGTCACCCAGGATGTCGCCGGGGATGTCGGTGCGCAGCAGCTGCTTGCCGGCCGCGGCGATCTGGTTGTAGCTCGTCACCAGGGCGGCCGGGCTGGCGCTGTTGACCAGCGCGTGGATCGTGCAGCGCTGCCGCTCCTGCCGGGACGGGTCGCTCAGGCCGTATCGGCCGCGGGCGAACCAGAGGGCGTCGTGACCGTTGAGCTTCTGGTTGGGGCCGGGCTGCAGGTAGCCGGACGGCTTGCGGGCCGTGTTCGAACCCGGGCCGGCGCCGTAGTCGCCACCGATCGGCACCTTGTAGTTGATGTTGACGGTGATCCCGCCGAGGGCGTCGATGATCTGCTCGAAGCCCTTGAGGTTGACCTGCATGTAGTAGTCGATGTCGAGGCCGAGGGCAGCGCCGGCCGACAGTTTGAGCACGTCCGCGCCCATGTTGTCGGTCGGGCCCAGCAGGCCCGGGTACTTCTTCGGGATGTTGTCGTACATCGAGTCGAGGTAGTACTCCGGCTGCTCGGCCGGGCCGCTCGGGTCGTAGTACCCGTCCGGGTACTTCTCGTGCAGCGGGGAGTCCTCGGGGAACGGCATCCGCATCCAGTTCCGGCTGAGCGAGATCAGCGCGGTGTCACCGGTCTTGGTGTCGATACTGGCGACGATCACCGTGTCGGTCCGGGTGCCCTCGCGGCCGACGCCGTCGTCGGCGCCGAGCAGGACGATGTTGAGCCGGGGCTTCTTGGCCCACGGGTCCTTCTTGTCGACGTTCGGCCGGGTGGCGCTCTTGGAGTCCTTCTCGGACTTGAAGACGCTGCCGACCAGGTCGCGCTGGGCCATCACGGTCTGCGCGGCGAAGGTGGTCGGGACCGCGATGCCGAAGCAGAGCAGCCCGACGAAGGCCGAGCCGGTGAACCGGCCGACCGAGGTCAGGCTGATCGGGCGGAGCAGTTTGTGGCTGGAGACGACGATGCAGATCCAGATGAAGCCCATCACCAGGACGCCGCCGGTGGCCAGCAGCAGCCGGCTCGGGTCGACGGCCAGGTCGACGATGGCGCCACGCTGGGTGAGGGCGACGTACGCTGCGAGCAGCAGCAGGCCGGCGTACAGGGTGATCACGAACGCGCCGAGCTTCTTACGGCCGCCCATGACGAAGCCGAGGCCGGGGATCAGGGCACTGAGCAGCGTCAGGCCGAGGGCCTTGGAGACGGTCCGGGTGCGGAAGGCCCGCTGGGCAGGTTGCCGGGAACGGTTGGCGCGAGGCGCGGACCTGCGTCCAGCTGCGCGAGTACTCCGCGTCATGGCTCCGTTCCCTGATCGACGACGTGGCGGCGTGCGGGACCGTCAGAGTAGGTCCCCTGTACATCAGACGCCGACACGGCCTCCTTGGTTGACGTCACGTTACGACCCCCGTCGATTCGGCCAGGTTACAGGTGAACGAAACCCTTCCCCAAGACGGCCATCCGGCCCCACTTTGCTGCCGGACCGGTTGTCCGGATAGTCTTGGCCGTCGTCGCGTCGCACTATGACGCAACGGAGGAGGCGTCGCCTAGTCCGGTCGATGGCGCCCGCCTGCTAAGCGGGTTGAGGGTAATCCCCTCTCGAGGGTTCAAATCCCTCCGCCTCCGCACTACCCGAGAGCCGCCCAGCCGCAAGGCGAGGCGGCTCTCTGCTTTTCCCCACCCATCTCGCGGCGCCACCCGGCCCCGGACCGCCACCACACACCAAGCGCGGCGCCAGGCGACCAAACCAGCAGCCCTGAGCCTGCGCCACGGGCTCAGCCGGCCATCGGTAGCTCTGGAGAACCGGCCGCCAGAACCCGAGGGTCGTGTACCTACCGACAGGACATAGTCGGCTACTCAATTGAGCCGCACGCTCACGGAGGTGCTGGTCAGCCTGAAAACGAGCACTACGTCCTGTCGGTAGGCACGTTCACGGGTCGCCGCCCTCGACGACACGTCCCGTCCGGGCCGACCAGGTCCACCCCATGGGCTGATCGGCTTCGAAGGACTAGGTGCCGTCAGCATCCAGGCGAAGGCGAGGTGGCGCGCAGCGCCACGAGCTGGGTACGGCGTACGGGGTGAGGTCGGCGGGCGTACTGGTGGTTAGCCGAAGGCTAGGTTCTTGGCCTCCGCCAGGCGGTGGGTTGAGCGGGGGGTCATTGGTTCGGTGGCGGCGATCAGGTGGGTTACGCCTAAGGATTCGTATTCTTTGAATGACCGGGCCAGTTCCTCGACTGTTCCGTTGAGGGTGGTTGCTTCTGGCTCGGTTACGGAGGGCTGGTCGGGGTCTGTGACGGTGATGCCGACGGTTAGCTCGACGGAGTCGGTGGGGCGGTCGGTCTTGGCTATGGCGGACCGCATGTCGTCGAGGCGGCTTCGGACCGTGTCGTCTACCTGGCCGAACCAGGCTGTGTTCCATTGGTCGGCCCATTTGGCGGTGAGGTCGAGCATGCGGGGGCGGCGGGCTGCTACCAGGAGCGGGATCTGGCGCGCAGGCGGCGGTTGCAGCGCCAGGTCCTGAACGCGGTGGTACGTACCGTCGAACGTCACCGTCTCGTGCCGCAGCAGCCGGGCGACGATCTCCAGCCACTCCTCGAACCGCGCGACCCGGTGATCAGTCGGCAGACCGAAGGCCTCGTACTCCGGGTCGTGCCAACCAGCGCCCACCCCGAGAATCAGCCGCCCGTCCGACACCAGGTCGAGCGTCGCCGCCATCTTCGCCGTCAGTCCCGGGTCCCGGAACGACGAGCAGAGCACCATGTTGCCCAGCTCCACCCGCGAGGTCACCGCAGCGACCGCACTCAGCAGCGTCCACGACTCATGCATCCCGTAAACAGTCTCGTCGGGCGCCTTGTAGAAGTAGTGATCAGCCAGCCACACCGAGTCGAGCCCAGCCTCGTCCGCCGCGACCGCCATCGCCTTGACATCCGCCCAGGTCGGCATCCCTCCGGTCGGTCCGTCGTTCCCACCGACCGGCAGCATCACTCCGATGTTCATCTCGCCAACCTAATCCGCCCGCCGCCGATCCGCGCCCCAATCTGCGGCGGGCAGACCGGTCAGCTGAAGGCCAGTTCCAGCAGCCCACCGGAGAAGTCAGGCCTCAGTACCGCCTCCACACGCAGGTACTGCGCCCGTACGGGAGCAAACGAAACCGAGTTGGCCCGATCCCTCTCCACCCCGTACGCCGATGAGCCCACCACCTCCCGCCACGTGGAACCGTCAAGCCACAGCACCCGCCATGCGGCCGGCACCCGACAAGCGCCGAACCCAGTGTCGTCAAACCAATACGCCGACACCCCAGAGACGACCCGTACCGACCTCAGGTCGTACTGGATCCACTCGGTCGTCCCCCGCCGATCCCACCAGGTGAAGCGCGGTATGGACGTGTCAGCCGACGACGACGGAGTACGCCCGTCGTCGACCGCCTCCAGCGAGTCCCCGTCGTTGACATGCGACGCGGTCACCCGAGTGCGGTACCGCCACTCAGCACCCCTGGCAGCAACCGACGGGAAGGAGGTGATGCGCAGCCGAGCCGCCCCCATCGGCATCAGCGTCACTTGCTCCACCGGCTGCGTGGACCGCGCCGGGCTGGCCTGCAGTAGCCCGACCACGTCCTCGCTGTCTGCCTCCCACTGGGGGATGCGTCGAGCCGACCCCTTCAAGAGCAGTGGCGTACCGGCGTGGGTGAACGGATTGGCGTCGCGCGGGACAGTACGGCGTACCAGGTCGAAGCTGCTGCCGGCGACCAGGCCGTAGTTCCAGGGGGACTCTGGATAGACGGCTAGCTCCGGCCACTCCGGCGTACCGCCGATGACCTCGGTGCGCTCCTCGATAGCCAGCGAATACGTCAGCGAGCCACGAGAGACCGACACAGCGCCCTGGTTGGCGGACCAGGTCCGGGTGGTCGTCCGCATCGGCAGGACAAGCTTCACCCGGTCACCGGAACGCCAGGCGCGGTCCAGCTTGACCCAACCACCCTCGGCTCGCGCCGGGGTCTTAACCGAGTTAACCGTGACAGTGAACTCCGCTGCCCAGCCAGGAACCCTTAGATACAAGGGGAATCGAGCGCTGCCGGTTACGGTGAGCGTGATGGCGTCCCCGAACGGGTAGTCGGTGTCCGCGACGATGCTGACCGTAGTACCGGCTGCTCCTACCTTCGCTGTGACCTTGCTGGCGGCATACATGGAGGCGGCGAGCCCGTTGTCGGTAGTAGCCAGCCACAGCTCCTGGGCGTAGTACGGCCAGCCCATGCCGTAGTTGTGCGGGCAGCACCGGTACTGATGCACCCCGTACTTGTAAGCCTGCATGGCAAAGCCGTTCTGGAACTGCCCATGCTTCACCCCGTCGTCCAGCTGGATGCTGTTGGCGGACGTGATGTAGTGCAGGACCTTCTGCTGCTCGTCATACGAGGCAGGGAGCAGGTTGAAGGCCAGTTCCTCGCACCGGTCGGTCCAGGAGGTATCACCGGTAAAGCGAGTCAGCATCTCGAACGTGTGCATCAGCTCGACGATCCCGCACGTCTCGAAGCCCTGCCGCGGATCGCCGAACCCAGGTCGCGAGTTCTCGTCCCCAGCGAACCCACCGCCCGGGAACTGGCCATAGAGCCCCATGATCGTCGCGTAGTTCCGGTACGTCGCTGCGCTGTGCGCAGGGTCGCCACTCAGCAGCCCGTACTGCAGCGGCTCCCGGATCCCCTGCGCCAGGTTGACGTTATGCCAGGTAGGGATGCCGTTCACGTAGTCGGCCGAGCCCGAGTGCATCTTGCTGACCAAGTCGAGCAACCACTCGTCGCCGGTCCGGTTGTAGAGCCAGTAGGCGCTGTCGATGTTGTCACCCCACCGATACGCGCCCCACGACCGGTTGAACACCTCAGCCGGCTGCCCGTCCTGGAACTGCAGATACCGCGTCATGAACGGGATAACCCGCTCATCCCCGCTGTACTCGTACCAAGACCGGAAGGCCGCCAGCAACGGCATCCCCGGCCAGAAGTCAGGCCCACCCTCCAGCGAGGTCCGCAACCGTGATGGGCCGAACCAGCCGTCAGGTGCCTGGGTAGCGATGATCCCGTTGAGCCAGCGCTCGGCCCTGGTCAGTACGCCGGTATCGCCGGTGACGTACCCGAGATCGCCGAACCCCCTGAGCCAGTAGGGCAGCTCCTCCCAGGCACCCTGCGACGGGTCGACCCAGCCGTTGCCCTCGTAGGGGAGGAAGTCGGAGATCTCGTCGTACCGGCCGCAGAGGCCCTTCACCTGGAGGTCGAGCTGCTGCGCCAGCCAGCCGCGTGGCTCGATAGCGCCGGGTGGGAGCTTCTGGAAGGGCACTGGTTGCAGGGGAGCACGGTTGGGGACGTAATGGCCGCCCCGACTGGCAGGCGGCTCGAAAGGAGCAGCGGGAGTAGCGGCGTGGGCGGCGGATGAGTTGACGGTCATGCCGGCAGCCAGGCCGCCGGTTGCGAGCAAGAAGTCACGACGGTGGATCCCTTCGACCATGATGAAGCCTTTCGCGTGATGGTTCGGGGCGGGTTACATCACACTGATTGCGGAAAAACGGCACACGTTTTCCGCGATCGATACTAAGCTGTCGCCAGACGTTGCGGCAGGGCTCGGGAGGAAAAAGATGAGGCAGCAGGCGCGGATCGTCGACGTGGCCGCGCTCGCCGGGGTGTCCGCGGGGACCGCGTCGAAGGCGCTCAACAACACCGGCCAGCTCAGCCCGGCGACGCGGGAACGGGTTCGGAGGGCGGCCGAGCAGCTCGGGTTCACGCCGGATACCCGGGGGCGGGCGCTGTCGTCGGGGCGGACGTACACGGTCGCGTTGCTGACCACGGACAGCTCGGGGCGGTTCAGCATCCCGATCATGCGCGGTGTCGAGGACGTGCTGAGCGCGGGTGAGCTGGCGACGATTCTGTGCGATACCCGGGACGATCCGCTCCGGGAGCAGCACTACTTGCGGTCGCTGGTCGCCCGGCGGGTAGATGGGATCGTGGTGACCGGCCGGCGTACTGAGCCGCGCGGGCCTATCGACGTACCGCTGCCGGTTGTCTATGCGCTTGCCGCGTCCACTGATCCAGACGACGCGTCGGTGATCGTCGACGACGCGGGCGGCGCGGCTTCCGTCGTCACGCACCTGAGAGGGCTCGGGCGCGAGCGGATCGCTCATGTGACCGGCCCGGCCAACCACCGGTCGGCCACTGAGCGGGCTCACGCAGTGATCGAAGCGGCGGGCAGCGCCTTCCTCGGTGAGCCTCTCTACGGTGAGTGGAGCGAGCGCTGGGGCCGCCAGTCGGTCGACCAGCTACTGCGCAGCGCCCCCGACGCCATCACGTGCGGAAGCGATCAGCTGGCCCGTGGTGTCTGCGACCGGCTCCGCGAGCTGGGCAAGTCGGTACCAGTCGACATAGCCGTCACCGGCTACGACAACTGGTCGGTCATGGCCGAGGCGAGCCGTCCGCCGCTGACGACGGTCGACTTGCAACTAGAGGAGCTCGGCCGCCGTACTGCGACCTTGCTGCTCGACGCCATCGCAGGCGACCCGCATCACGGCGTACTGGAGCTGCCGACTCACCTCATCCCACGGGAATCGACCTTGGGGATGTCCTAGGCCCAAGGGCCGACACCCGAGATCTTGTCGACGGTGATGTGCGTGACGTACCCAGCCGGCAGATCGTCACCGGGCAGGAAGTCGGCATCCGGCCCCTGGTAGGTCTTCGCCAGCTCTCGCAGCAACGGCACGGCACCACCTTCCGTGATCCGTGCTGTCCCCTTGATCACCAGGTACTCCGTCAGGCCCATCGCATTCTGCCGATCGGTCTCGATCGACAGCGCGACCCGGCCGTCCCGGCGGATGTTCTGCACCTTGCGGTTGTTGGGCACGTGCGCGGCGACGATCTCGTCCCCGTCCACCCCGACCCAGACCACCGAAACCTGCGGACTCCCATCCGGATTGATCGTCACCAGATGCGCCAGCGCATCCGACTCCAGCAACTCCCGAACACTCCCCGGAATCTCCATGCGGTCAACCTAACCTCGCGGCCGGGTCGGCGACAGGAAAGCGAAGCGCCCCGGCCGATCGGCCGGGGCGCTTCTGCAGTCCGACGGCGCTGGCTTCCGGTCAGCTGGTCGGAGTACGGGGTGTTTCAGCCGTCAAGGCGTCAGCCGAGCCGGGCCTTGAGGTTGTCGAGCTCGAGCTTGAGCGTCGCCGGGACCTTGTCGCCGAGCTTGGTGAACCACTCCTCGATCAGCGGGAGCTCGGCCTTCCACTCCTCCTCGTCGACGTTCAGCGCGACCTGCAGGGCCTCGAGACTGAGGTCCAGGCCGGTGACATCGAGCGCGTCCACGGCCGGCACGAGGCCGATCGGGGTCTCGACCGCCTCAGCCGTGCCGTCGAGGCGCTCGATGATCCACTTGAGCACCCGGCCGTTCTCGCTGAAGCCCGGCCAGACGAACTTGCCGGCCTCGTCCTTGCGGAACCAGTTGACGTAGAAGATCTTCGGCAGCTTGTCGGCGGCGTGCTCCTTGCCGACGGTCAGCCAGTGGTTCAGGTAGTCGCCGGCGTTGTAGCCGAGGAACGGCAGCATTGCCATCGGGTCGCGGCGGACGACGCCGACCTCGCCGACCGCCGCGGCGGTGGTCTCGGACGACAGCGTCGCACCCATGAAGACACCGTGGTCCCAGTCGCGGGACTGGGTCACCAGCGGCACGGTCGTCGCGCGACGACCGCCGAAGATGATCGCGGAGATCGGTACGCCGTTGGGGTCCTCGTACTCGTCGGCGATGATCGGGCACTGCTTGATCGGCGTGCAGAACCGGCTGTTCGGGTGGCTGCTCAGCTCGCCGGACTCCGGCGTCCACTCGCGGCCCTTCCAGTCCGTGAGGTGGTTCGGCGGAGTCTGCGAGTAGCCCTCCCACCAGACGTCACCGTCGTCGGTCAGCGCGACGTTGGTGAAGAGCGAGTTGCCCTTCTCGATCGTGCGCATCGCGTTCGGGTTGGTCTTCCAGCCGGTACCGGGGGCGACGCCGAACAGGCCGAACTCGGGGTTCACGGCGTACAGGCGGCCGTCCTCGCCGAACCGCATCCAGGCGATGTCGTCGCCCAGCGTCTCGACCTCCCAGCCCTCCAGGGTCGGGTCGAGCATGGCCAGGTTGGTCTTGCCGCACGCGCTCGGGAACGCGGCCGCGATGTAGTGGACCTTCTTCTCCGGCGAGATCAGCTTGAGGATCAGCATGTGCTCGGCCAGCCAGCCCTCGTCGCGGGCCATCGCGCTCGCGATCCGCAGCGAGTAGCACTTCTTGCCCAGCAGCGAGTTGCCGCCGTAACCGGAGCCGTACGACCAGATCGTCCGCTCCTCGGGGAACTGGACGATGTACTTCTCGTCGTTGCACGGCCAGGGGACATCCTTCTGACCGGGTGCGAGCGGCGCGCCGACGGAGTGCAGGCAGGGCACGTACTTCGCGTCGGTACCCATCTTCTGCAGGACCTCGGCGCCGGTACGGGCCATGATCCGCATCGACGCGACGACGTACGCCGAATCGGTGATCTCGACGCCGAACATCGGCTTCTCGGCCGTCAGCGGGCCCATGCAGAAGGGGACGACGTACAGGGTCCGGCCGCGCATGCTGCCGCGGTACAGCTCCGTCATCAGCGCCTTCATCTCGGCCGGCGCCATCCAGTTGTTGGTCGGGCCGGCGTCGGCCTCGTCGACCGAACAGATGAACGTGCGCTGCTCGACCCGGGCGACGTCGGAAGGGTCGGTGCGGGCCCAGAACGAGTTCGGCTTCTTCTCGTCGTTGAGCCGGACCAGCGTGCCGCCGGCGATCAGCTCGTCGGTGAGCAGCTTGTACTCCGCGTCGGAACCGTCGACCCAATGGATCCGGTCGGGCTGGGTGAGTTCGGCAACCTCGGCAACCCAGGCCAGCAGGCCCTGGTGCTCAGTCGGGGCGTTGCTCAGGTCGTAGGCGCTTGCGCTGGTCGGCGGGCTCTCGACTCTGAGGGCAGTCTCGGTATGGGCAGGGCTGGCGGTTGTCGTCATCGGCGGCTCATTCCCTCTCGCTCGCGATCGTCCCGGCGTTTTGCCCCGGCCCTCGACGCTGAGGTTCGGGTACGACGTCGGCCGCCGGGGTCTCCGGCGGTTCGATTCAGCTGGCTGGCGGTGTGATCTGTCGCATACCAGTACGTCTAGTGGGCGTATACCAGTGTGCAAGTGGTACTAACGGTACGCGACCGGAGCGCGTGTTGAGAACCGGCTGGACGTGAGGACGGTCACAAAATTCCGCCGACAAGGGCTTTCCCAGCAAAAAAGACCGGCCGCGGGGTGCTCACGCGGCCGGTTTGCGGTGGTCAGTGGTCTGAAGCGGCGGACTTACTTGGGCTTGGGGGTAGCTGGGAGTAGTCCTGGGGACGGCAGCGGGGCTGGGCTGACCAGCACCGCGGGGGTCGGCTCCTGCTCCTTGGCTTGGCTGCCGATCTTGGTCCCGACGGAGTACAGAGCGCAGAAAACGACCAGGACCGCTAGTGCTGAGAGGAGCTTCGGCCACCAGCCCTGGGGCCTGCCGACGATCCCTGCACCGGGTGGCGCCGCCTGCGCCACCCATGCCCCGAGCACCTCCTGCAAACTCCCTCCGCCGTCCGGCAGTCTGCCCGCTCGATCCGTTGGGCTGCCTCCGCCGTCTGGCTTCTTGGCCGTTGGCGGCCGTAGGCCGTACTGCTGGGCCAGTTGGGAGCGCACTGCGTCCAGTGAGTCGTCGTCGTTGCCCAGTAGGCCGTCCAGCGGGTCCAGGAGTCGCTCTGCGCCTGACTGGCCCGGCACTAGCTGCGTTACCGCGTACGGCCGGTCGGTGGTGAGGTTGGCGGCCCATAGCGGTGTCTGGTGCTGGTGCGGCTCCAGCGCGGCCGCGCGGCTCGCCTTGGTCAACCTGTCGCGGACCTGTGCGTCTGCTGCGCCCTGCTCGCTGAGGATGAGGGCGATGATCTCCATGCCGGTGGAGGAGCGCCCACGCCAGATCTCGGCCAGCGGGTGCTCCAGTAGGCGCTGGTCGAGCTCATAGCCGGCTAGCTCCGGCGTGGGGTTCACTGGCTCTCCCAGATGGCCCGGTCCGCCAGTACCTGGGCAGCCTGCTGTGCGGTCGCCAGGTCGATGGGGTGGGCGGCATAGTCGACCTGGACGGTCAGGTCGGCTCGGTAGACGAGTACGGCGACGCGGGGGTCCTGGCCGGCGTGTTTGTCCACCTTGGTGGGGTACGGGCGGTCGTTGACGGTGGGCCAGGGTTTGCGGGCGAAGGCCTGTTTGGCGACGTCCAGTGGGGTGGATGGTGGCTGGCCGGGGCCCGCTTCGCGGCCGGCGTACGGGGTGATCCTGATCTTGATCGACGCGGCCGAGAAGGTCGGCTGGGTCTGCTCGGGGACGTCGATCGCGCAGGTGATCTCGGTGATGCCCAGCTGGGTGAACGCTTTGACGGTCGTGGCTTTGGGCAACAAAGTCGAGATGTCACCGAGTCGGGCGCAGAGGTCCTTCGGGAGAAGGCGTGTCGATTGGACGTCTGCCGGCCGGATGGGTTTGCCGACGGCGATGCCGATCCCCAGGCCGGCGACGGCGGCGACGCCGCATGCGATCGCAGTACCGCGAACAAGTGCACTGGCCACGCAGCGTTTCTCCCTTTTCTGTCCCCCGGATCTCGCCTTTGACGCTCGGAGGATGGTCCTGGTTCCTGCTTATGCTGCGGCGGTGACCTCCTTCCCGGACATCGTCGTCGGCGCGCCCGGCGATGGCGAAGTACTCGAGTTGCCCTTCGGCGTCTTCACCGTGCGGATCTCGGGTTCGCAGACTGGTGGCGCTTTGTCCGTGGTCGAGTCGGTGCTCTCCGCCGGTGCGTTGGGGGCGGCGCCGCATGTCCATCACGGGCATGAGGAGTATTTCCTGGTGACCGATGGCGAGGTCACGTTCGACACGGCGGACGGCGTACTGACTGTTGGCGCGGGTGGTTCCGTGGCGGTGCCGCGGGGGCAGGCGCATGGGTACCGGAACGCGAGCAGCTCGGTGGCTCGGTTGACGACCCTGTTCACGCCAGCCGGCTACGAGAACTACTTCCGGGCGGTCGCTTCGGCCGCCGCGTCCGGAGTGGAGATCACGCCTACGCTACTGAATGAGTTGCGGGCCGAACAGCAGACGACACCTGCTGAGTTCTGACCCTTTCGGCGGGCTTTGGGGAATACCATCCCGGCATGGATCTTGGGGATTTGCTGGGTGGACGTGACCTCGGCGATGTGAAAAAGGCCGTCGGATTCGTGCTGGACAACTCCGATGACTTCGACAAACTCCTGAAGCTGGTCAAGGGCCTGCCCGACGACGCACTCGGCTTCATCGGCCGCCTCCCGGACCTGATGAAAACGATCGGTACCGGCCTGGCCGAAGCCGGCGAACAAGCCGCCAAAGCCGCCGGCGCCCTGGTCGGCGACGACGGCGAAGGCGGCGCCCGCAAGGCCCTGACCGGCAGCGCCAACACGATGAACTCCGCCAAGGACAAACTCCACGACGCCGCAGGCATGCTCGCCGGCCTGGCCGGCGAACTAGACAAGATCCCCGGCATCGGCGACGCCGCCGCCAAGCGCCTCAACGACGGCAGCGGCTCCATCGGCGGCGTAGCCACCGAAATCGAAAGCCTCGCCGGCAACCTCCAAGACCTCTCCGGCATCCTCGCCTCAGTAGGCGAAGCCCTCTCCGGCCTAGGCGAAAAACTAACCGACTCCGGCACCTCCGTAAAAACCCTCCTCAACTGACCTCCCGGTGCGCCGTACTGACCGCCCTCCGTACGCCGCACCGAACCCACCCGCGACGACCTCGCCGACCCGCTCGCCTTGCCCTCCCGAAGGCCCCAACGGAGCCGATTGGCACCCACCCCCACCCCGCGTGTATCGTTACCCTTCGTTGTCCGGCGCTCGTAGCTCAACGGATAGAGCATCTGACTACGGATCAGAAGGTTGGGGGTTCGAATCCCTCCGAGCGCGCCAGCAAAACCCCAGGTCACCAGGTGGATGACCTGGGGTTTTGTCATTCCGGGGTGCTGTGGTTCCCCCACGCGGCCCCACTATGCAGGCTCCGCCGTCGCCCGCTCCGCGGACCGCTCCCACCCACCCCGGGCGCGCGTGCTGCGCCCGCTTCTTCGACCGCGCCCCGCCATCACGTGCCGAGTGAGCTGCTCGAAGACCTCGGACCCACGCTGCTGCGGCGAGGCCTGCCCCGTGGACGAGCACCGTCGCTCGCTCGGTCGGAATTCATGCCGCTACCCGTCGTACCGCTGGACCTATCCCACTCGCCCTGCTTGAGGACCATTCGTCAAGGCCACCTGTCCAAGGAAACGGTCACCTCTCCGGTCAAGTAGCCCTGCAAGGCCGCCCCGGGCCGGTTGACGAATGGCTTGGGGACCGTAGTCGTATCGATCCATTCGGCGACCGCAGGCTTCTCAGGCTCGAGTTTCAATAACGGGTCGTCCCGGTGACGCCGGTCAACGCCGCAGAGCAGCGGGCCGAGTCTTGGCCCACGACGCTTTAGCCGTCCAGGCCTTCAAATGCGCTGCCTTCGCTGCAGCCCGAGTTTGGCCAGCGCGCGGTCCCGCAGCGGTACGCGCGGGCGGTCCTCTATGGCGTCTTGGTGATCTAGCTGGTTGAGGGCCTCTTGCAGCTCAGACCGCATTCGAGGGAACAACTGACCGTGTTGGTACAGGTCTTCGGGCCACCGTTGGTCTTCCTCGCAATAGACATGCCAGGTCGTGCCGAACCAGTTTCGCTGCCCCCACAGCACCCGGCAGAGCGCGGCAGTGGTTGCTGATCGTTGGATCTCGCCGCGATCCTCGGATAGGAGGATGTCGTACTCGACAGCCTTGATCAGCTCGACCAGACGTCCCGCCAAACGGTCGCGGACAGCTGCGCGGCGATCTTCCTTTGCGATGCGTTGAGCATCAGTTGCGACGTTCAACGCAACGAGCGCAGCAGCGAGCGCTCCAAGGCCGGAAACCCACTCGGCGAGAGACCCGACGTCCATGGCTGGTGACCTTACAGTTCCGTGATCAGATCAACCCGACTGCGGTCGAGGCCATCCCGCCACATGATCGACCGACCGTACGTGCCGGCTACTCCGGTTTGCGGGTGAAGACTCGTTTGGCTACTGAGGCGGTGCCTAGGGCGGCGAAGAGGGATACGAAGATTACTGAGGGGATGGTGCTGTAGCTCGAGTCGACGCTGTGGAAGGTTGCGTTGCCGCCGTAGATGCCGACGAAGAGGACGGCCAGCCACATCGCGGCGATCGCTACCGTGGCCCACATCTCGCGGACGAGGATGCGGGATGTCCAATCGGTGCGAGGGGACCGGGGCGGAGAAGACTGGTCTTGCATGGTTGTTGTCATGATTGCCTCCTAGTGCTCCACTCCTAATCTGGTCCGGGGGCCGAGCCGGTCGTAGAGCCGGAGGTCAGTCATCACGTGGGTAGAAAGGCCCGCGCTTGCCGCGGCTCAACCCCGCCCCGTGGGCGCTCAGGGGTTCGCGTCGGTGTGGCGTAGGCGCAGGTGGCCTAGGAGGAGAGCGGTGGTGGACCAGGCAAGCATGACGACTACCGAGGAGGTGTGGGTGAAGCCTCGGTCGGTTGGTTCGCCGTTCAGGAGGAAGACCGCGCGTGAGCCGGGTAGTAGGTCGGCGATGGTCGTCAGCCAGTGGTAGCCGAACTGGGGGAGGACAAGCGGGAGCAGGAGGATCAGTAGGAAGATCGCGACGAGGCTGCCTGCGGTGTTGCGCAGTATGAAGCCGAGGCCGGCCGCGAGGGCGGTGCCCGCGGCGAATACGAAGGCAATGGTCGCGAGGGTGTCGATGCCTTCGGCAAGCGGGAGGCCGAGGAGTGGGTGGGCGCCGGTGAAGGCGGCCAGGGCGGAGGCTAGGGCTAGCAGTGTGCCTAGGACGGTTGCGGTTCCGGCTGTGACGAGGGTGCGTGCGAGGAAGAGGGTCGTGCGGCGGGGTGTCCACTGGAGGGTTGGGATGATGCCGCCGGTGGCGTAGTCGGAGGTCACTGCGGTGAGGACTAGGGCCAGGAAGAGGAACAGGGCCGGTAGGACGGTGAAGTGCGCGGCGGTCCAGGCTGTGGCGTCTGGGGGTGGGGGCGCGTCGCCGCCTGTGTCTAAGCCAGCGACGGCGCCGAGGGCAACCATGATCGAGGCGGCTACGGCGAGGAACCACCAGGTGGCTTTGACGGTCCAGAGTCGGAGCCACTCGGCGCTGCAGGTGCGTGCGAAGACCTGTAGACCGGTGACCGGAGGGGCTTGGGGCGTCATGGTGCTACCTCGGCGGGGCGGCCGTGGTAGTCGACGCTGTCGCCGGTCAGCTCGATGAATGCTTCCTCTAGGGACTGCTGGACATCCGAGAGGTGATGGAGCGGTACGCCGAAGCTGTGGGCCAGCTCGCCAACCTCTTCGGCCGTCCGGTCCTCGACCTGGAGGTCCTGGCCGTCGAGCTGCGAAGCGGTAAAGCCCCGCTCCTGCAGGTGTCTGAGCAACTGGACCGGCTGTGGGGTGCGTACGAGTACCTGACGGCGCCCGAGGCCGTTGAGGATCTCCGCCGTGGTCGCGTCGGCGATCAGCCGGCCACGACCGATGACGACCAGGCGATCGGCCGTCTGCTCCATCTCACTCATCAGGTGACTGGAGACCAGGACGGTACGGCCGTCGTCGGCCAGCCGGCGCAACAGGTCGCGGATCCAGCGGACCCCATCGAGGTCCAGTCCGTTGATCGGCTCGTCGAACAGCAGTACCCGCGGATCGCCCAGCAGTGCCGCCGCGATCCCGAGCCGCTGGCGCATGCCGAGCGAGTAGCCCTTGATACGGCGCCGGGCCGCGCCATCGAGTCCGACCTGCTCGATCACCTCTTCGACCCGGCGCAGCGGGAGGCCGTTCGTCCGGGCCGCCACCCGGAGATGGCTGCGCCCGGTACGGCCGGAGTGCACCGAGCCGGGATCCAGCAGCGCCCCGACCTCGCGCAGCGGTTCGGCGTACGCCGCGAACGGTCGCCCGTTCACCAGCACCTCCCCGGAGCTGGGCCGATCGAGCCCGAGGATGATCCGCATCGTCGTCGACTTGCCCGCGCCGTTCGGGCCGAGGAATCCGGTCACCTTGCCCGGCTCGACGTCGAAGCTCAGATCGTCGACGGCCAGCACCTCGCCGTACCGCTTGGTCACCCCACGGAGCCGGATCATGCCGCGACCCTAGGAGCTCCGGTGGGCAGGATGTGCGGACGAGTTGCGAAGATTCTGTGCAGATCGGGTCGGCGTCTGCGGGGTCAGGCGAGCCAGGAGGCGTAGAAGATTCCGAGGCCCAGTGCCACCGAGATTCCGGCGATGATCCAGAACCGGATCACCACGGTGACCTCGTCCCAGCCCAGGTGTTCGAAGTGGTGGTGGATGGGGGTGATCCGGAAGATCCGGCGGCCGGTTCCGGTGAGTCGCCTGGTCAGTTTGAAGGTGATCATCTGGAGCAGGACGGACAGCGTCTCGAGGACGAACAGTCCGGCGATGACGATCAGCAGAAGCTCGGTACGGGACATGATCGCCAGCCCGGCCAGGGCGCCGCCGATGGCGAGCGAGCCGACGTCGCCCATCATGATCCGGGCGGGCTTGGCATTCCACCAGAGGAAGCCGACACATGCCGCGGCGATGGCGGTCGCGAAGACTGCGAGGTCGAGAGGGTCGCGCACCTGGTAGCACTGGGACTCCACGACTTCGGGCCGCGAGGAGCCACACAGCTGGTTGTTCTGCCAGATGTTCACGATCGTGTACGCGCCGAAGATCAGCGCCGAGGAGCCGGCCAGCAGGCCGTCGGCACCGTCGGTGAGGTTGGCGCCGTTGGAGGTTGCGGCCACGATGAACCAGATCACCAGCAGGACCACGACCAGGGGCAGCTTGATCCCCCAGTCGTGGGTGGTGGAGAGGTACTGCGAAGCCGGCCTGACACCGCGCTCGTCGGCGAAGAACTGCGTCGCCAGTACTCCGAAGACGAGCGCGATCAGCGTCTGGCCTGCCATCTTGGCCCGGCCGCTCAGACCCTGGTTGTTCTGGGTGTAGACCTTGATGAAGTCGTCGAGGAAGCCGATCACGCCGCAGCCGAGGAACAGCAACATCAGGAGCCAGGCACTGGTACTGGGCCGCCCGCCGGTCAGGATCGTTGCCGCCAGGTACGCCGCGGCGGCGCTCAGCAGGATCACCAGACCGCCCATGGTCGGCGTACCGCGCTTGACGTGATGGGTGGTCGGCCCGTCGTGCCTGATCGGCTGGCCGAAGCCGTGCCGGACGAACCACCCGATCGCGATGCGGGTCCCCAATAGCGAGCAGATCACCGCAAGCGCGCCGCTCAGCAGTACCGCCCGCACAAACGGTCAGCCCCTTTCGGCCGGTCGAGGTGGTCGTCTCGCGTGCCCATTCTGGGGGGGTACGAGAGTCAGGCAGCCGTTTGAACACGGTGAGCTGCAGGTTCCTGCAGACTGTGGGGATGGAGCTTCGAGAGGAACTTCCGGGTGATGACCAGGCTGTGCGGGAGGTTCACCTGCAGGCGTTCGGCGATCATGGCGGTGTTGTTGCTGAGCTGGCTGGCGCCTTGAGGGAGACCAGTGGTCTTTCGTTGGTCGCTGAGCAGGACGGCCGGGTGGTGGGGCATGTGATGTTCAGCGGCAGTTTGCTGGATGCGGCTCGGCGGTTGGTCGAGGTGCAGGTGCTGAGCCCGGTGGGTGTGAGGCCTGAGGTTCAGCGGCGCGGTATCGGGGCGGCGCTGATTCGGCACGGGCTCGAGATCCTTGGGAGACGAGGGGTTCCGCTGGTGTGGTTGGAGGGGGATCCGGGGTACTACTCGCAGCTCGGGTTCCAGGCCGGGGGCGGGCTGGGGTTCCGGCGGCCGTCGTTGCGTATCCCTGAGGGTGCCTTCCAGATCGTCAGGCTTCCGGCGTACGAGCCCTGGATGACGGGGACGCTTGTTTATCCGGATGCGTTCTGGCGGCATGATGCGGTTGGGCTGCGTGATCCCGACGCCTAGTCAGGGCGAGGAACAGTCCGGCGGTGATGCAGGCTGCGGCGGCGCCGAGGATGAGAGGCCGGTAGCCGGTGATGGCGGTCAGGGCGGCTGCGGCGAGTGGGGCTGTGGCGCGGCTGATGGTGGTGGGGGTGCCGAGAATGCCGGCGATGGTGGCGTAGCCCTCGTCGCCATAGCGGTCGAGCAGGATGGCGGGGGTTGCGATCGAGGCGACGCCGAAGCCGAGGCCGAAGAGAATCAGGCTGATAGCCGCGCCGGTGACTGTGCTTCCGATAAAGGGAAGTAGGGCGATGGCGACGCCTTGCAGGGTGATGATGCCGGCGGCGACGAGTGTGATGGGTAGCAAGCGTTTGGCCACGGTGGTGATGATGCGGCCGGTGACCGACAGCAGGCCCAGCAGGCCGGTCAAGGTGGCGGCGACGGTTGGTGAGTGGCCGAGTTGGGTCAGGTACGTGACGAGGTGGACGGCCATGACGGCGAGGGCCGCGCTGTGCAGGATGAAGGCGCAGGCGATCAGCCAGAATCCGGCGTCGCGTAGTACTCGGGTAGGTGACCTGGGTACGTGGTGAGTGCCTGTCGACGTTGCTGGACGGGTATGGCGGAGTCCCACCGCGTGCAAAGGCACGGTGATCAGGGCGACGACGGCGGCCAGGACGACCAAGGCGTTGCGCCATCCGTAGGCGTGGATGAGCTGGCCGGTGAGTGGGATGAAGATCGAGCTGGCGAAGCCTGCCACGAGGGTGATGCCGAGCAGGGCATTGCCTCGCTTCGCAGGTGCGGTGACGGCGACGAGGATGGCGAAGGCCGGCTGATAGAGGACCATCGCCGAGGCGGCGCCGATCGCCACGAAGACGGCGTAGAGCTGGGCTGGTGTCTGGACTTGCGACCAGGCGAGGACGGCAACGGTCGCCACGAGCGAGCCAGCGGTCATGACTCCATGGCCACCGCGGGCGTCGAGCCAGCGGCCGACTGGGATGGCCATGGCGGCGCTGACGAGTACTGCGGTGGTGAGTGCTCCGGTGGCTGTGGTGGTGGAGATCCGGAGATCGTGGGTCATCGGGGCGAGGAGTGCGCTGAAGGCGTAGTACAGGACGCCGTAGCCGATGGTGGTGGTGATGGCGAGCACTGCGACGACGTCGCGACGCTGTCCGTTGCGGCGATCGCCAGTGCCCGAGGCGATCGCCGCAGCGGGGTGGTTCATCAGTTGCAGCAGCTCGACTGGTTCGTTGGGGCGTTGTCGATGACGGTCAGCAGGCCGCCGCTGATGCCGGTGGCCAGGCCGCGTCCGGCTGGTGCGGAGATCTCGACGGCTTGTGGGGCGGGGCCGCAGCATCCGCCGGCTGCCTCGTCGTTGGAGTCGCCGTACGCGAGGTTGGAGGAGCAGACGCCGGTTTCGGGGAGGTCGAGTTGGACGTCCCGTGCGGCTTCCCAGTCGCCGGCTAGGGCGGCTACGACCGAGCGGGCCTGTTCGTAGCCGGTGGCGAGGAGGAAGGTTGGGGCTCGGCCGTAGGACTTCGCGCCGATCGCGTAGTAGCGGGGTTCGGGGTGGGCTAGTTCGTCGGCGCCGTGCGGCGGTACGGTCCCGCAGGAGTGCTGGTTCGGGTCGATCAGCGGGGCGAGGGCCCGGGTGGATCCCATGATGGAGTCCAGGTCCAGGCGTAGCTCGCTGACCATGTCGTGGTCGGGGCGGAAGCCGGTGGCGTTGACCACGGTGTCGGCGATGACGCTTCGTTCGCCGGCGGTCAGCTCGACCCTGCCGTCTGCGGTACGGGTGGCGGCTTCGATGCGGAAGTTGCTGGTCAGCTCGACTTTGCCGGACTGGACGAGCCTCTTCAGTCGGGTGCCCAGGGCGCCGCGGGCGGGGAGTTCGTCGGACTCGCCGCCTCCGTAGGTACGGGCTTGGTTGGAGTTGCGTACTACCCAGACGATCTCGGTGCCGGGTACCTGTTCGGCGAGTTCGCCAAGGTCCAGGAGGGTTGTGGAGGCGGAGTGGCCGGCGCCGACTACCGCAGTACGACGTCCTGCGAAGCGGTCTCGGTCTCGGCCCAGTACGTCGGGGAGCGCGTGGGCAATGCTGTCGGTGATGTCGGATTCGCCGCGGGCCGGGATGCCGGAGCCGCCGAGGACGTTCGGGCGGCGCCAGGTGCCGGTGGCGTCGATGACGGCTGAGGCGAGGAGCTCGGTACCGTCGGCGAGGCGGATCAGGAACGGTGCTTGCTCGCGGCCCGCAGTACGGAGGCGGTCGTAGCCGACTCGGGTCACCGCTGTGACAGCTGCGTTGTAGCGGATGCGGTCGGTCAGCTCGGGAGTCTTGACGAGTGGGGCGAGGTAGGAGTCGATCAGGTCGCCGCCGGTCGGGAGCTTGGCGAGATCGGGCTCGATCCAGCCGGACTGCTCGAGCAGGCGGCGCGCGGCGCTGTCGATGTCGTAGCGCCAGGGGCTGAACAGCTTCACGTGCCGCCACTCCTCGATCGCGGCGGCGACGGTGGGGCCGGACTCCAGTACGAGGAAGTCCAGGCCGCGCTCGGCTAGGTGGGCGGCGGCGGCCAGGCCGACTGGGCCCGCGCCGATGACCACGACCGGTCCCGCCGGTGCGGCAACGGTGGCGGGGTTCTGCTCGCTCACGGTCGATCTCCTGTCTCGATGTTCGTCTAATCAGTGATGTCCACCTTGCCTCTTGATTCGATAGGAGTCAAGATAGATGTATGTCTAAACAGAAGATCGCCGTTCAGGTCGCCGGGGGTTGCTGTGCGCCGATCTCTGAGGCGGCTCTGGATGCTGAGGGTGCAGCTGAGGGGGCGGCGGTGTTCAAGGCGCTGGCCGATCCGATTCGGCTCCGGCTGATGTCGATGATCGCGTCCGCCGACGGCGAGAGCTGTGTGTGCGATCTGACCCCGCCGTTCGATGTGAGTGGGCCGACCATCTCGCATCATCTGCGGGTACTACGTGAGGCTGGTCTGGTGGACTGCGAGCGGCGCGGCACCTGGGTCTACTACTGGCCGGTGCGTGAGCGGTTGCAATGGATCTCCGCCCTGCTTGCCACGCCGGCCAGCGCGTCGGCCTAGCTGCCGGCGGTTTGACTCTCTGAAATACCTCAGTGATCATTGAGTCAATGGATACTGAGCGATCGACCTTGACTGAGCGAGCGCGGATTCACGCCGCTCTCGGGGACCCGGCGCGGCTGGCGATCGTCGACACCTTGGTCGCCGGTGACGCCGCTCCCGGTGAGCTGGGCGCGGTACTGGATCTGCCGACGAACCTCATCGCCCATCACTTGAAGGTGCTCGAGGAGGCCGGCCTGGTTGCGCGTTCCCGGTCTGAGGGTGACCGCCGGCGTACGTACGTGCGGCTGGTGACCGAGGCGCTGGAGTCCGTGGTCACCCCCTCGCTGGCGACGCCGCCGCGGGTGGTCTTCGTCTGTACGCACAACTCCGCTCGCTCGCAGTTGGCCGCGTCGATCTGGTCGCGCCGCAGCCACATCCCGGCTCTGTCGGCTGGTACTCAACCTGCTGCCAAGCCGAATCCCCGCGCCGTCCGGGTCGCCCGCAAGCACGGCCTTGATCCGGCTGGGTGGCGGACGGCCCACGTGCGTGACGTGGTCGAGCGAGACGACCTCGTCGTTGCGGTGTGCGACATCGCGTACGAGCACCTCCCGGCCGAGTCGCGGCCGCGACTGCACTGGGCCGTGCCGGATCCCGCGGCGGTCGACACCGACGCGGCGTTCGAGGCCGCGTACGCCGAGATCGCCGGCCGGATCGACCGGTTGGCGCCTGTTCTTTCGCACGATGAGTCGGTGGGGCGCAGGTGAGCAACGCGGCGGTGTTGTGGCGACGAGTGGTCGCGGAAGCAGTTGGTACCGGGCTATTGGTGACTGTTGTCGTCGGGTCGGGCATTGCGGCGTCTTCGTTGTCGCCGGGGGATGTCGGGTTGCAGTTGTTGGAGAACTCGTTTGCTACGGCGCTCGGACTCGGAGTGCTGATCCTGATGTTGGGGCCGGTGTCCGGGGCGCACTTCAACCCGGTCGTGTCGGCTGTCGACTGGTGGCTTGGGCGGCGTACCGGCGCGGGACTGACGTCGCGAGAGCTGACTGCCTATGTTCCTGCCCAGATCGTCGGTGCCATCGCCGGAGCCGTGCTGGCGAACCTCATGTACGCCAAGGCCGCTGTGTCCTGGTCGACCACCGATCGCAGTACCGGGCATCTCTGGCTCGGTGAGATCGTCGCCACGGCCGGACTCATAGTGCTGATCTTCGCGCTCGGGTGGTCCGGTCGCGCAGCGGTCGCGCCGGCAGCCGTGGGGGCCTACATCGGCGCGGCGTACTGGTTCACGTCGTCGACGTCGTTCGCCAATCCCGCGGTGAGTATCGGCCGTGCCTTCAGCGACACCTTCGCGGGAATCGCGCCCGGATCCCTGGTGGGGTTCGTCGTCGCGCAACTCTTCGGTGCGGTCGTTGGAGTCGGCTTGCTGGCGATCCTGTACCCGGATGCCGGCCGGGCCGCCGACGAAATCGTCACCCCACACACCGACACCACAACTACTGGAGCAACCACGTGAGCAAGCCAGTTGTCCTGTTCGTTTGCGTCCACAACGCCGGCCGGTCCCAGATGGCTGCTGGGTGGCTTCGTCATTTGGCGGGAGACAGTGTTGAGGTGCGGTCGGCGGGGTCGGAGCCGCGCGATCAGATCAATCCTGTTGCTGTCGAGGCGATGCGGGAGGTTGGTGTCGACATCACTGGCGCGGTGCCGCAGCTCCTCGAGACCGAAGCGGTTCGCGGGAGCGATGTCGTCATCACCATGGGCTGTGGCGATGCGTGCCCGATCTTTCCTGGTAAGCGTTACGAGGACTGGGAACTCACCGATCCGGCCGGCCGGCCGATTGAGGTCGTACGCCAGGTGCGTGACGAGATTCGCGGTCGCGTCGAGAAGCTTGTCGGCGAACTCCAGAGCAGCTGACTACCGACGTCCGGCCCAGTCGGTCGTCCGTCCGTGGTTCGGAAGCACCATGTCTCAGATCGGCCATTCGTTGGCCGGGAGGTCGTCGTTGGTTTTGACGGTCATGGTCGGGAACCTAGCAACGTTGCTAGTAGGTTCGGCTTATGGCTACTGATGTCTGGGAATTTTATGAGCAGTATGCGGAAGAGGACAGGTCCTCGCTGAATGAGCGGGATCGGCAGGTGCTGGCGATCTGCGATTTCCGGCAGGAAGTGAACTCGGGCGGATTCGACTCGTATTTCCGGTACTGGGGTGGGGACACCGCGTTGACGGCGGTGGCCGGGCTGCCGCGGCTGCTCGGGGCCGGCTGGGCTGAGCTTCTGGGTGAGGCCGTTGCGCTGTTCGGAGTACCGTACGCGCTGGATTCTGATGATCGGGCGGAGAAGATCGGCCGCGACTCCCTCGAGGCGGCGCTGGGTGAATTCGATCAGCGGTTCCGCAAGTTGGAGGTTTCCACCGGCGCCGACGCCCGGCTCGCGGAAGCCATCGGCGCCAACCGGACCTGAGGCGACAAGCCGCTACCAGTTCGAGTCGACGCCGTGGAAGGTGATTCCGCGGTGGCGACAGGCTTCGGCCAGGTTTCGGTCTGCGGTTTTCAGGTCGGTGGGGTTGAGGAGCATCAGGTCGGCGAAATAGCGGAAGCCTGATGGTGAGGGGTCGGTTCGGGAGTCCACCAGGATGTGGGGGAACGGGCCGCCGGTCTTGGTGCCCAGCGACCACATGATCTGGCGTGAGCCGCGTTCGAACACGATGTGGCGAAGGTCTGACCACGGGATCGTGTCTCTGACCTCGCCGCGGTACGTCCAGACGAGTGCGTTGTCGCGGTCGAGCAGTTGACCGGTGGAGCAGGTTCGGGCCCACCACATTGCGCGTAGGGCACCGGCCAGGACGAATGCCAGAGCGATGAGGATCAGGTTGAGTTCGTTGAGACCGATGCTTAGTCCGAGGAATACGAGTCCGGCCGACGCCGGCAGAACGGCGCCTTTCCAGGCGCCGTACGCCGTTGCCCTGACGAGCACGGATTCGGTGCTTTCGCTCGGCCGGTTGTCGCCCATAAGGGCAAGTATTGGTGATGGTCGACTGGCGTTGGTTGGGGTGGCTTCAGGGTTGGGGGTGGTCGCGTGGCGCGGCCTCGGTTCCTGGTGGTTGGAGGGCGTGGTTGCCTTCGAAAGGCTTGTGATTCAAGCGTTTCATCCCTTGGTGGGGTCTTGCCAGGGCGGTGCTGAGCAAGCAAAATCGAGCACGGTGAGCGATCTGAAGCTCACGGGGGTTGTATCCAACGAGGGGGGAATTTGGCATGCGCTTTTTTCGATCACGTCGGATTGTCGGAGCTGTCGCGGCGGCTGGGTTGTCGCTGGGTCTGGTAGCTGCCGGTAGTGGGCAGGCCTGGGCGGCGTACAGCGGCTTCGGCTGGGAGAGCGGTGGCGTCCAGGGGTGGGCCGTCGACTGGGACGGGACGTCGATCTCGTCGTCGACCACGTACAAGTTCGCCGGCACCCGCTCGCTGAAGCTGCCGCAGACCGGGGAGCAGTACGCGGGCTACCGTTCGGGTTCCGACCTGACCGGGATCGGGGTCGGCTCGGTGGTGACCTTCAAGATGTACCTGCCCGCCAGCGCCAACCACCCGATCGAGGCCAAGGGCTACGTGACGGACGGCAACAACGGCTCGTTCATCGAGCGGTTCGGCCAGCACATCGTCCTCACACCGGGCGCCTGGAACACGTTCACGCTGACGATTCCGGCCGTCACCAGCATCGAGGGCATCGGCGTGGAGGTGGACAACCCAGGCTGGACCGGCGCCGTCTACCTGGACGCCGTCAGCTGGACCGCACCCTGATCTAGCACCACCTGCTTTCAGCCGCCCCGGTCGCGCATCAGTCGGCGCGACCGGGGGCGGTTCTGCGTCACGTAGCGTGCGGTGGGTGGGCGAGATGTCTGAAGACATGGAAGAGGTGTTGACCGGAGGCAACGTGGCCGCGGAGGTCGTCCGGGTTGGGGCGACTGTGCGGAAGCCGTCGCTTGCTCGTTCTCGCTGGACGAGTTGCGTCGCGTGGGCAGGCTGATTCGCGAGCTGCATGATGCGATGGAGAGCTTTCAGGCGCCGCCGGATATCGCTTGGCAGACGCTGGTACCGGAGCCTTCAGGGGGTGACCTGATCGGTCACAACGACCTCGCTCCGTGGAATCTGATCCGCGACGGCCAGCGCTGGGTGTTCATCGACTGGGACAACGCCGGGCCGTCGACGCGGCTGTGGGATCTCGGGTACGCCGCGACGGCGTTCGTACCGTTCGCGGCAGGAGGCGACGTCGAGGTCGACGGCCCGCGTTTGCGTGCCCTGGCGGACGGCTACGGACTCGATCGGGAGCAGCGGCTGGCGTTCCCCGCGCAGATCGCCGCCCGTACTTCGGGAGCGCACGAACTGCTGGTCCGCGGCCACCGTACGGGCGAGCAACCCTGGGCGCGCCTCTACGCAGAAGGCCACGCAGACTATTGGGGTCCGGCCGCCGCCTACATCAAAAACACCACGACACCTGGATAGCAGCCCTCATCGCGAACTATCCCAGCTCCTAGGCGTCCCTTACTCGCCGCCGCCGCCGCAGCCGGCCGCTGCTCAGTAAACGCCAGACGGGCGCTTTGCTGGTGCTCTTGTGTAAGCGGGCGCAGCACGCGCTTCAGGGCCGGTGGGAGCGCTTGGCGTAGCTCGCGACGTAGGAGCGAGGCGTAGCGGGGCGCGTGGGATCAGTTGGCGTCGAGGGGGTTGGTGAGCATTCTGGAATCGAGGTTGGAGTTGATGGCTCGGGCGGCTGAGCTGGTGGGTTTTCTGGTGGCTTGGGATTTGAAGCAGGTCAGGAATTCTTCGACGAGGTTCAGGCGGGGGTGTTTAGCCAGGACTTCGGCTCGGAAGGCGGGGGTGAAGTCGTCGGGGTTTTTGCCGGCTATGTCCAACGCCGCGGCTCGGGAGATCAGGTGGCCTTCGGGGTCGGTGGTTACGTCTACCTCGGGCCACATGTGGCGGACGATGACTTCGGCCAGGCGGTCGCGGCGGGCAGCGGGCCAGCCGGCGCCGGTGGCGAAGACTCGGGCTATGTGGCCGGCGGCCTCTTCGAAGGAGAGGGTGTGGTTGTCGAACTCGGTGACCAGGCCGATGTCGTGGAGCATCGCGGCCACGAACAGCAGCTCCGCGTCATACGCGATGTCATGTTCCCTCGCGTAGGCCGCCGCCCAGATGAAGACGCGGTGTGAGTGGCTCTGCAAAGACGGCGACTGGTACGCCGAGGCCAGCTCGAGGGCCGCCGCCGAGGCGGTCGTGGAGGGGATCACGAGGTCATCCAAAACGATCATGCTTCGACGGTACGACCGGGAAGGCCTGCCCGACTGGTCCATTCGGAGGCCGGCCGGCTGGGCCATTCGCCGCGAGAATTGGCCCAGCGCAACAGTCGGCAGGTGGACCACTGATGGCGGGCCACACGTGAGTACCGTCGGAAGTACCAGCAGAAAACCACTACCGCGAGGACCATCATGCGTGCCATCACTGTCCGGGATCGCGAGGCCGGTGTCGCCGGGCTGTCCCTGACCGAGCTGCCCTACCCGCACACCTCCGAGAACGACGTCATCGTGCAAGTCCACGCCGCCGGCTTCACCCGGGGCGAGCTCGACTGGCCGGGCACGTGGACCGACCGCGCCGGCCGCGACCGCACCCCGAGTGTTCCCGGTCACGAACTCTCAGGCGTCGTCGCCGAGGTCCCCGTCGGCACCACCGGCCTCACCGTGGGGCAGCGGGTCTTCGGGTTGGCCGATTGGACCCGCAACGGTTCGCTCGCGGAGTACACCGCAGTCGAAGCCCGCAACCTGGCGCCGCTGCCGGCGGGTGTCGAGCACGTCGATGCGGCCGCACTGGTGATCTCCGGCCTGACGGCCTGGCAGGCGCTGTACGACCACGCTCAGTTGAAGGCAGGCCAGACCGTCCTCATCAACGGCGTCGGCGGTGCCGTCGGCTCCCTCGCCGTACAGCTGGCCTGGGAGATCGGCGCCGAGATCATCGGTATCGGCCGTGCCGCCGACGAGGACCGCGCCAAGCAGTTGGGCGTCCACAAGTTCGTCACCGTCGAGGAGCTGGAGAAGGCCGGCCAGGTCGACGTCGTACTGGACGTGATCGGCGGCGAGGTCCTCACCCGCTCCACGGCGCTGGTACGACCCGGTGGCACTCTCGTCACGATCGCCGAACCGCCGACCGTCCAGCCCGCCGGCGGCCGTGCCCTGTACTTCGTAGTCGAGCCGAACCGCGACCAGCTGATCCAACTGGCGACCCGGCTCCGCGACGGCCGCGTGACCCCGCTGGTCAACAGCGTCCGCCCGCTCGACGAAGCTCCCGACGCCTTCGCCGCCCGCGGCCGGACGATCATCAAGGTCACCGAGGACTGACATCCCCGTGCTGAGACACTTGCCGGACGACCGCGAGTGGTGGAGGCGATGGGATGACGCGTGCGGTGCTTGCCTTGGGCTCCAATCTGGGCGACCAGGAAGCCAACCTGCGCAAGGCGTTGGATGGGCTCGACGAGTATCTGGTGGAGGTGTCCGGGAGTTACTGGACACCGCCGTGGGGGGATCCGGATCAGCCTGAGTACCTGAACGCGGTGGTGCTGGTCGAGGGTGATGTGACGGCGGGTGGCTGGCTCGAGTTGGCGCACGGGCTCGAGCAGGCCGGCGGGCGGGTGCGGGATCCTGAGCGGAGGTTCGGGCCACGGACCTTGGACGTCGACGTGATCGCGGTGTGGGACGGCGATGAGCAGGTCGTCCAGGATGATCCGGTACTGACCCTCCCGCATCCTCGTGCCCACCTGCGCGCGTTCGTGCTGGTACCGCTCGCGGAGATCGCGCCAGAGATCGAGCTGGCCGGCCACGGCGCGATCACCGACTTGCTGAAGACCGACGAGGTCGCCGCGGACGTACCGACCGTACGACCCGGCCCGCCACTCCGATAGCTGCCCTCGTTACCTCGGGAGCGTGATGATTTCGGCTCCGTCGGGGGTGATGGCGATGGTGTGTTCGCTGTGGGCCGTGCGGGAGCCGGTGGCGCTGCGGAGGGTCCAGCCGTCGTCGTCGGTGACGAGTTCGTCGGTGTCGACCATCACCCAGGGCTCGAGGGCGAGGAGCAGGCCGGGGCGGAGCTTGTAGCCGCGACCTGCGCGGCCGGTGTTCGAGATGTGCGGATCCTGGTGCATCGTCGAGCCGATGCCGTGGCCGCCGAACTCGGTGTTGATCGGGTATCCGGCCGCGCTGAGGACCGTACCGATGGCGTGGGACAGGTCGCCGATACGTGCGCCAGGTTTGGCCGCAGCGATCCCAGCGGCCAGTGCTCGCTCGGTCGCGTCGATCAGCGCGACGCTCTCGGCCGGCTTCGAGTCGCCGACGATGAAGCTGATCGCCGAGTCCGCGGCGACTCCACCGAGCAGGACGGCGAGGTCGAGGGTGACCAGGTCGCCGTCGGCTAGGGAATAGTCGAACGGCAGTCCGTGCAGCACGGCGTCGTTGACGGAAGTACAGATGTAGTGTCCGAACGGGCCGCGCCCGAAGGACGGCTCGTAGTCGACGTAGCAGGACTGGGCGCCGGCCTCGTCGATCATGGTGTGCGCCCACTGGTCGATCTCCAGCAGGTTGGTCCCGACCGTGGTCTTGCTCTTCGCCGTCTGCAGGATGTCGGCGACCAGGGCGCCGGTGTCCTTGGCTCGGGTCAGTTCGCTGGGGGTCAGGATCTCGATCATGTGGGGCCCTTCATCACGCAACCAATAACTATCCCGGTAATAGTATCCCGGTACTATCATTGGATCATGGTCAGACTGCCGCTCACCCCCGGAGAGGTCGAACGCGGACAACGCCTCGGCGCTCTGCTGCGTCGCGCCCGGGGCGAGCGCTCGATGCTCGAGACGGCACTCGACGCTCGCGTCTCCCCCGAAACCCTCCGCAAGATCGAGACCGGCCGGGTCGCCACCCCCGCCTTCCCGACCATAGCCGCCATCGCCGACGTCCTCGGCCTCTCCCTCGACGCCGTCTGGGCCGAAATCAACCCACCCGAGCCCCACGCCGGCCCAGCCCCCACCCGCGAGCGCATCGCCTCGTAGTCGCCGCATTTCGTCGGAGGCGTCGTCTAGGGTCGCCGGATGACTGGGGATGCGACGACGCGGCTGGTGGTGCTCCGGGGAAACTCAGCGTCGGGCAAGAGCACTACGGCGAAGGAGTTGCGGCGGCGGATCGGCACCGGCGTCGCCTGGGTCGAGCAGGACTACCTGCGGCGGACGCTGCTGCGCGAGCACCCCTGGGACGGCGCTCCGAATGTCGGGTTGATCGACCTGGCTGCGCGGTATGCGCTGGACAGTGGATATCACGTAGTACTGGAAGGCGGTCTGTACGAGCCGCACTACGGCAAGATGCTGCGCCAACTCGTCGCGGATCACGTGGGGGTGACCGGCGTGTACTACTTCGAGATCCCGTTCGACGAGACGGCTCGGCGGCATCTGACCAAACCGTTGGCGGCTGAGGTGACGGTCGAGCAGATGCGCGAGTGGTACCAGCCGGACGACTTCCTCGGCGTACCGGACGAGAAAACCATTGGCTCGTCCAGCTCCCTGGACGACACAGTGAACCGCATCATCACCGACCTCGCCTGGTACACCGGGGGCAAGGTCGAGCGACCGATCTAGGGGCGGGGTAGGACGTACCGGAGCATGTGGCCGGATTCGGTGTGCTCTGTGGGGTCGGCTGCGGCTTCGAAGTGGAAGCCGGTGCATTCGGCGGTCGCGCGGGAGGCGGTGTTGAGTTCGTCGATGATGGCGACGGCTCGGGTGATCGGCCAGGTGGTGAAGGCCCAGGTGGTGACCAGGGGGATCGACTCGGTGGCGACGGCCTGGCGGCGACTGGGTGGGAAGATTACGTAGGACAGGTAGGCGTCGCCGCTGCCGCGGTTCGCGATGTCGATGCCTCCGGCAAGGATGTCCTCCAGCCAGATTGCCCAATGGCGCTTGGATCCTGAGGTCGCCCAGGAGTTGCGGGACTGCTCGACGTGACGGACGACGTTCTCGCGTGGGGCGGGGCCGGGGGCCTCGAACCAGCGTTGTTGTTCCTCGTCGTCGCCGGCCATCCACGCGTCGATGTCAGCCATGGTGAGCACCTTTAGGGTCACCCTCGGGCCGGTCAGTACGGGCCAGGTCACAGGAAGTTCCTCAAGACGGAGGTGAAGGCGGCGGGGTCGTCCAGCCAGGGGAAGTGGCCGGCGGCCGGGTGTTCGATGAAGGTGCCGTCGGCAAACAAATCAGCGAACTCGGCGACGGTCGCGGGCGGCGCTCCCAGGTCAAATTGGCCGGCTGTCAGAAGTACAGGCGCTGGGAAGGTCGCGAGCGCGGCGCGGGTGGAGTGCGGTGTGTACGCCCCCTCGGCCCCGTAGATCCGCGCCGCCGAATCGTTGCGCTGAGCATCCTCCGCGGCCTGATGCGCTTGAGCAGCCGCATCCCAACGCCCGTAGGAAAACGGCGCCAGCGCCGCCCAGTTCTCCGCCGCGTGATCTCCTGCGCTGACCGCCTCCAACGCCCGGTACGCCGAAGCGAACCACGCCTCACCCTTCCGCAACCGAGCCTGCGCCAGCCGCGTCTCGGCGCTGATCGTGAGGCCGGCCGCGTACACGCTGGGCGTGATCAGCAGGAGCTTGCGGATGCGCGACGGGTAGCGAGTCGCATACAGAACCGCCAAGTTGGCCCCAGCCGAGTGCCCCAGCAAATCCAGTTGCTCCAGCCCCAGCTGCTCGCGCAACGCCTCGACGTCCTCAACCTGCCGATCACACCGGTACGAATCCGCGTCAGCCGGTACTTCGGAAGCCCCCGACCCCCGCAAATCCAGCATCACCAACGTCCGGTACTCCCCAAGCCCACCAAGCTCCCCGAGATACTCCGAAGCCTGCATAGGCCCGCCCGGCAAGCAAACAACCGGCGCCCCGTCGCCGGCCACGTGGTAGGCCAGCTTGGTCCCGTCAGGCGCAACGAAGGTAGGCATACCGCCGACCCTGTCAGCCACCTCCGCACCGGGCAACCGGATTACGTCGTACCCGATGGGGCAGCACCCCCGTCCCTCAACGGTGTCCGCCGGGAAGGCAGCAATCACCACCCTGAACGGTTCACTGGAACAGTGGTGGAACTCTCGATGGACGCAGACCCGGCAGAGCCGCCGGTGTCGGTCGTCGTCGCGGACGGACACCCGGTCATCCGCGGCGGCCTGCGCGCGATGCTCAGCACCCAAACCCGCTACCGCGTACTAGCCGATGCCGACAACGCCCGCGACACAGTCCGGGCGGTGACGGTCCATCGCCCCGACGTCGTGGTCATCGACCTGGACCTGGGCGGCGTCGCCGCGATCACCGAGATCCGCCGCTGCGGAGCGCGCGTCCTGGTGTTCACCATGGCCGACGAGGACGCCGCGATCGTCTCCGCCCTCCAGGCCGGCGCCGGCGGCTACATCCGCAAGAACGCATCCCCCGAACAGATCACCCGCGCGATCTGCGGAGTCGCGGCCGGCGACGTAGTACTAGGCCCACCCTTCGCCGCCCGCCTCGCAGAACTCCTGCTGCCGGTCCCGACCGTACGAACCGACCTCCCCGACCTGACCGCCCGCGAACGCGAAGTCCTCAGCCTGCTCGTCGAAGGCCTCCCCAACTCCGCCATCGCCCGCCGCCTGACCCTCGCCCCGAAAACGATCAGCAACCACCTCTCGGTCATCTTCGGAAAACTCCAGGTCGCCTCACGCGCGGACGCGGTCATCCTCGCCCGCCAGGCCGGCTGGTAGTCAGACCGGCTGGTACGCCGCCGCCTGCAGGTTGTAGAGCTCGGCGTACGGCCCATCGCGCCTGATCAGCTCACCATGGTCGCCGTGATCGACGATCCGGCCGTTCTCCATCACCACGATCAGATCGGCATGCCGGACGTTCGCGAGCCGGTGCGTGATCAGCAGTGTCGTCCGCCCGCCGTCGCTCAGCCTGCGCAGCGACTCGAACACGGCTTGCTCGGCGCGGGCGTCCAGCGCGGCGGTGGGCTCGTCGGCGATCAGGATCGGCGCGTCGCGGTAGAGCCCGCGGGCCACGCCGATACGTTGCCATTGGCCACCGGACAGATCGCGGCCGTTGCTGAACTGACGCGACAAGACGGTCTCGCCACCAGCCGGCAGCCCATCGATCACCGTGTCCGCGCCTGACGCGTTGATCGCCGCGGTCAGCGCCAGACCATCCGGGTCGGCCCGTTCGAGCCGCCCGATCCGGATGTTGTCGTGAGCCGACATCGGCCACCGCGCGGGTTCCTGCAGAACGACGGCGATCTGCTCGTACGCCGAATCCGCCTCGACCGTCGCAAGATCGGTACCGTTCCAGCGCACCCGTCCGGCGGTCGGCTGGTAGAGCCCGGTCAGCACCTTGACCAGGGTCGTCTTGCCGGACCCGTTCTCGCCGACGAACGCGATCGTCTGGCCCTTCCGGATGGTCAGGCTGATGTCCCGCAACGCGGGCTCGGCCTGCCCCGGGTAGCTGAACTCGACCTGCTCGAGCACGAACTCCTCAGGATCGCCAGGTGCCTGTGCATCGGTCGGTGGACGAGTCCGCCGCCTCGCCTGCTCCAGCAGGGCGGTGAACAGCTCAATGTAGAGCGTGTTCTCGTACAACTGGTTCACCACGTGCACTGACCGCGTCAGAGTCGACGCAGCCATCCGCATCGCCACTACCGCAGTACCGGCGAGTGCGAGCGGCAGGGCCCCGTCATAGAGCATCCATCCGAGTACTGCGAACCCTGCCCCGGTCCCGACCCCACGGGCAGCTCGGCCGAGCAGTTGTACTTTCGACCGCGCCATCTCGACTCGCTGGTTCTCTGCCGTCAGGAGCGCGGTGATCCGAAGGTATTCGGTCAATAGGGCCGGACCGGCCGTACAAGCCCGTAGCTCCGCAGCTGTCTTGCGATCGATGATCAGCTCGCTGGCGATCGCCTGACTCCGCCGCTCCGCCACCATGTCCAGGAAGGACTGGTGTGCGAGCCGTGCGGCCCTGGTCGCCGCCCAGGCCTCAGGCAGCACGGTCACAACCACGAGCGGCGCCAGCAGCGGGTGCAGCAAGCCAGTGGCGGTGACTGCTGCAGCCAGCTGAATGGCGGCGCCGGCGAGGTCGGCGATCGCCTTGACGCTGGTCTCGATGTTGCGGACGCCGTCGTCCTGGGCCTGCCGGAGGATTTCCAGGAACTCGCTGTCCTCGAAGGCGATCAGGTCGACTCCGACCACCGCCTCATGTAGCTCCAGCTGCGCGGTCTGATGGACTCGCGCACGGAGCACGGCATGTACTGCGCCTTCGGCGGCCTCCAGCACCGCACGGGCCGAGAACAGCGACACCACAGTCAGTACGGCGGGCAGCGCATCGGTCAGACGATCCGGTGTGGGTCCGCCTGCCAGCAGGGCAGTCAGTACGTCGGCAGTGGCAAGGAGACCAAAGGCAGTCGCGCAGCCGCTGGCCACCGCGAGTACAGCGGCCACGACTGTCATCCAAGGGGACGCTCGCCAGGCCAACCGCAGCACTAGCCGAGCAGCTGATGGCAGCGACGACAACACCTTCCACATGCCGGAGCGGGAGGCTTCCTGGCTGGCCAGCGCCCAGTCAGGAGTCGCCAGGTCCTGGATGCCGACCAGCGGCCGCGCCGTCGTCACCTGCGCGGCTCTCGCCACGGCGCCCGGGCGAGGCTCTCCCTGGTCCTCACGAGCAGGCCCAGCACACGCTGCTCGGGCGGATGACCGCAACCCAGGTAGCGGTTGCAATGCATGTGCACAAAGCTCCTGGCCAGGTCGTACTTCGTGGTGCTCAGCTCTCCTCGCTGGCTCAACTCGTCAAGCTGGCGTGCGATCTCTGACACCTTCGCGGCTCGCCGCGCCAGCACCTCGGCCGCAGCCGGATCGAGCCAGTTCGGATCGCCTAGTACCGTCCGCAGCTCCCGCTGCTTCTCCCGGAACTCCTCCGACGTGGCCTTGCGATCCCTGACCCGCTCCCTGCAGTTCTGCTCCCGCTCATCCGGCGCCAGGCCGAGTGAGGCGAGCAGGTGATCGACGGTGTAGACCCCGAGCAGGGTCCGGTCGTTGTCGAGTTGCCTGTTCGCGCGGAGCTCCAGCAGCTCGGCCGCGGCGATGCTGTCGGCCTCGAAGAGGCGCTCTGCCAACTCCATCCCGGCAGGGCCGCCGTACCGCTCGACCTCTTGGTCGTAGGTGTCCAAAGCGAACCGCTGCAGGTAGCCGCCCTCAACCAACTCAGCTCCCCAAGCAAGCAACTTCGGTGCGAGCTCGCTGGCCAGTACTGCGGGGTCGCCATGCCAACGGACCCGTAGATGCGGCTCGGGGTCGGCGTACCGCATGAAGAACCACGAGTCGGCCGTGCGGTCGGCCAATGCTCGCGCACTGAACTCACGGACGGGCCCGGCCGCCAAGTCGTCCTCGTACGTCGGCAGCACGTACAGCTTCGTGTAGAGCCAGTCGCTACCTGGCGGCCGCAAGTATGACCGCTTGGAGTCGACAACAACAGGAGAACGCCGTACTACGTGGTGCTCCTGCACGGCTTCCCGCAATACGACCGGTACGACGAGCTCGCTGAGGTATGTGCCGTTGCTGCCGGCTACCCAGGCCTGGTCCGGCCCTGGGAGCGCCTCGAGGAGCCGGATTGTCTCCTTGCCCTTGTGAGCCTGCTCGAACAGCTGAGCCACGTGGTTGGGGTCGTCGAGGTCCAGCAGCAGGCGGTTGTCCGACGAACCGAAGTACACCCGCCGCGACACGTTCCACCGGGCCTGCCAGGTCTTGAAGGCAGCAGCGAAGACCTCTGCCGACTCGGTGGCGAGCACTCCCGGGTCCAGCCGCCAGACCGCCGGAGCGAGCACCAGCCGCCCGACCTGGAGCCGCGGCAGGAACGGGAACCGCGCAACCGGTCCCCAGTCGAAGCTGCCGGTCATCGCGCGACCGTCCCGGCTCACCTCGTCCAGGAAGCGCACGACATCGGGTGCGCCCATCGCGTTGAGCATGTGGCCGGCGGACGGCACCACCTCACGTCCCTGGTGCCGGATGACGAACCGGTCGTGTTGCACCGCGACGACAAGCTCGTCCACCCGTAGCTGCTGCTCTTCAGGAGCACTGGGGGTCAGGCCGAAGGCAACCTCGCGCTCCCGGACCAGCGGCCGGATCGCGACGTTGTTGCTGCGCGCATAACGTGAGGTGTAGCTGATTTCGGCGAAAAGCTTGCCCGGGTTGCGTTCTGAGTCGGCGGCGGCCGCAGTACGGAGGCCCGCCAAGGCCGGTTCGCCGATCAGGTCGGCGAACCGGCCGAGCACCCGGCCTGCCGAACCGCTGGCTAGGTTCGGGCCGACCACCAGCTGGAAGTCGCCGGTGTCCAGGGCCTCGGCAGAGGTGGCCGCGACGAGCACCACGACGTCCAACGACGACGGGGACCGCTCGGGCTCGAAGTCGTCGGAGCTGAGCTTGTCCAGTAGCTCCTGGGACAGCTCGACGACCAGTCGGCCGTCCTTGATCGCATCCAGCGCCAGCTCAGTCAGCAAACGCTCGCGCCCACCGTGGTCATGGTCGTGGTGGTCGTCACCCTCATGGTCCGGCGAGCCCAGCCCCAGTTCGGGATCGAGCAGCTCCAGCAGCGGTACTTCGCGGTCCTGCCCGTACCGCTCCTGGAAGTCGTTGCGGTACTTCTTCAGCGCACCCGTACCTCGCGGGTGCGGTGACAGTCGCAGCAGCAACTCGGCCAGGCGCGCGGCCTCGTCGGCGATCTCCTGGTTGACCTTCTTGCCGACCGGTGCCAGTGCCAGATCAGTCTGGAAGGGTCCCTTCTCGGCCGGCCCCTCGTAGATCGTCCGGGCCCTCGCGACCAGCTTGGCGTACCCAGCGACAGCCTGCTCAGGGTCCAGCCGGTCCCACTCGGCCAGCTCGTCCAGCAGGTCTGTCAGGGCTGCTGCTTCCTCTGCTGCCGCGGGGACAGCGCGCAGGAGGTCGGCGACGTAGCGGGCCGGCTCGGGGACAGTCAGGGGCGGCCGTAGCTCGGTGAGGAGGACTGTCTGCTCCCACAGTTGAGCGAGGAACGGCTCTACCTTCTCTGGCGGGGCACCGCTGGCAGTGAGAGCGCAGAGCAGTTCGGCGTACGGGACTGGCTTGTGGGCGGTGCTGAGCGCAGTACGGACTGCCGGTGTCGCACGGAGGTTGATCGCGCGTGCTGCCTCGCTGGCATCGTCGATGACGGCTCGCTCGGTCAGGAAGAGGCGGTCGGCCCGGATGCAGGCCGCTGGGTTGGCGTACCAGCGCAGACCGGCCCGTACCTCGGGACGCTTCTCCAGGTCGGCGACCAGGCCTAGTAGCCAGCCCATGTCCGGTCTGGTGCGTGGCCGGGCTGCCTCGGCGTCCATGAAGAGGTCTGTGTGGTCACCCCACTCGGCTACCGCCACGCCGGCGAAGGTGCCGAAGGGGGTCGGCCGCGCGGACATCCTGATCAGGTAGCGCAACAAGCTGCTGTTGAGGCGCCGTGCGGACTTGACATCGGTAGCGGGCTTCTCCAACGCCTGGAAGAGATCGCCCGCACCGACGGCCAGCGCTCGCTGGATCTGTGGGTCGGACGGCAGCGCGGTCCCCGGCGCGGTCGGGATCGATCCACCCGTCAAGGTCAGGTAGTCCTCGACCGGTAGCAACGGCGTGCGCACCATCACCCAGTCCAGCGGTTCGTACAGTCCCTTGCTCACGACGCCTCCCTCAGGCCATCAACAGGAGCCGGTCCCACACCGGATCCACCGCGGTCGTCGCCGCGAGCAATGCCAGCGCCGCTCCCGCGGCACCATCCAGCAGACCGACGCTCTCGTTCCGGGCACCCTCGGTCTCCAGCGCGTAGTACCCGGTACGCAGCTCAGGATCGAAGAGCTCCAGCAACCGCTCGACCTGCCCGGCAGCCTCCGCTTCGAACGCTCCGGCCGCCGTGACCTCAGCCGGTACTGCGACATCGCCGGCGGTCGCGGTCTCGGCGGCGAACAGCGAGGTCAGCTGGAGCAACCCGCCGACGCCGTGGCACAGCCCTGGCGAGTTGTCGATGCCCCGGACGTTCGAAGGGCGGCGGTAGATGCCGTCCATCGTCTCGAGCGCCTCGGCGCGCAGCCGGTCGTCACCAGTGGCCCGTCCCGCCAGCCAGAGCGCTCGGGCGACTCCGGCGCTGCCGTAGCACCACGCGTTGTGGGCAGCGTGACGTGGAGTCGGCTCGCGCTCCGCTCCGATCGACCAGCCCGGTCCCCACTCGTCGTCGCACCGTTGGTCGACCAGCCAGTGGGCCACTCGCTCGATCGCCTCCAGTTGCCCGTCGACCCGCTGGCCGGCGTCGTACGCCAGAGCCAGCAGCGCAAGCGGGCCGGGGATGCCGTGCGCGAGTCCGAGGTTGTACATGCCGGCCGGGAAGATATCGGACAGCATGGCCGGGCCGAGCGTCTCCGGTGAGACGAACCAGTTCGGTCCGCCGGGTCCGATGCCGCAGAATGCGACCAGGGCTTCGAGGATCTTCGGCAGGGCCTCGGCAACGGCCGGTTCGTCCTTGCGGAGCAGGAGATAGCCGGTGATCCCGGACAGCCCGGAGATGACGTCGTACTCCACGATCGGCCGGTCGTAGGGCTTGGCCGTGAACTCCTCGGCCAGGCGGACAGCACCACGGGTCACGCGGTCGTCCAAGCCGGCCAGCAGTCCGGCGTACCGGGTGCCGCCGCGGGACAACGACCAGGCGGTGAAGGCGAGACCGCCGAGCCCGTTGAACAAGCCCGGCTCGGTGTTCGCCGTCTCTTCGATCTCGCGCACCGACAGCTTGACGCATTCGTGCGCCGCGACGTCCCAGCCCTGGTCCGGATGAATCCGGTCCAGCTGCCCGAACAGCACCGCCGCTCCAGCCGTGCCTTCGAGCCCACCGGCGTACTCCGGATCCCCCGCCACCACCTGCCGAACCAGCCCGGCGACCTCCAATGCCCGACGCCCGGCCCTCTCCGCAAGCACCCCGGACACGACCGGCCGCCACCTCCGCCCCGACGTGTGACCATCGGCGGCACGCACCGCCTGCTGTGTCATCGGAGCCCGGCCTTCCGCCGTCCGCCGCGCCACGCCGGGTCCACGAGGTGGAGGTCGGGGTCGAACTCGTCGAGCGTCGAGGTGGTCATCTGTTCTCTCCTTGCGCGTCAGTCCCGGGTGAGGCGAGGCTGTGGGTGGTGGACCGCCGGGCTCCACCCCGTGCGGGCGGCTGGCGCCCGGCGGCCTTCTCTTGGGTCGCCTAGCCGCAGCAGTTGGACCGGACGCTGCAGTCGCAGGACGTCTGGGTCGGATCCGGGTGGCGGGTCGGCTGCATCGCTTCGTCGATCCGCAGATCCAGGTCGAAGTCGTCGAGGATGGCTGTCGTCATGGTTTCTCCTTGTCTTGTTGGTGGCCGGCAGGCTGCTCAGGTCAGGCGGTGCAGCGGTCGCCCTTGGTCGTGCACTCCGGACAGAGCGTTCGGAAGCTGCATTCGCAGGACGTCTGGGTCGGGTCGGGGTGACGCTCCGGCCTGATGGCGTCGTCGATCCGCAGATCGAGGTCGAAGTCGTCGAGGACTGCTGTGGTCATACCTTCTCCTTGAGGTGTCGGTCCGCCGCCGGAGCAGGAACTGCCGGCAACGCAATGAACTCCGGCCTGCGGGCGATCCGCTGCTGCGTCTCACCCGAACCGAAGTGCTCGTCGAGCCGGCGGACGGCAACCGCCCAGCCGGTCATGTCGGTCACCGAGGCGAACACCTCGGCGAGGAAGGGATCGCGGCGGTACTCGTGCACCCGCGCCCAGACCTCCGCGGCGGATTCGGTCAGCAGACTGCCGGCCGTCCACTCGAGGAACGGGTACACCCGCACGCTGCCGTCGGCCTCCACCTCCATGAAGCCGGTCTCCGGCTGGAGGTTGTCCGCCGACGGGCGCCAGGCCTGGTAGGCGTCGAGCCCGAGCGTCACGCCACGCGGCGCCAGTGAGCGCAGTTCGGCACCCAGTTCGTCACTGGTCAGCTCGGCGCACAACTGTTCGGTGAGAAGTTCGTGCTCGGCGAATCCGGCACGGCTGGCCAGTCCGTTCGGCAGACAGGCATCGAGATTGGCCACGGTGACCTCGGGGAAGCGGTGCAGGAGCTCCCCGCAGTACTGGCGGAGCTGGCCGAAGTTGCTCCTGGTCACGCAACAGTCGATCCCCAGGTACGGGACCCACTGGCCGCGCCTGCGCCGGTCGTCGATGCCCGCTCCGAGCAGTTCGAGGGCACGGGTCGCGCGGTCGAAGGAACCGCGACGGCCACGGATCGCGTCGTGCATCTCGGCGGTGGCGCCGTCGACGCTGACGTGGATCGCGTCGAAGCTGTCCAGGATCGGGTCGATCAGATCCGGGCCGATCGTCCAGCCGCTGGTCCAGACCGAGACCCCGACATCGGCGGCCCGGATCTGCTCGGCCAGCTCGTAGACGCCCGGCACGATCAACGGCTCACCGCCACCGAGGCTGATCTCGTACGGCTCCAGGGAGATCATCGCGTCGACGACGCGCGACTGCTCGGGCCGGCTCAGCTGACGGGTGGGCCTGCGGCCGGACTCGGTGTAGCAGTGCACACACCGCAGCGGGCAGGCGTAGGTGAGTTGCCAGACGATCCCTCTGGGCGCCGCTACGTTGGCTGTCATCGCATCCCCTCCGCTCGTAACGACCAGTTGAAGCGGTCGCCGAACGTGCGGCACAGGGGGCCGGGCCGGGAAAAACCGGGAAGATTTCCCGTGCTGCCCGGCGGCGTGCCAACGGCTTTCCCCAGCGGGCAGAAAGGGCCGCCCGATCAGTGATGTCGCGGATCCGCAGGCACTTCTTCGAGGTATCCGGGCGGAACTGAAGCGGAGCACCGGGGCGACGAATCCAAGGAAGCCCCGGTGCTTCGCGTGTTTCCCACGATGCCCCCATCTGTGTCACAACGCAAAACGCGGGCTGGGTGAGTCGTCGACTGTCGGGGGTGGAACATCTCGGGGGTGGGCTGGGTTGGTGGGAGAGTGGGGGTAGGTATGGGTGACGAGACGGGAGCAATGGTGAGTATTCGGGTCGGGTACAAGGCGTCTGCCGAGCAGTTCGGGCCGCGGGATCTGGTGGAGTACGCGGTGCGGGCCGAGGAGCTTGGGCTCGACAGTGTGACGGTTTCTGATCATTTCCTGCCGTGGCGGCATGAGGGTGGGCACGCCCCGTTCGCGCTCGCCTGGATGGCGGCGGTCGGGGAGCGGACGAACCGGGTGCTGATCGGCACGTCGGTGCTGACGCCGACCTTCCGCTACAACCCGGCGGTGATCGCGCAGGCGTTCGCGACGATGGGGCTGCTCTACCCGGGGCGGATCATGCTCGGCGTCGGTACCGGTGAGGCGCTGAACGAGATCGCCGTGTCCGGACGCGAGTGGCCGGAGTTCAAGGAGCGGTTCGCGCGGTTGCGGGAGGCGGTCGAGCTGATCCGCAACCTGTGGACGCAGGACGAGGGCGTCAGCTCCGACGGACCGTTCTACCAGCTCGTCGACGCCTCGATCTACGACCGCCCGGAGACCCCGGTCAAGGTGTACGTCGCGGCCGGCGGTCCCGTCGTCGCCCGGTACGCCGGTCGTACCGCGGACGGCTTCATCGCCACCTCGGGCAAGGGCATGGACCTCTACACCGAGAAGCTCATCCCGGCCGTCAAGGAGGGCGCGGAGAAGGGCGAGCGCTCCTTCGACGACGTGGACCGGATGCTCGAGGTGAAGATCTCGTACGACCGCGACCCCGCGCTCGCGCTGGAGAACACCCGGTTCTGGGCGCCGCTGTCGCTCACCCCGGAGCAGAAGCACAGCGTCGAGAGCGCGACCGAGATGGAGCGCCTCGCCGATGAGTTGCCGATCGAGCAGGTCGCCCAGCGCTGGATCGTCGCCTCGGACCCCGAAGAGGTGGTCCGTCAGCTGCAGCCGTACCTCGACGCCGGCTTCAACCACCTGGTGATGCATGGTCCCGGCCACGACCAGGAGCGCTTCCTCACCCAGTTCACCTCCGACGTCCTGCCCCTGCTCCGTAAGCTCTAGACGCATGGACCGCTGGGCGGATACGCCGTACCGGGTTGGTATCTCCGGTTGGCGCTATCCGCCCTGGCGCAAGGTCTTCTATCCGGAGGGCCTGCCGCAAAGGGCCGAGCTGGAGTACGCCTCCCGCCGGCTCAACTCGATCGAGCTCAACGGCTCCTTCTACTCACTGCAACGCCCGACGTCGTACCAGCGCTGGTACGACGAAACGCCGCCCGGCTTCGTCTTCTCGGTCAAGGGCCCGCGCTTCGTGACGCACCTGAAGAAGCTGGCCGACGTCGAGGCGCCACTGGCCAACTTCTTCGCCTCGGGCGTCCTCGCGCTGGCCGACAAGCTCGGCCCGGTGCTCTGGCAACTGCCACCGACGCTCGCCTACGACCGCGACCGGCTGGCAGCGTTCTTCGAGTTGTTGCCTAGGACAACGAAGGGCGCAATCACCCTTGCCAAGGGCCACGACGATCGGATGGAAGGCCGGAGCCTGCTGACCAGCCCGGTCGATCAGCCTTTGCGTCATGCATTGGAGATCAGGCATCAGTCGTACGAGAACGAAGAGTTCCTCGAACTGCTGAGCGAGCACGACATCGCCGTGGTCTGTGCGGACAGCGCCGGCAAATGGCCGATGCTGGACTCCACCACCGCCGACTTCGGATATGTCCGGTTGCACGGCGCCGAGGAGCTCTACGTGAGCGGCTACGACGACAAAGCGCTCGACGCCTGGGCCGCCAAGATCCAGGCTTGGCAGCGAGACGTCTATGTGTACTTCGACAACGACGTGAAGGTGCGGGCGCCGTTCGATGCCGAGGCGCTGGCCGGACGATTGGGGATCGGTTGACGGTCGAGGTTGTGCGGGACGACGATCCGCGCTGCGCGGAACTGGAGGCGGCGGGGTATCAGCTCGTCGGCGAGTCCTGGGCGGCAAGGCTGCGTGACCCCGACCCGTCGATCCTCGAGCAGGTCGTACTCCGGGCAGCCGGCGTGACCGTCCGTGAGTTGGACCGCTCGTCCGCCGCCGCCTGGCATGAGCTGGAGACAGCGAACGAGAAGGACTACCCGTACACACCTGCCACCCACCGAGTCGTTCAGCCGGTCGATGAGCTGGCCGAGCTGTGGACGACCGGGCGGGTGTTCGGCGCCTTCGACGGCGAGCGGCTGGTCGGGGCGACCTACATCAGCCTTCAAGACGACCCGCCGAGGGGCGAGACCGGGTTCACCTCCGTGCTCGACGGGTATCGCGGTCGAGGGATCGGGCAGGCCGTGAAGGCGGCGTCGATTCTCGCGCTGGCCGCGGACGGCGTACGGGTCTTCGGTACCGGCGGAGCGGCCCTCAACGAGGCCAGCCTCGGCGCCAACCTCGCCCTCGGCTACGTCATCGAAGAACGCTGGCGCAGCTATGCCGCACCGCCCTGGTAGCCGCCGATCAGCCGGTCGTGTCGCAGATCCTGCGGCTCACGCAGGAAGCGGCCTCGCTCAGGCACGGGTACTTCTCGCCGATCGGCTGGCTGTCCTCGATCCTGAGGTCGAGATCGAACTCGTCGAGCAGGTCATTCCTCATCGTGCATCCTTTCGGCAGGGCCACCTGGATCGGTGACGGGTGGGTCAGCAGGGTGTGAATGGGAGAAAGACGGGTCGATCGGCGAAGCGCGCGCGGTCTTCGTCGGTACCGAAGTGCTGGTCCATCGCCCGCACCGCCGCGGCCCAGTCCTTCGAGGTGCGGACGGTCGCGAACGCCTGCCGGACAAAGGGATCGCGGCGGCGAGCGAGCGCACGCTCCCACAACACCGGGCCAGGCTCCGTACGCACGTTGCCGACAGTGCCCTCGTAGATCGGAAAGCCGCGGACGCCGCCGTCCGGCTCCACCTCGAGGAAAGTGATCGCGGGATCCTGGTCGTTGAGGTACGGATGCTCGCCCTCATGGCCGTTGGCGAGGATCCGTACGGTTGGCGGCGCGAGGGCTTGCAGCCCGGCCACCCGTTCGGATGCGGCGAAGGCGATGACCTCCTCGTCGGTGAGGAGTTCGTGCTCGACGAATCCGAGCCGGCTGGCGAGCCCGATCGGTAGCGCGGCCTGCAAGGAGATGAACCGCAGTTCGGAGTACAGGGCTGGTATGCGGGTGCAGAGCTCTTCGAGCTGGCCGAGGTTGGACCGGGTCACGACGTAGTCGATCCCGAACAGGAGCGGGGCGTCACGACCCGTTGCCGCGTCGTTGAGGATCGCCAATGCGTTCAGAGCACGGTCGTAGGAGCCTTTGCGGCCGCGGATCGCGTCGTGCACCGCTGCCGTGGCACCGTCGACGCTGACGTGGATCACGGCGAAGCTCGCGGCGAGGGCGTCGATCCGCTCGGCGGTGAGGTTCCAGCCACTGGTCCACAGGGAGGTACTGATTCCGGCATCGCGGATCCGCCGGCCGATCTGTTCGATGCCGCGGACGAGCAGCGGTTCGCCACCGGCGATCGCGATCTCGTCGGGTCCCATCGCGATCAGCGCGTCGGCGACCGCCAGCATCTCCGGCAGGTCGAGCTGGTGGGACCGGCGGCGGCCGGACTCGGTGTAGCAGTGCACGCAGCGCAGCGGGCAGGCATAGGTGACGGACCAGACAATCCCACTGGGTTGCGACATCTCGGTCCTCCCGGCCGGTCGGTGGTCGAGTGACCAGCCTGCGGCCGGGAGCGGAACGGCGGCCAGGGATCGCGTTCGGGAAGAAGCCGGGAGGATTTCCCGGGGCAGACTTTCGGTACCGCCAGGCGTCAGGTGGGGATGCTCTTCGGCCACCACGGAGGGACGTTGGCCGGGCAGATGCCGGGCAGGGTGGCCGGTGTGCCGGCCCAGGAGAAGAGGGCGAGGTCGGCGATCGCGATGGCGATCAGGGCGGCCAGCAGCGGCATCGTCCACCGGCCGCCTTTGCCGCGGCGCATGAACCGGAAGACGATGTTGAACAGCCCGATGTTGACCACCATGGCGACCGGTACGCCGACGAAGAACAGCGTCGGTCCGTTGCCGACCGGTCCGGTCAGGTCGACATGGCAGATGTCCCAGGCCCGCCGGGTCAGCACGAGCAGCCCGAACCCGGCCGCCCCACCGATCACCACCGACAGGAACGTCTCGCCCTTACTGCTCTTCGCCACATCCGTCACCCTAAGCGGTCCCCGGGGACACGTCTCGTGAGGAGCCGGATCGGGGTGTCGCGGCGTACTCTCCCGTCATGACGGCGAGGTTGCTGGCGCAACTCGGGGTGCTGCTGATCGGCGTACTGGCCGCGGTGGCGCCGATCCTGCAGGCGCGGTCGGCGCGGAAGAACCTCCGCGAGGACCTCACCCTGAACATCAACCTGCTCAAGGAGCTCCCGCCGGGCAGCCGCGAGCGCGGCGAGCTGACCGCCCACGTGGAACGCCAGTTCGAGGCTCGCCTCCGCCACCTCGACACCAAGCCCCAATCCACCCTCGACGCCGCCGCCCTGGTCTTCGCCGCCGTCTCCACCGCCATCGGCATCGCAGCCATCGGCCTGGGCGGCTGGTGGAACCTAGGCCTGATCCTGGCCGCAGTAGGCCTCTTCATGGCCGCCTTCGCCGACGGCACCCCCACGCCACCCCTGGAGAACCGCCCCCAGGACGCAGTACAGGACAAACCCCGCGAGGAGCTATGACCACCCGCACGCCGCAGTCCTACGCCCGCGGCTGGCGGTGGCGTGTGTTTGCTGACCTCGATGGGAACGAGTTCTGTGTGTTGCAGGGGCCTATGTCGTGATGGTGACTGGGCGGTTCGGGGGTTTGAGGGGGTCGGCGGCCAGGCGGGCGTGGCGTTCTACGTCGTAGCGGGTGCCGTCGTAGGTGAGGCGTTGGCGTTCCACGCCTTCGTAGAGGAAGCCGGCGCTGGCGGCTACTCCGCAGGAGGCCGGGTTGTTGGTGCGGTGGCCGAGTTCGAGGCGGAACAAGCCGGCCTCGTGGTGGGCCCAGTCGACGAGGGCGCGGAGGGCGTCCCGGGCGATTCCCTGGCCGCGGACCTCGGCGATCGTCCAGTACCAGGTCCAGCCGACCTGATGACGATCGATGTTGGTCACCGCGACGCAGCCGACGGGGTGGTCGTCCGCGTCCGCAACGGCGTACACATGCCCGTTGTCGAGGTCCGCCACCCGGCCGATCCAGTCGACCGCGCTCGCGGTGTCCCGGATACCGCCCTGGTTGGCCATGTCCGGCTCCCGATGGGCATCGGTCAACCGCAACGCATCAGCCACCCGCCACCGCCGCAGATCCAGCCTCGCCACGTCATAGCCCATCCATCGAGGCTACCGCCGCCTCCGCCTCGGCAAACGTCCGTACGGCGCGTACTCACAACCCTCTAACCGGGCACAGCCAGTGCGATCGCCGCCGCGTCGACCAGCGCGACCACGCCCAGTACGACGTACTCCGCCGGTGGCTTCTTGCCGTCATCGACGTCGTAGGTGGTGTCCGGGTTGAAGATGAACGTCACTCCGGAGCTGACCGCGAACGCGAGGAACAGGCAGGCGCTCGCCCCGATCATCAACCCGATCGGCGCCGCGATCCGCGTCCCCGTCGCGGTCGTCGCGATCGCGAGGGCGAGCACCCAGGTGCCCGCGCAGACGAGGATGAACCGGGCACGCACCCGCCCGACCACCGCGGCAGCGACGGCTGTCACCGGCCAAACGGCGAACAGGGCGATCAGCAGGCCGGTGCGCATGAGGCTCACCTTAGGGCGGCGAGCGGGGTGGTCGTGCCTAGGGTTGGGCGCATGGGTTTTCTTGATTTCAGGGATCAGGTCGTTCTCGTCACCGGCGCCAGCAGCGGGATCGGGGCCGCTGCCGCGGTCGGGTTCGCGGAGGCCGGGGCGACGGTCGCGTTGCACTACCACTCGAACGAGGAGGGGGCTCGGCACACGGCTGCCGCGGTCAGTACCGCCGGCGGTACTGCGACAGTGCACCAGGCCGATCTCGCCGCGCCCGACTCGGCGGCCGCGCTGGTCGACGAGGTGCTGGCGAAGCATGGACGGATCGACGTACTGGTCAACAACGCCGGTGACCTGGTCAAGCGGGCGCCGGTGGTCGACGTACCGGACGAGGAGTTCCACCGGATCATGGACGTCAACCTGACCTCGGTCTTCGCGATGAGCCGGCGCGTCATTCCGGTACTCCGTGCGCAGGGCGGCGGCTCGATCGTCAACGTCACGTCCATCGCCGGCCGGCACGGCGGAGGCGGCGGATCGGTCGTCTACGCGACCAGCAAGGGCGCTGTCAGCACCTTCACCCGCGGCCTCGCCAAGGAGCTCGCGCCCGAGGGAATCCGCGTCAACGCGATCTCGCCCGGAGTCATCCGCACGCCGTTCCACGACCGCCACACCGGCGAAGAGCAGATGAAGGCCATGCTCACCACCATCCCGATGGGCCGCACCGGCACCCCGCACGAATGCGTAGGCACCATCCTCTACCTGGCCTCCGACCGCATGTCCGGCTACGTCACCGGCCAAATCATCGAGGTCAACGGCGGCCAGCTGATGCCGTAGTCAGCGGAGGGAGTGGCGGCGGAGGACTTCGCGGTCGGTGCGGTCGGGGCGGAAGAGGGTGTTGTGGTCGAAGGTGGCGCCGGTCGAGCGGTAGCCGAGCTCGTCCAGGGCCGTGTGGAGGCGACGCCTGAGGGCTGGGTTCTTGTCCTCGACCAGTACTGCCCGAGGCAGGAACCGGATGAGCGTCCTGGTCGCGCCGGCCAGCGCAGCAGCCTCGGAGCCCTCGACGTCCAGCTTGACCACGTCCACCCGGTCCAGCGCCTGCTCGCGAACCCAGTCGTCCAGCCGGATCACCGGTACGTCCTGCACGACCTCGCCGTCGGCCTGCAGCGACCGCACGCCGGAGTCAGCCGGGTCATACCGGGAGTCCGCGTGCAGTGCCGCCTTGTACTTCCGTTCGCCGAGCGCCACGGGCACCAGCGTGATCAGATCGGCCAGCCCGTTGAGCTCGGCCGCTGCCCGTAGCTTGTCCAGCGAGTCCGCCGCCGGCTCGAAGGCGATCACCTTGCCGCCGCCGAGCTCACGCAGTTGCCGGGCCGCGCCGAGGCTGTGCAGCCCGATGTTCGCCCCGATGTCGAGTACGACGTCGTCCGGCTTCAGCTCGGCTCGCAGGAAGCGCGTGACGGCCGGTTCGTAGCGGCCGGCGTAGTACAGGACCGCCTGCAGGTTGTCCCGCAGGTCGAGTCGCCAGCGCAGGCCCTGCCGGCGTACTGCGATGTCCGTCGCCGCCCACTCCGGCGGGATCTTCACGAGCCGCGGATTCTGGTCGGCGACCCGTGGCGAGATGCGATTGGCGATCCGGGTGACGCCCGCCTCGGTCAGCCCTTCGGCGGAGCCCATCACCCGTGCGAGCCGGCGTGCGGCGTCGACGCCGAGCGACCGCCCGGCGGCGTGAGGAACCTCCCACGCCACCCGGCGGACCACTCCATCGCGATACTCCATCCCCCATCGTTACCCGTTAACGGGCAAAACTACGCACTTATCCGGGTAAGGATCAGTTCAAGATCCGCAGCGTGCCCTGAAGCTGGCTCAGCGCGACCTCCGCGATGGTTGCTCAGCACGACGATGTGGTTGCTCAGCGCGACAACCGGCGGAACCGGATCGCTGACAGCGGTAAGAAGATCGCTGTCAGCAACAACGGACCGATGATCGCCGCCTCCAGCGCGTGATCGCCGATCCACGACGCCGCCGACGGATCGGGGTTGCCGAACAGCGCCCGGGCCGCCGTCGCCGTCGCCGACAGCGGGTTCCACTGGGCGATCGCGCCGAGCCAGCCCGGCATCGTGGACGTGGCGACAAACGCGCTGGACAGGAACCCGATCGGCCAGACGATGATCTGCACCGCCATCACGCTCTGCGCGTTCTTCACCATCAGCCCGATGAAGATCCCGATCCAGAGCAACGCGAACCGCAGCGCAAGCAGCAGCCCGAACGCCGCCACGGCTTCGACGACGCTCCCATGCCATCGCCAGCCGAGCGCGAGCCCCGCGCCGCTCAGCACGATCAGTGTGACGGCCGAGTCGAGCAGATCCGCGATGCACCGGCCGAGGACGACCGCCGCCGAACTCATCGGCAGGGAGCGGAACCGATCCGTGATCCCCTTGTCGACATCGGTGGTGACCGCCGTCATCGTCGACTCCAGCCCGAACAACATGGCCAGCGCGAAGATGCCGGGCACCAGTAACTCGTAGTACGAGTCTCCGGACGGCATCTCGATCGCGCCGCCGAGCAGCGCGCCGAACATCAGCATCATCAGCACCGGGAAGAGCCAGCCGAAGATCACCGGCCCCGGCTGCATCCGCCAATGCAGCAAGGCGCGGCGCGCGATCGTCCAGCCGTCCGCCAGGGCCCAGCCCAGTCGCGCCGTCATGCCGGCACCCCCGCTCCGGTCAGGTGCAGGAAGACCTCGTCGAGGGTCGGTCTGCGCAAGGTGATGTCCGCCGGTTCGATCTTTGCCTCCTGCAACAATGTTGCGACCTCCACGAGTGCTCTTGTCCGGTCCTTGACCGGGATGCTCACCTTCAGATCGTCGACCTGGATGTCGCCGTCGGCCAGCCGCTCGGTCAGCTGCAGGATCAGCGGCACCTGATCCGTTGCCGTGAGCACCAAATCGAGCCAGTCCGCGCCCAGCTGTGCTTTCAGCGCGTCCGGCGTCCCCTCGGCAACGACCTTGCCCGCCTTGAGCATCGAGATCCGGTCGGCCAGTTGATCCGCCTCGTCCAGGTACTGCGTGGTCAGCAGCACCGTCGTTCCTTGCCTGACCAGCTCGCGTACCGCCGACCACACCTCGGCGCGCCCGGCCGGGTCTAGCCCCGTCGTCGGCTCGTCGACGAACAACACCTTCGGCGCGACGATCAGGCTCGCGGCCAGGTCGAGTCGCCTGCGCATTCCGCCCGAGTACTTCGAAGCCGGCAAGTTGGCCGACTCGGTCAGCCCGAACCGCTCGAGCAATTCGTCGGCACGGCTCGTCGCTTTGGTGTGGCCAAGATGGTTGAGCCGGCCGAACATGACCAGGTTTTGCTTGCCGGTGAGGATTTCGTCGACAGCGGCGTACTGGCCGACCAGGCCGATGGTGCGCCTGACCTCCGCGCCGTGCCGGCTCACGTCGTACCCGGCGATCCTCGCCTCGCCCGAATCCATCCTGAGCAGGGTCGCCAGGATCCGTACCGCCGTCGTCTTGCCCGCTCCGTTCGGCCCCAGCAGGCCGGTCACCGTGCCGGCCTCCACCTCCAGGTCGAAACCGTTCAGCCCCGCCCCTTCCGTGCCTCCGGCGTAGTTCTTGCGTACGTCGAACGCCTCGATCATGCGCTCAGTCGTCACCTGCCACCTCTCGTCCGGTCTGCGAACCGTAGACTGTACCGTACAGCGTACGGTTCGGGTACGATCGGGTCAACGACGACCGGCTGGAGTTTGTTCCTCGTGACTGGAAAAAAGATCGCCCCGCCCGATCCCGCGCGCAGTTTGGCGCTGCTGTGGGGCAGTCACACCAAGCCCGGCCGCTCCGGGCTGACCGTGCGCGCGATCATCGACGCCGCGATCGAACTGGCCGACGCTCGCGGGCTGGAAGCGGTCTCGATGCGACTGGTCGCCGAGCAGCTGAAGGTCGGCACGATGTCGCTCTACACCCACGTCCCCGGCAAGGGCGAGCTGACCGACCTCATGTTCGACACCGTTTACGCCGACCTGTATTCCGACCCCGACGAGCCTGGTCGGCAACCGGGTGGGTGGCGGGGCGCTCTGGAGTTCATCGCCCACCGCAACTGGGACGTCCTGACCCGCCATCCCTGGCTTCACGACGTCCCCGCCGGCCGGATGGCGCTCGGCCCGAACATCACCCTCAAGTACGAGACCGAGCTCCGCCCCCTGGACGGCCTGGGCCTGACGGATGTCGAGATGGACTCGACCCTCTCCCTGGTCCTCACCCACGTCCTGGGCACGGCCCGCGCCGGCGCCGAGCAGATCCGCACCCAACAAGAGTCAGGCCTCTCGGACCAGGAATGGTGGCTGACCACCGCCCCAGTCCTAGAGCGCTACATGGCCGGCCTGGCCGACCGCTTCCCCCTAGCCGGCCGGGTAGGAACCTCAGCCGGCGAGCAATACCAAGCCACCGTCGACCCAGCCCACGCCCTGACCTTCGGCCTGACCACAATCCTCAACGGCACAGCCCTCCTGATAGCCGAACGCCAGTAATCCCCACGCGCCTCCGACGCCTGCTCCTAAGGTCAGTCGGCTGCTGACTTGGCGGCCGCCTCGATCTCTTCGCGGCGCTCCTTCCAGAAGGCTGGGTCGTGCGGCTGCTCGGCCATGGCCTCCGCGTCGGTACCTACCGCTCCGTCGAGCGCTTCGCGCAGGATGTCGGCGTGGCCGGCGTGCCGACTGGTTTCGGCGAGCAGGTGGACGAGGACGTTGAACAAGGGAACTTCGGCGTCCTGCCACCAGGCGACGCGGCCCGTGGCATCGAGGGCGAGGGCCTCGACCGTCGCGTCGCTGTGGTTCCACACCCGTCGGTAGCGGTTGACGATGTCGCTGCGGGTCTCGCGCTCGGTCGCCCACATGTCAGCGAGTCGCTCGGCCTCGACGTCCCACCGGGGCAGGGGTTCGGGAAAGGGACGGTCGAAGACCTCGCCGAGGTACCTGGCCTCCCATGTCGCCAGGTGCTTGACCAGGCCCAGCAGGTTGGTCCCGGTCACGGTCAGCGGGCGACGGACGTCGTACTCGGAAAGACCGTCGAGCTTGGCAAGCACCGCCTCACGTTCGTGCCTCAGGTAGTTGTACAAATTGGCCTTCGCGGCGTCTTCAATCATGGGACAGCACCCTGCCAGCAGGTGGCAGAAGATCGCGAGTCAGGCGCTTGTCCACGGCGATCGGTAAGACCCGACCGGTGAAGATTCCGGGTAGCGAGCCGGCCACGCCTGGTTGGCGCGCACCTGCTCCGCCGGGGTAGAAACTGTCATGCCCGATTCGGTGAGCAAGGCCGCCCCTGTCGCTGACTATGACAGCTTCGCGGCTGCGTACTCGGCCAGCAACGACAACAACCTCTTCAACGCCTACTACGCGCGTCCCGAGATGATTCGTCTCGCCGGCGACGTCGCGGGCCTGCATATTCTCGACGCCGGCTGCGGCTCGGGCCCCTTGATGGAAGCCCTGCGAAACAAGGACGCGTCCGTCTCCGGCTTCGACCTCAGTCCCGCCATGATCGAACTCGCCCGCGAAAGGCTGGGCGAGGACGCGGACCTGGAAGTCGCCGACCTCGGTGCGTCGCTTCCCTATCCCGACGACACTTTCGACTGCGTCGTCGCCTCACTGTCCTTGCACTACGTCGAAGACTGGACCTCGGCACTGGCCGAACTGCGACGCGTACTCAAACCAGCCGGCCGCCTCATCGTCTCGATCATCCACCCCACCGTCTACGCGATCGTCTACCCCGAGTCCGACTACTTCGCCCTCACCCAGTACTCCGAGGACTACGACTTCGGCGAAGGAACCGTATGGATGACCTACTGGCACCGCCCCCTGCAAGACGTCATCAACACCTTCATCAACGCCGGGTTCAGCATCAAAACGGTCACCGAGCCCCCACCCGCCGCCAACACCCCAGCCGAACTCCTCCCCAACCCAGACGGCCGCTCATTCATCTGCTTCCTCTTCTTCGAACTGGAAGCCCGCTGAACAGGGTCAGGCGAAGGACTGCTCGTCGAAGGTGGTTCCGCCTCGCTGGGTTGGGGTGAGGAGCTGTCGGGGGACGTGTTGTGGGGGTGTTCGGAGGTGCTGGGTGTAGCCGGCGGCTCGGAGGTGGAGGTCGAAGTTTTGGCCTTCGATGTGCCAGAGCGGCTCTGGGGCGTTGTCGGGCGGAGCCAGGCGGTGGATGTCGGCGATCTCAAGGAGCTCGTGGAGGGGTCCGAGCTGGCCGGTGATGTTCCAGGCTCTTTCGAAGACAAGCGTCGCGGGCGTGATCTAGAAGGTGAAGTGCCGCTCGCTCCGTTCGGGTTCCACCCACCGCACGATGTAGTCGAGGTCGAGGAGCAGCCTGGCGGGTGGAAGAGCGTCGTCCTCGTACTCGCCGATGCTGACCGCATGAACTCGGCAGTCATGCCACCCCATGTCGGAGAAGTCGGCATCCGTCCAGGTGGCTTTGGACAGCCCTGAGGGATCGTGCAGTAGCCCGGTCACCGGGTCAGTATCCCGGATGTTCTGCAGATCCCACGGGCGTCTGGGTGGACTGTTTTTAGTTGCCTGAGGCAACGCAACCACTTTGGCGTGGTGCTCAATCTCCGTGATGGGCGGCGGTTGCCGCCGCGGGGATGGCTGCGTTGATGAGGGCGGTAGCGATGGTGATGGCTGTGGAGAAGGCGTCGGTGTTGAGGACCCGGGTGCGGGCTGAGGCGCCGTCCAGGAGTAGGGCTAGTTGTTCGCCTAGGAGTTCGGGGTCGGGGGCGCCGGCTTCGCGGGCGGTTTGGGTGAGGCGGGCGGCGAAGGCGAGTTTGTAGTCGCGGGCGTAGATGCGTGCGGGGTGGTTCGGGTCGGGGATTTCGACGGCCGCCGCGATGAACGGGCACAGGGGGGCATGGATCTCGAACGCCGTTGAAAGGCGTTCGCGGGGTGTGAGGTCGGGGTTGTCGAAGACCTCGGGCAGGATGTCCGGGTCGAATCGGCGGAGGCCTTCGGCGATCAGGTCGTCCTTGCCGGAGAAGTGCTGGTACAGCGTGCGCTTGGACACCGCGGCCGCCGCGCAGAGCTGGTCCATGCCGGTGCTGTTGATGCCTTGATCGCGGAACAGCTGTTGCGACGCGCTGATGATGCGCTCTCTCGCGCCCCGGCCGCGGCGCAGTCCTCGCGGGCCCTTCTCCACCTCTGTCACGCGCCAAGCGTAGCCCACTTGGGTACCGATCGGTGTGCATAGCTTGCAACTCGGGCAGCCGCCAGCTACGTTAAGTACTCAGATCGGTATACATAACTCGCAGGTGGATGGAGTTCTCGTGGGAAAGCTCGATGGCAAGGTTGCGGTGATCACCGGCGGGACCAGTGGGATGGCTCTGGCTGGTGCGAAGTTGTTCGTCGACGAAGGGGCTCACGTCTTCATCTCGGGCCGGCGGAAGGATGCGCTGGACGAGGCCGTTCAGCTGATCGGCCGGAACGTGACCGGCGTACAAGGTGATTCAGCCGACCTCGATGATCTGGACCGGTTGTTCGAGACGGTCAAGCAGGAAAAGGGTTCGATCGACGTGTTGTGGGCGAGTGCCGGGACGGGTGAGCAGGGCAGGCTCGGCGAGATCACCGAGGAGCAGTTCGACGCCGCCTTCTCGCTGAACGCGCGCGGCACGCTGTTCACGGTCCAGAAGGCGTTGCCGCTGTTCAACGACGGCGGCTCGATCCTCATGACCGGGTCGAACGCGTCGCTCCGCGGCTACCCCGACTGGAGTGTGTACGCGGCGAGCAAGGCGGTACTGCCCGCGTACGCGCGAGTGTGGGTCGCCGAGTTGAGGGACCGGAAGATCCGGGTGAACGTGCTGACCCCCGGCCAGGTCGCCACGCCGTTGATGGAGGAAGTGATGGACGCGCAGACGAAGGCGCAGTTCGAATCCGTGATCCCGCGGCGAGAGATGGGCCGGCCTGACGAGATCGCGTCGGCCGCGTTGTTCCTCGCCTCGGACGACTCGAGCTACGTCAACGGAATGGAACTGGTCGTCGACGGCGGCACCACGGTGATCTGACCGGCTGATCCGTACCCAAACAAAGGGCGCCGGCTTCGGCATCGCTCTCGGCGCTGAGGCTCGCTGAAGATTCCTTGGACCGGGTGAGCCGTAGGTACTACGACCAAGGTCCGATGGCTGTTGCCCGTGGTCGCGGATGAGCATCGGTGTATGACAACTGATGAGCAGAACGAAGCCATGGGTCAGCAGCCGAGTGTGGTGCGGCGGAAGTCGCGCCGGTACTTCGCCTGGGCCGGCAGCGGCGCGATCGCCGTGGTTGCCGTGACGGGCGTCGTGGCCGGCGGGACGCTCGCCTGGTCGGCCGTGACAACCGACGACAAGGGTGGCGACCACCGCACTCCCAGCACGCGGACGACCCAGCCCGGCGATGACAAGGGTGGTCTCCGCGCCCCGAGTTCTCGTGCGACCGCCGAACCGGGCGACGACAAAGGCGGCCTGCGCACAGCGACAACCCACAAGACGGCCGAGCCCGGGGACGACAAGGGCGGTCTCCGCACCCCAACCACCGCTGAACCCGGCGACGACAAGGGCGGCCTGCGCCACCACGCGGAGCCGGGCGACGACAAGGGTGGCCTGCGCCGCCACGCCGAGCCGGGCGACGACAAGGGTGGCCTGCGCGGGCAGGTGGAGCCGGGCGATGACAGGGGTGGCCGCCACGGCTCCGGTGAGTCCGGGTCGGGCTCTTCTGGGTCAGGTTCGTCCGGGTCGGGCTCAGGGAAGTCAGGTTCCGGCAAGTCGTCCGATGACGGAGCTGGGCACCACTGACCACGTGCAGTTGCGGCGACCTTGAACAAGAAGTGGTGGGCTAGGACATCGCATATCGTGTCCGAGCCCACCACTTGCTGTCCGAGCTCACCAGTGGGGTTCGCCGCTCGGTGCGTTAGCTGTTGAGGAGGTCTTCGAAGGAGGTGGGGTTGGCGTAGGGGTCTACGGCGGCCACCCGTTCGTTGCTCATGGCATCGACCAGTTCGGTGGCGGCTCGTTCGATCCGGGCGTGGAGTTTGGTGGCGCCGACGCCCCAGTCGGACGAAGCGGCGTAGACGCCGGTGGGGACGACGATCGCCTTCAAGTAGGAGAAGAGAGGGCGTAGAGCGTAGTCAAGGACCAGGGAGTGGCGTTCGGTGCCGCCCGTTGCGGCGATCAGGACGGGCTTGCCGGCCAGGGCCTGGTCGTCCAACACATCGAAGAACATTTTGAAGAGGCCGTTGTAGGAGGCGCTGAAGGTCGGGGTGACCGCGATCAGGCCGTCCGCGGCAGTCACCGTCTCCAGCACCTTGCCGAGCGAGGCGGACGGGAAGCCGGTCAGGAGGTTGTTGGTGAGGTCGTGCGCCAGATCGCGCAGTTCGATCACCTCGAGCTTGTACTCCGTACCGCGCCCGTCCAGCTGATCCCGCACCGCCGCCGACAACCGGTCGGCGAGCAGCCGGGTCGACGAAGGTGTCGTCAACCCAGCCGTCACCACAGCGATCGAAGTCATCGCGTTCCCTCCAGCCCGACAGCCTCCGGGCTTACCGACTCAAGCGAAGCGGCCCGCTCAGCAGCAGCCTTCAGCGACTCGTGCGTCGGCGCCTCCGGCACGTGCGCCCGCCGCAGCGCGTCAAACTCCTTGCGCAGCACAGGTACAACCTCAGAACCAAGGATGTCCATCTGCTCCAGCACCGTCTTCAACGGCAGGCCAGCATGGTCCGCGATGAACAGCTGCCGCTGGTAGTCGCCGAACTTCTCCCGGAACGTCATCGTCCGGTCGATGATCTCCTGCGGACTCCCAACAGCAAGAGGAGTCTGCTCCATCGTCTCCTCCATCGACGGCCCGCCACCGTAGATCGGCGAGTGGTCGAAGTAAGGCCGGTACTCCGAACGCGCATCCTGCGAGTTCTTGCGCATGAACACCTGCCCGCCCAGCCCGACGATGGCCTGGTCAGCAGCCCCATGGCCGTAGTGCTCGAACCGCGAGCGGTAGTGCTGGATCAGCCGCGCAGTGTGGTCGGCCGGCCAGAAGATGTTGTTGTGGAAGAACCCGTCGCCGTAGTACGCGGCCTGCTCGGCGATCTCCGGGCTGCGGATCGAACCGTGCCAGACGAACGGCGGTACGCCGTCCAGCGGCCGCGGCGTCGATGTGAAGCCCTCCAGCGGGGTACGGAACTTGCCTTCCCAGCTGACCACGTCCTCGCGCCACAACCGGCGCAGCAGGGCGTAGTTCTCGATCGCGAGGTGGATGCCGTTGCGGATGTCCTGGCCGAACCACGGGTAGACCGGGCCGGTGTTGCCGCGGCCCATCATCAGGTCGACCCGGCCCTCGGCCAGGTGCTGCAGCATCGCGTAGTCCTCGGCGATCTTCACCGGGTCATTGGTGGTGATCAGCGTCGTCGAGGTCGACAACAGGATCTTCGACGTCTTGGCGGCGATGAAACCGAGCAGCGTGGTCGGTGACGACGGCACGAACGGCGGGTTGTGGTGCTCGCCGGTCGCGAACACGTCCAGACCGACTTCCTCGGCCTTGAGTGCGACCGTCACCATCTGCTGGATCCGCTCGCCCTCGGTCAGTGTCTTGCCGCTGACCGGGTCCTTCGTCACGTCTCCGACGGTGAACACACCGAACTGCATCTGAACTCCTCGGTCTCAGGGTAGTTCACAATTTAACTACCTTGCCACCAAGAACGCCAACCGGCGGCGAGTCATTCCATCATCGATGACCACCCGGCAGCGGGTGATCGAAGTCCAATCCGTAGAAGATCCGCGCGGCGCCGTCCAGCCGCACCGTCACCTTCCCGGCCGACCGGGTCAGCGTCGACTCCTGCCCGATGCAGTCCACCTGCTTGACCGTGGCCGTCCGGGCACAAACAGTCAGATTGGTCTTGGTCGCCCAGGTATCGACCCACACCTCAGGCTCCGGGAACCGCCAGTCGTCCCGCGGTCCGGCGGTGTTGAGGATGTACCCATCGGTCCTGTTCCACAGCACCGCAGCCTGCCCACGCGGCGTATCAAAGAGCAGCCCCTTCGAAGCCCCGGGCAACTGCAACCACCGTACGAAGGTCGCCCCGTCCAGCGTGCGAGTAGCGGTCGCATAAGCTAGCAGCGACGGCTTGGCGCTCGCATCCCGGTTCATCAGCCCGAAGTGGTACTCGGCGTTCGCCTCGTTGGCCAGCTGCTCGTTCCCGATCACGCTGTCGTGGAACTGGTACCAGTTCACGCACCGAACCCCCTCAGCCAATGCCAGTGCCAACGTCAGCAGCACGTTCTCCGCCGCATGCCGGTACGAGTCGTGCCACCACGCATTGGGCTGCGTGCACGCATAGGCCTCGGTCATCCAGATCTCCTTCGGCCCGTACTGCGCCATCAGCGCCTTGAGCTGCCGCAGCCCACCGAGGAAGTTCCAGTACCTGCCAGTGGCCCCCGCATCCCAGTCCTCACCAGGCCCGGCCGGGATGTAGTCCGGCGCGAAGTTGCCCCGCCCGGGATGGAACGCGAACCCGTCGATCAGGTCCCACCCACCGGCCGCGTGGAACTCCTCGAGCCAGGGCTTGTCCATCCCCGCGATCCCGTTGTTCAGCAGCTTCAGCGTCGCCCCTCGCGCCTGCACCTGCTCGTAGACCGGCCGCAGCGCCTTCGCGACGTACGCCGCTGCGGTCCCACCAGGCGTGTTCCATGGCCGATTGAGTTCGTTGCCGACCTCGAAGTACCGAGCACCGGCGGCGATGGCGGTATCGACGCTCGTCGTGGCCCACGCAAGCGCCGCGGCGTCCGTCGTCGTCGCCAACGGCAGCGGCGGCTGCAGTTCGATGTTGTGTGGCATACCGCGCTGGTCGTAGACCGCAGGCGGCACGCCCGGCCCGCCGTCGTACGCGATCCGCACCCACCTGATCCCGACCTTCTGCCACAGATCCAGCAGCGCGTCCGCCGACGGCACCTGAAGCCACGGATAGTTGGCGATCCCGAAGATGCACGAGTCGCCCGCCTGATAGTCGTAGTCGGGCAGCACGGTCAGATTGGTCCGCGCAAAGGCCGAATCGGAACCCGCCTGCACGCTCACCTCAGTCACGATCGACCCGTACGCCGGTGAGCTCAAACTGAACGTGTAGTCGACCGTCCCAAGCGCGGGCACCGTCACCGTCGCCGTGCTGGACCCGAGGATCGTCCCGTTGAAGTCGCGGGCCCACCAAGTGAGCACGGCCGACCGACTCTGCGGCAAAGCGTTGGCCACCTGCACCTTGACCGGCATCTGCACGCCCGGCCCGCTCCACAGGTTGAACGGCTGCTCGGTCCACAGCTCGATCGCGAGGTCACGACCCTGGCCGGCCGCCGCCGCGGCGTTCGGCCGCTGCTCGCTGAAGATGAAGTCGGCCCCCGTGACCGCGCTGTCGGGGCCGGTCGCCGTCCCGGGCGCGTGCACCCAGGTCGTGTTGGTCCACGCCTTCTTCGACTTCTCGAGGATGAGCAATCCATGCAACCCCGTCCACGTCGACGCGTAGGCGACCCCCGCCGCGGTCTCGAACGGAATGCCGCCGTCGGGCGCCCGGTTCCACTGGTTGATCGGGAGCCAGACGTCCGAACCGACGCCACCGATAATCGCGCGGCTGAACATGAACCCGTCCAGCGTCAAGGTCGTCGACCCCGTGACGGTCCACTCGTAATGGACGGCGTTGGTCGACACCGTTACCAGGCCGGTGACGGTGATCGGACCGGCCGCGGCCGGCATGGTGTAGACCATCTTGATGCCCGTGGTGCCGTCGGGCAGCGGGACCTCGGTCGGCGTACCGCCGGTGGAGATCAGGGTGCCTGCGACCGCGTCCTTGAGCTGGAACTTCGAGCCCTGCAGGCGAATCTTGCCGCTGGCGTCGCGGACCGCGATCTGGCCGCCCGGCGATCCGGTGACGGTGATGCCGGCGGCGGTGATCGTCACCTCGCCGGTGGGGCTGGTGCTGGCATGCACCTCGCTGGGCCTCAGCCAGGTCAGGACGCCGGCGGCGAACCCCGCGGCCAGGACCTGGCGGCGGGACGGGGAGAACTGCGGCTCGGATCTCGGTGCTTCCCTCACGATGACCGTCCTCACGGGTTGACAGCGGTGATGATAATTCGGATTATCAACATCGGTCACCAACTTTCATCGGCCAGGCGGTAGCTGTCAAGAGATCGTTGCGGTTCGCCGGAACCACATGTTAGCGTCGTGATAATTCGCATCATCAAACGGAAACAGGTGCGTGCATGGAGAAGCCACCCAAGGTCACGCAGCGGGAGATCGCCCGCATCGCGGGCGTCAGCCAGGCCACCGTGTCGATGGTCCTCAACGACCGGGAGTACTCGAACGTCCGGATTCCCGAGGCTACTCGCGAGCGGGTTCGCCGCGCGATCGAGCAGACCACCTACGTGCCAGATCCCGCGGCCCGCCGACTGGCCGGCCTGGACAACAAGATCCTCGGGGTTTTCACCTACGAGGCCGCCTTGTCCCGCGAGAGTCTCGACTTCTACGGACCACTGCTGCACGGCATCGAGCAAGAGGCCGAGCGCCTCGGCTGCGACCTGCTGTTCTTCACCTCGTCGCCCGTCGAGGACGGCACCCGCAAGCTGTTCCACAAGCAGACCCGGCTGCGGCTCACCGACGGCTGCATCCTGCTCGGGCAGCAGATGGACAGCGCAGAGCTGACCAGACTCGTCGAAGAGGGCTTCCCTTTCGTCGCCGTCGGTCGCCGCGACGAGCCGGGCGTCCCGTACGTCGGAATCGACTACGTCACCTTGACCGGCGACATCGTCGAGCAAGCCGTTGCCCTCGGCCACCGCCGGATCACCTACGCGCACTACGGCCGCAGTACGCCGGCCGCCGCCGACCGTGTTGCCGGGCTGGCGCTCGCCGCCGAGACCATGCTGGTCGAGACGACGTTGCTGAGCACCGCCGACTCCGACCTTTCCGAGGTGGCCGCGGTGATCGCGAACGGTACCGACACCGTCGTCATCACCGAAGACGTCTTCATGGCCGAGGCGCTCGCGGTCGAGCTGGCCGAGCACGGCAAGGCGATCCCGGAGGACCTGTCGCTGGCGGTCCTCGGTGATGTCGAAGGACATTCGCTTGGCGGCCGGGGCATGACCGGCTTCCAGTTGCCGCGTGAACAGCTCGCCGCCGAGGCGCTCGCCTTGCTGCAGCAGTTGATCGTGCGCAACGACAAGGCCCGGGCAAAGCTCGAGCTCCGAACGATGATCGAGGGCTCGATCGTGGCCGGAGCGACGCTGGCTCAGTTGAAAGAGTCACGGTGAAAGCCGGCGTCGACCGAGGCACGAGGTTGATGCGCGCGGATGTCGCCGTGATCGGCGGTGGTGTCGGCGGGGTGGCCGGCGCTCTGGCCGCGCTGCGCCGCGGGTTGCGGGTGCTCCTGACCGACCCCAACCCGTGGCTCGGTGGCCAGCTGACCTCGCAGGCTGTCCCGCCCGATGAGCACGTGTGGGTCGAGCAGTTCGGCGTCACCGCGTCGTACCGGGAACTGCGCGAAGGGATCAGGCAGTACTACCGGGATCACTACCCGTTGACCGACAGCGCCCGGAAGGATCCGCACCTCAATCCGGGCCTCGGTCGGGTGAGCCGGTTGTGTCATGAGCCGCGGGTGGCCGTGGCGGTGATCGAGCAACTGCTTGCTCCGTACCGATCGAGCGGGCGACTGGTGGTCCTGCAGCCGTACGAGCCGATCGCCGTACAGGCTGAGGGTGACGTCGTCCGCAGTGTGACGCTGCGAGGCGATGGCCGGGAGATTGTCGTCGAGGCGGCGTTCGTGCTCGACGCGACCGAGACGGGCGATCTGTTGCCGCTGGCCGGCACGGAGTACCGGGTTGGCGCGGAGTCGCGGGCCGAGACGGGTGAGCCGAGTGCGCCGGAGGAGGCGGACCCGCAGAACGTCCAGGCGATCTCGTGGTGCTTCGCGTTCGATCACGTCGAGGGTGACCACACCATCGAGATGCCGGTCGGGTACGGGAAGTGGCGGCTGTACGAGCCGGACTTCTGGGGTGCCCCGCTGCTCTCGTTCGTCGCGCCGAACCCGCGGACGCTGGCACCCGAGGAGCGCACGCTGCGGGTGAACCCCGCCGAAGACCACCAGGCCGATCCCCGGGTCGATCCCGGTGACATGGACCTGTGGCAGTTCCGGCGGATCACCGCCCGGAAGAACTTCCTGCCCGGGACGTACGAGAGCGACATCGTGCTGGCCAACTGGCCGATGCTCGACTACCTGGGCGGATCCATCATCGACACCCCGGAGGCCGAATCGCATCTGGCGGCGGCCAAGGAGCTGTCGTTGTCCTACTTCTACTGGCTGCAGACCGAGGCACCTCGCCCCGACGGCGGCCATGGCTGGCCCGGCTTGCGCCTGCGCGGCGACATCACCGGTACGCCGGACGGCTTCGCGCAAGCGCCCTACATCCGGGAGTCCCGGCGCATCGTGGCCTGCCGGACCATCGTCGAGCAGGACCTGTCGGTGGCGTTGCGAGGGGACGCGCGGCCGGTCCGGTTCGAGGACTCGGTCGGCGTCGGGATGTACCGGATCGACCTGCATCCGTCGACCGGCGGCGACAACTACATCGACGTCGAGTCGGTGCCGTTCGAGATCCCGCTCGGGGCGCTGGTCCCGATCCGGACCGAGAACTTGTTGCCGGCAGCAAAGAACATCGGTACCACCCATATCTCCAACGGGGCCTACCGGCTCCATCCGGTCGAGTGGAACATCGGCGAGGCGACGGGGGAGCTCGCCGCGTTCTGTCTCGAGGAATCGGTCCGGCCGCAGGACGTCGTCGCGGACCCCGATGCCGTCCGGCGCTTCCAGACCCGCCTCGTCGAGGCCGGTGTCGAACTCCATTGGCCCGAGGTGCTCGGGTACTAGCTTGTGAGGAACCGCTGATGAGAATCACGAGGAGAGTGTTCGGGACGGCTGCCATCGGCAGCATGGTGCTCGCGCTGGTGGCCTGCGGTGGCGGATCGTCGCCGGCGGCCGAATCGCCCGACGGCGTCGACCTGCGGATGACGGTCTGGACGTCCAACAAGGACCAGCTGGCGTTGTTCAACTCGATCGCGGACGCATACCGGGCCGAGCATCCCGGCGTACGCCGGATCACCTTCGACAGCTTGCCGTTCGCCGACTACAACAGCACGCTGACCACGCAGATCGCCGGTGGCAACACCCCCGACCTGGCCTGGATGGGTGACATCTCGCACGACCTGATCGCCGCGAAGGCGCTGGTGCCGTTGACCGGCAAGCTCAAGGGCACAGCGGGCTGGGACTACGGCGATCTGGTGGACAGCGTGACCGCCGAGTTCAGCCGGGACGGTGAGCTCTACGCGTACCCGTTCTCCAACTCGCCGTTCGCCCTCTACGTCAACAACGACCTGCTGGCCAAGGCCGGCCAGACTGCCGGGAAGGGCGAGCTCAGCTGGGAGCAGGTCAGCAAGATCGGTGGAGCGGTCCATGCCAAGACCGGCAAGGCGGGTTTCGTCATCCGCGACTTCGACTACTCGGGCTGGAACATGCTCGGGACCGTGTGGCCGGGTTGGGGTGCCTCCGCGTGGAACGCGGACGGCACGCAGTGCGGGATGAACAGCGACCAGATGGTGTCGGCGTTCCAGTTCCTGCACAACGCGATCTACGTCGACAAGTCGATGCCCGGGCCTGGGGTGAAGGCCGACTTCTTCGCGGGCGACTCCGCGTTCACGATTGCTCAGGTGTCACGGGCGACGTTGCTCGACGGTGCGTTCAAGTACTCGATCCACCCGTTGCCGACCGGGCCGTCCGGGAAGTACTCGGTGATCGGGCAGGCGGGCGTCGGCGTACTGAAGTCCAGCAAGCATGTGCCGCAGGCAACGGAATTCCTTGCCTACCTGACGAATCCGGCCAACGCGGCCAAGCTCGCCCAGTACTTCCCGCCGCCGCGCAAGTCGCTGCTGACCGGCGCCAAGCTGGCCGCGGTGAACAAGAAACTGTCGGCCGCGCAACTCCAGGCCGTCGTGATCGACCAGCTGAACGGCGCCGTGACGCTGCCCAACCACACCAAGCCGGCCGAGATCTCGCAGAAGGGGAAGGCTGCGCTGGATGCGATCTGGGCCCAGGATGCGGACATCAAGTCCGTGCTGGGCAAGACCTGCGACGCATTGCAGCCGCTGCTGAAATGACTGGGTATTGGACCGGCCGCAGACGCGACAGCTTGGCGGGGTATCTGTTCGTCGCGCCGCAGGTGCTCGGGGTCCTGCTGTTCGTCCTGCTGCCGGTCGGGCTCGCGGTGTTCTACAGCTTCAACACCTGGAACGTCTTCACCGGCGAGATGACCTTCAACGGCGGGTCGAACTACGCGGATCTGGTGAACGACCCGCAGTTGCCCAAGGTGTTGCTGGCCACGCTGTTCTTCTCCGGTGGCGTCGTGGTCCTGAATCTCACGGTCGGGCTGCTCCTGGCGGTTCTGCTCAACCGGCGGTTCCCGGGCGTCACCGCCTTCCGGGCGATCTTCTTCTCACCGGTGGTGGTGTCGGTGGTCGCGTGGACGCTGGTCTGGGGGTTCTTGCTGCAGGACAACGGGGGGATCAATGGAGTGTTGTCCGTGGTCGGGATCGACGGACCGAACTGGCTTCAGCAGGGGCCGACGGCGATGGTCAGCGTCATCTTCGCCCAGGTCGTGCGCAGTGTCGGGGTCAACGTCGTGCTCTTCCTGGCTGCCCTGCAAGGGGTTCCGCGCGAGCTCTACGAGGCGGCCCGGGTGGACGGGGCCGGCAGCCGCAAGGTCTTCTTCGGGATCACGCTGCCGATGATCTCGCCGACCTTGTTGCTGACCGGGATCATCACGGTGGTCGGAGCGCTGCAGGCATTCGCGCAGATCGCAGTACTGACTCAGGGCGGGCCGGGTGTCTCGACGACGGTCCTTGTCTACTACGTGTTCCAGCAGGCCTTCGAGTTCAACAACATCGGGTATGGGTCGACCCTGGCGCTGATGCTGCTGTCCTTCGTGCTGGTGTTGACGATTCTGCAGTGGCAGTTGCGTCGGAAGTGGGTCTTCCATGAAGAGTGATCGGCTGGTCCGGCGGGCTGTTTGGTACATCGCACTGGTCGTGTTGTGTCTGCCGTTCGTGGTGCCGACGGTGTGGATGGTGACGTCCTCGTTCAAGCCGCTGCGGGAGATCTTCGCGACGCCGCCGACGTTGTTCGCGAAGAATCCGGTCGTCGGGGCGTACTCGGAAGCCTTTGATTTCCAGCCGTTCGGGCGGCAGTACTTCAACAGCGTCTACATCGCGGTCGTCGTCACGGTGATCGTGCTGCTGGTGTCGAGCCTGGCCGGGTATGCCTTCGCGCGGATCAGGTTCCCGGGGCGCAACGTGCTGTTCGTCGTCGTGCTGACCGGGCTGCTGGTGCCGAGCGAGACGACGATCGTGCCGTTGTTCCAGATGTTCAAGCGGGCCGGGATGATCAACACGCATTGGCCGTTGATCCTGGTCACGTCGTTCGCCGGACCGTGCGTGCTGGCGACGTTCATCATGCGGCAGTTCTTCATCGCGCTGCCGCTGGAGCTGGAGGAGGCGGCCCGGCTGGACGGGCTCGGGCGGGTGGCGACCTGGTGGCGGATCGGCGTACCGCTGTCGAAGCCGGCCGCGTCGGCGGTCGCGATCCTCACCTTCATGTCGTCGTGGAACCTGTACCTCGAGCCGACCGTGTACATCACCACGCCGGAGCTCTTCACCCTGCCGCAGGCGCTCACCCGGTTCACCGACGCGTACGGCGGCAACATGTGGAACGTCCAGCTGGCCGGCGCGTCGCTGACCGTCGTACCGGTGCTGCTCGTGTTCGTGCTGGCGCAGCGGCAGTTCGTGGAGGGGATCGCGCACTCGGGGCTCAAGGGGTAGTTCGTCGGAGAAGGCTTTCCGAGGTCTTGTCAGATCGGTCCCGTCCAGTGAAACTAGGTCCCGCCATGCGAAACCTCACCGCCCGAGGAGCGCCACCATGCGACAGGACCGTCCCCAGCTCTCCCGCCGGCTGCTGCTAGGTGGAGCCGTCGCGCTTCCGGCCGCGGCGGCGCTTCCCGCCTCAGCCGCCGTGGTCCCGTCAGGCGGAACTGCGACCCGAGGCCGGGAGGATGTCTCGGCCGAGCTGCTCGATCAGTGGGCGGAGGCGCCCGGCACGCATCCGCTCATCCCGGATATCTCGCACGCCGGCTACGGCGGCGGCGAGCGCCCGCGCCGGCCGCGAGTCGTCGCCCGCGTCACCGATTTCGGCGCCCGGGCTGACCTCGCCGTCGACTCGGCAGCCGCCTTCACGGCAGCAGTCCGGTACGCCGGTGAGCACGGCGGCGGCACTGTCGTCGTACCGCGAGGCACGTACCGTCTCGACTCGCCTCTCTGGATCCAGTGGTCGAACGTGGTCCTCAAGGGCTCCGGCCCCGACGACACGATCCTGCACTTCACCCGGCCGCTCGACGAGTCGTACCGGCCCAACCTCCAGCCGAGCTTGCAGAGTCGCTGGTCCTGGACGGGCGGGCAGATCTGGGTGATCGCACCCGAACGGAAGGCCAGGTCCGAGGCTGAGGACTTCGCGGCGTCGGAGGGGTGGTTGCTCGGCGACACGCTCACCGCGGTCGGGTCGGCGTCGCGAGGGCAGCGGACGCTGCTCGTGGCGGACACGAGTCGGCTCGCGGCGGGCGATCTCGTCGTACTGGAGACGGACAATCCTGCCGACGCGGGCGTGCTGCGGCATGTGGCTGGGGATGTCGCTGGAGTCAGTGCGTATGACTGGCCGGTGAAGGCGCCGCAGCTGACGACTGGGTCTGGTGGGCAGTACATCCAGTACGCGACGCTGCAGTGGCCGGTCCGGATCGAAGCCGTGCTGGGGGACCGCCTGGTGAGGTTGGCCCAGCCGTTGCGGTATGACCTGCGGCCGAGCTGGCCGTCGCGGTTCCGGGAGATCGGGCCGACGCTGCATGACGTCGGGGTGGAGTCGCTGACGATCCGCAACGAGCTGCGGCCGATGACGATCCACAACCGGCATCCAGGGTCGAACGGCCTTTGTTTCCAGGCGGTTCATGACTGCTGGGCTGATGACGTACGGGTCGAGAACTGTGATCTGGGGTTCGGGTTCACCACTACGAAGGCGGTCACGTTGACCGATGTCGTGGTGGGTGGGCGGTCGGCTCATCACAGCTTTGCCTGCCGGATGCAGTCGCATGACAACCTGGTCGACGGCTTTGAGATCGAGCAGTTCACCGTCCCGCTGCCGAGTGGGTCGCTGCATCACGGACTCAACCTGGAAGGGTTGTCGGCCGGGAACGTCTGGCGTCGCGGCACGATGGCCGAGGGCACGTTCGACACCCACCGGGCGATGCCGTTCGAGAACGCCCGAACGGACATCACCCTCACCAACAACGGCCGGGTCGGTGGCTCGGCCGCCTCCGGTCCACTCTTCGGAGCCCGGATCGCGCACTGGAACGTCCGCGTCTCCAGCGGTGTTCCTTACGCGATCGACCTGGCAGACGTCGCTCCTCGCAGCATCACCGTCGGCCTGCAGGGCTTGGGATCCGCGGGGAGCGGGCTGCCTCGAGACTTCCAGGGCGACCTCGAGAACGGCACGTATCAACTGGCGTCGCGTCCCTCGGTCGCCGACCTGTACGCCGCCCAGCGGGCCAGGAGTTAGCTCTTCGTGCTGCTGTGGCTCTGCGAGGCCAGGAGTGAATCGTCGCCGGTGAGGGCAGCGGCGATTCGGCGGTGCTTGATGGCTTCGTCGCCGCGGCTGAGGCGTTCGAGCGTACGGGCCATCAACAGGTGTGCGTACGCCTCGGTCGGGTCGCGGTCGAGGATCACCAGCAGGTGTTCCTCGGCCGGCTTCAGGGATGCACTGTGGAAGTAGGCACGCGCCAGCAACAGACGAGTGCCCACGTCATCCGGGGTCTCCTCGACGATTGGGAGCAGTGCACGGATCGCCCCGCGATAGTCCCGCTCGTCGAAGTACTGCTGGCCAAGGCCATAACTCAACGCGCGCATGTCCTCCATGCCCGCCTCAACGTCCTTTGGCCGAGCCGGTATTCCGCCTAGGTGTTCAGGACGCGTCGAGGGTGGCGACCTGGTCGGGGGTGAGGGTCAGCTCGATGGCCGAGTAGGAGTCGCGGATGGTCTCCGGGCGACTGGAGCCGGGGATCGGGATGACGACCGGGGACTTGGCGAGCATCCAGGCCAGGGTGAGCTTCTGCGGGCTGACGCCCAGCTCGCCGGCCAGCTGGTGGAACGCCGGGTGCTTGTCGCCGAGGTCCGAGGCGTTGGAGATGCCGCCGAGCGGGGACCAGGGCAGGAAGGCGATCCCGAGTTCGTCGCACAGCTCGAGCTCGGGTTCGCTGGACCGGAAGGCCGGCGAGAACTGGTTCTGGACCGAGACGAGCCGGCCGCCGAGGATCTCGTTCGCCTGCCGGATCTGGTCCGGGTCGGCGTTGGAGATACCGGCCATCCGGATCTTGCCCGCGTCGAGCAGGTCGCGGATCGCGCCGACGGAGTCCTCGTACGGCGTCTTCGGGTCCGGCCGGTGGAACTGGTACAGCCCGATCGCGTCGACCCCGAGCCGCTTGAGCGAGTCCTCGGCCGCCTGCTTCAGGTGCGCGGGCGAACCGTCCAGCGTCCACGCGCCGCCACCCGGGCGAAGGTGTCCGCCCTTGGTCGCGACCAGTACGTCGGACGTGTCGCCGCCGTAGGAGTTGAGCGCCTTCGCGATCAGCGTCTCGTTGTGGCCGATGTCGGAGGAGTCGAGGTGATAGGCGTCGGCGGTGTCGATCAAGGTGATGCCCGCGTCGAGCGCGGCGTGGATGGTCGCGATCGACCGGCTCTCGTCAGGCCGTCCTTCGATCGACATCGGCATACCGCCGAGGCCGATCGCGCTGACCTGGGTGTCGCCGATCCTGCGGGTGGTTGAGGTCATACACCCCAACCTCCCGCAGGACGGCTCATCTTTCAAACAGCAATAACCACTGAGAGTCAGCAGTGGGAGTACTGAATCGGCTCAGGAGGCGTGGACGTGCGGGTTGTGGTCCTCGACGACGTAGCTGGCCCGGGTGCTGATCGGGGCGTCCGGGGTGCTGACGTAGGGGAGGACGCGGAAGTCGGAGCGCCAGCGGTGCTGGTCGGCGGTGACGCGGACGTAGCCTCGCTGCGAGTTGAAGAACTTGAGGTGCGGGTTGGCGGCGAGGAACTGGTCGCCCTGCGGAGTGGTGTCGGCGCCGTCGCCGCCGCTGGTGATCGACGTACCGACGAACTCGGTGCCGACCGTGCGCGAGTCGGGATCGGCGAAGTCGCGCTTGAGTTCCAGGGCGTAGTTCTGATGACGGTCGCCGGTGATCACGACCAGGTTCCGTACGCCGCCGTCCTGCGCCGCCGCGAGCACCTTGTTGCGCTCGGCAACATAACCGTCCCACGGGTCGAGCCAGACGTGGGTGTCCGGGCCGGGGTCCATGTCGGTCTGGCCCATCGGGGTCTGGTTGCCGATCACCTGCCAGCGGGCGTTGGACTGACGGAACCCGTCCAGCAGCCACTTGCGCTGCTTGCCGCCGAGCATCGTATTGTCCGGGTCGAACCGGTCATCGCACGTCGCCGAGTCGCCGTCGCCACACGGCTGGTCGGTCCGGTACTGGCGGGTGTCGAGGATGGTGAAGTCGGCGAGGCGTCCGTACGGGAGGCGGCGGTGGTACCGGATGTCCGGGCCCTTGGGCATCTGTGCGTGCCTTAGCGGCAGGTTCTCGTACATCGCCTGGAATGCCTGCGCCCGGCGCTGGCGGAAGATCACCGGGTCCTGATCCGGCTCGGTGTCGGCCTGGGAGAGGTCGCCGGCCCAGTTGTTCTCCACCTCGTGGTCGTCGAACGTGTGGATCCACGGGTGCGCCGCGTGCGCGGCCTGCAGCGGCGCCTCGGTCTTGTAGAGCGAGTACTGCAGCCGGTACCGGGCCAGGTCGAACGTCTCGGTGTGGAAGCGGGGATCCGTCACCACGCCACGCTTGTTGGTCTTCACGCCGGACTCGTAGAGGTAGTCGCCCAGGTGCACCACCAGGTCGAGATCCTCGTCCGCCATGTGCTGGTACGCGGTGAAGTACCCGTCTTGCCAGGCGTTGCACGAGGCGAACGCGAATCGCACCTCACGCGGCGAGCTGAGCGGATGCGGGGTGGTCCGGGTGCGGCCGACCGTCGAGATCTCGCCGCCGGTGCGGAAGCGGTAGTAGTACTCGTGATCCGGCAGCAGCCCGTTGACCTCGGGGTGGACCGAGTGGCCGAGCTCTGGGGTCGCGACCACGCTGGACCGGCGTACCAGGTGCCGGAAGCGCTCGTCGCGGGCGATCTCGTACTCCACGCGGACCGGCTTGGCCGGCATGCCGCCCTTGCCGTCGACGGCGAACGGGTCGATGGCTAGGCGGGTCCAGAGCACGACACTGCTGTACTGCGGGTCGCCGGACGCCACGCCAAGGGTGAACGGGTTGCCTGCGCCGGCCGGGGCGGCGTACGTGGTCGAGGCGTCCCAGGTGCCGGTACCGAGCAGCACCGCGCCGGCAGCACTCGCCCCTCCGAGTCCGATGAAGCGACGACGTGAAACAGCCATGGGTTTCCTCCGGTGAGCGGTCGGTGGTGGCCTCAGCCTTCCGGGCTCAGATGACCCTCGGGCGACCGGTAGGTAAACGGTTGCCGCCGGTTGCTTGCTCTTGGTCAACGGATAACGCGGCAGGATGTTCGCATGCAGACTGACGACCGAATCCGCCGCGCCCAGCCCTCCGACGTACCGGCGATCGTCGAGCTGGTCTATGCGCTCGCGGAGTACGAAAAGGCTCCTGACGAGTGCCACCTGACCGCTGAGCAGCTCTCAACGGCCCTCTTCGGCCCGACCCCCGCGGCCTTCTGCCACGTAGCCCTCGCCGATGGCGAGGTAGTCGGCTGCGCCATCTGGTTCCTCAGCTTCTCCACCTGGCGAGGAGTCCACGGCATCTACCTGGAAGACCTCTTCGTCAGCCCCCTCCACCGAGGCTCCGGCCTGGGCAAAGCCCTCCTGACCGCCCTGGCCCAAGAATGCGTCCTCAACAACTACGAACGCCTCGAATGGTCAGTCCTCAACTGGAACACCCCAGCCATCGACTTCTACAAGTCCGTCGGCGCCAACCCCCAGGACGAGTGGACCGTCTACCGCCTGACCGACGAAGCCCTCACCAAGCTGGGCTCGCTCGAATAGCCGACGTCTGGGTGGGCTGAGCGAGAATGACCAGGTGGAACTGAAACCCCTGCTGATCACCCGCATCTCCAGTGCGCTTGTCTGGCCGGTCCTGGCGGCCGTGCTGGTCATCGTCTTGTACGGCAACGACGTACCGCTGGGCGTGGTGATCGGTGTCGGGGTGGTGGCGCTGGCGGCCGCCTGCTACCTCGGACTCTTCGGATGGCGCCTCGGCGTGGTCTGCGACGACGCGGGCGTCGAGGTCCACGGGTTGTTCCGCAACCGCCGGATCGCGCGGGACCAGGTGACCTCGATCACCGACTTCCCCGCCGTCCGCTGGAAGTCCCCCGACGGCAAGTCCCACTGGACCCCGATCTTCGCCTTCACCAACATCCACCGGGTGATGCCACTGGTCGACCGCCACAACGAGGCCGCCATCGCAATCCTTCAACAGTGGGAATCCGAACGACACCGAACAGCCAAAGCAGACCGCCGCCAACAACGCCGCCGCAGACAACGCCCCGCCCAGTAATCCCCAGGCGCTCTCACCAACAGCCCGAACGCGCCCTCCTGCGTCACATGCTCCGGGCCGTCCGCCCGCTACCAACAACAGTCGGCCCACCGGATCGCCACCACCCAACCCCGCAAACCATCGAACCCGCGACGGTAGGCGCTGGCCTGATGAGTTGGCGTGCCCCAACGGTCTGCAACCCTGGACTTGGGGAGGATCTTCCCAGGGGCCGAGGAGGTGTTTCGCCCAGATCGGGGGTACGACCCTCCCCAACCCTCCCCACTCGTCGCCAGCTGTGCGATCGCAGCCATCGGCGACCAGTCGATGCTTCAGCCCGCGGGGGAGCCGGTCAGGTCTGAGTAGCCCGGTAGGTGCGTTTGGCTTCGTACATGGCGTTGTCGGCGGTTCGGAGGAGTTCGTCGAGGTCGGCGGCGTACGGGCTGACGATGGCGGTGCCGATGCTGGCTGTGACCGGGACGTCGATGCCGTCGAGTGGTTGGCTGATGGATTCGTCGATGCGGCGCATCAGGACGTCCAGGTCGTCGCCGTCGATGTCTTCGGCGAGGATGGCGAATTCGTCGCCGCCGAGGCGGGCCACGGTGTCGCCATGGCGGACCTCGGTCAAAAGCCGGTCGGCGATTTCGCGGAGGGCTTTGTCGCCGGCCTCGTGGCCGTACTTGTCGTTGACCTGTTTGAAGTGGTTCAGGTCGCAGAACAGCAGGACCCCGCGTCGCCCGCTCTGTCGCGACCGTTGCAGCGCAGCATTGAAGCGGTGCTGGAGCAGGCGGCGATTCGGCAGGCCGGTGAGCGGATCGTGGGCCGCGTGGTGGCGGAGTTCGCGTTCTTCGTCCTTGCGGGCGGTCACGTCGTCGATCTGGATCAGGATGATCCGCGGCTGATCCTTGCCTTGGTCAACGATCGCGGCGGTGCCGCCCAGCCAGATGTCGTTTCCGTCGGTACGCCGGAACGTGCGCTCGAACCGGTACGGGCCGCGCCCGGTGGCAAGCTGCTGGATCTCCCGCTCAGTCTGGCCGGTCTCCTCGTCGCGCAGGTAGTCGACGAAGGTCGTGCCGATCAACTGAGCCGGCGTGTACCCGGTGATGTGACAGAAAGCGTCGTTGACGCGAAGGATCCGCCCCGCCTCCGGACCGTCGAAGGCGATCGTCGCCATCCCGTTGCCGGCGCCCTCGAAGACCAGCCGGAAAGTCGTCTCGCTCGCCTCCAGCCGCGCCTTCTCGGCGAGCAACTGATCGGTCAGCCGGGCCTTGTCGATCGCGATCCCGGCCTGGGTCGCGAAGATCTCCAGCAGTTCGCGATGGATCTGCCCCGGTCGCCGCTGGTCCTCGGGCAGATCGACCGACAACATCCCGACCAGCTCTCCATCGGACGAGTGCAGCGGCGCGAACAGCGCGTCCAGCGGATGCCAGGCGTCGGCTGCGGTCGGTACCGGGATCTCGGGCACCCAGCCGACGATCTCGCCGCCCTCGGGCAGCCGCTCGTGCGGTACGAACCGCAGCCCGCCCCACTTGTCCGCGATCGCGAACTCCGCGTCGAAGATGTCGGCCGCGCTGATCGTGCCGAGCAACGCCTCCCGGGCCTCCGGCGAGCCGGCCACGGCGATCACCTCGAACTTGCCGTCGGCCTGCCGCAGGTTGAGCACGGCGATCCCGAAGCCGAGGCCGGTGACGACGCCGTCGACGACCGCCTGCAGCGTCTCGGCCAGGCTGCGCCCAGCACCCATCCGGGCGCTCACCTCGTACAGACGGCGCACTGCCGTCATCCGTACGGTGGGCTCGTTCTGCACGTGCGATCTCTCCGGCGTCACGGCGTCGGCGGCCTCACGGGACCCCGCCGTGGTGAGGGCCCTCTTACAGGGTGACAGACCATTCACGCCGGAAGACGCTCTCCAGCGCGGCACGGACGACCGATTTACGCCGGACGGGAGCCGACCGCGTGCTGTCAGTGACGAGAATACGCCTACCGGTACGTACCGTGAGAAACCGATCAGTAGCGAATCGATGCCAGCGCCTGGTACGACGTACGCGCCGACTCCCACTGATCGGTCGGTGCATCGTGCTCGACCAGCCACTGCTGCACGCCACCCGACTCTGCGTGAGCGAAGATCGCGGCGAAGTCGAGCGTGCCGGTGCCGACGTCCGCGAACGAACCGTCCGTCGCCATGTCCTTCACGTGCAGCGCGGGGAACCGGCCGGGGTGGTCGCGGAAGTAGTCGATCGGGTCCTTGCCGCCGTTGACCACCCAGTACAGGTCGAGCTCGAAGCCGAGCAGGTCGGCGTCGACCTCGTCGAGCAGGATGTCGAACAGCACCTGCCCGTCGACCTCGTCGAAGTCATGGCCGTGGTTGTGGAAGAGCAGCTTCAGCCCTTCCTTCTTCGCCAACTGTCCCGCGGTGTTGAAAGCGCGAGCGGCCTCCCGGAACCCGTCGAGCGTGCGCAGCTCGACCGGAAGCGACGGTACGACGACCCACTGGCCGCCGAGCGTCCGGACGTCCGCGAGAGCGCCCTCCCAGTTGTCGGTCAGCCGGGGATAGCCGACGTGCTCGAGCACGATCTTCAGGCCGGCCGCATCGGCGTACGAGCGGATCTCCTCGGCCGAGTGGCCGAAGCGGCCGCTGACACCGATCGTCTGGTAGCCGATCTCCGCGAGTCGCTGCAGGGTGCCGGGGTAGTCGGCGGCGAGTGCCTCGCGCATCGTGTAGAGGTGCATGCCGATGCCGTCAGCGGGAATGGTCCGGTCGCTCATGGGGAGGTGGCTCCTTCGAGTTTCTGGATGCAGCTTCTAGGTGGGGTCAGGCGACGTGCTCTAGATACCGCGCCAGAGCGAGGTCGAAGACGTCCTGGCCGGGCGCGTCCCACAGTTGCTGGTTGAAGATCTCGACCTCGACCGGCCCGTCGTACCCGGCCGCGTCGCAGGCCGCGCGGAGCCGGCGCAGCTCGATCGAGCCGTCGCCCATCATGCCGCGGCCGAGCAGGTTGTCGGCGGGGAGCGGGGTGGTCCAGTCGCTCACTTGGTACGAGCAGATCCGGGCGCCGGCCCGCTCGATCTGGCGGTAGATGTCGGCATCCCACCAGAGATGGTAGGCATCGACGACCACGCCGACCTGTTCGACGGGGAACTGCTCGGCCAGGTCGAGGGCGCCGCTCAGCGAGGAGACGACGCAGCGGTCGGAGCAGAACATCGGGTGCAGGGGCTCGACCGCCAGACGGACACCGCGCTCACCGGCGTACGGCGCAAGCTCGGCGAGGCCGTCGCGGATCATGCCGCGGGCGCCGTCGATGTCGCGGGAGCCGGGTGGGAGGCCGCCGCTGACGAGCACCAGCACGTCGGTGCCGAGGGTGGCCGCCTCGTCGATCGCTCGGCGGTTGTCCTCGATCTTCGCCTGGCGTTCGGCGGCGTCGGTGGCGGTGAAGAAACCGCTTCTGCACAAGGAGGAAACGCGTAGTCCGGCGTCGGCGACGAGCTTGGCCGAGCGCTCGACGCCGTACTCCTGGATCGGCTCGCGCCACAGGCCGATCCAGGACAGGTCGGCTTTGGCGCTGGCGGCGACGACGTCCTCCAGCGGCCAGTACTTCGTGGTCGCCTGGTTGAGGCTGTAGCGATTCATGCGTCGATCCCGCCGACCGCTAGCAGCTGCTTGAAGCGGGTTGTCGCCAGCTCGGGCGAGGTCAGTACGCCGGCCGCATCGGCCAGCCGGAAGGTGTCGGCCAGGTGTGACAGCGAGCGGCCGGTCTGCAGCCCGCCGACCATGCCGAAGCCGGGCTGGTGTCCGTTGAGCCAAGCCAGGAAGGCGATTCCGGTCTTGTAGTAGTACGTCGGCGCCGAGAAGATCTGCCGCGCCAGCGGGACGGTCGGTGCGAAGATCTCCTCGTACTTCACCAGCTCGCCGTCGTCGAGCGCCTTCAACGCGGCCGCGGCGGCCGGCGCGATCGCGGCGAAGATCCCGAGCAACGCGTCGCTGTACCGCTCACCGTCGCCCCGAATCAGCTCCGGGTAGTTGAAGTCGTCGCCCGTGTAGAGCCGGATGCCCTCGGGCAGACGCTTGCGCAGGGCAACTTCTTTGGCCGCGTCGAGCAAGGACACCTTGATCCCGTCGACCTTGCTCACGTTCTCGTTGATCAGGTCGACGACTACGTCCGCGGCAGTATCGAGTGAGTCGCTGCCCCAGTATCCGTCGAGGGCGGGATCGAACATGGAGCCGAGCCAATGCAGGATCACCGGCCGGGACGACTGGCTCAGCAGGTGGTCGTACACCTTGCGGTAGTCGTCCGGTGAGTTGGCGGCGGCGCACAGGGCTCGGCTGGCCATGAGGATGGGTTGAGCCCCGACCTCTTCGGCGAGTGCCAATTGCTCTTCGTAGGCGGCGATCACGGCGTCGAGTGCGTGAGTGCCCGCAGGCAGCTGGTCTGTGCCCACGCCAACTGCAATACGCCCAGCTGGTGCTTCGGCGGCTGAGCGGCGGATCAGCTCCTGGGTTGCCGGCCAGTCGAGGCCCATGCCTCGTTGGGCTGTGTCCATGGCTTCGGCTACCGAGAGGCCCAGGGACCAGAGGTGGCGGCGGAAGCCTAGGGTGTGGTCCCAGTCGATGGCCGCGGGCGCGCCCGGCGAGTTGTCGGCCAACGGATCCGACACCACGTGGGCAGCGGCGAAGGCCAAGCGAGAGGTTGCCGGGTTGTAGTTGCCGGCGGCAATCGGAGTACCGACTAGCTGGTAGGTCTCCAGGCTGCCGTTGAGGGGTAGGCGGAGGGACAGGGTCATGGGCGGGACTCGATGTCGAGGGCGGGGACCTCCAGCTTGCGGCCTTCGCGCCAGGACTGGAGGCCCAGTTCGGCCAGCTGGACGCCCTTGGCGCCTTCGACGAAGTCCCAGGTGAAGGGGGCGTCGTCGACGACGTGGCGCAGGAACATCTCCCACTGGACCTTGAAGCCGTTGTCGAAGACCTCGTTGTCGGGCACCTCGGCCCACTGGTCGCGGAACGAGTACGCGGCCGGGAGGTCTGGGTTCCAGACGGGCTTGGGGGTCGCGGAGCGGTGCTGGGCACGGCAGTTGCGCAGGCCGGCGACGGCGCTGCCCTCGGTACCGTCGACCTGGAACTCGACCAGCTCGTCACGGAACACCCGCGTCGTCCAGGACGAGTTGAGCTGGGCGATGATGCCGCCCTCCAGCTCGAAGACCCCGTACGCCGCGTCCTCGGCGGTGGCTTGGTAGGCCTGACCCTGCTCGTCGTACCGGGTCGGGATGTGGGTCGCGCCCTGGCAGTAGACCGACTTGACCGGGGCGAAGATCTGGTCGAGCACGTACCGCCAGTGGCAGAACATGTCGACGACGATGCCGCCGCCCTCTTCGGTCTTGTAGTTCCAGGCCGGTCGCTGTGCTTCCTGCCAGTCGCCCTCGAAGACCCAGTAGCCGAACTCGCCCCGGACCGACAGGATCTCGCCGAAGAAGCCGCCGTCGACGAGGCGCTTGAGCTTGCGCAGGCCGGGCAGCGAGAGCTTGTCCTGGACGACGCCGTTCTTCAGCCCGGAGTCGCGGACCAGGCGGGCCAGGTCGACGGCTGCCTCGAGGCCTTCGGCGATCGGCTTCTCGCAGTAGATCGCCTTACCTGCTTCGACGGCGGCGCGGACGCCCTTCTCGCGGAGCTGGGTGAGCTGGGAGTCGAAGTAGATCTCGACGTCGGGCTCGGCGAGCGCCTCGGACAGGTCGGTGGTCCAGCGGCTCAGACCGTACTGGTCGGCGATGTTCTTCAGCTTGAGTTCGTTGCGGCCGACCAGGATCGGCTCGGGGATGATCATCGTTCCGTCGGCGGCCGGGATCCCGCCCTGCTCGCGGATCGCCACGATGGAACGCTCCAGGTGCTGGCGCAGGCCCATCCGGCCGGTGACGCCGTTCATCACGATGCCGACGCGTCGATCGTTCACAGTCATACCTCTCTTCGGCGCGGTCTGCGCGGGGTGTGGGGCGGTTTCACGGGTGCTGGTTCAGGTCATAGACATCGAGGCGGCCGCACATGCCGTGGCGGCCGAACTCGGTGGGGGCAGGGAGTTCGTGGAGCTCTGCGGTCTGCAGGTGGGGGGCTTTGCCTGCTTCGAGAGCTTCGAGTGCGGCGCCGGTTTCGTCGGCGAGGCGGCGGGCGCCTTGTTCCCAGCGCTTGCGCCAGTCGGCGAGTTGGGGCTGGACGATGCGGACGGCTGACTCGTAGAACGCGTCGAGGGCGGTGGGGCCGTCGGCGGCGTACGCGTCGCGTAGTACGGCGAAGCCTTCGAGGGCCAGGTTGCGGCGGGCCATCGCGGACGGCGTACGGGCCTCGCCTTCACCGGTGAGCGTGGTGGCCTCGAGGTACGTCTCGCGGTCGGTGAGGTGCTCGGGTGGGAGCGTGAGGACGGCGTCGCCTGCCTCGGGGAGGCCGGAGTTCGACATCAGGGTGAGGATCTGCAGGCCACCGCCGTTGATCAGCCGGTGGATCGTGCCGGGGTCGAACCAGACGACCGTGCCGGCCTGCAGCGGGGTCTCGGTGAAGCCCTTCGGGTTGAGGGTCTGGACCGCGCCGGAGCCGGCGATCACGTAGTACCCCTCGGAGCAGGCGAGGTGGACGTGCGGGGTGCCGCCGACCAGACCGTCGGGCGCCTCGATGTCGTACACGGTCAGCCGCGAGACGCCGATACCGCCGGGCAGTGCCGCGGCCGGGCCGAACTCGCACATGCTCGTCTCCTCGCGTTGGGCTGCTGAAGCCTTGGAAAGGGCTTTCCAAGGCTCGTGACCGCAACCTTAGGTGGGCCGTCACGGCGAGTCAACCTGTCGGGAAAGTCGGTGGAAAGCGATTGCAGGCCGATTCCGGACAGCGGGGTGCCGATCGGCGGATGGGGTACGGCGAGGCGATGGGCGTTAGCGTCGTTTCAGGAGACGAAAGGAGCACGGTGGCCAAGCGCGGCGATTCGGCAGCCGACGGGGGCGAGACAGGCCCACCGTCGCTCGACGTCACCCTGACGGAAGACCTCCGCCTGGGCGAACGCCGGCAAGCTGAGCGTCGGCAGGCTGAGCGACGGCGGCGGGAGCGGCGGGAGTCCGAGCCGACGACCGGTGAGTTGTCGGTGGATGAGTTGTCGGCTGAACTGCAGGCGGCGGATGAGCGGGCGCGGGATGAGCAGCGTGAGCTTTATCGCACCCTCGATCTCGCTCTGCGGATCGGCGAGGTCGTGCTCTCCAGCGGCGCCGGCACCGCGGACGCCACCGCCACCATCCTCAGCGTGACCGCCGCCGCCGGACTGCGCGGTTGCGAGGTCGACATCACCTTCACCTCGATCGCGATCTCGTACCAGGCAGCGCCCGACGTCGCCCCCGAGACGCACATGCGCATCGTCCGGTACCGCGGCCAGGACTTCTCCCGCCTGACAGCCGTCGACCAACTCGTACGCCGCTTCGTCCGCGCCGAACTCACCCGCGAAGAAGCCAGCCGCGAGCTGGCCCGGATGGTCTCAGCCGGCCCGCCCTTCCCGCGCTGGAGCTCGGTAGTCGCCTGGGGCGTGATGGCCGGCGGCGCGACCCTCCTTCTCGGCGGCGGCTGGCTGATCACCCTCGTCGCCGTCGTCACCGCCTGCTTCATCGAGCTCAGCAACCGCTGGTTCAACCGCCAACGCCTCCCCGCCTTCTACCAACAGGTCGCAGGCGCTTTCGTCGCAACGGCCGTAGCCCTGATCCTGTACGCCGTACACGCCCCAGTGAAACCATCCCTGGTAGTTGCCGCCGGCATCATCATGTTGCTCGCCGGCATCGCCCTCACCGGTGCCGTCCAAGACGCGATCACCGGGTACTACGTCACCGCCGCCGCCCGAAGCCTCGAAGCGATGCTGCTCACCGGCGGAATCATCGCCGGCGTCTCACTGGGCATCAGCCTCGGCATCAAAATGGGTCTCCCGGTAGCCATCGAGGCCCAGACGATCCAGCTCAGCAACCTCCCCGTCATGGTCGGATCCGGCGCTCTGATGGCCGTCGCGTTCGCCTACGCGTCGTACTCCCCGCTGCGTTCCCTGCTCCCGATCGCGATCGTCGGCGGGCTCGGTTCGCTCGTCTTCACCTTGATGTCGCGCGCGCAGTTCGGCCCGGCCTGGTCGACCGCGGCAGCCGCCTTCGTCGTCGGCCTCACCGGCTACTCCCTGGGCCGCCGCTCCGGCGTCCCGCCCCTGGTGGTCGTCGTCTCCGGCACGGTCCCGCTGCTTCCAGGACTCACCATTTACAAGGGTTTGCTCGAGTTGATGAGCCTCGGCAACCTCATCGGCATCGTCTCGCTGGCCACGGCGGTCGCCATCGGCGTCGCCCTCGCGTCGGGCGTGATCCTCGGCGAATACGTGGCTCAGCCGATCCGGCGTGAGGCCCGTCGACTGGAGGACCGGCTGGCCGGTCCGCGCCTGGTGGGTCCGCGGCGGCCGGTACGGCGGCGTACCGAGCGCTCGCGTTCCCACCGCTCGCGGCGTACCCGCAGTCACTAAGGAATGACGACGACCTTCCCCGTGGCCTGGTTGTTCTCCATGTGGTGATGGGCCTTGGCGATCTCGTCCAGCGTGAAGACGCGGTCGAGGTTGGGCCGGTAGACGCCGGCCTCGACCTCATCGACGATCCGCTGCAACGTGCTGCTGCCCGAAGCATCCTTGCTGTGGAAGGTCGTGAGGCGGGTCCCGGACGGGATCATTGCGATCGGTTCGAACTCCGGGATCGACCACCCGCTGAGCGACCCGGACACACAGACCGTGCCACCACGGCGTACCAACCTCAACGAATCCAAGGCCGTCCTCGCCCCGACGAGATCGAGCACATTGTCGGGACCCTCCGGCCAGATCGCCTGCACCGCCGCGGCCAGCGACTCGCCGTCGTCGATGAGCACGTGCTCGACACCAGCCGCGGTCAGCGCCTCGGCTTTGTCCGTACTCCGGGTAGTCGCCGCCACCGTGATGCCGTGGCCGGTGGCAATCGATGCGGCCGCCATCCCCACCGACGAGGTCCCGCCGCGGATCAGCAAGCTGCCGCCAGGCCCCAATGCATCGAGTGAGCCCTGCGCGGTCAGGTACGTCTCGGGGAGCGCCGCCAAGATCCCCCAGGGCAGTGTCGTGGTGAGAGGCATCAGCAACGAGTTCGGTAACAACGCGTACTCCGCATAGCCGCCGTCGAACGCCCGCCCCATCTCGCCCATCACCGCCGCGACGGTCGTACCCTCCGGCAGCCGCGCATCCGTCGACGCCACCACGATCCCGACGCACTCGATCCCGAGCACCCGCGGGAAGCTCACGCTGGGCGAATGCCCCTGCCGCGTTCGCAGCTCGGACCGGTTGAGCCCGGCCCCCTTCACCTGCACCAGACTCCACCCCTCCCGCACCTCCGGAATCGGCACCTCGCGGATCTCCAGTACTTCGGGATCGCCCGCCCGGACACAGACCGCCGCTCGCATCGTCGTTCGCATGCCTCAACTCTCGCCGCGCGACCTCGTGGCGGGCCACCGGTAAACTGCCAACTCATGCCCGTTGGCCGCCAATCTCCGTCATCACCTCGGACCCTGCATCTATGGCCGTCCGGAGGAGTCCACGTCTGGCCGTCGGGCGGAACCAGTACGGCGCACTCCCACCCGCGAGGACACCTCGTGTACGCGGCTCGCGGCGTCCTCTCGGTCCATACCGAACAAGGCACCTCGGTGGTCCCGGCGAACCGAGTCGCCTGGACGCCCGGCGGGTTCACGCACTACCACCAGGCTCACGGCGACACCGACATGCGAATCCTGTTCCTCACACCAGCCCAGGCCCGGCTCGTGCCGACTCGCCCGTCCGTGTTCACCGTCTCCGACCTGGCCCGCGAGGTACTGCTCACCCTCACCGGCCCCCGCAGTTACGACGCCGGCGGCCATGGCACTACCGCCCAGAACCGCCTCGTGCGCGTGCTCGTCGACGAACTGGACCAAGCCCAAGAACAACCGTTGCAACTTCCCGAGCCCCACGATGACCGACTACGTGCCCTGGCCCAGCTCCTGTACGACGAGCCTGCCGACAACACCCCGCTGGCCGAACTCGGCCACAAGATCGGCGCCAGTGCCCGCACCCTCAGCCGCCTACTCCGCGACGAACTCGGCCTGACCTTCTATCAATGGCGCACCCAACTCCGCATCTGCCACGCCCTGGTCCTACTGGCCGAAGGCCACGACACAACCCACACCGCCCACGCCTGCGGCTGGTCCAACCCCAGCACCTTCATCACCGCCTTCACCACCCTGGTAGGCACCACCCCCGGCCGCTACCGAAGCGCCAACTAGCGCAGCGAGCCGAGTTCGTCGATCACCCGAGGCGGAGTGCCGAGAAACACCCGCGGATCTGTGGTCGCATAGCCGATGTTGAAGGTATCGAGCTGGTAGATCCATTCACCGCTGTTGTAGTGCACCAAGCGGTAGTTCAGCTGCCACCGCAACCACTCGCCGGCCTCGATCCGCACGGCGGGATGCCGACTGCGCGGCGGCATCGGATAGTAGGTATTCGGGTACGCCCGGCATCGCCCGTTGTCCTCGGTCAGCTCCAGCCCGAACAGGGCGAGGTCGCCCGTCGACACTCGGGGCAGATAGTCCGACCACTGCTCCATCTCGACGCTGTGAAAGATCGGGCCCGGCCCGGGCGGCAACGCGAAGGCCACCGGTACGCCGTTGCGTACCGCCGCGTTCGGTCCGCCCCGGGACTCCTTGCCCCAGCGGGTCCGCACCCGTTGCACCACGACATCCACAGGCGAATGGTGGCATCAGCGCAGGGTCATCGAATTTCCTCGAGTACTACGTCGTCGAGTTGGAGCCAGACGTCTTGGCCGTGGCCGAAGAAGCCGGCGTAGAGCTGGACCAATGAGTCGCGGCCGCTGTCGAAGATGGTGGTTACTTGGGTGTACTGCGGGTGTGCGCCGCCGGTCTTCTGGGTGATGACCTTGCCGCGGAGGGTTCGGGCGCCGAGCATCGTTTCGGTGTTGTTGTCGGCGGTGCGGATCCAGGCGGAGAGTTTGTAGCGGTGGTGGGGGCGGACGGCGACGGTCTGCTGGAGTTGGTGCTGGCCGATCGAGTCGCGGACGAAGGCGTTGCTGGTGCCGCTGTGGCCCACGTTGGCCTTGTCGATGCCGCCTCGGCCGTTGAGTTGCCAGGGAGGCGACGGAGCGGCACCGGACTGGGCTTCGAAGCCGGGATCCGTTACCAGGTTGGTGACTGAGCCGTCGTCGGTCAGCTTGGTGTGCATGAGGAAGACGTTGTACGGGTCCCACTGCGACATCGTGAAGTAGAGGTCGGGGCCGGCGGACCACGGATGCATGAAGGTTCCGTAGAGCCCGGGGAAGTCGGTGCCTCGGACAACCACCTGCTGACCGGACCACGGGCCGGTGAGGGACGCGGCGGAGCGTAGTACGACGGAAGCCCGTTGCTCGTCGAGGTACATCATCAACCACCTGCCGAGATAGGCGTTCCACTGCACGGACACTTCACTGATCGGCCCGGCAGCGATCGGTACTGCGGAACGCTCATCGCGCGACCAGTTGCCGCCGTCCCAATAGCGCCACGCCTTCTTCGACAACACCTGCTGCTCCGGTACGCGCGCCAGGTGCGCGTTGCCGAACCGGCCGTTCGGAGTACCGATCATGTAGACGTAGCCGCCCGACCGGACCAGCGCGTTCATCTGGAAGTCGTCGTCCCAGGCGGCCGTGTTCTTCCAGATCGCCTTCGGATCCTTCGTCCAGGTCTCGCCGTTGTCGTCGGAGTACGCGAAGCCCGAATGGTTCGTGAACCAGCTGCCGGCCGGACCCCAGTAGTTGACTGACATGTACTGCACGTACTGCCGCTTGCCGACCGAGATCCCCGCGGTCGGGATCACGGTGTGCTCGTCCCGATCGATCTTCTTGCAGCCGAGGAACTCCTTGGCGTGCCCAGGCCGGTCCTCGGCGGCGCTGTCGAGCGTCATGCCGTCGGCGAGGTTGTGGTCCTTGCTCCGGAACAGCAGATTGCAACGCCAGTCGATGGTCGCCGGATCGCCCGCGCCCCCACCCGGCCCGGTCCAGCCACTGCCGTAGCTATCGCCGAACGCGGTCAGGATCTCGCCCGAACCGTTGTCCCAGAGGATGCCCAGATCGGTCGCCTTCAGCCCGAAGCGAGCCTCGGTGTCGTTGATCGATCCCGGCCCGGTGAGCTTCGCGACCCGCTCGGCCGGCGCCGGTACCGCTTCAGCAGCTGACGGTACCGCCGAAGCGCGGGCGTCCGGCGCGGGGTTGGCCGGCAGCAGCGCGGCCCCGAGCAGCACCGGAAGGATGAAGGCCAATCGCTTCTGCATGCGCGTCTCCTAGGCGGCTCGATGATGCTCGTCCAACGGCAGGAAATCGATTTCTCGCCCACGCTAGCGAGGTGCCCCAGGCAGGTCAACGGCTGATCGCTTGACACTTTTTATCCAGCTGGGTAATTTTTATACATGCGGATAAACGGGAGGGCGGGCAGTACGGCGGCCCGGCGCGAGCAGATCGTCGGCGCGACCATCGGCGTACTGGCCGAGCGCGGTTACGCGGGCACGTCGTTCGATGCGATCTGCGAGGCGGCCGGGCTGAGCAGCAAGCGGCTGATCTCGTACCACTTCCAGACCAAGGAAGAGCTGCTCGCCGAGGTGCTCCGGCAGGTGACCGAGGACGCGGCGGCCTTCATGCGGCCAACGCTCGACGCGGCGACCGGCCCGGCCGAGCTGCTCGCGGCGTACATCACCTCGAACATCGGCTTCATCGCCGCGCAGCCGGATCATGTCCGTGCTGTTCAACAGATCGTCTTCGGCGCAGGACCGATGCCCTCGGAGGAATCCGATGGCGCAGTCGTGCGGCTGGTCGCGCTGTTCGACGAGGGCCAGCATGCCGGCGCCTTCCGGACCTTCGACTCGCTGTTGATGGCGGTGACGCTGCGCGGGGCGATCGACGTCGCGGCCGGCCGGCTCGTGGCCGGCGCGGATCCCAAGGCCTACGCCCGCGAACTGACCGAGATCTTCGACCGAGCGACCCGAGCGGAGCTGTCGTGACCGCGATGACCGAAACCAAACCGAAGGCCCGCTGGGGAGCGGTCCTCGCGCCGGTCCTGATCGACCTGGTCGCGCCGCTGCTCATCTTTTACGTACTACGCCAGTCGGGCGTCGGCGTCCTCGGCGCAACCCTGGCCGGTTCCGTCATCCCGGTACTGCGAACCGCCTACGCGCTCGTCCGCGACCGCAAGGTCGACTGGATGGCCGTCTTCATGATCAGCGCACTGGCCGTCGGCACGATCGCCTCGCTGGCACTTCACAGCCCACGGATGCTGCTCGCCAAGGATGGCGTCATCACCGCGCTCTGCGGACTGTGGATGCTCGGCACTCTCCTTGCGGGCAAGCCGTTGCTGCTGTCGATCGGTCGCGGAATCGCCGAGGCCAAGCGCGGCAAAGGTGGTGGCGAGGTGTGGGCGAGCCGCTGGGAGACCGAGCCGCGTTTCCGGCACGGGCTGCGCTTGATCACGGCCGTCTGGGGCGTCGGGCTGGTCTTCGACGCCGTCGTTCGGGTGGTGATCGCCTATGCGCTTCCACTCGACGCGGTGCCCGGCGTGACGACCGCGCAATGGATCGTCCTGTTCGTCCTGCTCTACGGCTTCATGATGCTCTACTCCCGTAAGAACGACCTCCTCGCATGACCGACGACGCGCAGGTCGAGCGCGCGCGAGGCGATGCGCCGGACGGCGTGCTGGTGATCGGGGCCGGGCCGACCGGGTTGTTGCTCGCGGCGGAGCTCAGCCTCGCCGGGATTCCGGTGACGCTCGCGGACAAGGCGACCGAGCGGTCCGGACAGTCCCGTGCACTCAGCCTCCAACCGCGATCGGTCGAGATTCTGCACTCGCGCGGACTCCTGCAACCGCTGCTCGATGACGCCGTCGACCAGGTGCCGGCCGGGCACTTCGCCGGCCTGCCCGTCACCCTCGACTACTCCAGCTGGGACACGCGATTCCCTTACCAGCTCGGGATTCCGCAGGCCCGCATCGAGCAGCACCTCGAGAACCACCTCGCCGCCCGCGGCATCGCAGTACGGCGCGGTCTCGAACTGACCGGCCTGACACAGGACGCAGCCGGCGTCGAAGCGTCGTTCGCGGACGGTACGACGATGCGCACCGGCTGGCTCATTGGGTGTGACGGCGGGAGGAGCGCGGTCCGCAAACTGACCGCCATCGACTTCCCCGGCCGCGACGGCAGGATGTCGGCCGTCGTCGCCGACGTCGTCCTCGACGACCAGCGAGCCGAGAGTAGTGGCCGTTGGCAACTGCCTTCGCTGGTACCGCGGGACGGCGCCGTCCTCACGCTGATCCCACTCGGCCACGGTGTCCACCGAGTGCTGTTCACGGGCCCTGAGCAACAACTCTTGGTCAGGGAGGATCCGATCGGCTTCGACGAGGTCTCGGAGGCCTTGACCAACTGGTACGGCGCGAAGGTGGTCCTGCGTGAGATCCGGTGGGCGTCGCGCTTCACCGATGCGGTGAGGCAGGCGGATCGCTATCGGGCCGGCCGGGTCTTCCTGGCCGGCGATGCCGCGCACATCCATTCACCCACCGGCGGTCAAGGGATGAACCTCGGCCTACAGGACGCCTTCAACCTCGGCTGGAAGCTGGCCGCGTACCTCAACGGCGAAGCACCGGAGGAGCTGCTCGACAGCTATCACGACGAGCGCCATCCGGTAGCGGCCGCAGTACTGGCCAACACCAGAGCACAAGGCGTGCTGATGATCCCCGACGACGACATCGCCTGTCTGCGCGAGACCTTCCTCGACCTGCTGCGGATCCCCGAGGCCAACCATCGGCTGGCCGGTGTCATCTCCGGCCTGGGGATCGCGTATGCACCCGGCGACCATCCGTTGATCGGGCGGCGGATGCCTGATCTGGAGCTGGGCGATGGGACGACCATCGCCGGATTGCTCGCCGCCGGGCGTCCGCTGCTGCTGGAGCTCGAGGGCTTCGCGGCTGCCCGGGTTCTGGTGAGGCCGGACGGTTATGTGGCGTGGGCGACCGATGATCCGGAAGGTCAGCCGGACACCGATTCCTCGAACGCGTCGGCGGTCTGGTCGATGGCGTCTTCCTCGCGGAGCAGGACGGCGAGTTCGGCGGCGCGTTGACGGGGGCCGTCGGCAAGCATCGGTTCGAGGGCTGCGAACAGGGTGGGTTCGCTCAGGTCGGTGAAGCGCAGGGTGCTGCCGACGCCCATCCGCTGGAGTTGGGCGCCCCAGAAGGGCTGGTCGGCGAAGACGGCGCAGATCACCGTGGGCAGGCCGGCGCGCAGTGAGGTGGCCGAGGTACCGGCGCCGCCGTGGTGGACGGCCGCTCGGCACCGGGGCAGGACGACCTCGTGGTTGAGGTTGCCGACGACGCGGACGGTCCGGGCGTTCGCAGTACTGGCTTTGAGGTTGACGAGGGCGCGGACGCCGAGGGTGTCGGCGACCTTCTCGATCATGGTCAACGCGGCGCCTGGGTCGAGTACGGGCATGCTGCCGAAGCCGAAGTACACGGGCGGTTCGCCGTCATCCAGCCAGGCGTCGAGGTCGGGGTCGACCAGCTCGTCGAGCAGTCTGCGCTGATCGGCCGATGGCGCGAGGAACCCGGTCAGCGGTCGGCGGATGTCCCAGTCGGCGAGCTCCGGTACGACGTGCCGGCTGTACGCCTGGATCTCGAGGGCGCCGGAACTGGCTAGGCGGCTGCCGGTCGTCTCCGTGGTCTGGGCGAGGCCGACGCGGGCGCGGAGCTTGTTGACGTAGGGCTCGAAGAGCGGCCAATTGGTTCTGTCGATCTCGGCGTACGTCTCCAGGTTCCGCTCCGGAGAGAAGATGTCGGTCGAGACGAGCAGGTGCGGGAACGCGCTGTTGCTGCGGATCGGGGCGTGGTAGACCGACGCGTAGGGGATGCCTGCCGCTTCGGCGATGATGACGGATTCGAGCTCGGTCGCAGTACCGGAGATGAAGGCATCGGCTCCGGACGCGAGGTCGATCAGGTCGGCCTGGAGCTGGTCGGCGACCTGGTTCTTGTGGTCCATCAGCCAGCGCACATACGACTGGAAGTCGCCCGCGGCCAGCCACTTCTGGCCCTGTTCGGACTCGAGGAACTCCCGGGCGCTCGTGCGCAGATCGATCGTCCGCAGGCCGAGCGCTTCGCCGAGCCAGACCAGATCGGAAGACACACCGAGCGTGACTTCGTGCCCACGTGCGGCCAGTTCCGCGCCGAGGACGGCCATTGGTTGCGCGTCCCCCCGGGTCCCCATCCCCACCATTGCTACTCGCATGCGCCCACCCCTGAGCTTGGTACGCCGCAGAACCGGCGTACGGACCCTGATGCTAAGGGGCGAACCGCTATTACGTCGCCTTCCTGCCCAACCCCTGGGCGATGCTGGTGTGACCCCGGAACAAAACAACCGTTAGAGTTACTGACTGGAAACATCGGCCTGCTATCGCTGGGTCAACGCCCGGCGGGCTCGGAGGATCGTTGTGGCACTGGGTAGGACGTCCCCGCGGGACCTGCCGCTGTTCGCGGACCTGTCGGGGCGGGAGATCAAGGACATCTTCCGGGCCGGCGAAGAGGTCTCGGTTCCGGCCGGCTGGTCGCTGATCCTGGAGCAGACGCCTCCCGACGCGGCGTACCTGATCCTGAGCGGCACCGCCTCGGTCCGGGTCAAGGGCGAGGAGATCGCCGTGCTCGGCCCGGGCGACATCGCCGGCGAGGTCGCGGTCCGGCAGAACCGGTTGCGAACGGCAACGGTCACGGCGAAGTCGCGGCTGCAGCTGCTGCACTTCACCCGGGAGAAGTTCGACGACCTGACCACCCGCCTCCCCAACTTCCGCAATGCCATCGACGCCACCATCGTCGAACGCCGTGGCCCCCAGAAGGACTGACCGCCCCGGATCCGGCGCCGCCGCTGATCCCGCAGCGCCGCCGGCCTCCGACGCGGCCTTGGCGTCCGAGGGGCCGGCCCCCGAGGCGTCCAAGCGGCCGGAGGCGCCGGGCTCCGAGGCGTCCCAGGTGTCCGAGGCGTCCCAGGCGTCCCAGGTGTCCGAGGCGTCCCGGGGGTCTGCGGCGGCTCCTGAGGGACGAGCCGACGAGGCGGACGGAGCGACGCCCGCCTCCGCACCCCCGCCTTCCGGGGCGAGCTCGACGCCGGAGCCGGATCTGGGGTTGTTGCAGCAGGAGTTCGAGCAGGCGTTGCTGGGTGGGGAGCGGAAGTTCACCCGGATCCAGGTGTCCGAGCGGGCCGGGATCTCGATCGAGCGGGCCGAGCAGATGTGGCATGCGCTCGGCTTCGCGACCGTACCGGACGACGAGATCGCCTTCACCGACGGTGATGTCGAGGCACTCCGGCTGGTCGCGGCGCTCGAGGATGACGGCTTCATCGATCCTGCGGTGGAGTCGTCGCTGGCCCGCAAGCTCGGTCAGACGCAGTCGCGGCTGGCGTCTTGGCAGTCGGCGATGTTCCTGGAGTTGCTGGCGGGCGCCAAGCTGTCCGCCGACGACGCGATCGAGGTCGCGACGTTGTTGCTTCCGGCAATGGAACGATTGCAGACGTATGTCTGGCGCCGGCATCTGGCGGCAGCGGCCGGGCGTGCGGTGGCCGGCTCCGACGAGCTGTCGCGTGGCGTCCGGGTGGTGGGCTTCGCCGACATCGTCAGCTACACGCGGCTGACCAGGCGGCTGTCCATCGTCGAGCTGGGCAAGCTGATCGAGCGCTTCGAAGGACTGGCCGCCGACGTGGTCGCGCTGAACGGCGGCCGGGTGATCAAGTCGATCGGCGACGAGGTTCTCTTCGTCACCGACACGCCCGCGCAGGGTGCCGCGCTCGCGTTGGCCTTGCAGGACAAGGTGATGGAGGCCGGCGACATGCCTGAGCTCCGGATCGGGCTCGCGTACGGCAGCATCTTGATCCGCCTCGGCGACGTGTACGGCGAGGTCGTCAACCTCGCGTCGCGGCTGACCTCGGAGGCGAAACCCGGACGGGTCCTGGTCGACCGGGAGCTGGCCGCCGCGCTCGACGGCCATCCGGCGTACCGGTTGCGTCGATTGCGACGGGTATCGGTGCGCGGGTATCACCATCTGTCGCCGTACGCGCTGCAACGATCCACCTCGGCGCCTAGCTGACGCGTTAGGGACAATGGTTGCGTGCATGAGATCGCAACGGCTGGGGAGTTGGCGGCGAGAGCCGATGGGGACGCGTTGGTGGTCTGGGGCGGGCAGGGCCTGGGCGATCGAGCCCGCGCCTGGTACGCCGGTGACGCGGTGGCCGTAGCCGTCGCCGATCTGTCGAAGCACGATCGGCTGGTGGTGCGCGGGCCGTTGGCCGATCTCGTGCCGCTGGTCGGTTCGCTGCTTGGTGAGCTGGGGACGAGTTTCCGGCCGTTCGGTGAGGAAGCGTTGATTCGCGAGTTGGTCGCGCGGGTGCCGGGGTTGTCGCTGCGGGCGACTTTCGGGTGGATGGAGACGGCGGTCGTACCGTCCCAGCCGACCACGGCTGCCTGGCTGGACGGCGACGACGGGGTAGAGGCGGTGTTGAGTGAGGCGTCGCCGGAGTCCTATGCCTGGCCGGGGGCTTCCGGCGTACTGCGGTGGGCCGGTGTTGTGGATGAGGCCGGTGACCTGTTGAGCATCGCGGCGGATGGGTGGAGTGCGCCGGAGGTGGGGTTCATGGCTGGGGTGGCGACTCGGCCGGATGCTCGGGGACGCGGGTTGTCACGGGAGGTGTGTGCGTTCGTGACGGCCGAGTTGGTGAAGCGGCATGGGCGGACCGGGTTGATGGTCCATGGGGACAACGATGCCGCGATCGCGGTGTATCGCAAACTGGGCTACACGTATCGCGCGGTAGCCGCGGCGCACATGTAGCCCAGTTGCTCTGAAGTAGTTCAGCGGGTCGGGGTGACCGTGAGGGTGACACCCGGATTGCCGGTGGTGGCCGGTGGGGTCGGGGTCGGCTTGGTGGACGCGGCCGGAACCGACGGCTTGGCTGTCGGCGTCGGGGTCGGCCGGGGCGTCGTGGAGGCGCCCGGGGTCGAGCCGGTGGTCGGTCCCATGGTCGGGGTGGTGGCCGGGGCCGGCGGTGGGACGAACGGGGCCTTGTCGGTCTCCGTGCACGGGGTGATGTCGTTGCCGTTGGCATCCGTCTGGGCCGGCTCGTCGGTCCGTACTACAGCCTGCGGGTACAGGTTGCTGACCGAGTCGCCGCCACCGATGGTGCCGTTGCTGGCCGCACAGTTCTGCAGCGGCAGGCTGATCGGCCGGCCGTCCTGGTCGTAGAGGCGGACCTTCACCTGGCGGCCCTGCTCGTCGAACGGGTACACGTTGCTGATCGAAGTACCGTCCAGCGCCAGGCCGTTCTGGGGGTAGTAGCTGTTGCTGGTGGCGTGGCTGCGGTAGTTGGTGAAGGGTCCGGCCGAGCCGCCGACGAAGCTGTACGCCAGCCAGAGCGGGACGATGATGGTCGCGACCACGTTCAGCGGTACGACGTACCAGAGCCAGCGGCGGTCCTGCTGTGTCTTGCGGCCGATCCAGACCGAGACGATGGCGCCGGCGAGCGCGCCGACCACGACCACGGCGGCTGCGCCGGACATGGCGAAGACCGCGCCGCCTCCGACGATGCCGCGGGCGACCCACCACACCGGCTGGCCGATGGTGACGAAGTCGCGCCGGACGTTCGGCGGGATCTGGTCGATCAGGTTGCGGATCTGCTCCGCGCCGCGCTGACCGCGATGCGTCTCCAGGACGATGCGCGGATCCCTGCCCTGCAAGGCCCGCACGCCCATGAAGGCGGCGCCGGCGAGCAGGAGCACGCCGATCGTGCCGAAGAAGGCGGCCTCGCCGATGCCGTTCGTCAGCCCGATGATCAGGAACAGCGGCCCGACGATCGAGGCGATGACTCCCCAGGTCAGCGCGGCCTCGGCGCCGGTACGCTCCGGCTTGGCCGCCTTCGTCCGCGGTGGGTAGCCGGCTGCGGTGCGGAGCTCATCGGCGTACTGGCTCGGGGTGCCGAGGCGGGCCTGTAGGCCGGCGGCCGTCGGCTCTTCCTCGAACTCGGCGGCGACCTCGCTCAGGTGACCGGTCACGTCGTCGAGAACCTCGGCCAGTTCGCCCGGCGGCAGGTCGCTCAGCTCGGCCTTGACTTGGGTCAGGTAGGTCGCGACCGGTCCGGTCAGAGTGCTGTTCACGCAGCCGCCTCCTCGAGCAGCAACACCGACATCGTGTCGGCGAAGTGGTTCCACGTCTTGGTGGACTCGGCGAGCAGATCCAGGCCGGTCTTGTTCAGCCCGTAGTACTTGCGGTGCGGGCCCTCCTCGCTGGGCTGCACGTACGACGTCAGCGCACCGGCCGCGAACAGCCGTCGCAACGTCCCGTACACCGACGCATCCGCGACATCCTCGAGCCCGGCGGCCCGCAGCCGGCGCAGTACGTCGTAGCCGTATCCGTCCGCGTCCCGCAACACCGCCAGGACCGCCAGGTCGAGCACGCCCTTGAGCAGCTGACTCGGATCCATCGCCTCCACCACCTCCGCTAGGTGCACCGCGAACCCGGCCCCCTCAGACCGGCCTCGCGGTGCTCTGCCGACCACACTACTACACACCGCAGAGTACTCCGCAATCCTGTTTCACCCCGAAGCGTCACCTACCCCGCCGTCCCCCACGGGCTTTTGGCGGTGGGTGCGGCGGCGCGGGTCTGTTTGGGGAAATCGATCAAGTCGGACGGGTGGTTCGGCGGGCACAGTGGAGGCATGAACTCCACGGATGTGTTTGCCGGCTTCGTGGCCGCTGTTGCCGACAGCCTCGATGACGCTGGGACGACTGGTTGTGATCTGGCTGGGCGGGTGCACTTGTCCCGCTCGCACTGCGATCGGGTGATCGCGGCTGTGGCGGGTGAGTCACCTTCGGCGTTTCGGCGGCGGTTGTTGCTGGAGCGGGCGGCGTATCGGTTGCTGGCGGGCGATACCGGCGTACTGGAGCTGGCGATCGAGGCGGGCTACGGGTCCCATGAGGCGTTTACGCGGGCGTTCAACAGGGCGTTCGGGATGTCGCCGCGGGAGTGGCGGCGGGAGTCGTCGCGGCGGTTCTTCCTGGCGGCACCGAGTGGGGTTCATTTTCAGCCACCGGCAGGTTTGCGCCTGCCCGCAAAGAAGGAGACGAGAGGGATGGACGTACTGGTACGGATGGTCGAGCACCACGTGTGGCTCACCGGCGAGATGATCGAGCGCGGCGCGCGCCTGGACGCCGCGACCCTGGACAAGCCGATCGAGCTCTCGGTCGAGGGCATTGACGATGACGTGTCGATCCGGTATCTGCTGGACCGGCTCGTCTGGCAGGAGGAGATGTGGCTGGCCTCGGTGGAGGACCGCCCGTTCCAGGTCCCTGAGTGCGGCCGCGAGGTGACGACTCCGATCGCCGACCTACGAAGCCGGCACGCCGACGCCGGCTCCCGCTTCGTCGCGCTGGTCAACCGCCTGAACGACGAAGGCCGCTTCGACGACAGCTTCGTCGACACCACCTGCGAACCACCCCGCGTCTTCACCTACGGCGGCATGGTTGCCCACGTCCTCACCTTCGCCGCCCACCGCCGCTCCCTCCTCGTAGGCGCCTTCCACACCGCCGGCATCACCGACCTAGGCTTCGGCGACCCCATGCAGTACATCGCCGACGGCATCCCCAGCTAGCCGGCTCCCCGACAGCGGCCTCCGAATTAGTTGCCGAGGGCACTTTGTGCTTCATCTGATGATTCCAGCGCCCGGGGAATGCTCACACGGAGCACAAAGTCACCACGGGGTGAGCTCCACGGTGTCGGTGATGAGTAGTTCGACTAGGTCGTCGCGGTAGCGGATTCGGGCGGACTGGTTGGGGGTCAGGGCGGTGATTCGGGCCGTCGTCAGGCGGCCTTCGCGCCACGCCAGATCCACGGTGAAGCCGCCTCGGGCTCGGAGGCCGCGGATCTCGCCGGTGGGCCAAGCCGAGGGGAGGGCCGGTAGGAGCTCTATCTCGTCGGCGGTGGACTGGAGGAAGAGTTCGGCGAGGGCTCCGGTGGCTCCGGTGTTGCCGTCGGTGGCGTAGATGTTTTCGGTGACTCCGGCGATGCCGGCCACCGAGTAGGAGAGCAGGTTGGATTCGCTGGCGTCGGAGATCAGGGCCCGGTAGTGGGACAGGGCTTGGTCGCCGTTCAGGAGACGGGCGTAGTAGGCCATCAGGTTGGCTTCTACCCACTCGGTTTGTTCCCAGCCGTCAGCCGCTTGGCGTCGGATGATGGTGGTTTCGCAGGCTGCGGCCAGCTCAGGGTGTTCGCGCGGGGTGATCTGACGTTCGGGGTAGAGGGCGATCAGGTGCGAGGTGTGGCGGTGGCTGGGGACGGCTTCGTCGAAGTCGGTCAGCCATTCCTGGAGCTGGCCGTACTTGCCGATCTGGAACGGTGGGAGCTTCTTCCGGGCGGCCTCGAGGTGGCTGCGGAAGGTGTCGTCGGTGTCGAGGAGGACGGAGGCTTCGCTGCAGATCCGGAACAGGGCCTCGATCAGTACGGTGTCGCAGGTGTTGCCCATCGAGAGGGAGCATTGCTCGCCGTCGGGGGTGAGGTACCAGTTCTCCGGGGAGTCCGACGGGCCGCTCAGCAGTAGGCCGGTGGCGGGGTCTTCGGTCAAGTACGCAAGGAAGAACTCGGCGGCGTCACGGAGTACGGGATAGGCGCGAGTCTCCAGGAAAGTCAGATCGCGGTTGTACTCGAAGTGCTCCCACAGCTGCAGCGAGATCCAGATCCCGCTCGTCACATGCATACCCCAGCCCAGACCCCAGCCAGGCGCTGAGTAACCCCACGCATTGCTGACAGTGTGCGAAACCCAGCCCGGTACGCCGTAAAGCTCCCGAGCCGTCCGTTGCCCACTGCTGCGCAGCCGGTCGATCCAGTCGAACAACGGCAGCTGGGATTCGCCCAACCCAGTGATCTCGGCGGCCCAATAGTTCTGCTGAGTGTTGATATCAAGGTGGAAGTCATTCGTCCAAGGCCCACCCGACGCCAGTCCGTCGTTCCACAACCCCTGCAGGGCAAGGGGAAGTGGCGAGTCCGCCCGGGATCCGGCGATGGTCAGGTACCGCCCGAACTGGAAGTAAAGCGCGAGCAACTCGGGATCCTCACCACCCTTCGCCAGCAACTCACGTCGCTCGTCCGTCGGTAGCTCCCGGACCGCCTCGCCGGTACGTCCGATGTCGAGCGCGACCCGGCTGATCAACGGCCTGTAGTCGTCGAGATGCGCCTGCCTGAGTGTCGGGTAGCCGGCCGCGTTGACCACCAGGCGCGCGGATCGTTCGGCGGGATCGGCGCCCAGCCAGTCGGTGCCGATGGCAATCAACAGCGTCGCGGAGGTGGCCCCGGTGACGGCCAAGTGGTTGTCGGAGGCAACGGTTGATCCGTCGGTGGTCACGCGGGCGCGGATGTCGACGGTGGCGCCGGTGGAGCCGTCGCTGTGCAGGCTCTCGTGGGCATGGCCGAGCAGTCGGAGAGTGTCGCCGTCGGCGGAGACCGTTGCGGGGATCTTGCCGTCGCTGAAGGAGATCGTGAAGTCGACCGGCGAGCTGTTGGTCAGCCGCACGACGATCACCGAGTCCGCGTGTGAGGCGAAGGCCTCGCGTTCGAAGACGATCCCGCCACGCTCGAACCGCGTCCGAACGATGGCGTCGGTGAGATCGAGGGACCGTTCATAGGAGGTCGTTTGTCCGTCGACAGCGAACTCCACCAGGAGTTCCGGTAGTTGGACGTTGGTGCCGAAGGCGGTCGGTTGGCCGAGGAGGTGTTCGCCGGCCAGCGCTTGCGCTGCGGCGTACTGGCCGTCGAGAAGCAGTTGCCGGATCGCGGGCAGGTTCTCCAACGCTGTCGGGCTGACATCTGTAGTACTGGCAGCGCCTGACCAGGCGGTTGATTCGGAGAGCTGGATGCGCTCCACCCGGTCGCCCGAGTAGACCATCGCGCCCAGCCGCCCGTTCCCGATCGGCAGCGCCTCGAACCAGCGCTCCGCCGGCCGGCTGTACCAAAGCCGTCCAGCCTCGAAAGCACCAACCGACGGAGAGGCCTCAACCACCGAGTACGAAAGCATGGCCCAACCCTAGGCGAATTAATTCACCAGGGTAAGTATGCGGATCAGCGGGTGGGATCGTGCAGGTCCGGGCGCTCGCTCGGGGTGGTGATGGTGACCTGGACCGGGGCGGCCTTGGCGGCGGGCGGGTTGATCTTGCCGACGGTGATCGGCAGGTTCAGCTTGCTGCCGGCCAGGTCGATGTCGATCGTGGCGCCGGAGTCGTTCGGCGTGGTCCAGTCGTCGTCGCTCAAGGTCACCGCCAGGCCGAGGATGCGGCCCTTCGGGATCACCTCGTCCTGGGCGCGCAGCGGCACGGTGACGTTGGCCCACTTGCCGGGCGTGAGTGGCTTCGGCTTGCTCAGCGATGCGCTGTGCGCCGCGTCGATCCAGCCCCGGCTGACGATGCCGTGGTCGCTCTGCTCGGTCAGCTTCTCGATCTCGAAGTAGCAGGAGTCGTCGTAGCTGACACTCGAGCCGTAGCAGCTCGGCACCTTGGTGGTCTTGATGCCCGCGTACCGCTCTGCCTCGCCGTACTCGACCAGGCGCGCGGTCACCGGCGTGGTGGCCGAGTCGGACTTGATCCGCAGCGTCACGGTCGCCGTGCCGCTGACCCGGATGGCGGCCGGCAACGGCGCTGACAGGAACATCTGCCGGCCTGCGATCACCTCCGACGGGGTGGCGACGATGTCGTCCTCGGTCAGGCTCGGCTCGTCGGTGATGGTGACCGTGCCCTTGCCGAACGAACCGAGCTTGCCGGCCGCCAGCGGCACCGGCACGGTCTTCTGAGTGGCCGGCCAGGTGCTGTAGTTCTTCCACTTGTCCGGCGCGGTCTCGACGGTCGCGATCGGCTCGCGCATCACGTTGTTCTGCAGCCCCTGCAGCCAGTAGTCGAACCACTTGTGCAGCTCTTCGGTCCACGCCTGGCGGCGGAAGTCGAACGGGTCGACGTGGTCTTCCAGGCCGAGCCAGATCTTGCGCTTGACGCCGTTCTTGCCGAGCGCGTCCCACCACTGCGCGAAGTGGTTGGTCTGCACGTTGTAGTCGTTCAGGCCGTGCGTCATGAAGACCGAAGCCTTCACCTTCTTCGCGTCCTTCACGTAGTCGCGCTCGGCCCAGAAGCTGGTGTAGTTCCCGGTCTCGTCCGCGTCCTGCTCGCCGAGGTCCGCCCGGACGGCGTCGCAGGCGGGCGTCTTGTGGCCGACGTAGTCGCCGAGCCAGGGCATGTAGTCGATCGAGTACGGCACCCCGCCGGAGCGGGTGTAGTCGTACCAGGAGGAGATCGCCGAGATCGGCACGATCGTCTTCAGCCCCCGTACGCCGGTAGCGGCGACTCCGTTGGCCAGCGTTCCGTCGTACGACTTGCCGATCATCCCGACCGAGCCGGTGGTCCAGGTCGCGCTGACCGGATCGCCGCTGCCGGTGTGCGCGGTGTTGCGGCCGTTCAGCCAGTCGATCACCGCGACGACGGAAGCGATCTCGTCCTTGCCGCCGACATCGCCACAGCCGGTCGAGCGGTTGGTGCCGACGATGTCGACACCGACCACGGCGTAGCCGAGTGGGACGAAGTAGTTGTCGTAGTACAGCGGCATCTTCTGGATGTCGCCGTTCTCGTCGTAGGTCTTGGTCTCGCCCTCGTTGCCGCGGCCGCAGCAGGAGTAGTACGGCGAGGCGTCCATGATGACCGGGATCTTGCGGCCGGCCGCGGCGGTCTCGCGGGGCCGGACGATGTCGACCGCGACCACGTCGTCGGTGCCGTCGGAGTCGGTGTCCATCGTGGTGTCCACGTAGACCGACTCGCGGATCGCGTTGCCGTAGTCGTAGACCGGCTTCGTGCTGTGCGTGCGCGGGTCCACGTTCGGCGGTACCGAGGAAGTCGCTGCTCCCTCAGCCACCGGTGGCGAGGCCGCCTGTGCACCCTGTGCCGAGTTCTGCTGCTCCGGGGTCTCGGAGGGGGCGAAGACTCCAGCGGGCCCGTCCAACGGCGGCGCGGCGGCTGCGGTACCCGTGACGGTACCCAGACACACCAGCGCGGTGGACGAAGCCAGAAGGAGGACCCTGGCGCGGACGGTCGTCATGGCTTGGAAGGCTAGTCATTCGAGGGCCGCAAAGCCAGGTTCTGGAAACATTGCCCGGTAGTTCTCAGCCACACACGGTGATGATGACGCCACTTCCGATAGTGTGACCGCCACCCAGGGGGAGATGCACGGAAGGTGGGTAAGGCGATGAACCTGCGAGCACCGGTGACACTGCTCGATGTGGCGCAGCGGGCGGGTGTGTCCGTAGCGACCGCCTCCCGCGTCCTGAACGGCGGGGACCGGGTGCCGCGCCCGGAGCTGCAGGAACGCGTCCGGGACGCGGCTGCAGCCCTCGGCTACACGCCGAACGCGCAGGCCCAGGCACTGGCGAAGTCGTCCACCAATGTGGTCGGCATCCTGGTCCACGACATCGAGGACCCGTACTTCGCGGCGATCGCGAACGGCGTGATGCGAGCCGCCGACGAACGCGGCCTGCTGGTGATGATGGCGAGCACGTTCCGTGATTCCGACCGTGAGATTGCTTACCTCTCTTCTTTGCGCGCCCAGCGGGCCCGGGCCGCCGTGATGATCGGTTCACGCCGTACCGACGCCGAAGGGCTGGCCCGGACGGCGACCGAGGTCGAGACGTTCCTCAACTCGGGTGCCGGCCTGGCGCTGGTCAGCCAGTCGGGGATGCCGGTGCACACGATCGAGCCCGACAACCGGGCCGGGGCGGCTGAGTTGGCGCGGTCCCTGGTGGGGCTCGGGTTTCGCAAGTTCGGCATCCTGGCCGGTCCGGAGGGGCTGGCGACGGCGCGGGATCGGCGGGACGGGTTCGTCGAGGGGCTGGCCGAGTCGGGGTTGCAGCCGGTCGCCGTACAGGCTGGTGAGTTCACTCGTGACGGTGGGCACGCGGCGGCGCTGGAAGTCCTTGCGGGCAAGGCGGATCTCGACTGTCTGTTCGCTGTCAACGACGTGATGGCGGTCGGCGCGATGTCGGCGCTGCGGGCGCAAGGCGTCGACGTACCGGGGCAGCTCGGGGTGGCCGGCTTCGACGACATCGCAACGCTGCGGGACGTCTGGCCGGGTCTGACCACTGTGCGGCTGCCGTTGGAGCAGATGGGCCGGCGGGCGCTGGAGCTCGCCATCGAGGGTGGCGAACCGAAGACCGAGACCTTCAAGGCCGAGGTCGTACTGCGGGAGAGCACCCGGCGGCGCTGATCGTTGCCGCTGCTGAATATGCTCGCGGGGTGACTGATCCCGCGCAGGTCTCCGAGATCTTCGACCCGTCGGCCTGGAAGCAGGTGGACGGGTTCGAGCTGACCGACATCACGTACCACCGGGCGGTGGATGCCGGGGTGGTGCGGATCGCGTTCAACCGGCCCGAGGTGCGCAACGCGTTCCGGCCGCAGACGGTCGACGAGCTCTATCGAGTGCTCGACCACGCGCGGATGTCGTCCGATGTCGGGTGTGTGCTGATCACCGGCAACGGGCCGTCGCCGAAGGACGGCGGCTGGGCGTTCTGTTCCGGCGGCGATCAGCGGATCCGCGGCAAGGACGGCTACAAGTACGCCGAGGGCACGACCGCCGACACGATCGACCCGGCGAAGGCCGGCCGGCTGCACATCCTCGAGGTGCAGCGGCTGATCCGCTTCATGTCCAAGGTCGTCATCTGCGTCGTACCCGGCTGGGCCGCGGGTGGTGGACACAGCCTGCACGTCGTCTGCGACCTGACGCTGGCGTCGGCCGAGCACGCGCGGTTCAAGCAGACGGATGCGGATGTGGCGTCGTTCGACGGGGGTTTCGGGTCGGCGTACCTGGCCCGGCAGGTCGGGCAGAAGTTCGCGCGGGAAATCTTTTTCCTTGGCGACGAGTACTCAGCGGAAGATGCTTACCGGATGGGCATGGTGAACAAAGTCGTGCCGCACGCGGAGCTGGAAACGGTCGCGCTGGAGTGGGGCAAGAAGGTTTGCGCAAAATCACCGACCGCGCAGCGGATGCTGAAATACTCGTTCAATTTGATCGACGACGGACTGGTCGGCCAGCAGATCTTCGCCGGCGAGGCGACCCGGCTCGCCTACGGCACCGATGAAGCAGCAGAGGGCCGCGACTCCTTCCTGGAGAAGCGACCCGCCGACTGGTCCGACTATCCGTACGCCTTCTAGCCCCAACCGCGCCCCCCGCGACCGCCTCGACCCCCGCGACCGCCTCGACCCCCGCGACCGCCTCGGCCCCCGCGGGCCCAGCAGGGCCGAGTCGCCGGCCGGACTAGTTGCTGGCGGAAACTAGCGGCTCTGGGTGCATACCCAACTCGGTGGGCAACCGCTTACCTCGGCGTGTCGGGGCGATCCGCGGGGGTTGTGTATGCGTGGCGGTCCGGGTGATGCCCTTCGTCGCGGTGGGACAGGTGTGTTGGTGGGGTTGGCGCTGTCGCGCGGCGACAGGTCGGCCCGGGGTGGGGGTGATCCGGGTCGGCTGATGCCGTACGGGTGTTCGCGGAGCTTTCCCTTCGGGGCAAGGGGTTTGGGGCGGATTCTCCCCCCGAAACGGGCGAATCGCCTCCCCGGTTCCGGAGAGGATCCTCCCCGAACCGATTCAGTGCGGTGGTCGCGGGGTCGGCTGGCGGGTTTTGGCGCCGCTGGCGTGATGCTTGAGGCCAGCCGCCCAAGAACCTGTCGGCGGGCCAGGGCAATTGGCGTCGAGCGCCGACCTTAGCTGGGTGGCGTGGGTTGGCGAGGGGGCCTGGCGGCGCGATCCGCGGACCTCGCCAAGGGCAATGCCGAATCCAGTCCAGCCTTGGTCAGGGCTGGCGCCAGTGCTGGTCGGCGGCGCCGGTGCAGCGGCGGAGGAACAGTCGGCCGCCGTTGTCGCCCTTGTCCGCGGTGATGCACTTGCCTTCCGCGGCGGGGTTGATCAGCTCGTTCTTCTGGGTGATCCGGAACTGCTGGGCGGCGTTGCCGTTGCAGGCGACCAGTTGGACCGGGGTGTTCTCGGCGATCGAGCCCCAGGCCAGGTCCATGCACTGACCCAGTGAGCGGACCGTGCCGTCGGGGTTGAACGTCCAGGTCTGCCCGGCGCCCTTGGTGCAGTCCCACACCTGCAGCGGGGTGCCGTCGTTGCCAGACCCCGCGCGGCCGTCCTTGACGTCCACACAGCGCTTCGAGCCCTCGCTCTGCAGCGTGGTCGGAGTGTCCTTGCGTGGCTGCAGCGCCTGACCCTCAGCGGCCATGCCTTGTTTACCGGGCTCTGTCACCTTCACCGTCGTGGTGGCGGTGGAAGTTGTGGTGGCGGTCACAGTCGCAGGCTTCAACGCGGCCGGTGGCGGCGCCGTCACGGTCACCGGCGGCAGCGTCACGGTGGTGCCCGGCTGGACCACAGTCACCTTGCCGCCGGGTGCGGTCATCGTCACCGTGGCGGTGGCGACCGAGACGCGTGGGGCGGAGGTGACGGTGGCGGTGGAGGTCGTGGTGGCGGTCGCCGTAGTAGTTGCCGTGGGCACCTTGGTCGGCGTACCGGTCGGGGTCTTGAGCACCAGTGGCGCATCGACCGCGACGACGGTGTCGGACTTGGATCCCCCGCCCAGGTGGGTGATCAGCGGTACGGCGACGGCGGCGCCGGCCACGAAGGCGGCGACGAACGCGGTCGTCGTCCAGGCCCGGCGATCGGGCATCGGCGCCACCCGCGGCAGCAGTGGTCGACGGGCGAAGGTCTTGGCGAAGCGGGCCGAGTTCTGTCGGCCGGGCCGGCCGGAACCGGGCGATCGGAAAGGCCTCACGTCAACTCCATCGGTGGGGGCGGAAGCGGCCTGCCTTCGTTGTCAGGGCATGGCCACAACGAGAATCTCCCGAACCAGGGGTTGGAGTCAACGGATCCGTGAGTCACGCTCTCATTACAGTCAGAGACTGGATTGTTGCTGATTGTTCACCTACAGTCAGCGCTATTGGTTGCATTCCTCTACTAAGTTCAAGCTCTGAATTCCAGGCCCTCCGCCCCCTAAATGAGGTCCCGACATCGACGAGATCAGCGCGAGCCGGATGAAAGCCATCGAGCTTTGTCTGGCCGAACGCGAAACCCTGCGCCGCTATGTCAAGGGACTGCTCGGCTGGAATACGTTTGCCGTCGAGGATGTGATCCAGGAGACATTGCTGCGGGCCTGGATCCAGGCCGAGAGCCTGGACTGGGAGAGCCGGCCGATCCGGATGTGGCTGTTCCGGGTGGCCCGCAACCTGGTCATCGACCTGCACCGCCGGGAGAGCCGGGCGATCCCGGTCGGGCTGTGCCAGGACGGGTTCGAGGCCGGTACCAGCGAACCCGACCCGGCCGAGCAGGTGACGCAGCGCACGGTGCTGGTCGAAGCGCTCGGCCGGCTGTCGCCCGCGCATCGCGAAGTGGTCACCAGAGTTCATCTTTGCGGCCACCCGGGTGAAGATGTCGCCATGGCGTTGAACGTCCCGCTCGGGACAGTGAAGTCGCGTACCCACACGGCCGTCCGCACCTTGCGGGGGGATCTGTTGCGTCGCGGATGGGGCGAGGCCGCTGCATGACGGCAATGCAAGGGGGCGGTGGTGTCCGCCAGATGCTCGGATACGCCGGCCTGGTGTTGCTGGGACTCGTCCTGCTCAACCTGCTGGTCCGCCGGCTCGGTGGCTGGAAGCGGCTGTTCCGCTGGATCAAGCGCGAGTTCAGCCGGACGGTCCATGCGTTCTACGACCCGATCGCGGCCCGGATCCGCTATCGGCTCCGGGTGCGTTTCCTGAGCCGGATCCTGCGCAACAGGGCCGGCTGGGCCCAGGCGGAGCAGGCGATGGGATTCGCGGCGGCGATCGACCCGGCGATGACGCCGTACGCGCTGGCGCTGGCCAAGCAGCGGATCGGCGTACTGGTCGCCGGGATCGCGGCTGAGCGGCCGCTGCCGGCGCCGTGGGAGAAGGACGAGCTCGATCCACGGTTGTGGTGGATCGAGCGGCGAGATCTCGCCGGGTACTCCGCTCCGGGTGGGTACGTCCCGCCGCAGACGCCGCTGCTGGCATGCCTCGGGACCGACAGCAGTGGGAAGAACGCGATCATGATCGACCTGTTGGCGGGGCCCCCTTCGCTGTCCGTGTACGGCGTACCGCGGACGGCGCGCGCCGTCGTCCAGGCGCTGGCCGCGCAACTCGACGTACGACTTCCCGCTGGTGCGGTCGAGGTCGCTGATGGGATTCATGGCAAGCATGACGGGATGCCTTTGGCTGACGCGATCCAGCGACGTGGTGCTTGGTTCGTGATCGGTGCGGAGCAACTCGATCGGCCGGTGCCTCCCGGCGTACGGCTGGTCAGTCTTGGTGTCGGCCGCGGGAGTTCGCGGTTGATGGAGACGACGCCTGATCGTGGGCTGCGGTTGCACGGGGCCGCGTCGTGGCTGGAGATCGATCCGCTGCCGTTGTCGCGGGCGGTGGCCAAGTCGGTACTGCGGATGCCGCCGCACGACTTCGAGACGCGTGGACCTCGTGGGCCGGCTGTCGGCGCGGATGATCTGGGTGACTTGGACCTGCCGGTGGGTGTTGCGGGTGTCTCGGTGCTTGCTGGTGACGCGGGACGGCCGAGCGATCAGGCGTCTGATGGGAAGGCGCCGTCGTGGAACTGAACCTCACCACTGTTGAGCAGCAGGGCAAACGGCGTACCGACCGGCTGGTCCGGCTGCCGCGCGGTCTGTCTGTCGGTGGATTTGCCGAGGGGCTTGGGCGGCCTGGACTGTCCTTGTTCGTTGGGACCCGTCGACTGGACGCGGGTGCGCCGCTGGCTGGTTCAGGGGTTCGCGACGGCGGGGTGCTCGGCGTGGGTGCTCCGGCCGAGGTGCCGAACCTGGTGCAGAGCTCGGCTGGTGCGGCGCCGGTTGTCGTCGAGTTGCACGCGGTGTCGGGGCCGGAAGCCGGGCGGGTCTGGCGGATCGGGCCGGGTAGCCATGAGATCGGGTCGGATCCGTTGTGCTCGATCAAGCTCAACGGCAGTGGTGTGCCGCCGCGCGGGCTGTGGGTGACGGTCGGACCGTCGGGCGAGACGTACTGGCATCAGACCGAGCCGATGCGCGGCAAGGTGATGAGTCGGCGGATCGGGCCGCCGGAGGACGACGCGGCGACGAGTGCGATCCGGGTCGAGGATGCGTTGAACCCGACGGACCAGGCTTCGCCGGCGAGCGATCCTGGTGAGGTACCGGTCGGGCAGGTCAACGAGTGGCCGCCTGAGGAGGATCTCTCGGTCGGGTCGGTGCTGCTGCGGTGCAGCGGGTCGTTGGAGCCGGTTGCTGCGATCAGAGCTGCGGACGACGGGTTTGGGCTCGACTACAACCGGCCGCCACGGATCGCGCCGCACCTGGACGACAACAAGCTGCGGCTGCCCAATCCGCCGCCACCGCCGGCGAAACGGCCGTTCCCTTGGCCGGTTGTGCTTGCGCCGGTCGTGCTGGGCATGGTGATGGTCGGGCTGTTCAACTCGTACTACTTCCTGGTCTTCACGATGCTCAGCCCGCTGATGATGGGTATGAACTACTTCAGCGGCCGGAAGAGCAACCGGGCCGAGCACCTCGAGGCGATCCGCCGGTACAACGCGCGGCGGGCGGCGCTGGAGGAAGAGATTCATGTCGCGGTGACGCGGGAGCGGTTGATCCGCAACGTGACCGCGCCGGACCCGGTTCGCGTCGCCCAGTTGGCGATGCGGCCCGGGAGCCGGTTGTGGGAGCGACGGAGGAATGACCCCGACTACTTGTTGTTGCGGCTCGGGACTGCGGATCAGGCGTCGCTGAAGGAGCTCGACGACCAGGGGCGTGAGGAGAACCACCGGACGATTCGGTGGACGATTCCGGATGCGCCCGTCGCCGTGCCGCTGCGCGGGCATGGGGTGATCGGCGTTGCCGGGCACTATGCCGAATCGCGAGCTTTGGCCAGGTGGCTGGTGGTGCAGGCGGCGGTGCTCCATTCGCCGCGGCAGTTGCGGATCGTAGTACTGGCCGAGCCGGATCGGATGGACGACTGGGCCTGGGTGCGGTGGCTGCCGCATTTGCGTCCTGAGGGGTCGCCGGCGGCGGTACTGATTGCGAATGATGAGGCGACGACTGTTGCTCGCGTCACCGAGCTGATCTCGCAGGTGCAGGGGCGGCAGCGGCGGATCGAGGCCTCCAGCAACAAACAGGAGCCGTTGAGCGATCCCGAGGTCGTGGTGATCGCGGACGGGGCGCGGCGGTTGCGGGACGTACCGGGGTTCATTCAGGTACTGACCGACGGGCCGGCGGTTGGGGTCTACAGCATCTGCCTGGATCGTGATGAGCGGTTGCTGCCGGAGGAGTGCGGCGCGGTGATCGCGACCGGGCTCGAAACGCTGACCGTGAAGCGGCCGGGGTTGCCGGACCAGAAGAACGTGCGCGCGGATCTGGTGACGCCGGAGTGGAGTGAGCAGATCGCTCGGGCGCTGGCGCCGGTGCGGGACGTCAGTCCTGATCACGACGCCGGGTTGCCGAGGATGGTCAAGCTGCTCGAGGAGCTTGACCTCGAGCCACCGACTGCTGGGGAGTTGCTCTCTCGGTGGGAGCGACGTCCGGGTAGCACTTCGTTCGTACTGGGTGCTGACTTCGACGGGAAGTTCGTCCTCGACCTGGTGGCGGACGGACCGCACGCGTTGATCGCCGGTACTACGGGATCCGGCAAGTCGGAGTTGCTGCAGACGCTCGTCGCGTCCTTGGCCGCCGTCAACCGGCCGGACGAGTTGACCTTTGTCCTGGTCGACTACAAGGGCGGTAGCGCTTTCAAGGAGTGCGCGGGGCTGCCGCACACGCTCGGCATGGTGACCGACCTCGACTCGCATCTGGTCGAGCGGGTGCTGGAGTCGCTGGAGGCCGAGCTGCGTCGGCGGGAGCGGATCCTGGCCGATGCGGACGCCAAGGATCTGGTCGACTACCAGGCCAAGCGGCTGGTCGATCCGTCGCTCGGGCGGTTGCCGCGGTTGGTGCTGGTGATCGACGAGTTCGCTGCGATGGTACGGGAGATTCCGGACTTCGTTCCTGGGTTGATCAGCATTGCTCAGCGTGGTCGGTCGCTGGGGATCCACTTGATTCTGGCGACGCAGCGGCCGGCGGGTGTGGTGACCGGTGACATCCGGGCGAACACCAACCTGCGGATCGCCTTGCGGGTCACGGATCAGGCGGAGTCGCAGGACATCGTCGACGTCAACGAGGCGGCCTCGATCACGCCGGACATTCCGGGGCGGGCGCTGATCCGGCGCGGGCCGCGGCTGGCCGACTTGTTCCAGACGGCGTGGGTCGGTGCCGAGCGCAACGTCGCGGACGACTTGGTCGAGCAGGCGCCGGCTGAGCCGTCGAGTGTTCGGGTTCTCGATCTGGACTGGGAGGCTCTCGGTCGGGCGGTGGCCAAGGACGATGCGCCGGTCGAGGTGGACGACAGGCCGGCGACCTTGGCTGTCACGGACTTGATGGCGTTGGTCGAGGCGGTTCGGTCGGCTGTTGATCAGCTGGAGGACTTCGCAGTACAGCCGAAGCCTTGGCAGCCGGCGTTGAGTGGGCAGTTGCTGCTGAGTGACCTTCCGGATACTTCGAAGCAGCCGTTGTTCGCGCCGTACGCGTTGGAGGATCTGCCGGCGCTGCAACAGCAGCGGGTTGCCGGGGTGGACTTCGAGACGTTCGGGCATCTGTATGTGATCGGTGCGCCGCGGTCGGGGCGGACCCAGATGCTGCGGACGCTGGCTGGGTCTGCAGCTCGCACCATGAGTGTCGCGGATCTGCACATCTACGGGATCGACGCTGCCGGTGGCGGGCTCGCGGTGGTGGAGACGCTGCCGCATTGTGGGGCGGTTGTCTCGCGGCACGACATGGAACGGATGAGCCGGGTACTTCGCCGGCTGAACCAGGAGATCACCGAGCGGCAGGAGCTGGCCGGTAAGCACAACGCGACCGGGCTGACCGAGCTGCGGAAGTTGTTGCCCAAGGCATCACGACCGGCCCACATCCTGGTGCTGATCGACGGCTGGGACGCGTTGTCCTCGATGCTGGACGATCACGACCAAGGGCAGGTGCTGCAGGACGTCATGCGGCTGCTGCGTGAGGGTGCCGGTGTCGGCGTACATGTGGTGGCTACCTCGGAACGGTCGTTGCTGGGCGGGCGGTTGGCGTCGCACAACGACCACAAACTGCTGCTGCGGCAGGCGGATCGCACCGACTACCAGGCTGCTGGATTGCGGCTGACGAAGGTGCCGGCGAACGTTCGTCCGGGTCGGGGCTGGCATGTGCTGACCGGGACCGAGACGCAGATCGCCGTACTGGCCGAGGGCGGCGGTACCGCGCAGGTCGAAGCTATCCGCGAGATCGCCGCCGAAGCACGCAAGCGCGACGCGAAGGTCCCCGCCGACCGACGCCCCTTCGCCGTCGCCGAGCTGCCGTCGTCCGTGGAGTTCGCCGAGGCCTACGAGCTGGTCGCAGTCGAGGACCGCCGCCCCCAGTGGGGCCTGATCGGCCTAGGCGGCGATGAGGCCGGCGCCCTGGGTGTCGACCTCAGCGGAGTCGCGTCCTCCTTCGCAGTACTGGGCCCACCCGGCTCAGGCCGCAGCAACGCCCTCTCCTCGCTAGCAGTCTCACTCCTGGCAGGCGGCACCTCAGTAGTCCTGATCACCCCAAGAGAAACCCCGCTACGTATCCTGGAACGCCACCCCCAGGTCACCTTGATGCCCCACGCAGACCCCGGCGAAGACATGCTCCGAGCAACCCTCGACGCCATCACCGGCCCCAAGGTGGTCATGATCGACGACGCCGACCTGGTCATGATGGCCGCCGCCGACAAACTCCTCAAAGAGATCGTCGTCTCCGGCCGAGACAACAACGTAGGCCTGGTCTTCGGCGCCTCCACAGACGGCTTCCAAACCGGTATGGGCGGCTGGCCCACCGCAGCCCGCCGAGCCCGCCGAGGCCTCCTGATAGAACCCCGCTCCATCGGAGACGGCGACCTGATCGGCGTCCGCCTCTCCCACAACATCACCCGGGCAACCCCCAAAACCGGCCGAGCCTGGACCACCGGCCCCGGCTCCACCCCCCTAGCAGTACAAATCCCCCTAACCACCCTCCGCCCCTGACCACTTCGGGGCGACCTTGAACACCTTGTGGTGGGCTTGAACACGCTATTACTTGTTCAAGCCCACCAGTTGGTGTTCAAGCCCACCGCGCTATGCCGCTGTTGGTCGCCTGACGTGCGAAGGACCCCAAGCGGTGCCTGGGGTCCTTCGGGTGGTGCGGGGGTTTGTTACTTCGACTGGTTGAGGCTGGCGCTGATGCCCTGGTCGAATTGTTCGGCGTTTTCTTTGATGGACTTGAACATGTCGGAGAAGTCCTGGATGCCCTTGACTGCTGCCTTCAGGCTGGTGTCGAAGTTGTTGTAGGTGTTGCGGATGACCTCGCTGGACTGCTTGAAGACCATTCCGTCGTCGACCAGGGTGTTCACCCGGGTGCGGAGGTTCTCGATCATCGGGGAGATCTGGTCGTGGGCGTTGGTCATCAGGTTGCAGACCTCGACGATCTTGCCGTAGTCGAGGTTGATGCCGTCGTAGGCCATGGCGGGTGCTCACTTTCTCGGTTGGGGTGAACGGGTACTGCGAACAGTCAGAAGCCGCCCGTGTAGGTGTAGTCCTCTTCCGGCGGCTTGTTGTCCTCGATGCTTTCGGGTGTCTCCACCCAGGGCTGGCTGGTACCGCGCCAGTCGTCCGGCGTTCGGGTGTAGACGTGTTTCGTACCGTCGGAGTTGACGACGGTCTGGGTGCCGCTGCCGTCCTTGTTGAGGTCGGTCGTGGTGGTGTCGACCTTGCCGTCGGTGTCGGTGCTGCTCGACGAGCTGTGCGAGCCGTTCGGCTTGCCGTCGGCGTCGACGTGGATCTGGGTGTCGTTGTGCACCGTGCTGCCGTCGGGGTAGGTGGAGTCGGTGACGATGTGGTTGCGGTTGTCGCCGTACGTCGTCGTCGACGTGTAGGTCTTGCCGTCGTAGGTGACGGTGGTCTCCTCCTTGATGACGTTGCCCTTGTCATCGAGGGTGAGGTGGGTGTGGATGTTGCCCCGGTCGGTGACGATGGTCTGGTCCAGCGGGGCCGGGCCGGGGTCGGTGGCGCTGCAGAACTCGGGCTGCTTGTCGCCGGTGCACTCACTCAGGTGGGACTGCTTGTGGTCCCACTGGTCCTTGTTGCGTTGCCAGTTCGACAGCGCCAGGCTGCTGTTGGTGGCGTTCATGCCCTGGGCGATCTCGGCGTCGAACTGCAGGAACGCCTCGCCGACCGAGCCGAACGAGTCGCCCAGCTTGGTCAGGCCGTCCTTGGCCTTGCCCATCGTGTACGACGCGTTGGAGTGCAGCGTGTAGACCGCGTAGGAGATGTCGCTGCTGCCCAGGATGGAGTCGTCGGTGCCGTCGCCCAGGTTCTGGAAGACCTCGTTGTCCATCGACGGGATCAACTCGTCGGCCAGCTGATGCAGATCGCGTTTGGCGTCGTTCAGCAGGTTGTAGTTCATCTTCAGTTTGTCCGGCACCGGGCACCTCCGCTGTCCAAACGGTTCCACCCAGTCCACGTGGCGGCCCGCGATCAGGTTCAGAAATAGTTTTCCGGCCCGGAACTGAACCTCGGAGCGCTCTCAGGCGTGGACTTTCCGGAGGGACCACTGTCGGCGTGAGGGAGGGTTCGGATGCCGCGGCCAGGTGACTGGGATGCGATCGGTCTGGGGGGCGACCCCACGCCGGGCGATCCCGAGAAGATCAAGGCGCTGGCCGACGGGTTCCAGAAGATGGGCGGCAAGGCGCGGGAGATCATCACCGCGATCGAGGCCGTGATGAACAAGAACGACGACTCCGTGTTCGTCGGGGACACCGCCGACGCCCTCCGCGGCAAGGTCGACGGCCGGCTGCGCGGGCACGTCGAGAGCGTCGCCTCCGCCTTCGAGTCGTCCGCCACCGCGCTGCGGGAGTGGAGCGGCGTGGTCGTCGAGCAGCAGGCGAAGGCCGACGCCGCGCTGAACGCCGGGCGGGGCCTGGCCGAGGACGACCCCGACAGGGAGACCCACAAGAACACTGCGCAGGCCGCCGGTACGTACCAGTCCGAGCAGGCCTCGAGCTACGCCGGCCGGATCAACGGTGTCTCGGACATCAAGATGCCGATCTCGGACTGCGAGGTGTTCTGGGAGGCCTTCAAGTGGCTGGCGATCATCCTGATCATCCCAGCGCTGATCTTCGGTGGCCCGATCGCGCTGATCGCGCTGGGCGTCAACCTGGCCCTGTTCATCAAGACCATCGTCGACGTCGCCAAGGGTGACGCCAGCTTCCTGGACCTGTTCCTGGCCGGTCTCGGCCTGATCGCGCCGACCACCAAGGCGCTGCCGATCTTCAGCATCGTGAAGGCGATCGGCAAGGGTATCGGGGCCGGCGTCAAGGGCATCGTCCAGACCTTCAAGAACGTCTTCAGCAAGGACTTCCTGTTCAACGGCCTGCTGGCCGGGCTGAAGAGCATGCCGATGCTGGCCAACATCGCGATCAGGGAGACCGGCCTGTTCGTCGTCAAGAACATCCGGAACTTCCCGATCAACGCGGCCAACTTCGGCAACAACTTCGGCAAGATCGCGCTGAACGGGATCAAGAACCTCGGCACCGGCTTCGCCAATCTGCCGTCGACCCTGTTCCGCGGGCTGGGGACGATCGGCAAGGGCTTCGCCACCGGCCTCGGCAACACCTTCAAGTTCGTCCAGGCGCACTTCGGCAACCTGCAGTGGACCCGGATCTTCCTGCCGGTGGCCGCGGACGAGATCCGGGCCTTCCGGCTGGCCGGGATGACGGACTTCGGCGCCTTCACCCAGGCTCTGAAGGTCGGCGTGATCGGCCGTGGCATCCAGGGCAAGAACGTGTTCGGGATGCCGATGACGAGCGCGATCGGCAAGTCGATCGCCGGCATCCCGATCGAGACCACCGGCGGCGCGCTCGGCGGCAAGACCAACTTCCTGCACACGATGATGAACCCGCCCGAGATGATCCCGCTCAACATCAAGGGCCTCGGCGAGGTGTCCGGCGCCGGGTTCAACGCGGGTCACGTGAGCATCGCCATCGACGACATCCCGACCGGCAACTTCGCCCCGGTCAAGGGTGGCGACCTGGGCGTCAGCGTGCACACGCCGACCGTCACCACGCCCGGCGGCATCCACATCCCGAGCAACGCCGGTACCAACGTCCCGGTCGTCCCCGGCGGCTCGATCATCCCGTCGGCCCACGTCGGTACGCCGCAGATGCCGTCCAACGTCGTCGCCAACCTGACCCAGCCAGCGGTCGGTACGCCGGTCCTGCCGATCCACGTCGCCACCGGCGCGACCCCGCCCTCGGTCCACGTCAACACGAACCTCGGCGCGAACGGCGTCGTCGCCAACATCCCGTCGCCGCACGTCGGTACGCCGGAGTTCGGCAACTCCCTGCACATGAACAACGTGAACGTGCAGTCGCCCGGCCTGAACAACATCGGCTCGCTGCACGTCCCGACCCCGAACGCGAACTCCGCCGGCCTGAGCGACCTGGCCGGCTCCGCGATCCGCAACAACGCCCCGGCCGTCTCCCCGCACTTCGGTACGTCGATCGGCGAAGGCGCGGCCCATGGCTTCCAGACCAACCACTTCAAGCTCAGCATCGACGAGGTCCTGAACGCGCCGAGCCCCGCGAACTTCAACGGCCTGCACGCGCTGAACCCGCCCGCCGTCGACCGGATCAACGCAGCGCTCGACCTCGTCCACAACCCCGGCGCGACGACGCAAGGCGTCACTCCGCCGTCGATCCACACCGCCAAGCCGGCCGGTACCGACGTCAACGTCAACGTCCACCTGAACGGCGGCGCCGACTTCAAGCCCCCCGCGCCCGCGACGATCAAGGTCGACAACCCAGGCCTGGCCGGCGCCCAGAACGCCCCGACCGTGCCCTCGGTGAACGTCCAGCCGATCAACCTCCCGAGCCGCGCCGCCGACCTGCACGTCCAGCCGGCCACCGCGCACAACGCGGGCCAGGCGACGACGGTGCCGAGCACGAACCTGCCGGGCAACGTCGGCGTACCGGGCCACAGCCTCGATGCCAAGGCCGTGACGCCCGAGACCCAACTCGTCCCACTGCATCCGCAGCCCGCGCCGGCCGTGCACAACAACCCGGGCGTCCACACCCCGGGCTTCAACGGCTTCGACAACGCGGCACTGCACAACCCGGGCATGCACAACCCCGGCGTACACGACCCGGGCTACTCGCTGGCCAAGGGTGCCGACATCGGCAACTCCGGACACGGCACGAACACGATCGCCAGCCGCTCCGAGATCCAGCTGCACGGCCTCACCGACCGCCCCGGCGCCTACGTCAAGGTCGAGCGGACCGAAGGCGGGATGAGCAGCTACAACCTGTACGGCGGCGGGCCCGACGGCCGGATGGACGTGCTTGCCGGGGGCAACCTTCGCTTCACCGACACGGCGACCGGTCAGACCACCCGTTTCGACAGCGGTGGCATCGTGATCGACCAGGGCCTGCGGCTGACCAAGACCGACGGCGTACTCCGGCCGACCGACCACATCGTCGTGACCAAGGGCGGCGAGTTCCGCGCCACCACACTGACCGGCGACATCACCCCCGGCATCAAGATCACCAAGCTCGACAACGGCGGCATCCAGCTGATCGACGAGAAGGGCCTGACGTTCCACTACAACGCCCAGGGCAAGCTGGAGAACCAGACCCTGAGCGCAGCCTGGGACAAGGACCTGGCCGCCAAGGCGGGCGTCTTCCGTCAGCCGGGCGACACCGACGCGATGGTCAACGCCAAGATGGCCGACTTCGGTCAGGTGCAGCGGGCCCAGTCGCACTTCGACAACGCACTCGACAACGTGGCCGTGCACGGCGAGCGGCTGGACGGGCCGTCGACCGGGCCGGCGGTCGGCGACCAGGTGCACATCGACCTGCGGGCGGCCGAGAACGATCTGGCCAACGCCAAGGCGAGCTTCGAGAGCAAGCACGGGCTCAGCGTCGACAACCTGCAGGCGCAGCTCGACAAGCTGACGATCGATTCGCTCAAGGAGCGGCCACGCCTGCTCGGCGGGGTCAGCCGCAGCTTCGACCTGCCCAACGGCAACGGGATGAAGTTCGAGCTGAACGGCAGCCAGATCAGCTTCAGCGGACCGAAGGCCGACGCGTTCAGCAGCACGCTGAACGGCCGGACGCTGACCATCACCGAGATGGGTGATGCGGGCAAGGCCGCGCACACGTGGACGTACTCGCTCGGCTTCGGTGGCCGGGCGAACCAGATCGGCGAGTCGTTCCCGCTGAACGGCGGCCTGTTCGATGGTCAGCCGATCAGCCTGCAAGGCGCGATGGGTCAGTTCGACAAGGCCCTGGTGACGGATCTGCGCGGCAACCACCTGCCGGTGAAGTTCACCGACGACGGGCTGATCGTGCCGTCGCCGCAGGGACCGCTGGTGTACGACAAGACCGGCAGCTTCCACGGCGTCGGACCGTCGACCGGGCACGACCTGCCCAAGCCGGCCGCGCCGGCCCACCTGACCGGCGACGACCTGGTCCGCTGGAACGCGCAGGCCGACATCTCCCGGACGCACCTCACCCTGGCCGCCGACAACAAGCAGCTCGACCTGTTCATGAAGGGCGTCGCCGGTGGCTCGTTCACGTCCAAGAAGGGCTTCGACGGGTACATCAACCCGTCCGCGCTGAGGGACGGCTCACTGGTCAACAACGTCCACAAGTTCGAGAACTTCGCCAAGGAGCTGGCCTTCAAGGGCCCTGAGGACAACCTCACCGTGTACCGCGGGGTGTCGATGGACCCGGCCAGCGCGCAGGCCGGCAAGTTCACCGAGCGGCTGCCGATCTCCACCTCGAACACGATGAAGTTCCAGGACGAGTGGGCCAAGAACGGGGTCAACACCAACCGGGTCGTCTTCGAGATCGACGTACCGGCCGGGCACAGCAAGATGTCGATGGCCTACCCGGACGGCTACCAGGCCGTGAAGGGTGACGCGCCCGAGATCAACGCCAGCCAGTTCGAGGTGACGCTGTCGCCGACCACGCTGGTCCGGACCGGCCCGAACCGGACGCTGGACAACGGGATGACGATCATCCCGGTCAAGGCCGAGCAGATCCCGCCGTCGATGTACGAGTCGGTGATCACCGCCAAGTGGCCGGGACTGTCCTCGGAGACCGCGTTCGGCGACTTCGTGAAGTCCTTCGAGCTCGGCGCCCTCAAGCAGTTCCCCGATCTGGAGAACGTCACCTCGAAGGCGGTCTCCAGTACCGACGGGCTGACCCACACCGTCACGGTCAGCAAGCCGGGCTTCGAGGGCCACGACCTGACCATCACCGTGATGCGCGACCCGAAGGCCGACTCGGTCCGGGTCACCATCGCCTCGGACGGCGCGAACAAGTTCGACCAGACCTGGTCCAAGACCGACTTCAGCAACATCGCCACCGACCTGCGCGGTGGCGTCCTGCACAACAACGAGAAGTTCAGCAACTTCCCGAAGCCGTGGCAGTGGGAGAAGGCGACGCCGTTCCGTGCCGAGGGGCTCAGCGACGCCCAGGTCCTGCAGCGGATGGACGACTGGGCCGCGGTCGAGAAGGCCCAGATCGAGCTCGACTCGATCAAGCGCGACTTCGGGCCGCAGACCGGCCGGGTCGACGGCTCGTCGAAGGCACCGTCGGTCGGTGACCAGGCGAGGCTGGAGATCCACCTCGCCGAACAGCAGCTCGTCGAGGCCAAGGCCACCTTCACCCAGTTGCACAACCTGGACGCGGACGCGACGGCCGACTGGCTGGCCGCGCTCAAACAGTCCGACCTCAAGCTCAACCCGGGCCTGCTCGGAGCCAGCGGCCGGCCCGGTCGTGGCGTCGACCTGCCGGGCGCGGACGGCGTACAGGTCGTTCGGGACGGCCGGAACTTCAAGGTGTCGGGCGAGGGCGCGGATCAGTTCCATCTGCAGACCGGTGCCGACGGCAACATGGTGATCCAGAAGCTCGGCGACGGTGGCGACGTACTGCACTCGTGGACGTTGCGGCCGGGCTTCCGGCCGAGTGTGATCGGCGAGACGCTGACGCTGGGCGACGGGCCGCTGGCGGGCAAGTTCCTCAGTCTGGAAGGGACCGCGGGCAAGCTCGACGGGGTCATCGACGATGTCCGCGGCGGCATGCCGGTCAAGGCAGAAGGCGACGGTATCGTCGTCGCCGCACCTGGTGGCGTCTTCAAGTACGACCGCGACGGCTTCTTCCAGGGACCGGGCGCGCACCCGGGCGACCAGCTCGGCAAGGCGGTACCGCCGCCGCACCTCACCGGCACCGACGCGACCCGCTGGACCGCGCAGGCCGACATCTCCCGCACGCACCTCGGCGAGGCGATGACCAACAAGCCGGTCGAGAACCTGATGAAGGACGTCGCCGGCGGCAGCTTCACCTCCAAGAAGGGCTACGGCGGCTTCGTCAACCCGACGGCGCTCGAGGACGGCACGCTGCTCGGCAAGATGCAGAACTTCCACACCGTCACCCAGGACCTGCTCACGAAGGGCCCGGCCGACAACATCACCCTGTACCGCGGGGTGTCGATGGATCCGGCCGCGGCGAAGGCGAACGAGTTCACCGAGCGGCTGCCGATCTCCACCTCGAGCTCGGTGAAGTTCCAGGACGAGTGGGCCAAGAACGGCGTCAACAGCAACCGGGTCGTCTTCGAGATCGACGTACCGCCCGCGCACAACAAGCTGTCGATGTCGTACCCGGAGGGGTACAAGCCCGGCGCCGGTGAGGCGAAGGCCTGGAACCAGGACCAGTTCGAGGTGACGCTGGCGCCGACCACGTTCGTCCGGACCGGCGCGAACCGGACGCTGGACAACGGGATCACGGTGATCCCGGTCAAGGCCGAGATGATCCCGCCGTCGGCGTACAACGACCTGATCAACGCCAAGTGGGGTGGGCTGGACTCCGCGACGGCGTTCGACGACTTCGCCAAGTCGTTCGAGCTGACCGCGCTGCGGCAGTTCCCCGACCTGGAGAGCGTGACGTCGAAGTCCGTACTGAGCGGCGACGGGATGATCAACAAGATCACCGTCAGCAAGCCGGGCTTCGAGGGTCACGACATGCACATCACGGTGACCCGCAACGCGGACGCGGACTCGGTCCGGGTGACCGTCGACGTGGACGGCGCCACCAAGTTCGACAAGAGCTGGAGCGGGCAGCAGTTCTCCAACCTGGCAACGGATCTGCGTGGCGGCGTACTGCACAACAACGAGCAGTTCACCAACCTGCCGCAGCCCGCGCGCTGGGCCGAGGAGGCCGCGCCGCCGGTCCACATCGACGTCAAGGGCAAGGGCAAAGCAGTCGACCAGGGCAGCCTGGGCGACGACTTGGCCTCGCTCAACCGCAACTGGGACAACGACATCGCCTCGCTCAACAAGGCCTGGGCCGACGACATCGAGGCGTTCAACAAGGCCTGGGCCGACGACCTGGCAGCGAAGACCAACGTCTTCCGCAAGGTCGGTGACACCGACGCGGTCGTCGACGCCAGGATGGCCGACTTCAGCCGGGTCGAGCACGCCCAGGGCAACGTCAAGGCCGCTCTCGACGACATCGCCCAGCACGGTGGCCGGCTCGACGGCGCGTCCACCCGGCCGGACATCGGCGACCAGGCGCATCTCCAGCTGAGCGCGGCCGAGACCGACCTGGCCAACGCGAAGGCTGCCTTCGAGGGCAAGCACGGCATGAAGGTCGACGCGATCCAGCAGCAGCTGGACAACCTGCTGCTCGACTCGCTGAAGGACCGGCCGCGGCTGCCCGGCGCCGGCATGCGTCGCCCGATGCCGATCTCGGGCACCGACGGGATGTTCAAGATCGAAGGCAACTCGGTCAACTTCCTCGGCGACGGGGTCGACGACTTCCGCGGCGTGCTGGACGGCAAGGCGCTGACGGTCACCAAGGTCGATGCTGATGGCAACGTTCTGCGGACGCTGAAGTACGAGCTCAACGATCTCGGCTGGCCGATGATGAAGACCGACCAGCTCGTCCTGCACGGCGGCGGCGATGTGTTCGACGGCCGGGCGCTGACCGCGGAGTGGAGCGGCGGGTCGTTCGGTCGCGGGGCGGTGGACGATCTCGGCGACCACGTGCCGGTCAAGTACAGCACCGGCGAGGGCGAGTACAGCGTGCCCTCGATGTCCGGGATCCAGGTGTACGACCGCACCGGCAATTTCGTCCGCGTCGAGCCCGGCGTCAAGGGCAAGATGGCGGACCCGATCCCGCCGGTCCACCTGGAGGGCGACGACCTCGCGAAGTGGATGGCCCAGGCCGACATCTCCCGCACGCACCTGACGGCGGCCAGCAAGTGGGACGACGTCGGCGACATGATGCAGATGGCCTACGAGGGCAGGTTCACCTCGCAGAAGGGCTTCGGCGGGTACATCGATCCGTACGTGCTGGAGACCGGCCTCAGCAAGCTGACGAAGGACGTGCACGCCTTCAACGACGTGGCCGAGGGGCTGCTGTTCGACGGCCCGATCGCTCCCACCAGGGTCTACCGGGGGATCGCGATCGACTCGGCCAGTGCCCAGGGCAACAAGTTCGTCGAGCGGCTGCCGGTGTCGACGTCGACCAACTGGGAGTTCCAGAAGACCTGGGCGAAGGGCGCCGACCCCGGCAAGCGGGTCGTGTTCCAGATCGACGTACCGCCCGCGCACGGCAAGTTGGCGCTGTCCTACCCGGAGGGTTACCAGCAGGGCCTGAAGGATGCTCGCGCCTTCAACCCGGACCAGCTGGAGGTGACGCTGTCGCCGACCGTGTTCGAGCGCACCGGCGACTCCTTCGTGAAGGACGGGCTGACCGTCATCCCGGTCCGGGCCAGGCAGATCCCGCCCGGCCAGCTGGACAGTCTGATCGGCGAGCGCTGGCCGGGAATGTCCTCGGCGGACGCGTTCGACGACTTCGGCCGGGCGTTCGACCAGGCCCACCTGCAGAAGTTCGGCAACATGTCCGACGTCACGGTGACGTCGAAGCTGAGCACCGACGGCATGGTCCGCGACATCACGGTCAGCAAGCCGGGTCTGCCGGGCCACGACATGACCATCAAGATCACCCGGAACGAGTACGCCGATTCCGTCCACGTCACCGTCACGGCCGACGGCAAGACCACGCTGAACCGGAACTGGAGCCAGACCGAGTTCAGCAGTATCGCCACCGACCTGCGGGCCGGGACGCTGCACGAGAACGACGTGTTCATCGCGATGTCGAAGCCGGCCGCGTGGGACAAGCAGACGTTCAGCGCGCAGTGGGACGCCGACTTCGCCGCCAAGGCGAACGTCTTCCGCAAGCCCGGCGACACCGACGCGCTGGTCAACGCGAAGATGGAGGACTTCTCCCGGTTCCAGCAGAGCGAGCTGAACCTCAAGCATGCGGTCGACAACCTCGACCTGCACGGCGCCCGTCCTGACGGCCCGTCGGCCAGCGGCGTCTCCGTCGGCGACGAGGTCCGGATGGACGTCGACGGTGCCCGGGCCGACCTCGACACCGCCAAGCTCGGTTTCAAGCGCAAGTACGACATGGATCCAGACCAGCTGAAGGCGGAGCTCGGCGACGCGGTGAAGCGGCCCAAGCTGCCCGGCGCCGGCCGGCAGTTCGAGGTACCGGGTGGCGGCGTCTCGTACCAGGTCGAGGGTGGCGCGGTGCAGTTCACCGGCACCCGGGCGGGCGAGTTCACCGGTTCGGTGAACGGCCGCGAGATCACCATCACTCAGGTGGGCGCCAGCGGCGAGACGCTGTCGACCTGGACCTTCCGGCAAGGCTTCGGCCGGCCGAACCTGACCGGCCAGACCATCCACCTGGCCGACGGTCCGCTGGCCGGCGAGGTCGCCAACCTGCGCGGACTGATGGGCCAGCTGGACGGGACCCTCGGCGACGGCGGCGTCTGGCCGATGAAGGTGGTCGGCGACGAACTGTTCGTGGCCACCCCGGGCGGCCCGCTGCGGTACGGCCGAGACGGGTCGTTCCACGGCCCGGCACCGACCAGTACGTCGCACCTGCCCGCGCCCGCGTTGCCGGCCACCATCCACGGCGACCCTGTCCGCTGGACCAACCAGGTCGACCTGTCCAGGACCCATCTGACCGCGGCCGCCGAGAACAAGGCCGTCGAGAACCTGATGAAGGACGTCATGGGCGGCTCCTTCACCTCCAAGCGCGGCTTCGAGGGGTACGTGAACCCGCTCGCGCTCGAGGACGGCACCCTGGTCGGCAAGGTGCAGACCTTCTCCGACGTCACCCGCGACCTGCTGCTCAAGGGCGGCGACCGGGACATCACCCTGTACCGCGGCGTCTCGATGGACCCGGCCAGCGCCAAGGCGAACGAGTTCGTCGACCGGCTGCCCAGCTCGACCTCCAACAACATCAAGTTCCAGGAGGAGTGGGCGAAGAACGGCGTCGCGAGCAACCGGTTCGTTTTCGAGATCGACGTACCGGCCGGGCACGGCAAGCTGTCGATGTCCTACCCGCCCGGCTACCAGGCAGGGCTGGACGAGGCGCGCGCGTGGAACCAGAGCCAGTGGGAGGTCACGCTGGCCCCGACAACGCTGGTCCGGACCGGCCCGAACCGCTTCGAGAACGGGATGACGATCATCCCGGTCAAGGCCGAGGCGATCGCGCCGTCGGCGTACAGCGACCTGATCAACGCCAGGTGGCCGGGGATGAAGTCGTCCGACGCCTTCACCGACTTCGCGAAGTCGTTCGAGCGGGACAACCTGCGCAAGTTCACCGGCCTGGAGGACATCACCACCACGACGGTCAAGAGCGGCGACCGGCTCACCATCACCGGGACCAAGCCGGGCTTCGAGGGCGAGCTGAAGATCACCGTACTCCGGGACGCCGAGGCCGACTCGGTCCGCGTGACGGTCGCGTCCGACGGCATGACGACCTTCGACCAGACCTGGAGCAAGACCGACTTCAAGCACATCGCCACCGACCTGCGCGGCAACGTCCTGCACAACAGCGACCTGTTCGCCGGCCGGATGGAGCCGGCCTCGTGGAAGGGCGCTCCGGCCGCCAAGCAGACGATGGAGCAGATCTGGAACGCCGACTCGGCGGCCCGGCTCGACGTGTTCCGCCGGGCCGGCGACACCGAGGCGGATCTCACCGTCCGGGTGGACGACTTCACCAGGGTGCAGAAGGCCCAGAACGAGTACCGGGCCGCGCTGGCCAAGTACGACGAACTGAGCGGACGTCCCGACGGCTCTTCGCGTGGTCCGGCGCTCGGTGACCAGGCGCGGATCGAGCTGCAGACCGCGCAGCACAACCTCGACCTCGCGAAGAACGCGTTCGACGCCAAGCACGGCGTGCAGTTCGACGGGCTGCAGCAGCAACTGGACGACTTGTTGTCGGCCTCGATCGCGGACCGGCCGCGCCTGGTCGGTGGCATGCGAGAGACCACCACCGGCGTCGGCGGCAGCGTTCGGCACAACCCGATGGGCGGCGGCCCGGTCCGGACCCACGACCTGCCGGCCGACGTGCAGATCCGGGTGCAGGGTGGCCAGGCGCAGATCGTCGGCGGGGTGCACTCGTCGGTCCAGATGCATCAGACCGGCAACGTGCTGACCATCAGCAAGGCCGGGCCGGACGGCTTCACGCCGGCGCACACCTGGGAGTACCGGGTCATGCGCAACGGCTCGCTCACCCTGTCCGGCGAGTCGGTCCAGCTGACTCACGGCCCCCTCGCCGGCCGGTGGCTGGAGATGGGTGAGGACGGCTTCACCGGCAACATCTACGCGGGGACGTTCGACGACGGACTCGGCGGGAACTGGCCGGTCAAGGCGAACGGCGACACGATCACGATCGCCTCCCCGCAGGGCGCGCTGAGCTTCGACCGGTCGACCGGCGCCTTCCGGCAGCTGGATCAGGGTCTGACGGCGAACGCGCCCGCTCCGGTGGTACCGGCGCACCTGAGCGGTCCGGACGCTGCCGCGCGCTGGACCGGCTCGGTCGATCTGTCCCGCACGCACCTGGCGGCCGCGGCCACCGATGCCAACGTGCTGAAGCTGATGGAGGACGTCCGCGACGGCGCCTTCACCTCGCATCGCGGGTACGGCGGCTATGTCGACCTCTCGATGACCAACGCGGACAGCCTGGTCGAGAAGGTCGACGACTTCGTCCGGACCACCACCGATCTCGCCTTCCACGGACCGAACGCCCGGGTCACCCTGTACCGCGGCATGTCGCTCGATCCGCTGGCGGCGCAGGCGGACAACTTCGTCGAGCGGTTGCCGTCGTCGACGTCGAACGGGATGGAGTTCCAGCACACCTGGGCGCAGAACGGCACCAAGGCCAACCGGGTCGTGTTCGAGATCGACGTACCGGGTGAGCACGCCAAGCTGGCTTCGGCGTACCCGCCGCACTTCCAGCCCGGCGCGGCCGACGCACCGCCGGTGAACCCGCACCAGTTCGAGGTCACGCTGGCCCCGACGAACCTGGTCCGGACCGGCCCGAACAGGGTCGAGGACGGGCTGACAATCATCCCCGTCCGGGCCGAGCAGCTGCCGCAGAGCACGTACGACGACCTGATCCACCAGGAGTGGCCGGGCTTCTCGTCGCAGCAGGCCTTCGACGACTTCGGGCACGCGTTCTCGGCCGACGGGCTGCGCAAGTTCCAGGGCATGACGGACGTGTCGGCGACCTCGACGATCAGCCACGACGGCCTGGTCAACACGATCAAGGTGAGCAAGCCGAACAGCGCCGACGATCTGACCATCACGATCACCCGCAACGCCGGCCGCGACACCGTCACTGTCGAGGGCAGGTTCAACGGGGTCCGGTTCTTCGGCAACTCGTGGAGCGGTTCGGAGTACCTGCACTTCGCCACCGATCTGAAGGCCGGCGTACTGCACAACAGCGATGTCTTCGCCGGCAAGATCGACCCGCTGTCGTGGCGCCAGGCCGCGACGAACGTCAGCCAGACGTGGAGCAGCGACATGGCGGCGCGGGCGAACCTGTTCCGGCAGCTCGGCGACTCCGACGCGCTCGTGCTGACCCGGATGGACGACTTCCAGGCGGTGCAGAAGACGTACGACGACTTCGCCGCCGCGACGAGGTACGGCGACGAGAACGGCCCCAACGCGGCGAGCACCTCCAACGGGCTGTCGATCGGGGACCGGGCGCACTTCGATCTGCACGCCGCCCAGGAGAAGTTCGTCCTGGCCAAGCAGACCTTCGAAGCCCAGCACCCGGGGCTCTCGGCCGACGGGCTCCTGCGAGGGCTCGACGACCTGCGGATCGCGTCGGTCAACGAACGCCCGCAGGGTCTGGGGGCCGGTGGCTACTGGTCGAGGCCGGAAGCGAACACGACCGGCTACCACGTGGTCGAGGGCAACCGGACGATCCACTACGACAGCGGCGGCACGCTCACCGAGGTCCACTTCAAGCTCGACGGGACGACCGACCGGTTCGTCGCGCATGATGCCGACGGGTGGCATGTGCTCGGCGACGGCGCCGAGAACGTCGCGGTCCGCGGGCTGGACGACGGCGGCTTCCGGATCTACGACGCCGACGGCGGCATGCAGCGGTACGCCGCCGATGGCACACACCTCGGCGACGGGGCCTCCGTTCTCAACGCGCAGGGTTTCCGGGGCGACCGGTTCATCGAGGTCGACGGAGCCGCCGGCGCACGGCTGGTCGATCTGCAGGGAACGCATGTTCCCGGGACGACGGTCGATCTGCTGCCGGACGGCGGCTTCCGGATCAACACCGCGCAGGGGAACAGCGCGCGGTACGGCGTGGATGGAGTGCTCACCGCGGATGGCCTGCGGCTCACCGATCCGCAAGGCCTGCACGGCGCGTTGTTCACCGAGCCGAACGGGGCCGGCGGTCTCCGCGTCGTTGACGTCAACGGTGCCCCGGTTCCGCACACGCAGGTCACCCGGTTGGGCAACGGCCAGTTGATGGTCGTCGACAACAACCTCGGGGACATCCGGTACTTCGGCAACAACGGTCTGCTGGAGGGCGCCGGCGTACGGGTGGCGCACGCCGACTTCCCGGGACAGGTCTTCCTGTACCGCGGCACCGACGGCACGTTCTCCTTCATCGACGACCTCGGTACCCGGTTGCCGCATCAGGTGGATGTCCTGCAGGGCGGCGGTTTCCGGCTCACCGATCCGGCCAACGGCATCGCGCGGACCTTCGATGACGCGGGTCTCGCGATCGACCGGCGGATCCCGCTGCACCAGCCGGGTGTTCAGCCTGGCCAGCAGTTGATCGTCGTCCACGACGTGCACGGCAACGTGAGCATCCGGACCGGCGCCGACGCGCCCGGCCCAGGCACGGTCGAGCTCACCGGCAACGGCGGCTACCGCGCGATCGATGGCGGCAACTACCACGTGTACGACGCCAACGGCGCCCACCAGGCACATGGTGTTCCCGTCACGCTGCACGGTGAGGACGGCTTCCTCGAGATCGGTACGGCCGGGGCGCAACGGGTCGACGCGCAGTACGCGCCGATCGCCGGCCGGCAGGTGAACTTCGACGCGGCCCGTGGCGAGATCACCGTCAGCCGGGTCGGCGGCGAGGACGTCTTCGACCTGCAGGGCGTACCGATCCGCCAGCTCACCGACCTCGACGGGCTCGGCGCGAGTCAGCTCGGCGGCCGGGTCACCCGCGACCAGAACGGCGTCGTCACCTTCGTCGACAACACCGGTACGGCGATGCCGAACCGGTACCACGCCACGGTCGATGCCCAGGGCAACGTACGGGTCGAGATCCGGCTCAACGGAAGCCCGCGCAACGGTGAGTACCACGTCTACAACCGGGCCGGAAACCTCACCGAACAAGGCTTCCCGGTGCTCAACAACGGGCAGGCCACACCGTTCCGATACGTCGTCGACCGGGCCAACAGCACCTGGACCCGGACCGGTGGGACCAGCGCGGACGGCGTCTTCCAGCACGGCAAGGTCGAGGTGACCGGGGTCGGCAACGGGCAGATCAAGCTGATCAGCTCGTCGGCCAAGGAGGTCCAGGTCTTCGAGCGCCGGTGGCTGCCGGGCGGCGAGATCATGGACAGCTTCCGCAAGACCGACACGCTCGGCTTCGGTACCTTCAACCGGCGGACCACCTGGGCGACGTACGACAACGCCGGTGGGGTTAGCAACTGGGGCAAGCGGGAGTTCGACACCAGCGGCAACTCGTGGATGGACGTCGACCACAACGGCCGCCAGGTGCACCACTACCAGCAGGGCCTGCAGAAGTACGACAACCCGATCGCCGACCAGATCGGCCCGATGGGCAAGGCGGAGAAGGAGATCACCGGCCATGTGCTGGCCGTCCGGGGCGCCGACGGCAACTGGACCTGGAACCGGTTCGATGCCGACGGCGGACTGATCGGCTCGGGTCAGCGGACCTGGGAGAAGCTCGGCGACGGCTTCATCGACCGGGTCAGGCTGCCCGGTCAGACCACTGATGACATCGCGCAGCAGAAGTGGGGCACCTGGAACAGCACCGAGCACGCGAACCAGTACAAGGAGTTCAAGCTCGAGACCGGTGCGAACGGACTCGAACGGCCCGGTAGCTGGGAGATCCAGGGCAAGGCCGGGAAGCCGGTCGGCAGCGGGACGAAGCTGCCCAACGACGACATCCTCAGCGCGCACCGGGTCGGCGAGCAGCGGCCGCCGGTCTGGTTCCGCGACTACATCCAGCGCAACCCGGTGCCGGAAGGCAACGTGTCGCACGTCGCGAACGACGCCCGGTACCAGATCTACCGCTGGGAGACGACCGGTGCGACCAACCCGGGCCACGGCGTCCGGTACGTCGCGGGCGACGAGTCCTTCGTCGACGTCGGACTGGACGGCCGGTTCGTCCGGTTCGAGGGCAAACTGCACGACGGGTCGAAGCTGAAGGTCGGGGACCAGGTCGAGGCGCTGACCGACGCGCACCCGAACCCCAACGGTGGGGCGGTCATGTCGTGGGAGAACGACGGCACCAAGGGCTGGCGGATCTTCGACAACACCAACAACAGCTGGCAGGACTTCAAACCGTCGATGGGCCCGCACCAGCCGGGCCAAGGGCCGGACTGGATCCTGGTGCGGCAGAGCCATCCCGGTGGCGAGGTCCGAGAGTTCCCCGAGGCCGGCAACACCCACATCTGGGTGCAGCGTGACGCGCACGGCAACCTGGTCGGCTCGTCGCACCAGATCCCGCCGTACGGGCACAACCCGCCGACCCGCTACATCGAGGCGACCGGGCCGGCCGACGGGTCGCGCTGGACGTGGCGCGAGCTGGACGTGAACGGCAACGCCACCGGGGTCGGGGGCGAGCGCTTCCACTTCAAGGGCTCGCGCGACCAGTCGATCAGCTGGGACAACTCGTTCCGCGACTTCGATGCCCGAGGCAACCTGGTCCGCGACCGGCACATGCTGGACGAGGGCCGGTACGTCGAGTCGTGGAAGTCCGGCAACAACAACTGGCACAGCGCCGAGTTCGACAAGTTCGGCCAGCGGGTCGACCCGGCGATGACCTTCGACCGGCGGTGGAGCAACGGCACCGGCCGCTGGTCGAACCAGTGGAACGGGCAGTCGACGCACTTCCGCGACGTCACCCCGAACGGCGCGACACACCCGGGCGAGGTGCGGTTCGAGACGCCTCAGCACGTCGGCGACGGCCGCCCGGTCCGGGTCCGCGAGTACCACGTGGACGCCAACGGGCAGAGCGATCTGGCGCAGTGGAAGGAGTTCGACTTCGACAAGATCATCCGCGAGCGGGCGGCGTCGGGCGCGAACTACCTGGAGACCGACAAGCTGCACGGCCAGTGGAAGATCTGGGACAACAACGGCCGGGTGGTCGGCGAGCGGTCCGACACCGGCCTGGTCTTCGAACTGCGCGACAACCGGCTGATCCTGACCGGCAACGAGTTCGACTTCCGCGGGTCGATGACCGAGTTCCGCGGCTGGAACGCGCGGATCGGCGACGCCCAGCGGCAGCCGTGGCACCTGCAGTCCTACTGGACCTTCGACCCGAAGGCGCTGCAGGCAGGCGGCAACCCGCTGCGGATGGAGGCGAACTACGTCTCGTACGGGCGGCTGCTGACCCAGAAGATGCTGCTCACCGCCGGGACCGAGTTCGTCCTCGACTACGCGGCCAGCCTGATCATCATGGCGATCATCGCCGACGCGCAGAACAAGCCGTTCAGCGGCACGGACGCGCTCAAGGCGCTGATGAACGCGGCCGTCGGTACGACGCTGCGCACGGTGGCCGGTACGGCGTTGACCGAGACCCGGCTCGGCGGCGGTCTGCGCGACCTGAAGCAGACGATGGGCAACCTCGACGGCGGCAGCCTGGCCACCAAGCGGCCGAACAACAACACCGCCCAATGGGGGGTCGAGTGGGCCGGCAACACGAGCGCGACCAAGTGGCGTGGCGGCACCTTCGACTACGGCTTCGGCATGCTGATGCTGCCGCTGACCGGATTCGTGAACGGCACGATGAACGCGGCGATCTTCGGGGTCCCCGGCAAGGACGGCAAGACCCACACGGTCGGCGGCTGGCAGGCGCTGGCCGAAGGCGGGATGTCGGTCGCCACCGGCTACGCGATCGCCAACAGCATCGGCATGCTGCGCACGATCGGGATGGGCTTCAGCGCCGGGCGGTACTTCCAGAAGGGCGGCATCGCCGACATGGCGACCGGCTTCGGGCTGAAGTTCTTCGAGAAGGGGATGGCGTCGCTGCTCGCCCCGGCGCTGCGGGCGTCGATGAACCCGGAGTGGTCGCGGCCGAATCCGCAGCCGTTGATCCTGCCGCCCAGTGTTACCGTGCCCCAGAATCAGCCACAGCCGCAGGTGACCAGCGGCGGCGTGATCCTGCCACCTGGGGTGCAGCAGCCTCAGCCCCAACCGCAGCCACAGCCGTCCGCCGGCCCGACCGGAACGCCGTGACCGGGAACGAACCGATGGAGAGCCAGTGACGACGAGGTATGTCGCCCCGAAGGGCGGCCGCGGGACGTACCGCCGGATCTCCGACGCGGTCAAGGCCGCCAGCCCTGGTGACGCCGTCGTGGTCTCGCCCGGCAGCTACACCGAGCAGGTGGTCCTCGACCGCTCGCTGGTGATCGTCGCCGAGCAGGGTCAGGGCAGCGTCGACGTGGTCGGAGTCGCCGGCAGCGGCGTACCGGCGATCGTCGTCGAGGGGCTCGAGTGCGTACTGCGCGGCCTGTACGTCCGGGCCGCCGACGACAGTGAGACGCCGACGATCGGGGTGGCCGGCGGGGCCGGGCTGCTGATCGAGGACTGCGTCGTGACCGGCAGCCGGATCCATGCCCGAGGCAACGAAGGCCAGGGCTCGGACCTCAGCGGGTACGGCGTGACCTCGGTGCTGGTCCGCCGCTCCAAGCTCGGCAGTGGCCGGCTGGCCGCGATGCACCTGTCCGGCCGGGTCCGCGCGCAGGTCGAGGACTCCACGATCGAGAAGATCGACGGCATCGGGATCGTCTTGTCAGGTGGCGCTTATCTGGAGGCCAACCGGCTCCGGATGAGCGACACGGTCGGCTACGGCTTCCGGTTGCGTGGCGACAGCCGGGTGAAGCTCACCGACTCGGTACTCCGCCAGACTGGCATGGCCGGCCTGCTGCTCGAGGACGCGTCGACGGCGCAGTTGACCGAGCTGTCGATCGACAAGGCCGGATCGGCGGCGATCCACGCGGCCGGGTCTGCGCGGGTCGAGCTGGTGGACTGCCGGTTCCGGGACACGCAGGCCAGTGGGTTCGTCATCCAGGATCAGGCGTCCGTGACGGCCAGGGGTTGTGCGGTGTCCGATTCGGGGGCCAATGGGCTGCTGATCTCGGATGGGGCCCAGGCGACGATGACGGACTGCCGGGTCGACAGGTCGAAGTACAGCGCCTTCCATCTGACCGGGGCGGCTTCGGTGAAGCTCGTCGACAGTCTGATCCGTGGTGGCGCCGAGCACGGGGTGCACGCGACCGGTACGTCGAAGGTCGAGCTGGACGCGTGCGGCATCACGGACATCGGGCTGACCGCGTTGTCGGTCGTCGACGAGGCGACGGTGAGGGCCGAGGACTGCCGGATCAACGGGGGCGCGATCGGTGTGCATCTGGAGTCGACGGCTGCGACCAGCCTGGAGACGTGTTCGGTGGCCGGGACTGTCGGGACCGGGATCGAGTTGTCGGGGACTGGGTACGTCCAGCTGGACGCAGTACGGGTGAGCCGGACGAAGGCGGCCGGGATCGTCATCGGGACCGGCGCATCGGCGGAGATCAACGGCAGCACGATCGAGAAGTGCGATGGGTCGGGGCTGGTCGTCTGGTCCGGGGTGACGCCGACGGTGACCGGGCTGCGGGTCGTCGGGGTGGCCAAGAACGGGATCTACATCGCCGAGAAGGCTGCTGGGTCGTATACCGACTGCGACATCGTCGGTGCGAAGTACCCGGCTCTGCATCTCAGCAAGGCATCCACGCCGGTACTACGGCACGTCCGGATCCGTGATTGCGACGGCGCGGTCGGCCAGGACGAGGGCGCGAACCCGGTCTTCGAGGACTGCACGGTGGACGGCGTACCAATGACTCCGGCGACCCCTGCGGCGGCCTCGGCCGGTACAGGCGGTTCTGGTGGTACTCCGCCGGTGCCGGTCGGACCGGTGGGGACGCTGGACGAGAGCATGCCGCCCGAGGACGAGAAGCTCGAAGACGTACTGGCCGAGCTCGAGGAGCAGATCGGGCTCGGACGGGTCAAGCGTGACGTCCAGTCGATGGTGAACCTCATGCAGGCGGTCCGGATGCGGCAGGAGGCCGGGCTGCCCGCGCCACCGCTGAGCCGGCACCTGGTGTTCGCCGGCAACCCGGGTACGGGCAAGACGACGGTCGCGCGGCTTTATGGGCGCGTGCTGAAGGCGCTCGGCCTGCTGCGGAAGGGGCATCTGGTCGAGGTGGACCGGACCGCTCTGGTCGGCGAGTACGTCGGTCATACCGGCCCGAAGACGCAGGCCGCGGTCAACCAGGCGCTTGGTGGCGTGCTGTTCATCGACGAGGCGTACTCGCTGGCGCCGATCGGGATCGGCAACGACTTCGGCGCCGAGGCGATCGCGACGCTGGTCAAGATGATGGAGGACCATCGCGAGGACCTGGTCGTGATCGTGGCCGGCTACGTCAACGACATGGGCCGCTTCATCGGCTCGAACCCGGGCCTGTCGTCGCGGTTCACCCGGACCCTGCTGTTCGACGACTACACACCGGCCGAGCTGGTCGACATCTTCGAGTACCACGCCCGCGAGCACCAGTACGAGCTCTCCGAGGACGCCCGGCGGGCCCTCTCGGAGATGTTCCAGGTCCTCCCACGCGGCGAAGGCTTCGGCAACGGCCGCTCGGCCCGCCAGATCTTCCAGCAGATGACCGAACGCCAGGCCTACCGCCTGGCCACCCTCACCGCCCCCACCCCAGACCAGCTGGTCTCCCTGGAGGCGGCCGACCTGCCGATCGACTACACGGCGAATTCCTGACCTGCTCTTGCGCGATGCGCGGCCGGAAATGACGCTGTAGGCAACGGAACCCGGACGGGGAGGTTGCGACCCATGCCCGCACCACGGACCTCGACAGGTGTGACGGCGGCTCTGATCGCGCTGGTCACGGCGCTCGCCCTGCTGCTCACCAGCACCCCGGCCTCAGCGGCCTCAGCGGCCGAACAACGAGCCGCTGAGCGCTGGTATCTCTCGCTGGGTGACTCGCTGGCCTTCGGGTTCCAGCGGTTCAAGGTCGGACAGCCGGCTGAGGCGTTCGACACCGGGTACGCCGATCTGCTGGCCCCCCGGCTGCATCACGGGCAGCAGCGGACGACCCTCGTGAACTACGGCTGTCCAGGCGAATCGACGACCACCTTCGCGACGGGGCAGTGCCCGTGGGCGGGAGCCGGGCTACCGCTGCATGACGCGTTCACCGGGACCCAGCAGGCGGCCGCAGTACGCTTCCTGCGGGATCATCGAGGCAAGGTCGATCTGGTCACGCTGTCGCTGTGGGGAAACGACGCCAATGACTTCGTCGCGTCGTGCAACGGGAATGTGCAGTGCATCCTCGACGGCGCGCCGGCCGCGATCGCGGGCATCGCGGCGAATCTGTCCGGCATCCTGCGCCAACTTCACCGGGCCGCACCGGACGCCCGCCTCGTGGTGCTCGGTGCCTTCGACGTGAACGTCGGCGCGTTCCCGGTCACCCACCCGATCATCCGGCAGCTCAACGCCGCGATGGCCGCCGCGGCGGCCGAGCACGGAGCCCGGTTCGCGGACCCGATGCCGGTCTTCAACCCTGAAGGCGACACCGGCGCAACGCTGTGCACCCTGACCCTGCTCTGCCGCGACGGCGACGCCCACCCGTCCGACGCCGGCTACCAAGCCCTCGCCGACCTGATGGAGTAGGCCTCTCCCCAGCTTCTTCTTCCTTTACTGCGCCACGCCGTACAGGCGGTCTCCGGCGTCGCCCAGGCCCGGGACGATGTAGCCCTTGTCGTTCAGGTGGGAGTCCATGCCTGCGATGACGAGGGTGCAGGGGATGTCGAGGTCGGCCAGTTCGCGCTCGATCCGCTCGACGCCCTCGGGGGCGGCGAGGATGCAGATCGCGGTGATGTGGTCGGCGCCGCGGTCCACCAGGAACTGGATCGCCGCGGCGAGGGTGCCGCCGGTGGCCAGCATCGGGTCGAGCACGTAGCACTGGCGCCCGTGCAGATCCTCCGGCAGCCGCTCGGCGTACGTCGAGGCGTTCAGCGTCTCCTCGTTGCGGATCATCCCGAGGAAGCCGACCTCGGCCGTCGGGAGCAGCCGGGTCATCCCCTCCAGCATGCCGAGCCCGGCGCGCAGGATCGGGACCACCAGCGGCTTGGGGGAGGTCAGCTTGATGCCCTCCGCCTCGGCGACCGGGGTGGTGACGCTGATCGGGCCGGTCCGGACGTCCCGGGTGGCTTCGTACGCGAGCAGCGTGACGAGCTCCTCGGTCAGTCGCCGGAAGGTCGGCGAATCCGTCCGCTCGTCCCGCAGGGTGGTGAGCTTGTGAGCGACCAGCGGATGGTCCACGACGAGGATCTGCATGCGGCGAACGCTACCGTCGGCGATTCGCCACTGGAAACTCTGTGCCCTTTTAGGATTGAAAGGCAGTCGTTTTAGGTCAGTTGGCCCCCGCCCCGGGGCGCCTGTTCCGAATCGACCCCAGGACGGTGCGCCGTGCCCGAATCCACCGGCAAGTCACCCGAACAGCTCGACCGCCTCCGCCGCCGCGCCGCCTTCCTCCGCGAACTGGACGAGGCCCGCGCCCTCCGTGCCCGGGTGGCCCCGCGGCGCGCCCGGGTCAAGCAGATCCGGGCCGCCATGCGCCGGGCCACATATCACCACTGACCGTGCGAACAACAGTAGAAAAAACAGAAAAAAGCCGCAAAGTACGGTGCGAGTCTGCGACCATGCAAAGGTGTCTGATCCCACGGCTGGGCCGATGACCACTACCGAGACGTCCACCGACCTGGATTTCGCGGTCGCTGCCTACACCGAGGACGGGGAGTGGCTGGTCGCCCCACTGGTACTGCGGGGTGAACCGGACCTGTCCGCGCTCGTCTCCGCCCTGCGCCGTTACCCCGGCGACCAGGGCGTGCTCGGGATGATCTCGGTCGACGAGGACTTCTTCATCCTGCTCCGGGTGGTCGGCGGCCGCGCCCGGCTGCTGATCTCCGACGTCACCGCCGCCACCGAGTGGCCGCTGGCCAAGCAGGTCGTCGACGAGCTGGACATCCCGCTGGCCGATGACGACGACGAGCAGGTCCCGGCCGGCGACCTCGGCATCGTCTCCGACCTCGGGATGACCGCGATGGATCTGGGCGCGCTGATCGACGACGTCGACCTCTACCCCGAGGAGATGCTCGAAGAGATCGCCGAGGTGCTCGGCTTCGGCGAGCGGTTCCACGAGGCGCTCGAAGCAATTGGCTAGCCCCGCACACCGCGCCTACGCCCGGCTGATGGGGCTGGCGCTCGAAGAGGCCGAGAAGGCGCACGGCAGTGCCGACGTACCGATCGGCGCGATCGTCGTGGACGCTGACGCCCAGGTGATCGGGCGCGGTCACAACGAGCGCGAACTGACCGGCGACCCGACCGCCCACGCCGAGGTGCTGGCGATCCGCGAGGCGGCCCGGCACGTCGGCGAGTGGCGCCTCACCGGCTGCACACTCGTCGTCACCCTGGAGCCCTGCACGATGTGCGCCGGGGCGATCGTGTTGTCGCGATTGGAGCGCCTGGTGTTCGCGGCGTACGACGAAAAAGCAGGCGCCGTGGGCTCCCTGTGGGACGTCGTACGGGACCGCAGACTCAACCATCGCCCCGAGGTGATCGGCGGCGTGATGGCCGACGAAGCGGGCGCGAGGCTACGCGATTTCTTCACAGGCCATAGGTCTTGATAGCCTCTTCGGCGGTGGCGTGTCCGAGCGGCCGAAGGAGCGCGCCTCGAAAGCGCGTGAAGGGTACCCCCCTTCCGAGGGTTCAAATCCCTCCGCCACCGCCAACCACCCCCGGGTGGTAGAAACACCGAGGACCCTGATGCTGTGTGATGCGTCAGGGTCCTCGTTTTTTGCCGGGTTGTCGTCTGCTCCGTTTTCGGCTTGTGATTCGTTGCCGGAGGCATGGCTCCACTAAGCTGCAGTCCCGACCCGAGAAGTAGAGGGCCGCTGTGGATGTCACCGAGCTCGACCGGATTCTGCTTGCCGGCGCCGCTGTGTTGCTGGTGGCGATCATTGCCGTCCGGTTGTCGGGGCGGCTGGGGTTGCCGTCGCTGCTGATCTATCTGGCGATGGGGTTGCTGCTGGGTGAGTCGGGTGCGGGGATCCAGTTCGAGGATGCTCAGCTCGCGCATGCGCTGGGGTTCGCGGCGCTGGTGATCATCCTGATCGAGGGCGGTCTGACCACCCGGTGGAACGAAGTACGCCCGGTGATGCCGATGGGCGTCGTACTGGCGACTCTCGGTGTCGCGATCAGCGTGGGCGTGGTCGCGTGTGTCGCCCACTTCGTGCTCGGGCTCGACTGGCAGATCTCGGTGCTCCTGGGCGCGGTCACCTCGCCTACGGACGCTGCTGCCGTCTTCTCGGTACTACGCCGCGTCAACGTCCGTCCGCGGCTGCGGGGGATGCTGGAGGCCGAGTCGGGCCTCAACGACGCTCCTACGGTCCTCCTGGTGACTCTGGTGAGCACCGACGGCCTCAAGGAGCACGGCCTGCCGTACTTCGCCGGGCTGGTCGTCTACGAGCTCGTGGTCGGCGCTCTGTTCGGCTTCGTGATCGGCTGGGCGGCCGTCGGCCTGATCCGCCGGGTCGCACTCGGCTCGGCCGGCCTGTACCCGCTGGCGATCGTCTCGCTCTGCTTCGTCTCGTACGCCGGCGGCACGGTCCTGCTGCACGTGTCCGGGTTCGCCGCCGTGTACGTGACCAGCCTGATCCTCGGGCGGGCCGAGTTGCCGCACCGGATCGCGACCAGGTCGTTCGTCGACGGGTTCGCCTGGCTGGCGCAGATCGGGCTGTTCGTGATGCTCGGGCTGCTCGCGTCGCCGGGGCGGATCCAGCTGAACGACGTACTGCTCGCGCTGGTGATCGGGATCGCGGTCACCGTGGTCGGGCGGTTCGCGGCGGTGACGTTGTCGGTGTCGTGGTTCAAGATCCCGTGGCGGGAGCAGACCTTCGTCGCGTGGGCGGGGTTGCGGGGAGCGGTACCGATCGTGCTCGCGACGATCCCGCTCGCGGAGAAGGTGCCGCAGGCGGATCGGGTGTTCGATGTGGTGTTCGTGCTCGTCCTGCTGTTCACGTTGCTGCAGGGGCCGTCGCTGCCGTGGCTGGCGAAGCGGTTGAAGGTGCTCGACGACAATGCGGCGGTCGAGGTCGACATCGACGTGGCGCCGCTGGAGTCGCTGGGCGCGGACATGCTGCAGGTGCTGATCCCGAGCGAGTCGCGGCTGGCCGGCGTCGAGATCGGCGAGCTCCGGTTGCCGCCGGGCGTGTCGGTGTCGCTGGTGATCCGCGACCACAAGGCGTTCGTCCCAGAACGCCGGACGGTACTCCGCGCAGGCGACGCAGTACTCGTCGTCGCCCCCTCAGCCCTCCGCGAACCCACAGTCCGCCGCCTACGAGCCGTCAGCCGGGCCGGCCGCCTAGCCGGCTGGTTCGGCGAACGAGGCCGCGAACAGCACTAGCCCACCCCACCCCACCCCAACCCACTCGCCCATCGCCCACTCGCCCACCGCCCACCCGCGCCCGCGCCCGCGCGACATCTGAGGGGTTAACCCCTGAGTCGGTGGGTTGCCCAGTCAGAATCTCGGCAGGCAACCCACCATCTGAGGGGTTAACCCCTCAGATGTCGCGCGCGGGGTGAGGTGCGCGCGCGGGGTGAGGTGCGCGCGCGGGGTGAGGTGCGGGCGCGGGGTGAGGGGGCCGGGGGCCGGGGTGAGGGGGCCGGGGGTTAGTTGGGGTTTTGGCCTGAAGGGACTGGCTGGGTCGGGCGGATGCTGGGGAGGCAGAGGGTGGTGTTCTTGGGGAGGGTGATCGAGGGGATGCCCTGTTCGCGTAGGCCGAGGTAGCCCTGGCCCAGGACGAGGTCGACGGTGTGGTCGGGGCGTTTGTCGGCGGTGGGCTTGACCTTGCCCTTCACCTGGCCGGCGACAAGCCGCATCTCGGGGCCGTTGGCCTCCGTACCGCGCAGGGCGACGCCGGTGATCTTGTCGCCGTTCGGCTCGTTCGCGACCTTGGCGACGTGGAACCCGCGCTTGCGCAGAATGGTCGCCACCGCAGCCGCGGTACCGGCCTTGGCGCCGCCGTTGTAGACGTTCACCGAGACCTGCTTGGGCGTCAGCCGGTCGTTGGCCATCTTCGTGTCGACGCAGTTCGGCTCGGCGCTGCTCTGGGTCAGCGAGTTCCAGCCCCACCAGCCGCCGCCGACGAGCACGCCGAGCAGCACCACCATGGTGATCGGTGTCCGCCACTGGATCCGCGGGTGTGGGCGCGGCTGTGGGTGGAAGGCGCTCATCTGACAGTCCCCCGACTCATCGAATCAGTCCACGACCAGGACCCGGGCGTGCAGGACCAGACGCTGCTGCAACGCCGCGCGCAGGGCGCGGTGCAGGCCGTCCTCGAGGTACATCTCGCCTTTGAACTCGACCACGTGGGCGAACAGGTCACCGTAGAAGGTCGAGTCCTCGTCGAGCAGCGCGTTCAGGTCCAAGGTGCCCTTCGTCGTCACGAGCTGGTCGAGCCGCACCTGCCTCGGTGGCAGCACGGACCAGTCCTTCGGCTTGTACCCGTGGTCCGGGTAAGGCCGTTCCTCGCCGACGCGCTTGAAGATCACCCACCGGAGTCTAGCCGGGAAGGAGGGTCGGTGAGAGGTCAGGAATGTCACCGGAAAAAGACGCGCCGAGCACTCAACCAGAACCGGTCCCCGGGCGTCTCATGGGGTTAAGGACTAGTTGGGGGAGAAAAATGAGGACTTTGACCCGAATAGGCGTCGGGATGGCTGCCCTCGCGGTGGCTGTCGCCGGTACGACGATCCCGGCCGACGCGCTCACCGTGACCCAGACCAAGGCGGCCCAGACCCGTCTGACCAAGCTCGGCTGCACACCGGGACCCGTCGACGGCAAGGCCGGGGCGATGACGAGTGCGGCGACGGTGCGATTCCAGTCCGCCAACGCGCTGAGCCAGACCGGCGCGCTGAACAGTACGACGTACGCCCGGTTGCTGGCCTCCACGGCGAAGCGCTGTGACGTGCGCGCGGTTCCCCGGCGTACCGGAACTGGTCGCCGGATCGTGATCAGCCAGGGCCAGAACTGGGTCTGGCTGGTCGATGCCAGAGGCAAGGTGGTGCGCCAGGGCGGCATCATCGACAACCCGACGTACCTGAAGCCGGGCACCTACACGAGCGGCGCCAAGTGCGGCCGCGCGGCCCGGATCCGCAAGAACACCGACGGCGGCCGGCTCTACCTGAACAACTTCGTCCGGTTCGCGCCGTGCGGGATCGGCTTCCACCAGATCCCGACGTACAAGAGCAACGGCGCCCAGATCCACGCCGACTGGCTGCTCGGCACCAACTCCAAGGCCTCGCACGGCTGCATCCGGGTCTCCGCCTCGATGTCGGCCACGATCTGGTCCTTCGCGGCGACTTCCGTCAGGGTCGTCGTCATCCGCTGACAATCCCACTAGCATCTCGAACGCACGGGGAAGCTTCCCTTCGTACGTTCGAGAGGCACGTTGAGATGGCCGAGTCAGCCGACGTCGTGGAAACCGTCAAGCAGGGGTACGCGTTCGAGGGGCCGGCGATCGAGCTGGGCGCGCTGCTGGTGGACGGTACGCCGAAACCCGAGGCGGCGGTCCGGATCCCGCTCTCGATGGTGAACCGGCACGGGCTCGTCGCCGGCGCCACCGGTACAGGCAAGACCAAGACCCTGCAGCTGATGGCCGAACAGCTGTCGGCTGCGGGGGTCGCGGTATTCGCGGCCGACATCAAGGGCGACCTGTCCGGCATCTCGCAGCCGGGGCAGTCGAGTGACAAGCTGCTCGACCGGACCAAGACGATCGGCCAGGAGTGGACGGCGACCGGCTTCCCGACCGAGTTCTACGCGCTCGGCGGACAGGGCACCGGCATTCCGATCCGGGCCACGATCACGTCCTTCGGGCCGGTGCTGCTGTCGAAGGTGCTCGGGCTGAACGAAGTACAGGAGTCCTCGCTCGGGCTGATCTTCCACTACGCCGACTCGCAGGGCCTGACGCTGCTGGACCTGAAGGATCTGCGGTCGGTGATCACGCACCTGACCAGTGACGAGGGCAAGGACGACCTCAAGGACCTCGGTGGGCTGTCGGCAGCGACGGCCGGGGTGATCCTGCGGTCGCTGATCGGGTTTGCCGACCAGGGGGCAGAGGCGTTCTTCGGGGAGCCGGAGTTCGACACGGCCGACCTGATGCAGCAGCGGGACGGCAAGGGTGTGGTGTCGCTGCTCGAGCTGCCGAACCTGCAGGACCGGCCGGCGCTGTTCTCGACCTTCCTGATGTGGCTGCTGGCCGATCTGTTCCACGACCTGCCCGAGGTAGGCGATGTGGACAAGCCGAAGCTGGTCTTCTTCTTCGATGAGGCGCACCTGCTGTTCGCGGACGCGTCGAAGGCGTTCCTGAGCTCGATCGCGCAGACCGTGCGGCTGATCCGGTCGAAGGGGGTCGGCGTCTTCTTCGTCACCCAGACGCCGAAGGATGTGCCGGACGACGTGCTGGCGCAGCTCGGGTCGCGGGTCCAGCACCAGCTGCGGGCGCACACCCCGAACGACGCGAAGGCGCTGAAGGCGACGGTGTCGACCTTCCCGAACTCGTCGTACGACCTGGGCGAGGTGCTGACCCAGCTCGGTATCGGCGAGGCGATCGTGACGGTGATGAACGAGAAGGGCGCGCCGACCCCGGTCGCGTGGACCCGGTTGCGCGCCCCGCAGTCGCTGATGGCGCCGGCTACGGCCGAGCAGCTGACCGCTGCCGTGCAGGCGTCGGCCGGCAACGCGAAGTACACCGAGGTCATCGACCGCGAATCGGCCTACGAGAAGCTGGCCGCCCGGGTCCAGGCCGGCGCTCAGCAGGCGGAGGAAGAAGCCAAGTCCGCACCGCAACCCAAGGCGGCGCCGGCTCCCCGCCCCCAGAAGCACGAGAAGTCGATGGTCGAGCAGGTAGTCGGCTCCTCGGCCTTCAAACAGTTCGCCCGCACCGCCGGCCGGGAAATCGTGAGAGGCCTCTTCGGCGCCGCCCGCCGCAAGCGCTGACCGAACGCCCTCGCCAGGGTGACTATTCGATCCTGATCGAATAGTCACCCTCCGTACGGCGATCATTGATCCTTGATCAAACGACTGATCTCTCAACGACTGATTTTCGTTTCCAACTGGTTATCCACAGCACGCCGTAGCGGATTGGGACCAAACCCTCACTCGACGTACCGTGAGAGGCAATGGTCGCGCAGAGTAGGCGAGCGGTACGTTCCTGGGCGCTGTGGACGCTGTCGGTCCCAGCGCTCGGCCTGGTCGTGCTCGTGGACCTCGCGGCGATCGCCTACGGCTTCGAGGCGTTCTCCGAGGTGCAGTCCTGGAGCGGGCTCACCGTCGTCTTCGCGCTGACCGTCTCGGCATTGATCTCGGTCGAGGGCGCGCGAAGGGTCGAGAGCCGGCGTCGGCGCGGTGGCGCGCTGCACAAGGACCTCGCGCCCGCCTGGATGATCGCGGCCGCGCTGATCCTCCATCCGGCTCTGGCGATCATCGTCGTGCTCCTCCTGCGGAGCTGGTGGCGGATCCGGGCCGGCAAGTGCATCCCCTATCGCTGGGCCTTCTCGACGGCCGTCTGCGTCCTCGCCGTCGGCGCCGCCCACGCGGTCTACAAATCGGCGCTGGACCTCACCGGCGGCGGCGATCTCGGTCTGGTCGTCTCGATGGCGGCCGGAGCACTGGCCTATCTCGCCGCCGACACCTTGCTCTGCGGCCTGGCGATCTCCCTGATCGTGCCGGGCAGCAGCCGCCAGGACGCGATCGGCGACAAGGACGACCTGTGCGTCGACGCGACGGCCGGCACGCTCGGCGCCCTGCTCGCGGCGGCGACGCTGGTCAGCCCGTGGTTCGCCTTCGTCGCGATCCCGATCACGCTGACCGCCCAGCGCGCGTTGCTGCTCGGCCAGTTGGAGACCGAGGCGCAGACCGACCCGAAGACGAGCCTCGGCCGGGTCGACTGGTGGCGGCGCCGGACCGAGGAGATGCTCCGTACCTCCCGCACCCAGCGCGAGCCGATGGCGGTCCTGCTGATCGACATCGACCACTTCAAGCAGGTGAACGACCGGCACGGCCACCTGGTCGGCGATGAGGCACTGCGCGCGGTGGCGACGATCCTGCGCTCGGCGATCCGTACCAAGGATGTGATCGGCCGGTTCGGTGGTGAGGAGTTCGTCATCGCCCTCCCCGATACCGATCTGGACGACGCCACGGTCACCGCCGACCGCCTCCGCTCAGCAGTCGCCGGCAGCCCGCTGGCCGCGATGTGCGCCGGCGTCCTCGACGACCCCGACCTCGACCCGGACACCTTCCGTCTCACCGTCTCCATCGGTGTGGCCGTCTATCCGGCCGACGGCAGCACGGTCGACGACCTCCTCCTCCGGGCGGACAGGGCCATGTACGCCGCCAAGGCCGCCGGCCGCGACCGAGTCCGCCTGGCCGCCGACCTCCAGCTACCCCCACGCCAATCCGGCCCGGAGCGGACCGCCCTCCCACGCCCGACCCCAGCAGATCTCCAACACCGCTAGAAGCTTTTCCGCGGTCGCGCAGAACCTTTCGGTGGTGGGCGGCGTCCTCTGGGTGGGACGTGATGGCTGAAGGCAGGAGAGTGGATGCAGCGGGCGGTGAGTCGCGACGAGGACTTCACGGCCTTCGTACTCGCCAGGTCGGCGCGGTTGGTGCACTTCGCGCGGATGCTGTGCGGGGATGCCGGGCTGGCGGAGGATCTGGTCCAGACGGCGCTGGAGAAGGCCTACCTGCGCTGGGACCGGATCGAGCTCGGCGACCCCTTCGCCTATGTCCGGCAAGCCGTCGTCAACCAGCATCTGTCCTGGGTTCGCCGTCGGCTGTGGAGGGAGCGGCCGACTGGGAGCACCGCCGAGCTGGACGAGCAGGCCGGCTATTCGCTGCAGTACGCCGAAGACCCGAGTGCCGGGGTGGAGCACCGGATCGCGATCGCCGAGGCGCTGGCGACGCTGACGAGAAGGGAACGGGCCGTGGTGGTGCTGCGATTCGTCGAGGACCTGACCGAGGCGCAGACCGCGGCCACCCTCGGGATCGCGGTGGGAACGGTGAAGAGCGCGAACGCCCGGGCCCTGCAGAAGTTGCGGGCCGCCCCCGAGTTGAGCGGCAGCTATGCGGGGGAGCAGTCATGAACGACGAAGACCTGCGGGAGGCACTGCGCCCGCCGGGTGGCATCGAGCCGCTCGACCCGGCCAAGGTGATCGCCGGGGCACACCGCCGACGCCGGCGCGGCATTGTGGCCGGCGGGGCGTCCGCTGGCGGAGTACTGGTTGTGGTCGCGGTCAGTGTGCTCGTCGGGATGCGGCCCAGTGGCAGCCCGGTGATCGAGCAGCCGGTGACGCCTTCGATCAGTACGCCGAGCACGCCGCGGCCGAGCGCAATCCCGAGTACTCCCAACCCCGGTACGCCGACCCCCGGCCAACCGTCCCAGGCACCGACCAGCCAACCGGTGCCACTCGTACCTCCGAACAAGACCCCGCCGCCCTTCACCCCGTCCGCCCGTACGCCGACGCCACCCGAGACGCCATCGGCCAACACCCCACAGCCGCCGGCCTCGCCGCCGACCGGTACGCCGAGCAGCCCGGCGCCGCCGCAGACGCCCGGCACTCCGTGATTGCCTGCTGATCCGGCAGAACCTTTTCGCTGGCCGGTCGCGTCCTTGAGCCCGACAGTGAGAAAACCTTGCGGAGGGCAACAAATGACGAAGACCCTGATCAAACAACTCGTGGCCGGCGGGGTGGCCGTGGTGGCGCTCGCGGGTGGCGCCCTGGCTGCCTCCGCCGCCGCGGACGGTGGTCCGGGCAACCCGCCCAAGCCAAGCTCTCAAACCCCGAGCAGCGCCCCGACGCCGCCGACCGAAACGCCCCAGCAGACGCCGAGCAACGCTCCGGTACCGCCGACCGAAACCCCGAGGCAGACGCCGAGCAACGCCCCCACGCCGCGCCCGGCCGAGCCGCCCACGGAGACACCCAGGCAGACCCCCAGTGCTTGGCCTACCCCGCAGCAGCCGCCCGCGCAGACGCCCAGCAGCTGGCCTACGCCGCAGCGGCCCGGGCAGACGCCCAGCACTTGGCCCACTCCCCAGCAGCCGCCGACCCCGAGCCAGGCGCCCAGGAAGTGACTTGTTCCGAAGAACCGGAGGCACACAACTCCGGTTCTTCGGAACGTGGTGAGCTCAGCAGGCGCCGAAGGAACCAGCCGAGATCCAAGCCTTCGACACGTACATCCCGGCATGGACGCGCAACCACACATTGGTTGTGCCCTGCGATCCCGTGACGCTCTGACCAGTCGTCTGGCATTCGACCGTCACCTGCGCCGACTTCCCCGCCATCCCGACGACGGCGCCGCTGGAGCTCGCGGAGTTGCGGACGTTCAGATAGCCCGACGAGATCGACACAGTCCCGCGTCCACCATCACCCGTCCACAGGTACGTCGCGTCTACCCACGAGTTGTCCGTGAGCTTCAGTGCATCCCAGAAGACGCCGTCCGCAAGATCGATCCCGGCCGGATTCGCGACCGTCCGGCCGAACTGATCCTTTCCGCCGTTGTAGCCGTTCTGGTACGCCGCCTGCGACTCGGGCTTGCCCTGCGGCAGGTCCTTCCACATCTCCCGGGTGGCACTCGGGTTCCAGTAGTCGTCCTTCGTGTTCCACGGCCCGACGTCCCACACCGGCTCGAACGCGCACCGGCTGGCGGTGCACACCTTCACCGTGTAGCTGCCCGATCCGTTGCTCGCCAGCCCACGCCGCGACGGCAACGCGACGAAGTGATCGCGGCTCGCGATGACGTGTCCGTTGGCCGTCGTACCGCCGACCAGTCCCTCGCGAGTCGCGAACACGTGCGACTTCAACGGAGCCGCCTGGATCGTCATCCGGCTCTCGGCTGCCTTGTCCGTGGGCTGGACGCTGACATCGCTGATCCACGGGCTGCCACCCTGCGGCGGCGCGATCACGATGATCCTGAGTTGGACCTGGTCGCTGGCGTCGGGCAACGCGGTCGGCTGCCCGGCCTCGGCGGGCGTCCATTCCGACCAACGGTCTTTGACCAACGCCCGTACGTCGACCTCAGCCGTCGACCTGTCCGGCGTACCGGCGGTGTACTTGACCACGACGGCTGAGGCGGCCGAGGCGAACCGTACCGGCGCCAGGTTGGCGATGCCGGACCGTTGCCAGACTTCGACCGAGCCCATCGAGGCCGGCGCGTCGCCGAGGATGATCCGCTGCCCGTCGACGCGGACGTTGGTCGAGCCGTCCACTGGCTGAGCAGCCGGTTTGACCGGGTCGGTCGGGCTTGCTGAGCTGGGTCCGGCCGCGAGCGCGAGCGGACTGATGGCGACGGCCAGGCAGGCCGCCGTTCGCAGCTTGGCGGTGAGATGCATGACTGGTACCTCCGGGGCGGTGAAGGTCACCGGGTGCGATCACCCGGTGAACCCAATGTGACAAACAAACCGCCTCCGTGTATAGCTCGTGAATAAATTTCTGAAGATTACTTGGTGACGAACAGAACCTAAGCGGTGACCCAGCGGGTTTGTACGGGTGTGACAGAGGCTGAAGCTGAGGAGAATCGATGACCCGGACCGCGGACGCCGACTTCGAGCATTTCGTGCGGGCGCAGTCGACCCGATTGCTCCGGTTCGCGGAGATGTTGTGCGGTGATCGGCATACGGCCGAGGACCTCGTGCAGCAAGCGTTGATGCGGTCTTACCCGAAGTGGCACCGGCTCGACGGTGACCCGCTTCGCTATGTACGCCGGGTGCTGGTGAACCGCTTCTTGTCGGCGTCTCGCCGGCATTGGTCCAACGAGGTCCCGAGTGACCCGGTCGACAACGACTGGGACCAGCGCGAGGTCGCCGACTTCTCCGCGGAGGTGCAGACAAGGGAGGCCGTACTCGCGGCCCTGGCTGGTCTGACCGTCCGGGAGCGGGCCGTGGTCGCGCTGCGCTACTCGCAGGACCTCTCCGAGGCAGAGACCGCCGAATTGCTCGGCATGGCCGCAGGGACCGTCAAGAGCACGGCGTCCCGGGCACTGGCCAAGCTGCGTCTGGCACCCGACCTGATCGACACCACTGTTGGAGGAAACGTATGACCGACGAGCAGCGGGTGCGCAGCGCGCTCGAGTACGACCTGGAGCCCTGGCAGCCCGACCCGGCCGACCTGATGCGTCGTGGCCGCCGGCTCGCCTGGATCCGCCGAGGACTGGCCGCGGCGGGCGTGACTGCCCTCGCCGGCACTGTCGCTACAGTGTCCGCCGCGGTCGGGGGACCTGCCGACGTGAAGAACCTGCTGGCGGGTGGCGGCAAGCCGCCGGTGCCGGTCACGGTCCCCACTCCGACGGTCGACCCCACTTGCCTGCCGAAGGTGCCGGGCAAGGTGGAGGTGTCGGCCAGCATCAAGGTCGAGGTGCCGCCGGTGAAGAAGCCGCACGTGCCGGTACCGACCACGACGTACACACTGCCGGGCAAGCCGGGTAAGCCGAGCCTGCCTCCGGTACCGACGACGAAGCCGACCCTGCCGCACGTCGCGACGCCTTCCCTGCCAGGGAAGCCGGGCCTTCCGGGGAAGCCGAGCCTGCCGGGCAAGCCCACCCTGCCGCCGGTACCGACCACCAAGCCGACCCTGCCGGGCAAGCCGTCGCTACCGCCGGTGCCGACGACCAAGCCGACTCTGCCGGGCAAGCCCACCCTGCCGAAGCTCCCGACGACCAAGCCGTCACTGCCGGGCAAGCCCACCCTGCCGAAGCTTCCGACGGCCAAGCCGACCCTGCCGGGCAAGCCGGAGCTCCCGCCGGTCCCGACCCCGTCACACCCGCCGGTACCGCCGTGCGTTCAGGTCCCGGTCCCGACCGCCAAGCCCTCGCTCCCGGGCAAGCCGGAGCTCCCGCAGGTGCCGACCACCGCGCCTTCGCTGCCAGGTAAGCCGAGCCTGCCGGGCAAGCCGACCCTGCCCCCGGTACCGACCGCCAAGCCGACGCTGCCGGGCAAGCCGCAGCTCCCGCCGGTCCCGACCACCAAGCCGACCCTGCCCAAGCCGTCGTGGCCCACCGCCACGCCGAGCTGGCCCGGCAAGCCCCACAACCCGTTGCCCACCGGTACACCCTCCTTCAACCGGTAGGCCTTCCCCCCGAAAAGGCCGATGGAGCCACCAGCGAGACGAGAGAATCGACCTCTACTCGCCGGTGGCTCCATCTGCCAACTCCCGCGCGATGTCCAGCTGGCCGGCCTGCCGCGCGTACTCCTGCAGCAGCAGTTCGCGGGAGTCGGCGAGTTGGTCGTCCGGCAGCATCAGTTCTCCCGGAGGTACTCGGCGGTCATCTCGTCGGCGGGGAAGAAGGACTCGATCATCAGCTCCGAGACGGTGACGTCGAGGGGTGTGCCGAAGGTGGCGATCGTGGTCAGCAGCGACAGTTGGTGATCGCCGTGCCGGAGCTTCAGCGGTACGACGACCTCGGCGGCTGCGGCGAGGTCGGTCCGCTCGCCACCGGAGTACTGGCGCAGTTCGTCGTACAGGTCCTGGAGTTCCGGGTCCGCGGTGCTGACGACCTGGCGGTGGAGGCCGGTCAGGACACTGGCGCGGACCTCGGGGAGGTTGCCGATCCGCTGTGCGAGGCCGTCCGGGTGGAGGGTGAGTCGCAGCGCGTTGATCGGCGGCTTGAGCAGCTCGGCCGAGACTCCCTCGGTGAACAACGCGATGCCCGCGTTGGATTCGACGATGTTCCACCAGCGGTCGACGACCAGGGCCGGATACGGCTCATGTGCCTTGAGCAATCGCCGCAGCGCTGCCCGAATCGCCAGCATCGCCGGTGAATGCAGCGACGCCTCGGTGTAGATCGGCGCATATCCGCCCGCCAGCAGCAACTGGTTGCGATCGCGCAGCGGTACTTCGAGATGCTCGGCCAACCGCAACACCATCTCCCGGCTCGGCTTCGACCGCCCGGTCTCGACGAAGCTCACGTGCCGGGTCGACACCTCGACCTGGTTGGCCAGATCGAGCTGGCTGAGCCGCCGGCGCTCCCGCCAGCCGCGCAGCAGCTCACCCACCGGGCGCTGGAACGTCTCGTCGATCGTCGCGGTCATGCCCCGACCGTAACCGCTCAGGTGGTCACCCTCATTACCTCCGACGTCATCGACCGCCCGCACCGTCCGGCGGCAAGGTTCTGGTCATCGAGACCGACCCGAACCGAGGAGAAACACCATGAACGCCAGCACCATCGCCACCCGGTACTTCGCGATGTGGAACGAGGCCGACGCCGACGCCCGGGCCGCCATCATCGAGCAGACCTGGTCCTCCGACGGCACCTTCACCGACCCGAGCTTCGAGGTCACCGGCCACGAGGGCCTGACGAAGATGGTCGAGACCGCCCACCAGATGTTCCCCGGCCACGCCTTCTCCCTCACCGGCACCGTCGACGAACACCACAACCACCTCCGCTGGTCCTGGCACCTCGCTGCCCCCGGCCAGCAACCCGTCGCAGGCGGCACCGATGTCATCACTCTCACCGACGACGGCAAAATCACCGGGGTCATCGGCTTCCTCGACTTCGCCCCCGCCCACTGAGAACGGCACCGGCCCCTGGAACCAGGGGCCGGTCAGGGGCCGGCTACGACTTTCGTCGGGGCCGGCGGCCCGACGGATGGGGGATGTCCGCCGGCCCACCCGGCCGCTTAGGTTCGACGGTATGGAAAAGCGTTGGAAACAAGGAGTTCTGGCGACGGTGGTCGCCGCCGTCATCCTCGCCTTGGTGCCGGGTAATGCGATCGCCAAGCCGGCCGGGATCAAGTGGAGTCCGTGCAAACCGGACAGCGTGGTCCAGTGCGGATATCTGACCGTCCCGCTGGACTGGTCGAAGCCGGACGGGGTGAAGACGCAGATCTACGTCGCGCGAGTGCCTGCGAAGGATCAAGCGCACAAGCTCGGCTCGCTGACCTTCAACCCCGGCGGCCCCGGTGGAGCCGGGGCATCGATCTTCGCCGAGGGCCTGGCGGACCAGGTGTTCCCGGACTATCGCGAGCGCTACGACCTGGTGAGCTTCGACCCACGCGGGACCGGCCTCAGTACGGCCCTCGCTTGTGGGCCGGTGCTGCGTCCCGGCGTACCGATGTTTCCCAAAAGCAAGACCGAGTACGCCGCGATGGTCGCTTCCAGCCGCAAGACCGGAGAAGCTTGCCTCAAGCAACATGGTGACCTGATGCGCAATCTCGACACCCGCACGGCCGCCCGTGACCTGGACGCGATCCGGGCGGCCCTCGGCGAAGCCGAACTCAACTACATCGGCCTGTCCTACGGGTCCTATCTCGGTACTACGTACGCCCAACTCTTCCCGCGCCATATCGGCCGGATGGTCCTCGACGGCATCGTCGATCACGCTCAAGGAGCCACCCGGTTCACGCTCGACGAGGCGAAGAGCATGGAGGACACCTTCGACCGCTTCGCCGCCTGGTGCTCCACCGATGCCCAGTGCGCACTGCACGGGCAGGACGTCGGCGCCGTCTGGGACAAGTTGGTCGCCAAGGCCGACAAGACTCCGCTGCAGGTGCCCGACCACCCGCCGGTCACCGGCGACACGATGCGGATGACGTTGCCGGCGCTGCTGCCGAGGACCGACTTCATCGGCAACCCCTGGCCGTCGCTGGCCGAGGGGATCGCCAAGGCGGTGAAGGGCGACGGCACGTTGTTCGCCCAGGTGAGTTATCTCGCCGACTACGAGACGGCGTACGCCGCGGTGTCGTGCATGGACTTCCCCGGCGAGCTGAAGGGGTACGCCGACGCGAAGGCCCGGATCGCCCTCGCCGAGAAGATCGCACCGCGCGTGGGCGCCGCCGTGGAGGGGTGGGCGATGACCGCCGCGTGCTCGGGCTGGCCGATCGAGCCGAGCAACCCGTGGCAGCCGACGCCGGTGAAGGACGCGCCGCCGATCCTGATCACTTCGACGACGCTTGACCCGTCGACGCCCGTGAGCAACGCGCGGGGGCTGGCGCGTCAGGTGAGGGGCAGTCACCTGTTGCTGGCCGATGACGCCATCGGGCACACGGCTTACTTCAACTCGCCATGTGCTCGTGGGGCGATCGCGGAGTACCTGCTCGACGGGAAGTTGCCGCCCAAGCGGTCCACGTGCGGCTAGTCCACGAAGGCCTGGAGGATTCGGCGGCAGCGTTCGGGGTCGATGGTCAGGCGGTGGGCGAGTCCCCAGAGTCCGTAGTCGAGGGCCCGGAAGACGACCCAGTCTCGCGCCCGCTCGGGGTCGAGTTCGGCTTCGGAGACGATGGTGGCGAAGTGGTCGCGGATCTCGGCGCCGTCGGCCATCTCGTCGACGCGGGTGAGCAGTGTCCGGGCGAGATCGCATTCGGGGTCGCCGCGATAGAGGAGGGGGTCGACCACGATCCAGGGTTCGCGGGCGCCTCGTAGTACCTGGTCGGCGTGGAAGTCGCCGTTGGCGGCGAGATCGCTCGTGGTGTGGGACAGATGTTTGGCGACTCGGAGCGCCTCGGTGAGCTGAGCCTGGTCGAAGGGCTTGCCGAGGCGCTCCCAGTCCGCCTGCAACTGGGGTGCGCGGCCGCTCACGTTGGCTGCGGTCGACACGGCATCGACGGGCGCGGGTACGGCGAGCCGGCGCATCAAGCGGCCGAGGACGGCCATCGCGTCGCCGATGGGCTGGTCGAGGAGAGAGTCGCCGAGGCGCTCCAGCAGCATGGCGCGGCGCGGGAGGTCGACGTCGTACAGGCGAACCGTCCCGCGGCCGTCCCACCAGCGGAGCGCCCGGGCATGCTCGGGGAGGTCGGGGCCGGGCGGGGACATCCGCAGTACCAGCTGCTCATCGTCTCGGCTCACCCTGACGACGATCGCATTCGACCCATGGGAGATCGGCCCGTCAATCTCGAGCCCCCACATTTCACACTGCCGATCAACCGCCGCAGGCAGCCCAGCCAGCCACTCGCCGCCCTCGGTCCACCACCGCGGCATCGCAAGGAAGGCCTCCGGCAACGAGATCATTGGGGCACCGTAGCGAGTTCGTGCGCATCTGGTCTCCCCGTTTACCGGTTCGGCACCCCATGATGTGGAGCATGGGCGGAACGGTTAGGCGTGTGGATGAGTAACTTGCAGTTCGATCCCGAGGTGTCGCGGCAGATCGAGTCGGTCTACACGACACCGGACGTGATCGAGCAGCGGCGAGTGGTCCGGACCGCGCTCGCGCTCCGGCCGGGTGACCGGGTGCTGGACGTCGGCGTCGGGCCGGGGCTGCTGGCCGCGGAGATGGCGGCGGAGGTCGGCCCGGAAGGGCGGGTCTGCGGGATCGACATCAGCGACAGCATGCTCGCGATCGCCGCGACCCGGGCCAAGGTGCCGGACGGGCCGACGCTGGAGCTCGAGCTGGCGGCCGCGGGGCGGATCCCGCACGGCGCCGAGAGCTTCGATGTCGTCGTGTCGACCCAGGTCTTCGAGTACCTGGACGACGTACCGGGCGCTCTGAACGAGATTCGCCGGGTACTACGCCCCGCCGGGCGCGTGGTCCTGCTCGACACCGACTGGGGTTCGATCGTCTGGCGCTCCACCGACGACGCGCGGATGGGCCGGATCCTCACCGCCTTCGAGGAGCACCTGGAGGACCCACACCTCCCGCGCACCCTCGGCGACTCCCTCACCAAGGCCGGCTTCACCGTCACCCATCAGCAAGTCGTCCCGATGCTCAACACCGGCTACGACGCCCGCACCTACAGCGCCGGCCTGATCGACATCGTCGAAGCCTTCGTCCCCGGCCGCGCCAAGGTCACCGAGCCGGAAGCCACCGCCTGGGCCGACGACCTCCGCTCCCTGGCCGACAGCTACTTCTTCAGCCTCAACCGCTACCTCTTCGTCGCCTCAGCCCTCTAGCTGTCGCCTCCGCGCTCTAGCTTTTGACCGGCAACAGCCGATCAACCGTCGCGCGGCCGACCTCGCGCATCGCCTCGGGCGTCATGTCCGTCTTGAGGAGGAACTGCAGTCCCTGCTGGATGGTCAGTAGCAGGCGGCCCAGTTCGCGCGGATTGGTGTCGTCAGGCAGATCGCCCTCCGCCACCGCCCGGGCGACCGCAGCGGTGAAGCAGTCCTCCACCGACTGGTACGTCGTACGCGCGCAGCTGGTCACCTCGGGGTCACGGGCCGCCAGCTCGGTCGAGCTGTTCGCCAGGAAGCAGCCGCGGGTGGTCGCGACCGGCCCGCCGTGCTCGGCGACCGGGTCGGGCGGGCCGGGGACGAAGAAGCTTCGCAGTACGTCGATGGCGCGGTCGCTGCTGCTCACTGCGTCGCAGACCCCATCAGACGTCTCCTGTGCATATGTGCTCAACACCTTGAGGAACAGCTGACGCTTGTCGCCGAACGCGCCGTACAGGCTCCCCTTGCCCAGCCCGGTCGCCTTCATCAGGTCGTCGAGCGAGGTCGCGGCGTAGCCCTTCTGCCAGAACTCGTCGCGCGCAGCTCGCAGTACCTGCTCCTCGTCGAACATCCTCGGCCTGCCCATGGCGCCAGCATACCGGATATTTGACCGATCGGTCCTGAAAGGCTTTACTGGACCGTATGGTCAATTACTCACTGCAAGGTAAGACCGCACTGGTCACCGGCGGCACCCGCGGCATCGGCGCGGCGATCGTCGCCAAGCTGCTCGCCGGCGGCGCCACCGTGGTCACCACCTCCCGGACGCCGGTCGACAACCTCCCGGCCGGCGTCCACTACGTCCAGGCAGACCTCGGTACGCCGGAAGGCGCGACCCAACTCGCCGAGCAGACCCTCGAGCACTTCGGCGGCAAGCTCGACATCCTCGTCAACAACGCGGCCTCCGGTCAGGCGCATCCTCAGGGCGCCGCCTCCATCCCGGACGACGAGTGGCGATCGGCGCTGGACACTTCGTACCTGAGTGCCGTCCGGGTCACCTCACGCCTGCTGGCCAGCCTGCTCGAGTCCAGGGGTGCGATCGTCAACATCTCGTCGGCGGTCACGCTCGAGGTCGTGCCCGCGCTCGCGCATTACGCGGCGGCGAAGGCCGCGCTGGAGAAGTACAGCCAGACCCTGGCCGCGGAGCTGGCGCCCCAAGGCGTCCGCCTCAACGTCGTCATCCCCGGCAACGTCCTCACCCCGGGCGCCGACAAGATCCGCCAGGACATCGCCGACGCCGCCGGCATCCCACTCGAAGCAATGACCGCCGGTACTCCGCTCGGCCGCGCCGGTATCCCCACCGATATCGCCGAAGCGGTCGGCTTCCTGGTCTCCGACCAGGCCGAGTGGATCACCGGCTCGCAACTGCTGGTGGACGGCGGCGCCTCGGTCGGCCTCGCCGCCTGACTTCGCCTGCCGACACCGTGTCGCCTGACGAGACCGTAGTCCGGGGGCGAGATCGTGGTCCGGGAGTGACGGCCAGGGGCGGGCGCATCGTGGGATACGCCCGCCGCCGTCGGTCGTTCTCCCGCCCCTCAGTGGGAGAACTCGCGGCTCGGTGAGCGCCACCCATGCCCGAATGGGGCCGACTGAACCGCGGGACCATCTACTCGTACCCCACTCGTCACCGCTCACACACGGCTGGTCGGAAAACTTGACGTTTCTCGTACACCCGGTGCCCGGACGGACATGGACGGATGCCACCGGGCCCCCTAACCTGAAAGGCGATTCCGGGGCCGGGGGAGGCCGTGGGCGTCAGGGGGAGGGACGAAGCGATGACGGACGTCTTCGACGAGATCCACGAGGACGAGTTGACCGAGGACGAACTCGACGAGCTGGAGGCGCTCGGCGCCGCCGAGGACGCCGAGCTGATCCTGGCTCAGGTCGACCTCGGGCAGTTAGATGCCTGAGGCAAGGATCGTCTGGCGCAAGACGCTGCTGAACAAGCGGACGGTGGCGATGCTGATCGCCGCCGAGAAGATCTACCACTCGAAGTTCAAATATCTGCAGGGGTCGTACAACAAGGGTGGTGTGGAGGCCTCGGCCGGCACCCATGACGGTGGCGGCGCGGTCGACATCGGCGTGGCGAGCCAGAGTCCGGCCCAGCGCCGGGCGATCGTGCTCGCGCTGCGCCAGGTCGGGTTCGCCGCCTGGCTCCGGACGCCGGCCCAGGGTCGCTGGCCGTACCACGTGCACGCGATCGCGATCGGGGACAAGGATCTGTCCCGTGGCGCGGCGGCTCAGGTACTCGAGTACAAGCGCAAGCGGAACGGGCTGGCGAATCGAGGAGCGGACGACGGGCCGCCCGGGTACTACTCGATGACCTGGGAGCTCTACCTCAAGGCGCATCCGGCGCCGCCGCCACCCGCAGTACCGGATTCGTCGATCTCGCTCGGGGCGATGGCCTATGCGCGGACTCATGACGCGATGACCGGTGCGTGGGGTGCCGATCGGGCGCGCGTGGTCGCGTGGGCCGCGCATCCGAAGGTCGCGGCGATCAGCCGGCACGAGACGGTACCGCCGGCCGGGGTGCCGTGGCATCTGCACTTCCAGCAGGTGCTGCGGAAGGTGCAGCTGAAGTTCAAGCTGCCGCAGACCGGGATCTTCGTCGATGGTGTCGACGACCAGATGAAGCGCTACGGCTACACGATCACTGCTTGAGCTGTTCGGAGCAACGACAAGGCCCCACCGGTAGCAGCCGGTGGGGCCTTGATTGGTCCACTACCGCCCGAATTCCGGTGCAGCTGTGGAGGTGGAGAGCGGAACCGGCGCCGATGCAGGGGTCAAGACGCCAGCTCCGCTTGCTTATGGGGTTATCTCGCGTCGACCGCCCAGACGTGCGCCTGGTGGAACTCGAGGTCCTTCTGCATTCCGACCGGCGCACCGTTGGCGCCGAGGTGCTGCAGGGTCGGTACGACGACCGCGCGTACGTCCGTCCGCTTCACTTCGTCCAGCAGCGCGTGGAACGCGGCGGACTCGGCGGCATCGCGCTCGGTGTACACCGTGCCGAGGGTGAATCCCTCGGCGCTGGCGAACGCCGCGAGCGAGTTCGTGGCCGCGGCCAGTTCCTCGGCGCATCTGAGCGCGTCGGCCCGGACATAGCCGAGCAGCGTCGGACGGGTGGTCATCGCGAGCGCTCCGGGGCGCCGACCGCGTCGACGAGAACCGGCTCGCTGGTCACTCGCAGCGAGGCGAACCGACGGCGCATGGCCTCTTCGTACTGCGCAGCGTGGTCGACGTCGGCGATGTGATCAGCGATCGTGGTGTGGCCGAACCAGACCCGCACGCGGCGGTGCGAGGCGGGAATCTCGATCGACTCGGTCATCGTGGTCCTTCAGTTCTCGAGGGGCTGCCCGACGCTGGGCATAAGGAAAGAACACCGTATAAAGCCTGCCCCCGGAATAGACTGGCAGGGACCTTTACAGAGGCCTTACGCTGCTCTGGTTCCACCGCCTCATCCACCGTGAAACCGCTGGTCAGAGCACCGGTAGCGGTTCCGGGAAGCGGCCGGGTTTATGGCCTGTCAAGAATGTTTGCAGGAATTTGCCAATAACGATTCGGACAGCCGCTTCTATTAGGCCCCGCTGCAAATGTAGGGCTTCCTGGTAACTGTTGGCACACGCCCGGCCACGCTCCGAACCATTCCCTGACGACCTGCGGATCCGCCCGCAGGATTCCCTTCGCGCCACGCCGATCAGGCCGTCACCCACCCTGTCCGCAAACACTTACAGCCAGGACCGTAACTACACCGAGTAGCGCCCGCTGTAACGCGGAATGACGCCATGCAGCTGACCACCGAGCGCCTCGCCCTGGTCCCCCTCGACGTCGACCGCGACCTCGCCGACCTGCATGCCATGTTCGCCGACCCTCTCTGGGCGGAAGCCGCCTTCGCCGAGCCGACCGCCGACTTCGACGCCTCGCGCGACCGGCTAGCTGAGAACTTCAGCGACAACGGCGACCTGACCTGGGCACTACGTGCGCCGGGGTCGTCGGATGCAATCGGAGTAATAGGCGTCTACTCCGATCAGGGCACCTCCACTCGCCGCCTCAGCTGGTACCTCCGCCGCGATCACTGGGGCCAGGGGCTGATGGGTGAAGCTGCGCGGGTTGTCGTCGACCATCTGCTGACGCTGCCGGGTATCGATGACGTTGGGGCTCGATATCGGCGTACCGGTTGATGCTGTCTGTTCGGCTGTTGTGGATGCGGGGCTTGCTGTTGAGTCGGCGCCGGCGGACATGCCTTGGTCTCGGCGGGAGTTTGTGTTTCGGCTTGCGGATGGGCATGTGGTCACGGTGTCGGGAGCTTTGTCCGGGTGAGTGCGGCCGGATGGCTGGGTACTGCGAAGAGGGTGACCGGGGCGGCTAGTACTGCGAACGCGGCGATCGCGTTGAGGGTGAGTGGTAGGCCTGCGAGCCTGACCAGGGCTGGGGCGGCTAGGGCGCCGATCACTACCGTCAGGGAGTCCATCGCGAAGAAGAGGGCGCCGATGCGGCCGAGTAGTTCGGTGGGGGCTACCCGCTGGACTGTGGTTTCGGCGGTGATCAGGAGGATGCTGCCGGGGAATCCGATCAGTGCGGTGGCGGCGATCGCCCAGGGAATGTCGGGGGCATTGAACAAGGCGAAGAATGCCGCACCGACGGCTAGCTGGGTGACGATGAGTAGGTCGCGAACGCTTAACCAGGTAAGGGCTTTCGGGCTCAGTGCGGCACCTAGCAGGAATCCGGCGCCCAGGCCTGAGATCAGATAGCCGACGGTTTGCCCCGGCGCGTCGAGTCGCTCGACGGTGAAGGGGACCAGCAGTGCCGTCGCTCCCGCGTTGGCGGTCAGGAAGACGCCGTTCGCGATCAGAATTCCGGACAGGATTTTGTTGTCGGCAACGCCTCGCAGGCCCTCTTTCAGTGCCTTGAATCCCTTACCTGTATCAGGTTTGCTGTCCAGGCGCCGATGGCTGATCGTCGCGATGATCGCTGCCGACAGCAAATAGCTGACGATGTCGATGATCAGGACGAAGGTGATCCCGGGGCCGGTCAGCAGGAGTGCGCCGAGGGGTGGTGCGGCCAGGCGGATGACGCTGCCGGAGAAGGCGCTCAGTGAGTTCGCCGCGGCCAGTTCGTCGCCGGTGCCCACCACGGCTGGGGTGAGCGCTCGGGCCGCGGGTCTGAACACTGTGGCCGCCAGGTTCTCGGCCAGCACTGCGACGTACACGACCCATACGCGGTCGGCGGAATCGGCGAACAGGATCAGGGCGACGGCGGCGGCGCCGGCGAGATCGGCCAGCCACATGGCGCGCGACAGATTCCACCGATCGAGCAGCACGCCGGCCCACGGCCCGACGACCAACGCCGGTACGGCTTCCAGCGCGACCGTGAGGCCCGTTGCCGCAGCCGAGCCGGTCAACTGGAAGACATGGACCGGAATCGCGACCACCAGCAGCCATGAGCCGATCCCGGAGATCGCCCCGCTGACCCACAGCCGCCTGAAGTCACCGTTCCGCAAGATCCTCACGCCGGAGGAAACTATCCTCACGCGACACTCCTTGGCAACAGTGTTCTGTGAAGATACTCTCCTGTCGTGGACCTGAGCGCCGAACTGAGAGCCCGCCGCAAAGCGGCCAACCGCACCATCGCCTCCGTTGCCGTCGACGCCGGCCTCTCCGTCCCCTACATCGCCAACCTCGAGAACGGCCGCGGCAACCCCACCCTCTCCGCCCTCGACCGCCTGGTCACCGCCCTCGGCGCCCAACTACAACTCACCATCGTCGACGAAACGCCCCCTGACCCGCCCGAGCCATCAGGCGCGGCCGCTCTCCTGTCAGCGTCGCCCCGAGCCCGCCAAGTCATCGCCGAACTCGCCACCGCCCAAGCCCAAACCAAACGCTCCATCGAACGCCACCTGACCACCACCCTCGACGCCCTGAGCGAACTCCTCCCAGGCGAACCCACCACAGCCGACCTAGACCGCCTACTCGACCTACTCCTACTCGCCCGCAAAACCTGAGCGAAGCCCAACGACCAGCGCCTGACGCCAGCGCTCACGCCGCCCGCCTTACGCTGCGCGCCTGCGCCCATGGCCTCCGTGCCTCGTGCGACACGCCTGCGGACGGCGCCCCGCCCGGCGGCCCGCGGCGGGGTGGCGACCGCGCTGAGCAATCTGAGCGAGCTGCTGTCCGAGGTCGGCTGCACGGCGGAGGCGCTCACTGCGTCGGCCGAAGCGGTGGCGATCCTCCGCCTGCTGGCGACTGCCCGGCCACGGTGGTCGAGCCTGATCTGGCCGTGGGCCTCAACAACCACGCCGTCGACCTACTCGGCGGAGGGCGCGTCGAGGAGGCACTGGCCGCCCCCGGCCCTCGGACGTATACGCCGAGGCATGTGAGCGGTCCCGCGCACAGACAGCCGAACATCCGGAGGCCCACCTCATCGCGGTCCTGGACGGTCATGCCCGCACACTGACCGAGCTCGGACAGCTCGACCGGGTGATCGCGGCTGCTACGGAGACGAGCGCGGTCTCCCGCAAGCTGGGAGCTCCCGAATCAACCTCGGAGAGCCTGGCGACGGTCGCCGTCGCGTACCGCCCCCTCACGAGTTCGAATCTCGTATCCTCCGCCACTCTGTCCAGTGGCCACCCGATCAGTGCTTCGCCTGGTCAGCGCATTACGTGGTCACTCCTAGGGGACGAGCACCGAGGGCGATTCCGTAATCGGGAACCACCCCTCAGTCATTCCGTGGCAGCTGTCTCTACGTCCTAGCCAGAACCCAGCTGCGCCTTCGTCTGGTTCCTCAGTTCCGGCGCCGCAACCGTTCGCGACCTGTGGTTAGCGAACGGATCTCGCAGCTGCCGTGGACACCCAAGTGCCTGGCGTGGGGAGGGAACTTGGTGCTGGTGTCGGTGATGCCCTCTAGTCTCTACATGACGCGTCGGCTCTACCCGAGTCGCGCGCCGAAGGGCTGCCTGCGCAGGGCTCTCCTCGGCGTACCCACGTGAGACGAGACAGGGGGCCGTTCGCCCATGAAGATCACTCCTTCCGCGCGTGTTCTGCGCATGCTCGGTGAGATTGAGTTCGACGAGTGGCAGTGCATCGCGGAGCTGATCGACAACGCCTTTGACGACTTCACTGAGATCCATCGGTCTGGGACCCCTTGGGCGGGTGGGTTTCGCGTGAGTGTGGAGCTGCCTGACTCCCCTCGGGGCCAGCTCGTGATCACCGACACGGGTCGCGGCATGACGTACGGCCGGCTGGAGCGAGCGGTACGAGCAGGCTGGTCGGGCAACGACATGCACGACAAGCTCGGCCTCTTCGGCATGGGGTTCAACGTCTCGACAGCGCGGCTCGGCAAGCGCACGCGCGTCCTGACGACCCGCCAGGGCGACGCCGAGTGGATCGGCGTGGAGATCGACCTCGACCGCGTAGGTGACGACTTCGAGGCGGAGGACATCACGGAGCCGAAGGCCGACCTCAATGAACATGGCACGCGTATCGTTATCAGCCGCCTGCATCCCACGCGCGCTCGGTGGCTGCAGAAGAACGGCTCGGCGTTGCGCAACACCCTGGGACAGGTCTATTCCTGGATGTTCCTGAACCGTCCGTTCGAACTGTGGGTTGGCGGGTTCCAGGTGAAGCCTGTCCGGCACTGCCGCTGGGGAGACGATCGCTCGGTTCTCTACAACAACAAGGAGCGCATCCCCGCCTACATCGCGATCGATCAGAAGCTGGAGAACGGTCTCGCCTGCGGTGACTGCGGACAGTGGCAGCTCACTGATCGCGATGCGTGCGAGGACTGTGGGAGCGATCGCCTCACGGTTCGTGAGCGCCGGGTACACGGGTGGCTCGGCATCCAGCGGTATATGCACAAGCACGATTACGGGATCGACTTCCTGCGCAACGGTCGCAAGATCCTCCGCTGGGACAAGCAGTTGTTCACCTGGCGCAACCCTGACGGGGCGGTCGGCAACGAGGAGCCGGAATATCCGGTGGATCTCGCACACCAGGGTGGCCGCATCATCGGAGAGATCCACCTCGACCATGTCCCGGTCACGTATCAGAAGGATGCTTTCGAGTACGGCGACCGCAGCTGGCGCTCGGCGGTCGAAATCGTGAGGGGGGTCGCGCCGTTGCTGCCCCAGCGCGCGACGAACCTTGAGTACGAAGAGAACACCAGCCCGCTCGCACTCCTTTTCAAGGGATACCGTCGTAACGACGCTGGCCTGCGGTACCTGGTGCCGGGAGACGGCCGCAAGCCGATCCACGAAGACACTCGCCGGTGGGGACACGAGTTCCATCGGGGCAACCCCGACTACCAAACCGATGAGCGCTGGTGGCAGGCGGTCGAGGACCACGAGGCGACCAAGAGCAGGGGCCAGAACGCGAAGGTGGCCGTCGCCACTCCGGGAAAGCCCGACGAGGTGGCCGTGATGGAGGCGCTGGGTTTCGTCGAGACGGAAGTCCATGGTCCGAGTTCTCGCGCGACCGGTCCGGGCGAGGTAAATCCCGATGCCCAGGTGCGGCGTAAGGAGACGCGGCAGGAACGCGTCACTCGCTACACGGAGAACTCGACCACTTACCCGGCCCTGAGTCGATCATTCGGCCACCCGCGCGTCGGCTTCGTCGAGGTTGAGGCACGTCGGGTCACAGTGGGAGGCCTGACCGACGAGAAGCTCCACCCAACTCCCGTCCTGCTGGACCAGCTCGGCGGCAACGCCCTGGTAGCGTTCCTCGACCTTGATCATCCGATCTTCCAGAAGTTCGGAGTGGACCCTTCGGATCTGTTGCTCGCGGAGATCGCTGTGCTGCTCAAAGTGCAGACGAATTCGGAGTGGAGCCACTCGGAGCTCATCGCGGCTATCCGGGCGGAATCGTTGCCGGCCAGCGCTCTGGACGCCGAGATGATCAGTGCCGAGGCCAAGGAACTGCTGGCTGAGGTCCGTCGCCGCATGGCGTCCGAGCTGGACCGCGTCGGCGAACCGGGAAAGGCGTTTCAGTTCCTCTCGCCCGACGAACTCACCCACACCGAGCACACCATGATCGCCAACGGCAAGGTCACCAACACGACCGACCTCGGTGCGAGCGGTGAGTTCCTGCTGCACGTGCCAGCCCTTTTCCTGGTCCATCTCGTCGAGTCGCTGCCGTCACTGTTCATGGACAACCACGTCTTCCAGGGTGTCTACGAGGGTGTCGCCTCCGCGTCCGCGCGGCGGCTCAGTCTTGCGCGTACGGTCGGCTACCTCTCCGATGTCGCGACGCAGGCGACCTACGCCGGGGCCAACCTTCCGGACCAGTTGCTGCGGACGAGGCTGAGCATTCGCCTACTGGCCGACGACCTCGCGGAGGAGAAGTGAGCGCGGTCTTCCTCTCGGCGGACGAGTTGCTGAGAGGAGGGCCCCCGGGTCTCACGCAAGCCCTCGAACGAGCCCTGTGGCACCTCGGGTTCAACGACGTGCGTGTTATCGACGGTGCCGGCGACCACGGCGCGGATCTCTTGGCTGTACGCGGTCGGGAACAGTGGGTCTTCCAGTGCAAGTGGAAGGCCGGAGGGAAAGTCGATCGAAAAGGCGTCGACGACCTTGAGCGCGCCCGCACGCGCTATCGCGCGGACAAGGCAATCCTGGTCACCAACACCGACATCAACGCGCCGGCGGAGGCCCGCCGTATCGCGCTCAACGGAGTCGGTGTGCCGATCACCGTCTGGCACGGCGCGACCCTGCGGTCAATCGGGGATCGCATGCCCGAGACCGTTCCCACGCAGTATGCCCTGCGCCCATATCAAGCCGAGGCGGCCGACGCCGTGGTCCGGGATCTCGACGCCAACCGCACCGCGCTGCTCGTCCTCGCGACGGGTCTCGGCAAGACCGTGGTGGGCGGCGAGATCATCAGCCGTCATCTCAAGACCAAACCGGACGCCAGGATTCTCGTCGTCGCGCATATGAAGGACCTCGTCGCCCAGCTCGAGAAGGCGATGTGGCGGCACATCCCGAAATACGTTCCCACCCGCCTGCTCACGGGAGAAAACCGACCCGAACGCCTCGACGGAGTCGTGGTCGGAACGGTCGAATCCGTCCTTGGTGCCGTACGAGTGGGCTACCGGCCTGACCTCATCATGATCGACGAGACGCATCACGTGGCCGAGAGCGGCAGATTTGCTGAATTGCTCGACTTGTGTGGGGATGCTGAGCAGTTTGGCGTGACAGCGACACCCTGGCGCGGTGACAAGTTCGACATCACCTCCCGCTTCGGATATCCGAGCTTCAAGATGGGCATCGCGGAGGGTATGGCCGCTGGCTTCCTCTCCGCCGTCGACTACCGGCTGTTCGTCGACAACGTCGACTGGCACGCCGTCCGGGACGCCAGTGTGCACGGGCAGTCGATCAAGGATCTCAACAAGTCCCTGTTTCTGCCGCAACGCGACGAGGAGATCATCGAGCACTTCCGTGAGGTGTGGCGAACCATGACGGAACCAAGGGCCATCGTCTTCTGCCAGACTATCGAGCACGCCGAGCATATGGCCCGCCTGTTCGCCTCGTCCGACGCGGCATGGACCAACGCATCGTTCCTGCACAGCGCACTCCCGCGGCAGCGGCGCCAGATCCTACTGAACGAGTTCCGACTTGGCCGGGTGCCGGTGATCACGTGTGTCGACGTCTTCAACGAGGGCGTCGACGTTCCGGACGTGAACCTCATCGCGTTCTTGCGGGTTACACACAGTCGTCGGATCTTCGTCCAGCAACTCGGGCGCGGACTCCGACTCAGCCCCGGCAAGGAGTCCCTGAGGGTCCTCGACTTCGTAACCGACATCCGTAGAGTGGCGGCGACCTTAGACCTCCGGCGATCCCTGGAGGCCCAGGAGAGCGAGCACCTGCGCCTACGGATGCCGCATGCCTCCCGTATCGAATTCAGCGACGAGACCGTCGGATCGCTGATGGACCACTGGATTCAGGATGCCGCAGACCTTGAAACCAAGGCCGATGAGGTTCACCTTCAATTCCCTCTGACGACTGGAATCGAATGACCAAGTACGCGATCCCCTCGGACCTCGAAGAAGACGTCGTTCGCCTCCTCTACAAGCGCGCAGCGGACCTCAACTGGACCTATCTCACGGACCCCGAGCGCACCCGTCACTATCAGGCGTGGACCTCCGATGCCGAAGTGGGAGCGCGACTCCTCCCGTTCATCGGGAAGCCGGAGAACGTTCGGCCGTGGCTCAAGGACGGGCCCATGAAGGAGTACATCCGGGCGACTTACGGGGTAGGCAAGTGGGCACCGCTCGTGGTCAAGCCGGCCACTCCGGTCAGCGCTCTCGTTGCCAAGGCACTCGGTCACGACTGGAACGTCGACCTTGAGACGCTCGGCATCAAGCCGCTCTGTGTGACGATTCGCCACGAGGACGATGAGGAGATGGAGCAGCGCTTCGCCTGGGCGCCCATGCGCGACTTCAAGCATCTCGCATGGGCGGCCATCGCGGCGCAGGCCGGCGGTGACGCCCTGCCGTGGATCATCTGCACGGTCGACTCGTTCGTTCGGAAGATCACCCCAGAGCAGAAAGCGACCAACGAACGGATCGCGAAGCGGCTTGGTCTGATTAGCGTGCACGTCACCGACGGCTGAACGGGCTCTGCCTTGACGAGAGAGGACTGCCTTTAAGCGAAGCTGCTTTAGTGCGCTTCCTGCCCTGTTAGGCCGCGTGATCGTGCCGATGGAATGACGCTCGGAATTATCGGGCAAGAGTATGAGATGAGTGCCGCGCTCAGGCAGGACGAGAGGTTCGTGCAGCCTCGCCGGCAGGTGACGTGGGTATTCGGCCGACCACTTCCGGCGACGACCAGCCTAACGGCTTCGAGCATCTTCGACCTGCAATTCCTGGTCAGTTGAGCGGCGCATGGCTCAACGCCATCTACGCGACCACTGAGCACGGAGGGCATCGGCCGTAGGGGGCTAAGGCGTAATTCGCTGGCGTAGGTATTCGCGGATGTCCTGAGTGATCGCCTCGGCTGTTTCAGAGTGCTCAGGAGAGTTTGGCGCCCACGTCCGGCCAGGATGGAGAGTGTCCCAGCGGGAACGCTTGCCGGCGGAGCGGCCGGCGCCGGGGGCGTGATTCCCGAATCCGTCGACAAGTCCGTTCCAGACCGGCTGATATTGACGAAGCATTGCGGATTCGCCGAGTGGGATCCAGATATCCTCGACAATAAGCCATCTGACCGCAAAGTCTTCGATGTCCAAGCTTTCCACGGCCCGTATTGACGCCGCATGCTGCCGTACGCGCGAGGACAATGCCTTCGTCGTATGGTGATCAGATATCTCGATCCCACGGCGACTGCCGGCAGGCACGGCCTTTCCTATGTAGATCGGCCATTCCCATCGATTGTCCGCATTCACTTCCGACAGTAGGCTGTAAGCGGGATTCGGACCGCAATAGTACAGCGCATAGAGTCCAGCGCCCCTGAACTGCGGGACGGCGTCCAGCGGCGTCGGCAATCTTTCTTCCATCTGAGTGACGATGCTGTGCGCAAGATTCTTTATGTCCAGCGGGTTGAACGGCTCGGTCATGCAGTTGCCTTGCCCATAGACATAGCTCGACGAGATGCCATTTTCTCGCGAAGATCGGCAAGGGCTAAGTGCTCATGAACGGAACTTGCCACAACCTGGGCCAGCCGCACGGGCACGGCGTTTCCAAGTTGGCGCATCGCCTCGCCCCAAGGACCGTGAAGCCGATAGCGGTCCGGAAACGTCTGGAGTCGAGCTGCCTCGCGCACGGTGAAATACCGAATGCTGCCGTCTGTTCGGCGAAGCATATTCTCGCCCCCAGGCACCCCGTGAACACCTGCCTTCAATGCTTTGGCGGGCGCGTCGATATGCGAGCCGGTATGACCAGGATACGATCTCGCGCCAGGCTGATGGACATGGTTCAGATAGGTCCGGGATCCTTGCTCGGTCGGAGCCGGAAGACTTGAGATCGCGTCCCGGACGGTCCGCCATGCCTTGCCTAAGCTGACTCGACCATCTTCCTTGAGAATCTCAAGCTTCTTGCCGGGCGGAGGATCGAGCCGATCTCCCTTGGCGACCTTGTGCCGGTCCCAGTACTCGCCGGAGACATGCTGGTCGTATAGCAGGGCATCAACGCTGTGGGTGGCTTCAGGGAACGACCACTCAGCGTCGAGATCGCTCCTGAAACCCACTAGGAAGACGCGCCAGCGCTGCTGAGGTACGCCGTAGTTAGCGGCATTGACCAGCGTCGGAATCACCTTGTACTGAAGGTCGGAACGCACGGATGTGTGCTCGGCCTGAAGTCGGGCTAGATGGTCTGCCCAAGACTCGCCGGTACGGCTCACAAGCTCCGGGTGGGCAAGTCTCAACTGGATGTATGAGTAGTAATCAGCAAATGCGGATCGAGTAAGCCCGCGTACATTCTCAACGATGAAGGCCCGCGGGCGCAGGGTTCGAATGACCTCGGCAGTCGCCGGAAACATGTCGCGCGAGTCGTCAGCGGCTCGGCCCTTGCCGCCGCCGCTGAACGGCTGACATGGCGGCCCGCCGCTGACCAGCGCCACGCCTTCATCAATTGAGGACCAGTCGACCGAACGGACGTCGCCCTCGTGCACGTCCATGCCCTGAACAAGGGGATGGCCTGCGATCTGGTTCTCGCGGAGGGTATCGCAAGACCACTTGTCCCACTCCGCGACGACCTCGGTCGTGAACCCGGCCAGGTGCGTTCCGAGGGCGAGGCCCCCGCCGCCTGCAAATAACTCGACCGATCGCACAGACGCACTCTACCGACTAACCAGACCGCAACATGCCAGGCACACTCGCGATCCGCGCGCGTATCGGCTAGGAGAGTATAGATCTGTGCCCGACTTCCTGACTCCAGCCGAACGGTCGGCCCGGATGGCGCTGGTGAGAGGCACCAGCACAAAGCCTGAGTTGGCCTTGAGGCGGCACCTGCAGGCGGCGGGCCTCACCGGGTATCGCTTGAACCACCGGGGAGCGCCCGGAGCGCCCGACATCGCGTACACCCGGTGGAAGGTGGCGATATTCGTTGACGGCGCGTTCTGGCACGGTCACCCCTCGCGTCATCCGGAGCGATTGTCCACATCATGGCGGGCGAAGATCCGCCGAAACCAGCAGCGGGACGCTGAGGTCAACGCCTTGCTCGACTCCTCCGGATGGACCGTCATCAGGCTGTGGGACTTCGAGGTGCAAAGGATCCCCACGGAGTGCGTAGATCGAGTGACTAGCGCTCTTGCGGCTGCCGGGCGTCCTCTTCGTCATCCCCGTCGCCGCCGCTAGCTCGCTCGGAAGGTTGCGCTGTCGGGTTGTCGCCATAGATGGCAAGCCACGTTCGCAACTGCTCGGCAGGGTCCACTTCGTTGGGCCGATTGCGCCGCGTCATACGTTCCTCTCCGAGCTGACTGTCTAGGTCAAGTGTCCAGCACCGGCGGATGCAACGTCGAGGTACATCATCCGCGTACCCGCTCCCGGCATCTCTGAGTCGTGCGGCACGTCATGGGGTCCTGGGTAGCGACCGGACTATCAGATGTTCTCACTCTGTCCCAGACGGCGATCTGACCTGGGCAGATGTCTGCAACTACTGAATCCAGTCCGTCTCGGATGCCCGGGCAAGACGTCCGCCAGACCAGCGCCGGCCGACGCCGACGCGTGTTGGGGGCAACTCCTCACAAGTTCGAATCTCGTACCCTCCGCCACTTTTCCGAGCGGCGGCCCGACCAGCTCCCGCTGGTCACTGTTTGAGATGGTTCTTCGCGGAGAACGAACACCTGAGGGCGGCTCCGGCTAGAGGCCGCCCTGCGGTTGCCGGCGGTCGGTTGGGGATCGGGCTAGGGTCGGGGAGTGGAGATTGCTGCGCGGATTGCGTCCGCTCAAATGATGGGACTGGGCCGGTCGCGGCGGCAGATTGTGGCTGGGCCGTTGGTCGGGATGCTGCACGACGAGGATGTGTGGTTCTTGTCGAGTGCGGTCGCCGCTGATCCGGGGACAGCCTTCGACCCCGAAGAAGTGCCGTGGGCGCTGGACACCATCCGCCAGGCCTTCGCCGCCGAGGGACGCTGGTTGCACGTCGAGCTCGTCGAAGAAGCCAGCCCCGGACTGGCTGAGGCCCTCGTGGCAAACGGCATGACGATCGCCTCCCGCCCACCTCTGCTCGTGGTCGAGCCTGCCGACCTCAAGCTCCCCGACTTCCCCGAAGGCATCACCGCATCCGTCATCACCTCCGTCGAGGAGCAGTCCGAGGCCGACGCAGTAGCTGCCGACGCCTACGAGACCGAAGACGCCGCAAACCCCTTCCAGCCCGACCCTGCCAACGGCGCCAGCATCCTCATCCGCCAGAACGGCGTACCAGTCGCCACCGCCGCCTGGACCGCCATCGCCGACGGAGTAACCGAGGTAGCCGGCGTAGGCACCCTCCACTCCCACCGCCGCCAAGGCCTGGGCGCGCTGGCCACCGCCTACGCAACCCAACAAGCCTTCGAAACCGGCGGCGCCACCCTCGCCTGGCTAACCCCCGGCGACGCCGGCGCCGACCGCCTCTACCGCCGCCTCGGCTACACCCCCCAAGCCACCGCAATCCACCTAGGCGACCCCGACGGCCACCTCGCCGACCTGCGGTAGGCAGCTGGGGTGGTTGTCCCGATCGACAGGACATAGTCCGCCAAACCGCCCTCCCGGCCTACGCCACAAGCGTGGCCGCGTCGCCGACCGGCGACTATGTCCTGTCGATCGGGACATCAACCTCGCGTCTCGCCGTACCGCTGGATCCACCGGCGCGGACGTCGGCGCGCTGTTCGGCGCCAAGCCGTTCGACGGGGTGGCCTTCCTGCTGGCGATCTCGCTCGGCGCCGGCTTCCTCGCCAACCAGGCCGGTTACCTCGGTACGCTCGCCGGCCGCGGCGGCATCGCGTTGCTGATTTACCTGGTGATCGTCGTCGGCAAACTGGCCGTCAACTGCCTCAACGCGTACGGCGGCTCGATGACCCTGCTCACCACGGTCTCTGCCTTCACCCGCGCCGCCAAGATCGGCCCGGCCGCGCGTTCGGCTTAGCCTGCCCAGCTGATCCAGCCGTCTACACCAGTGCCTGGACCTGGTTTCTGATCTCCTGCACGACATCGTCGACCGGGGCGGCGACGTTGATCGTCGCCGCCATGCTGACGAACATGATCGCGGAGACGATGTGCGCGAGGGTCGCGGCATCGCCGGAGCCGATCCGCTCGTCGCGCTGGAGCACGTCGGCGATCGCCTTCTCGGTCTGTACGGTCAGGAGAAGCGCGTCGCGGTGGTGAGGCTCCTCGGGATCGCCGAAGATCATCTCCCGCAGGTAGGTCCGCCCGTTGTCGATCTGTTTGCGGTTGCATTCCACGACCGGACGGACGATGGCCATCACCGCGTCGAGCACGGCCGGGATATGTTCGGCCGCCGATGTGCCTTCGGCGAGTGCGTCGGCGTAGCTGGAGTTCTGTACGAGCAGGAGGAGCTCGCCCTTGGTCTTGGCATAGAGGAACAGCGTGCCCGCGCCGATGTCGGCCTTGTCGGCGATCTCCTGGGTGGTGACCTCGTCGACACCGCGCTCGGCGAAGAGCTCTCGGGCGGCGGCGGTGATGCGGTCGAGTTTCTGCTGCTTGTTCCGCTCGCGCCGTCCGACTGGTTGCGAGGCGAGTGGCATAGCTGCCGTCCTTGTCTGCTGGATGGACTCGAAGGTGCCGACCCTCATTCTTCCATGTCGAGGAGAAGCGCCCACGGAGCGCGGAGCAGCGCTCGGGTCGTCATCGGGCGAGGAACTCGACGGCGACCGGGGCGAACTTCTGATGGAACTGGAAGATGCCGCCGTGTCCGGAGTCGGGGTAGATGATCAGCTCGCTGTCCTTGATCCGCCGGTGCAGGTCCTCGGAGAGGATCGACGGCACCATGCGGTCGTTGTCCCCGTTGGCGATCAGGGTGGGCTGGGTGATCTTCGACAGGTCGTCGGGGGTGGAGCGTCCCCACTTCTTGATCGCCTTGAGCTGCGTCCGGAACCCCCGGAGCTGCATCGGCGCGTCGCGGTCGACGGTGCGCTCCTCGAGCCGCTTGACGAACGCGCGCGCGGCGGGCTTGCCGGAGGCATTGCGGTTGAAGAACAGGAACTCCTTGGGGTCGGACCGGGTCAGGGTGGCGCGCAGGATGTCCCAGTACGTCGTACCGGCGACCTTGTCGATGTCCTTGCCGCCCTTCGGCCCGGTGCCGGTGAGGACGAGCTTGTGGACGAGGCCGGGGTGCTTGTCCACCAGGGCCTGGGCGATCATGCCGCCGAGGGAGAAGGAGAAGATGTCGACCTTGGTGAAGCCGAGCGCCTTGATGAAAGTCACGGCGTCGTCGGCCATGGCCTCGACGCTGTCGGGCACGCTGCCGCTGGAGGAGCCGACGCCGCGGTTGTCGAAGGTGATGACGTGGTGCGCCGCGGCGATGGGGTCGATGATTCGGGGGTCCCAGTTGTCCAGGGTCGCGGCGAGATGGACGAAGAAGACGACGGGGACCCCGCCCTTCGGCCCCAGCTCTCGGTAGGCGAAGGTGACGCCGTCGGCGTCGACGGTGCGGGTGGGCGCGTCCTTGTAGCTGGTGACGACGTCGTCGTGTGGGTTCCTGTTCGTGCTCATGGTGTTCTCCTGTTTCGGGTTCGTGCATGGTGTGCTGGGTTTCGTCAGGCTCTGCTGATGACGGCTTTGCCGCGGATGCCACCGCCTTCCAGCGGCCGCACCGTCAGTGACTGCACCGCCTGCGTGGTCTGGTCGAAGTCGAAGACCCGTCCGACGATCGGGCGCAACGCGCCGCCGTCGACGAGGGCAGCGATCCGGCGAAGCTGGTCACCGCTGGCGCGCATGAAGAGGAACTCGTAGGTCACGCCGAGGCGTCGGGCCTGGCGGCGGATGCCGCTGCTGAGTGCCGTCGTCACAAGCCGGAGCAGTGGGTTCGCGCCGATTTCACGCGCGAACGCCGAGTCCGGGGGCCCGGCGATTCCGATCGCCTTGCCGCCGGGGCGTAGTACCCGGAGCGACTTTTCGAGGTTCTTTCCGCCGAGGCTGTCCAGCACCAGGTCGTAGCCGTCGAGGAGCTGTTCGAAGTCCTCGCTGCGGTAGTCGATGACGATGTCCGCCCCGAGCTCGCGCACGAAGGCGACGTTGCCGGCGCTGACCGTGGTGGCGACCGTGGCGCCTAGGTGTTTGGCGAGCTGGATCGCGATCGTCCCGACTCCACCGGCGCCGGCGTGGATGAGGACCCGTTGCCCCGGCCGCAGGTTGCCCCGCTCGACGAGCGCCTGCCAGGCGGTCAGGGCCACCAGCGGCAGCGAGGCCGCTTCCTCGAGGCTGACTGATGCCGGTTTGAGTGCCAGGTCGGCCTCGGCGATCGCGATGCGCTCCGCGAATGTTCCGATGCGGTCCTTGTCGGGGCGGGCGTACACCTCGTCGCCGGGCTTGAATCCCTTCACCTTCGCACCGACGCCGATCACCGTTCCAGCGACGTCGTTGCCGGGGATCTGCGGCAGTTCGTACGGGAGGACCTGCTTGAACTCGCCGGCCCGGATCTTCTCGTCGAGCACGTTGAGCCCGGCCGCCTGGACCTCCACGAGCACATCGCGCTCGCCGGCCACGGGCTCGGGGACCTCCGCTTGCTGCACCGGCCCCTTGTAGTGATTGACGACGAATGCTCGCATGGCGACCATTTCTTCCCGCTCCGACGGCTTGCGCTCGATCTCTGAACCTGAGTTGACTCAATAATGAGTCCACTCAGTAAATCTGTCAAGGAGGCGCGCTCCGGACACACGAATGCCGTCACCCCAGAGGTGGGGTGACGGCATTCGCCGAGCGGTACGTCGAGTTGGTTCAGTCGGGAACGGCCGGGGTCAGGTGCAGTAGCCCGGGGACGAACAACCGGCCGGCAACCCGTGGGGGTTGCCGGCCGGTATGCGTTGTTTCTGGGGGTCAGCGGACGGTGAAGCCCGCCTTGCGGAAGGCATCGGCGAGGGAGCCTTCGTCCATCGGTACATCCTTGGCCGGCTGCGAGTTGCCCGAACCGCGGCCGCCCTGCCCACCGCGACCTTGACCGCCACTGCCACCTTGGCCACCGCGACCACTGCTTTGACCGCCGCCTGGGCCGCGACCTCCGCCGCCGGAGCCGCCCGGGCCACGGCCGCCGCCACCCGGTCCGCGACCGCCACCTGAGCCGGGGCCGCCTGAGCTGCCTCGGTTTTCGCCGGAGCGGGCTGAGCGGCCTTCGCCGGTGCGGGGGCCGGAGGTGGGGGCGCCTACCTCGTCGTCGAGGCGCAGCGTGAGGGAGATGCGCTGGCGGGGGATGTCGACCTCGAGGACCTTCACCTTGACGATGTCGCCCGGCTTGACCACCTCGCGCGGGTCCTTGACGTAGTTCTTCGACAGCGCCGACACATGCGCCAGACCATCCTGGTGCACACCGATGTCGATGAACGCGCCGAAGGCCGCCACGTTGGTGACCTGGCCCTCCAGCCGCATCCCCGGCTTCAGGTCGCCGATCTTGTCCACACCTTCAGCGAAGGTCGCCGTCTTGAAGGCCGGCCGTGGGTCGCGCCCCGGCTTCTCCAGCTCGGCCAGGATGTCGGTCACCGTCGGCAGACCGAACATGTCGTCCACGAAGTCCGCCGCCTTCAGCGCCTTCAGCGCGGGCGATCCGATCAGCGACTTCAGGTCCGTACCAGTCGAGTCGATGATGCGCCGCACCACCGGATACGCCTCCGGGTGCACGCTGGACGAGTCCAGCGGGTCCGCACCGTCAGGAATCCGGAGGAAGCCGGCCGCCTGCTCGAACGCCTTCGGGCCGAGCCGCGGCACCTCCTTCAGAGCGGTCCGGGTCTTGAACGGACCGTTCTGATCGCGGTAGATGACGATGTTCTCCGCGAGCCCCTGGGTGATGCCCGAGACCCGGGTCAGCAGCGGCGCGGAGGCGGTGTTGAGGTCGACGCCGACCGCGTTCACCGCGTCCTCGACCACCGCGTCCAGCGAACGCGACAGCGAGGCCTCCGGCAGGTCGTGCTGGTACTGACCGACGCCGATCGACTTGGGGTCGATCTTCACCAGCTCGGCCAGCGGGTCCTGCAACCGGCGCGCGATCGACACCGCTCCGCGCAGCGTGACGTCCATCCCGGGCAGCTCGGCCGAGGCGAACGCGGACGCGGAGTACACCGACGCCCCCGCCTCGGACACGACCGCCTTGGTCAGCTTCAGCTCCGGGTGCTTGGCGATCAGCTCGGCCGCCAGCTTGTCGGTCTCGCGCGACGCCGTACCGTTGCCGATGGCAATCAAGTCGACCTTGTGCGCGGCGGCCAGCGCGGCCAGCGTCGCGATCGACCGGTCCCACTGGTTCTGCGGGACGTGGGGATAGATCACCCCGGTGGAGACGACCTTGCCGGTCGCGTCGACCACGGCGACCTTGACGCCGGTACGGAAGCCCGGGTCGAGCCCCATCGTCGCGCGGGTGCCGGCCGGTGCGGCGAGCAGCAGGTCACGCAGGTTCGACGCGAAGATGCGGACCGCCTCGTCCTCGGCGGCCTGGCGCAACCGGGTGCGCAGGTCGATGCCGAGGTGGACCAGGATCTTCGTCCGCCAGGCCCAGCGGACCGTCTCGACCAGCCACTGGTCGGCCGGGCGGCCCTTGTTCTCGACGCCGACCTTGCGGGCGATGGTCGCCTCGTACTCCGTCGGGCCGTCGGATTCCTCGGCGCCCGCGGGCTCGGGCTCGACGGTCAGCGAGAGGACCTCTTCCTTCTCGCCGCGGAACATCGCCAGGATCCGGTGCGACGGCATCTTGGTGAACGGCTCGTCGAAGTCGAAGTAGTCCGAGAACTTCGCGCCCTCGGTCTCCTTGCCCTCACGCACCTTCGACCCGAGCCGGCCGCGCGACCAGACCCGCTCACGCAGCTCGCCGATCAGGTCGGCGTCCTCGGCGAAGCGCTCGACCAGGATCGACCGGGCGCCGTCGAGGGCGGCCTGCGGGTCGGCGACCTGGTCGTTGACGAACACCGTCGCGGCGGCCAGTGGCGGCACGGTCGGGTCAGCCAGCAGCCCGTCCGCGAGCGGCTCCAGCCCGGCCTCGCGGGCGATCATCGCCTTGGTCCGCCGCTTCGGCTTGAACGGCAGGTAGATGTCCTCCAGCCGCGACTTGGTCTCCGCCGCGAGGATCGATTCCTTCAGGGCGTCGTCCAGCTTGCCCTGGCTCTCGATCGACTCGAGCACGGTCTGCCGGCGCTCCTCGAGCTCCCGCAGGTACCGCAGGCGCTCCTCGAGCGTACGCAGTTGCGCGTCGTCGAGCTCGCCGGTGATCTCCTTGCGGTACCGCGCGATGAACGGCACCGTCGAGCCCTCGTCCAGCAGTCCGACGGTTGCCCGGACCTGCCCCACGCCGACTTCCAGCTCGTCGGCGATCCTCTGCTCGATCGACTGCAATGCCACTGTGTCCCGCATCCCCTCTACATCCGACTGACAGACGAGCTTTCTGCCCCGCTCGTCACACGCACATCCTTCCCTATCCCACAGACCACCGGCGACCACCGCCCCCACCCTGTGGACAACTCATCCCGATCCGGCGACCTTGAACACCCAGCGGCGACCTTGAACAAGAAATAACGTGTTCAAGGTCGCCGCTGGGTGTTCAAGGTCGCCAGTCCTGGCCGGCCGAGGGGGTGCGGGGGCGCGACGAGGGGGAGAGGCGCCGGGGTCGGGGGACTCAGGAAATGCGGCGCGCCCGGCCGCTGGACCGGACGCGCTAGGGGGCGGAGTACGGGTCAGGCGGCGTCGAGGACTAGTTCGGCCTCGGCCTCGGTTTCAGCGGCTGTACGGGTGGGGCGCATGAGGGTGCAGGCGATTAGGACGGCGGTGGCTACTAGCAGGCCGGCTACGGCGAAGGAGAGGTGGAAGCCGCTGGTGAGGGCTTCGAGGACGGGCTTGCCGGCGGTGGTCAGGGTTTCGGTGCGGGTGGCGGAGAGGGTGGCCAGGATGGCCAGGCCGAGGGCGGCGCCTACCTCGCCCATGGTGCCGATCAGGCCGGAGGCGAGGCCGGCGTCTTCGGGCTTCACGTCGGCCATCGACAGGCCCATCAGGGCGGGGAAGCAGACTCCGCCGCCGAGGCCGAGCAGGAAGAGGACCGGCATCACGTGGATGAAGTAGTTGCCGTTGACAGGAGCCTGGGTGAAGAGCGCGAGGCCGATCACGATCAGGACCAGCCCGCCGATCAGCGGCCGGCGCGGTCCGAAGCGCATCACCAGCTTCTCGGAGTACTTCACCGACAGCAGCCCCATCACCAGCGTCGTCGGCAGGAACGCCAGCCCGATCTCCAGGGCGTCGTACCCGAGAACGCGCTGCAGGTAGAGCGACCCGAGGAAGAAGATCCCGAACATCCCCGCCGAGGACAGCGCCTGGATCAGGTTGGCCCCGGTCAGCGTCCGCGACCGGAAGATCCGCAACGGCACCAGCGGGTTGGCGGCGGTCGCCTCCCGCACGATGAAGCAGGCCAGCAGCGTCAGCGTCAGCACCGACAGCGCGATGCTCCGGGGAGCGGTCCAGCCCAGCTCGGCCGCCGGCTTCACGATCGTGAACACGCCGACCATCAGTGCCGAGGTGATCAGCACAGCACCCGGTACGTCGGTACCGCGCCCGAACCCGATCCCCTTGTCCTTCTCGATCACGCGCACGGCCAGCAGTGCGGTGACGACCCCGATCGGCAGGTTCACGAAGAAGATCCAGTGCCAGCTGATCGCCTGCGTCAGCACGCCACCCGCCAGCAGACCGATCGACCCACCGGCCGACGCGACGAAGGCGAAGACGCCGATCGCCTTGGCCTGCTCACGCGGTTCGGGGAACAGCGTCACGATCATGCCCAGGATGACGGCCGAGGTGAGCGCCCCGCCGACGCCCTGCAGGAACCGGGCGGCGATCAGCAAAGTCGCGGAGGAAGCGAGCCCGCAGAGCACGGACGCGACGGTGAAGACGATCAGGCCGCTGACGAAGATGGTCCGCCGCCCGAGCAGGTCGCCGAGCCGTCCGGCCAGGAGCAAGAGGCCACCGAAGGCGATCAGGTACGCGTTCACCACCCACGCGAGGCTGGAGCTGCTGAAGCCGAGGTCGTCCTGGATGGCCGGCAGTGCCACGTTCACGATCGTCACGTCGAGAACGATCATCAGCATGCCCGCGCAGAGGACGTAGAGGGCAAGCCAGCGCGAGCGGCCGCCCTGGGTGGCCGGCGTCGTCACCGGGGTGTCGGTCGTCGCGTACATATCGGGGTACTCCTTCTGGTCCGGTAGGGGCCTTACACACCTACGTCGAACCAGCAGGGCTCAGATTGACACGTCTGGAGAATCTTTTTTCGCCGGTACGGTCCGGCTGCGCGAGATCCAGTAGCCGATCAGCGCCGGAACCAGCCCGGAGCCGATCGCGAACAGGGTCGGCAACTGGCTGACCAAGGCGAACCAAGTGAACAAACCGATCACGCCACCGGCCACCCCGAGCGAGCGCCGCAGCAGGAAGAGGTTCGCCTCGCGGAACAGACTCTTGGGCGTGCTGTCCTCGGGAGCGGCGGGCAGGACGGCGAGCGCGCTGAGGTACAGCCCGACGATCATGCCGGTCAGTGGGATCAGGATGACCAGCGCGACGACCCGGATCGGGCCGTTCGCGTTCGCCCAGAAGATCAGCCCGAAGGCGAGCGCGATGCTGCCGAAGTACAGGGCCAGACCGGACAGCCAGAAGCGCGGGAAGGCCCACCTGAACTGGCGGAAGAAGCGCCGCAGCAGCTGCGGATGCTCCTGGCTGAGGGCGTCCGGCAGCACCCGCTGGAACGCGAACGCCGCGGGGTAGAGGGTGACGATGCCGAGGCTGAGGACCAGGAAGACGATCTGCAGCATCAGCAGGTCACCGACCACCGACAGCTTCGACAGCACGGCGTTGGTCCGGCCGGCTCCAGCGCCGGTTCCACCGGTCTCGCTCACGCGTTCTCCCTCACCTCGAAGCTCATGATCGTATGATCACAAACAATCACATCCGGATCACCGTCCCCGGAGGACCGCATGCTCGCACCGGAACGCCACGAGCTGATCCTGCGCAGCCTGCGCCGACACGGCCGGCTGCGGGTGGCCGAACTGGCGGCCGAGCTGGGCGTTTCCGCGATCACAGTACGCCGGGACCTCGCCGAACTGGACACGGCCGGACTCCTGCGCCGGGTCCACGGCGGCGCCGTCGGCACCACGCCGGCCCCCGGCCGCAGCAGCCAGAGCGGCAATCAGCCCACCATCGGCATCATCGTCCCGAGCTCGACCTTCTACTACACTGACGTCATCCGCGGTGCCGAGGCGACGGCCGAGCGGTACGGGGCCCGCCTGGTGCTCGGCGTCTCCGGGTACGACGTCGCCGTCGAGCAGGAGCGCCTCGAGAAGGTGCTCGGCATCGGGGTCGCCGGGTTGCTCCTCAGTACTGCGCTCGGCGACGGCCGCGCCGCCGAGATCAGCCGGACGCTGGACGCGATCGACGTACCGGTCGTGCTGATGGAGCGTGCCTTCGGGTTCCCGGATGTCGGGCGCGAATACGACCACGTGCGCACGGATCACGCGTACGGCGCCATGCTCGCGCTGCGTCATCTCGTCTCGCTCGGCCATCGGCGGATCGGGATCAACCTGAACGCCAGCGTTACGGCGTACTGGTTGCGGCAGGGCATCACCCAGGCGGCCGAATCGCTCGGGGTGGAGCTGTTCATCTCGCCGGTCGCGCTGCCGGCTCGTGGTGAGGACCCGACCACGCTCGCCCAGCACGACAAGTTCCTGGCTGAATGCGAGGCGTTCGGTGCCCGGGCCGCGCTGGTTCACTCTGACGAACACGCCGCGCGACTGACCGAGCGAGCGATGGAACGCGGGCTGCGGATCCCGGACGACTTCGCGATCGTGGCGTACAACGACGAGACCGCCGCGCTGGCCGTCATCCCGCTGACCGCGGTCTGCCCGCCGAAGCTCAAGCTCGGTGAGGCCGCCTGCGAACTGCTCCTCCGCAAGCTCCGGACGCCCCCCGATCAGGCCCCGGCGACCCAGCATTTGAGCCTCCTGCCGGAACTCCGCGTCCGCGAGTCCTGTGGGGCGGCACTCGCTGATCGAATTTGATCATTCGAGCGCTGGGGTATTGACGGGAAAGCCCTTTCCCCATACTTTCGCTGCACTCGGTGGTCTGGTCGTCACGTAGCTGGCGCCGGTCCCGCCCGTCAGCGAAGGAGTTCCCCTGTGAGACGTGGTGCCCGGAGTGGATTGGTGGTGCTGGCCGCCGTGCTCGGCCTCGCCGCCAGCAGTTGTGGCAACGGGGTGATCGACAAGTCCACGGACGGTGTCCCGCCGGCCGAGGCGACCGGCACGTTGCGGGTGCTGATCCCGTCCTTCCCGCCCAGTACGAAGGGGCGAGAAGAGTTCGACAAGGTCGTCGCGGACTTCAACAAGGCCTATCCGAAGATGAAGGTCGAGCCGGACTTCGCGACGTACGGCAACCTGAACGAGAAGATGTCGACCTCGATCGCGGCCGGCATCCCGTACGACGTGATGGTCACCGGCGTCGGCTGGATCCAGCCGTTCGCGTCGAAGCGGATCTTCGCCGACCTGGCGCCGTACGGGGTCACGCCGGACGTGATCAAGGAGAAGAGCATCGGCGCGATGGTCCCGGCGGCGACGTACGACGGCAAGCTCTACGCCTACCCGGTGGTCGCCGACGCCCGCGCCGTCGCGTTGCGGATCAGCGCCTTCAAGGAGGCCGGCCTCGACCCGGACAAGCCGCCGACGAATCTCGAAGAGCTGAAGGCCGCCGCGGAGAAGCTGACCAAGCGCAACGACAAGGGCACCATCACCCGGTCCGGTTTCGACCTGGCCGCGCCGACCAGCTTCCGGCAGACCTACACCACCCTGCTCGCCTCCACCGGCACCAACCTGTACGTCGACGGCCAGCCGAACTACGACAACGACAAGGGCCTCGAGGTCCTCAACTGGCTGAAGTCGATGATCAACCACGTCCAGCCGTACGGGCAGCAGAACGCGGCCCAGCAACCCCTCGTGCTGTCTGGTGATGCCGCGATGGGGATCGTCGGCGGCGCGGTCGACTGTTCCGACAAGGGGATCGGCCAGAAGAACTGCGACGACCTCAAGTTCTTCCGTTTCGACAACGGCAAGGAGGTCGAGTTCGTCGGTGGCGACCTGGCCTCGATCGGCTCCCGCAGCCGGCACAAGGAAGCGGCCTGGTCGTTCATCCAGTCGCTCACCAAGCCGAGTTCGGTCGACGCGATCGCCAAGCTGAACCGCAAGATCCCGGCGTACAAGGACGCGGTCAACTCGCCCCAGGCGCAGTCGAACCCGCTGAGCAAGTTCGTCGCCGGCGGTCTGGAGCTCGCCATCTACGAGGGCGGCTCGGCCAACTGGCTGGAGATGCGGGCCAATTTCGACTCCCAGCTCACCCAGGCGGTCCTCGGACAGAAGGATCCCGCCAAGGTGCTGGCCAACCTGGCAGGACAGTCCCGATGAGCGCAACCCTCGAACGTGCCACCCCTGCGGTCAGTACGAAGCGTTCGGCCGCCCCGGCCAAGGACAGCCGCAAGCTGATCCGCAGTCAGGTCCGGGCCGGCTGGGTGCTGCTGGCGCCCGCCCTGCTGCACTCCGGAATCTTCATCGTGATCCCGGTGGTCGCCGCGATCACCTTGAGCTTCACCGACTACAGCTTCGGCGACTCCTGGTCCTGGGTGGGCTTCACCAACTACACCGACCTGTTCCGCGACCAGGACTTCCTGGCCGCGCTGAAGAACACGATCCTGTACGCCGTCGTCGTGATCCCGCTGTCGATGGCGATCTCGCTCGCGGTCGCGATGGGGCTGAACCAGAAGATCAAGGCGATCGGCTTCTTCCGGACCGCCTTCTACCTGCCGACCGTCACCGCGACGGTGGCGATCGCGACCATCTGGCTGTGGATCTACAACCCGGGCTCGGGTCTGGCGAACGGCTTCCTGAGCCTGTTCGGCTTCGCCCCCGGCCGCTGGCTGTCCGACCCGAACACGGCCCTGCCGTCGCTGATGGTGGTCGGCATCTGGCAGGGGCTCGGCACGAAGATCATCATCTATCTGGCCGCCCTGCAAGGCGTTTCGCGGGATCTGCTCGAGTCGGCCGCGCTGGACGGCGCGAACCGCTGGCAGAAGTTCGTCAACGTGACCTGGCCGGCGCTGGGGCCGGTGCAGTTCTTCGTCCTGGTCACCTCGATCGTCGGCACCTTCCAGGTCTTCGACCTGGTCTACGTGATGACCAAGGGCGGTCCCGGTACCGAGACGACGGTGCTGGTGCTGGATATCTATCAGAACGCGTTCCAGGCCCTGCGACTCGGTGCAGCGTCCGCCGAGACGGTCATCATGATGATCCTGATCGCGGCGTTCATCGGGCTCGGACGCCTGCTCCAGAAGGCGGATGTCAATGACTAGCGCAACGCTGACCGGTCCCATCGTCGGTACCAAGCCGCCGGGTCTGCGGCCCGGCCGGGTGCTGCTGTACGTCGCGCTGAGCATCGGCGCGCTGCTGATGATCACGCCGTTCCTGTGGATGGTGCTGACCGCCTTCAAGAGCGACCTGGAGATCGCCAAGTTCTCCTGGCTGCCGGGCGAGCTGCGCTGGCACAACTTCGTCGAGGCGATGCAGACCGCGCCGTTCCTGCGGTACTTCCGCAACAGCCTGTTCATCGCGGTCGGCGAGACGGCCTTCACCCTGGCGGTCTGTACGACGGCCGGCTACGCGCTGGCCAAGTTGCCGATCCGCGGCTCAAAGGCACTGCTCAGCTACTTCATCCTGCTGCTGCTCGTGCCGTTCCAGATCATCTTGGTACCGCTGTTCCTGATCGTGAAGTCGATCCCGCTGTTCGGCGGCAACAACATCATCGGCCAGGGCGGCATCGGCTGGCTCAACTCCTGGTGGGGACTCATCATCCCGCTCGGCGCCGCGCCGCTGTTCACCTTCCTGGCCAGGCAGTTCTACGTCTCTATCCCGAACGAGCTGGCCCAGGCGGCCCGGGTCGACGGGCTGGGCGAGTTCGGCATCTTCTGGCGGATCATGACGCCGCTGGTGAAGCCGGCCCTGATCACCATCTGCGTCTTCCAGATCGAGGCGGCCTGGAACGGCTTCCTCTGGCCGCTGATGATCACGACGTCGGATTCGATGCGGCCGCTGCAACTGGGGCTGGCGATCTTCGCCCAGAACCCGGCAGAGATCCAGTGGCCGTACCTGATGGCCGGCACGGCGCTCGCGACGCTGCCGATGATCGTGATGTTCGTCTTCGCCCAGAAGCGCTTCGTCGAAGGCATGGCCAACGTGGGAATCAAGGGCTAGAAAGCCGAAAAGGCCCCCTCCGCAGGTGCTCACCCCGCCCCGGGCGAGCACCTGCTGGGGCCCCCTCCAAACCACCGGCGATTCCGAAGAACCACCGGAGCGTCCACTTGCCCCCCTCAAGACCAGGACGTCTCAACCTTTTATCGTCACAACCTGAGGGCCGTTACACCTTTCTCCACAATTTCCCCGATCCCCCGCACTTTTTCCGTTCCGACCGCCTTTCGGCCGCAATTCCACTACGGCTGGAATCGGTCATATAACTCTCTGTGACGACAATCCGAAAATCTTCGTACTCCGGATTGGCCGGCGGCCGCGGCGGGCACCGGCCGATCGATGCGAGTCCTGACGATGAACGTCCAGCACGATCAGGGCGATCCGCGCCGGACCGCCCTGATCAACGCTGAACTCCGCCGCGCGTCCCCCGACATCGCGACCTTCCAAGAGGTCTGCCACCCCGGCACCCAACTCGCGGAACTGACGGCCGGTACCGGGCTGATCCACACCACTTCGCAACATGAGCTGATCGCGCCGGTCGGCGTCGGCCATGGCACGGTCGTCGCCACCCGGTGGCCGCATCGGGTCGTCGACGTCGAGGAGCATCGCGGCGATCCACACTGGTGGACGGTCGCGGTCGCGGTCGACGTACCGGACGGAGGCGAACAGCTCCTCATCGTGCCCACCACCCCGTGGCGACCCGAACACGAGCAAGCCCGCCTCCAGCAGGCGCACGACATCACCGCGCTGGATGCCAGGCACCACACGGCGTCGCCGACGGTCGTCGCCGGTGATTTCAACGCAGCGCCGGACTCGCCGACCATGAGCTATCTCCTCCGGTACTACGAGGACGCCTGGTCCGCGACGACCGATGCACCCGGGTACACCTGGACGGTCGACAACCCGGTCGCGGCGGCCGAAATCCTCCGGCTACTCGGAGAAACCGAGCACCGTCGCCGCATCGACTACATCCTCACCCTGGCACCGATCAGCGCAGCTCGTCTGATCGGCGCCACCCCCGTCGAAAACATCTGGCTCAGCGACCACTACGGAGTACTGGCCGACCTCCGTTGAACTCTTCAGGAGAGGTGGGTGTGCACGATGCCCGGGATCAACGCGGCCGGGTCCGCGTCCAGAAGAGCCAGGGCGTTGGTGATGGTGAGGGTTGCGAGGCCGTGGAGGTTGGTCCAGAGGGTGATGGTTCGGGTGGGGGCGTCGGCGGCGCCGGTTTGTTCGATCAGGGTGGTGATGGTGGCCAGCAGGGGGAGTGAGGTCTGACGGAGGTTGCCGCCCGCGCCTTCGAGCAGGTCGTGGCGGAAGATGAGTTGGAACATCGCCGGGCGGGTGCGGGCGAAGGCCAGGTAGCGGACGCCCAACTCGATCAGCTGCTCCTCGGCGGAGCCGGCCGCTGTCGGCGTACCGAGGTCTCTTGCCAGATCGGCGAGACCGGTGGCGGCGATGGCTGCCAGCAAGGCGTTGTGGGTTGGGAAGTAGCGGCGAGGTGCGCCGTGCGAGACGCCGGTCCGCCGAGTGATCGCCCGCAACGAGAGCTCGGCCAGCCCTTCGGTTTCGAGCAGCTCGACACCGGCCACGACGAGTCGGTCGCGCAATGAGTCCACGACAGACATTGTGACCCGCTTGCTGGTTAATCTCTTCCCTGTGACTGCCGGGTCGGCCTCGAGCCATACACGAGTAGGGCACCCGGCTGCTCTCTGAGCGGCGGCGGGGGCGTTCGCGGGCCCCCTTCATCTCTGCGTTTCTCCGGTCCTGAGATTTCACTTCAGCCAGAAAGCAGACAGAACCCTGTCCGACTTCACCCAGCAGCTCATCGAGGAGTTCCGCGCGAACGACGGCCGCGTCGGCGGCCAGTTCGAAGATGCGCGATTGTTGCTCCTGACAACGACCGGCGCCCGCACCGGTCTGCCGCGGACGGCGATCCTCGGGTACTACCCCGACACCACCGACCGCGTCCTGGTCGTCGGCTCGGCCGGCGGCGGCCCCAAGCACCCCGGCTGGTACCACAACCTGCTCGCCAACCCCGCGTGCACGGTCGAGACCGGCCTCTTCACCTACCCCGCCACAGCCCTCGTACTACGAGACGCCGAGCGCACCGAAACCTTCGCCCGACTGGCCGCGGCCGACCCCGGCTGGGCGAAGTACCAGGCGAACACCACCCGAACCATCCCGGTCGTGGCCCTCGTCAGCGCGACAACCGGCCCGCCTGGCGAACGTACCGGCTCGATCGCCGACCTACTCCTGAAGATCCACGAAGCCTTCCGCCGCGAACTCACCCTGATCCGCAAGGAAGTCCTGACCACCGGCGCCACCACAACCCTCGGCGCCCAACTCAGAATCAACTGCCTCAAACTCTGCCAGGGCCTCCACAACCACCACAGCGGCGAGTCCCAGGGCATCTTCCCCGCGGTCCTGGCCCAACACCCCGAAGCAGCCGAAACCATCAACCGCCTCCAAGCCGAACACGACACCATCGCCACCCTCCTCGACGACCTCCAATCCCTCCTCGCCACAGCCACCCCCGCTGCCATCGCCCCGGAACTGGACCGCCTGACCCAGGCCCTCCTCGACCACCTGGCCCACGAGGAAGCCCAGCTGCTTCCTTTGCTCGGCGGCTGACCCCGTCCTTCCGGCTGGCCGTCAGTGCTGTTGTGATGGCCCTGACGACCAGTCGGAGGAGGCGCGCATGCAGGTTGGTGGGATTCGGGTGGATGCGGTGAGTGACGGGACGTTCGTCGTGCATCCGAAGTACTTCGGAGAGGATGTCGGGCCGTCTGCGTTTTTTGGGCGGGATGGGTTCGCCTGGTTGCCGATCGGGTGTTTTCTGGTTCGGACCGGGGAGCGGACGATTCTGGTCGATGCGGGGCTGGGGCCGGATCAGGATGAGTTGGCGCAGGGGATGCGGCTGGTTGGCGGGCAGCTGTTCGTCGGGCTGGGGGCGTTGGGGGTGGCGGCCGGGGACATCACCGACGTCGTGGTGACGCATTTTCATACCGACCATGTGGGGTGGCTCTTCGATCTGGCGGCCGAGCCGGTTTTTCCGAACGCGATGATCTGGTACGGAGCGGCGGACTGGGACTACTTCGTCAACGGGCCGGGTGATATCCGGGCGCATATTCGGGACGGGTTCCTGGCGCATGCCGATCGGCAGCATCCACTGACGCATGACACGGCGGTCGCGGCGGGCGTCAGCGTCGTACTGACTCCGGGGCATACGCCGGGGCATCTGTGCCTGGAGGTTGCCTCGGGCAATGAGGCTTTGCTGCTTGTGGGGGACGCGATCACGTGTCCGATTCAGTTGGCCGAGCCGAGTTGGCATTCCTATGGTGACGTTGACGCCGCGGCCGCGCAGCGCAGTCGGGACCGGCTCTGGGAGCGGATGCGGAGTACGCCGGGGGTGGGTGCGCATTTCCCGGGGCTGGCCGCCGGCCGGGTGAGCTCCGGCATCGAGTGGGTCACAGGCTGAATCTCGGTCTGGTCCGGAACGGCCTTGTGTGCTTAACCTCGAAAGAAGGGGAGTGGGGTCCAGGGGGGAACCATGGTCCGGAGGGTGTTGTTTCTTGCTGTCGTTTTGTCGGTGATCAGTCCGGTACTGACCGCAACCGCTGCGGTGAGCGCCAATGTGACCGTCACCGCGTCCACAGGGTCGCCGACGACCCTGACCTATCGCGGAACGATCACCCGCGCGGGCGTACTGCGAGACGTCGTCATGGCGGTGCCTCCCGGATCGACTGGCAAGATCACCTCCGTGAACGGCACGGTGACGACGGCGTCGCCCGGTGTACTTCGCTGGCGTCCGGCCAAGCCGATCGCTGTCGCTGTCGGCGCCAGACTCGCCATCCCGCTGTACGGCCTACGCTTGCCGAGCGGCGGCCCCTGGAGCCTTGTTTTCAAGGCGACGGGGACAACCGGGGCAGTACTGTCGTCAGGCAGCGGCATATTGGGGCTGCAGGCAACCGTCCCGCCGGCGGCGGTGAAGATCATCGCCACCAATCCGATTCCAGGGCAGACGACGACGCTCACCTACGCCGGTACGGTGGGGCGGGCCGGCGTGCTGAGCTCGGTGCGGATGCAGTTGCCGGCCGGCGCATCGGGCGCCGTCACGAGTATCAACGGAACGCTGGCCACCTCCGGCGGATACGCCACCTGGAGGCCACGAGCACCGCTCTCGGTCAAGGCCGGCGCCCGCTTGTCGATCCCGGTCAACGGGCTCGTACTGTCCAAGTACGGCGGAATTCTCACGCTGGCGATGTCCGCGTCGACCTCGACGGGCACGGCGCTGATGTCCGGATCCACGACCCTCGCCCTGATCGCTCCACCGGCCGCGATGCCTGCCATACCGCCCGGATCGCTCCCGGGAGGCCGTGCGGGATGTCCGGCGAACTGGCCGGCCACAGCTACCGAAAACGCGAAGACCGGGACCGCCGACTGGGTGATCCCGCCCTCGATGAACGGTGCGCTCGCCGCGTACCTCACCCAGACGTCCGCGACCTGCGGCGACATCGTCGGCCTGAAGGTGACGTCGGGCGACCCGGTCAGCGTCGTCGCCTACCGGATGGGCTACTACCAAGGCTTGGGCGCTCGAGAGATCTGGCGACAAGATGGCGTGCCGACCGTGATCCAACCGGATCCGACCACGGGCGGCACGGACAACGGCCACGACTTGCGGATGACGTCGGCGGCGCACTGGTCGATGACTACGACCATTCCGATCGATGGCACATGGGTGCCCGGCACCTATCTCGTCAAGGTCAGCGGCGGCGGCGTCGCGTCGTACGCGCCGCTGACGATCCGCGACGACAGCGGGGCGAAGCACGATCTGCTCATCCAGCAGGCCACGGCGACCTGGCAGGCGTACAACAACTACGGCGGCGTGAGCTTCTACACCAGCCTGGCCACCGGCTCGGGCCGGCTGACCTTCGACCGCCCGTACGCCGAGGGGCAGGGCTCGGGCCAGTTCCTTCCGCTCGAGCAGGGGTTGGTGTTCTGGGCCGAGTCGAAGGGGCTCGACGTCACGTACTGGACCGACGAGGACCTGGATGCCTTCGGGGGGCAGGTAGCTGATCGGGCCAGGACCGTCTTCCTGCCTGGGCATGACGAGTACTACTCGTTGCGGATGCGGGCGGCTTTGAGTCAGGCGATTGCGGCTGGGGTCAATGTGGCCAACCTCGGCGCCAATACGGCGTACCGGCGGATCACCTATACCGACGACAGCAGGCGGGCCTGGGACATTGATCGCTATACAGCCGGCTATACCTCCAGCACCTGGCGGTACCTGGGTGATGGCTATGCGTCGCAGCCGTTGCTCGGTGCGGAGTACAACTGCGCGGTCGTCGGTAACACCCTGACGACCGGGGCCGGTTGGCTCTTCGACGGAGTCGCGCAAGGCACGGACCTGCCCGGATTCGTCGCGGGCGAGGTCGACTACGTCCAGCCGGGTCTCTACCAGCAGGCGGGACAGGCGATCGTGGCGTCCGCTACCGGAGCCTGCCGGACGAGCGGCCAGGCGACGCCGATGCACGTGACGACGTATACGGCGCCGTCCGGGGCTCGGGTCCTCAACGGCTCGACCTTCGCATATGGCTGCTTCCTGGTCGCGCGATGCCCGTCCAACTGGGCAGTCCCCGCGCCATCGGTGACCTCCCAGCAAGCGGTCGGCGCGATGGTCGCGAACATCGCCGAATGGGTGAGCCGCGGCGACCTCGTCGTACCGATCGACACCGCGAAGCTCCGCGCCGCAGTACCGAAGCAGGCCCTCGCAACGGCCAGTCAGCCATAGGGCGTTTCGGGTGCAGGTGCGCGGGCACTGGGGATTGATGACGACGGCTGGCGTGGTGGTGCGGACGCGGGGGTGGCGGCTGCTGCGTGGGGTCCTTGCGATGGCGGTGTTCGCGCTGCCGGTGCTGGTGCTCGGGTTCGCGGTGCGGCAGCAGTTCGATCCGTTGATCGATCTGGACAACTCGGCGATCGGGCGGGCGACCAGCTTCTCCGTGCGGCACGGGCTGGTGACGGCGTTGGAGGTCGTGCAGGCGATCAGCCAGCCGGTCTGCGTCTACGCCGTCTCGCTCGTCGTGGTGATCTGGGCGTGGCGGGCCAGGAAGTTGAAGGGCAGGGCGTTGTGGGCGGGCGTCACGATGATGGCCGGCTGGTCGATCGGGGCGCTGGCCAAGCTCGTCGTTCAGCGGGAGCGGCCGATCGTCGACGATTCGGTTCCGCATGCCCAGGGGTACTCGTTTCCCTCGGGTCACGTCCTCAACATCACCTTGGCGGCCAGCGTCCTGGTGTTCTTGTTGTGGCCGTTGCTGTCGGTGGCCGGCCGACGGATCGGGATGGCGGTGGCTGCCCTCGTGGTGGTCGCCGTCGGTCTGGACCGGATCTTCATCGGCGCCCATTTCCCGTCCGACGTGGTCGCGGGATTCATCCTCGGCGTAGGGATCGTGTACTCATCATGGATCGGTTTCATCGGCAAGACGGCAGCGACCTCCTCACCCGGGCCGTCGCACCCTGCGTAGGGCTGGGTGGCGTCATCGTCGGCTTCGGGTTCGCCTTGAAGGGCCCGCTCGACGGGTTGTCGCACTCCGAGGAGGCGGTCAACAAGGACCTCGCGAACCAACGCGACGGTACCTGGAACACGATCACGCTGATCTGGTCGCACATCGGCAATACGGAATCGGTCATCGGTGTCTGCATCATCGTCGCGGCCATCCTGTTGTGGCGGACCCGTGACTGGCGGTTCGCCGCAGTACCGGTGCTGGCGATCGCCATGCAGGGCCTGATCTTCCTGATCGCCTCCCAGGTCGTCGGCCGGCAACGCCCCGAGGTCGAGAAGCTCGACCCCTCACCCCCGACGGGCAGCTACCCCAGCGGCCATACCGGCGCCTCCACCGGCCTGTACCTGTCGTTCGCATTGCTGGCCCTGGCCATCCACCGCGCCTGGCTCCGAACCCTGACGATCATCGTCTGTCTGTGCATGCCCCTACTGGTCGCCTACGCCCGCCTCTACAGAGGCATGCACCACCCGACAGACATCGCCGCTGCCTTCCTCAACGGCATCGTGTGCGCCCTGATCGCCTACGCCTGGTACCGCCACCGCACCAGGTCGTTGGCCCTACGAAGCAACCTCAAAGAGTTTGTCTAGCTGGTTGTTGAGTTTGGTGAGGGATGAGACGGGTGAGCTGCCGATGTAGACGGCGTCCAGGCGGGGTGCCATCAAGGCGGTGATGTCGGCCGCGTTGGTGGTCACCGGGAAGAGGAACGTCGTTTTGTCCTTCACCTGCTGGGTGAACGGGGTGACGTCGAGTTTGCGTTCGGTCTTGTTGTAGTTGATGGCCAGGTCGGTGCCGGCCGGACGGGCCGGGAAGACGACGCCGGATTGGCCGATGATGTTCTGGCATTGCTCGCCGGACAGGAACTTCACCCACTTGGCCGCGTTCTCGGGCTGCTTCGACAAGGTGGTGACCGAGTCGGCCAGGCCGTTGAACATCGACGCCCGCTTGCCGCTCGGGCCGATCGGCGTCGGCGCCAGCCCGATGTCGAGTTTCTTGCCCTTGGCGTCGGTCAGCTTGGTGAAGGTGGAGATCATCCACGACCCGCTGAGCCCCATCGCGGCCGTCCCGGACTGGATCTGCTTGTCGGTGCCGACGGAGTTGGTACCACCGATCTCGGCGTAGCTGGGCATGTAGCCCTTGTTCACCAACCCGAAGTACCAGCTGAGCGTGTCCTGCAGCGACGGCTGGTCGAGGTTGAACTTCGTGCCCCACGGGTTCTTGTCCGTTGCCTGCCACCCGGCGCTGCCGGCGAAAGCGGACCACTGCGTCTGCCCCCAACCGCCACCGCCCGAGCCCTCGGCGGACAGCCCGTGCATCTTGACGTGCTCCTTGTCGAAGCCCGGCTCGTCACCGCGCTTGCCGTTCACGTCGACGGTCAGATGCGCGACCAGCTTCTCGAAACTACCGCCGTCGGTGGGGTTCCAGCTGAGGTTCTGCAGCTCCGACGGATCAACACCGGCCGCTTTCAGAACGGCCTTGTCGTAGAAGATGGCGATCGTGTCCCAGTCCTTCGGAGCGCCGTAGCGCTTACCGTCCTGGCCTTTCCACAACTCCGCCAGACCTTCCTGGTAGTCGCCGTCCTGGATATCGGCAGTCGGCGCCAGGTCGTCGAGCGGGCGAAGTACCTTCAAATCAACGAACTGCGCGAACTTCGACAGATGATCGGTGAACACGTCCGGCGCGGTGTCGGCGATGAAGCCCGCGGTCAGCTTCGACCAGTACGTGTCCCAGCCGTACTGCGAGATGTGGATCTTCAGGTCGGGATTCTCCTGATGAAAAGCATCGGCGCATTTCTGGTACCCCGGCTGCTGTGCCGAGTCCCACAGCCAGTACTCGATCGTGCCGTTCGTGCTCGAGCCCCCACCACCGCCGCACGCCGTCAGCGTGCTCGCGGTCAGGATGACGCCGACGGCAGCCGCCCGGATCCGTTGCCTGATAGTCGTCATGGCGTCCTCACTTGATCCCGCTGAAGCCGATGGAGTTGACGATGCGCTTGGCGAAGATCATGAACAGCAAGAGCATCGGAAGGGCGGCGACGAGCGTGGCCGCCATCAGCCCGGACCAGTCCGGCCCGGTCTGCGGGGTCTGCGACTTGAAGACGCCGAGCGCCACGGTCAGTACCCGGGACTTGTCGGTGTAGCTGACCAGCAGCGCCCAGAAGTACTCGTTCCAGGACGCGATGTAGGTCAGGATCGCCAGCGTCGTGATCGGCGCCACCGACATCGGCAGGATCAGCGTGAAGAACACCCTGGTCTTCGAGGCGCCGTCGATCAGCGCCGCCTCCTCCACCTCGCGCGAGATGCCGAGGAAGAACTGGCGCAGGAAGAACACCGCGAACGGCGTCATGAACATCGTCGGCAACGCGATCCCGAGCAGCGTGTCCACCAGGCCAAGCTGCTTGATCAGCACGAAGTTGGGCAGCAGCGTGAAGATCGACGGGATCATCAGGCCGGCCAGGAAGAACGCGAACACCCGCTCGCGGTACCTCCACTGCAACCGGGCGAACGCGTACGCCGCCATCGCGGAGAAGAACACCTGTCCCGCGGTGATCAGGGTGGAGACGACGACCGAGTTGAACAGGTACCGCCAGAAGTGGATCTCCTGGCCGGCGCCGCCCGCGTCGATCGCGGCCTGCCCGGTCTGCAGGCCGAAGACCCGCTCGAACCCACCGAGGGACGGCTGCACGGGCAGGGCGCTGTCGCCCCCGGCGTACAGGGCGTTGTTGCTGGACAGGGCCGTGCGCAGCATCCAGTAGAAGGGGAAGAGGCTGACCAGGATCACCAGGATCATGAACGTCCAGGCCAGGCCGCGGCCGATGCTGAACCGACGTGGCGGAGCTGGGGGCGGTACGTCGTCTGCCGGCAGAGCGACGGACGGGGTGCTGTCGAGAATGATGCTCATGCTCGCCTCCTCAGGCCAGGTCGGACGAGTCGGCCCGGGTCAACCGGTACTGGACGAAGGTGATCGCCATCAGGACGAGCAGCAGCGCGACCGACATGGCCGACGCGTAGCCGAACTGGAACCGGCCGAACGCGATGTCGTAGATGTAGAACTGCAGCACCCGCGACGAGTCGACGGGTCCACCGCGAGTCGTGACGGCGACCGTGTCGAAGACCTGGAAGGAGCCGATCACCGTGATGATCAGGACCAGCGACAGGATCGGCCGCAGCAGCGGCACGGTGAGGTGGCGGAACATCCGGACCTCACTCGCGCCGTCGATCTTGCCGGCCTCGTAGACCGTGTTCGGGATGGTCTGCAGCCCGGCGAAGATCAGCAGCGCGGTGTAGCCGAGGTGCCGCCAGACGTTGATCAGCGCGATCGTCGGGATCACCCAGGTGTCGGAGGACAGGAACGGGATCTGGTCGATCCCGATCGCGCCGAGCAGCTTGTTCCCGATGCCGAGCTGGTAGTCGAGGATCCAGAGGAAGACCATCGCGGCGACCACGTTCGAGACCAGGTACGGCGTCAGGACGATGCCGCGCAGCCAGGTCTTCTGGGTCAGCCGCTGCATCATCACGGCGATCACCAGCGCCAGCACGGTCTGGATGCCGATGTTGAGGACCACGTAGTACAAGGTCACCTTCAACGCGTTCCAGAACACCGGGTCCTGGACCATCCGGACGTAGTTGTCCAGGCCGTTGAACTCCGCCGGCGTGAGCAGGTTGAACTTGGTGAAGCTCAGATAGATCCCACGCAGGGTCGGCCAGACCATGAAGACCAAGAAGCCGATCAGGGCGGGCAGGATGAAGAGCAGGGCGAGGCGCGTGTCGTCACGCGCCCCGCCCCGGGTACGACGAGCGGGTGCCGCCGTGGGCGGCGTCGTACTGGCCATGTTGTCTCCTTCGCCGGTACTACGGCACGCGCCGGCGACAGAGAGCGACCACCTGAAACATGCCTGGAGGGGATTACTTCCAGGCTGAAACTAATCCATTTCATCGAGTGTGACAAGGGGCACACTGAGGATCACCAGCTGTTGTGTCGCCCGGGTCATCGCCACGTACCGATCGACGGCACCCTCGATGCCCTCACCGAACGACTCCGGATCGATCAGTACGACGAGATCGAACTCGAGCCCCTTGGACAACTCAGGCGTCAGCGACCGTACCCGTGGAGAAGCCGGCCGGTACGCCGGATCGCCGATCACACACGCGATCCCCTCCTGATGGTCGGCGAGCCAGCCGTCGACGAGCTGCTCCAACTCGGCTGCGTCCCCGTACTTCACCGGCACCCCGCTGCTGCGGATCGACGTCGGCACGTTGGCGTCCGGCAGCGCCTTGCGGATGACCGGCTCGGCCTCCGTCATCACCTCCTCCGGCGTCCGATAGTTGATGCTCAGGGACGCCAGGTTGATCCGATCCAGTCCGACCCGCTCGAGCCGCTCCTCCCACGACTCCGTGAAGCCATGCCTGGCCTGCGCGCGATCGCCGACGATGGTGAAGCTGCGCGACGGGCAGCGGAGCAGCAGCATCTGCCATTCGGCATCGGTCAGCTCCTGCGCCTCGTCGACGACGATGTGCGCGAACGGGCCCTTGAGGAAGTCCGGGTCCGCGGTGGGCAGACCGCCGGTGTCGACGAGCGCCTCCTGGATGTCTTGGCCGCGCAGCATCGGGATCCAGCCTTCGTTGTCGTCGTCGGCCTCGATGATGTGGTCGATGACGTCCTTCATCCGCTCGCGTTCGACCGCGGCGGCGGCCTTCTGCCGACGCTTCCGTCTGGAGGCCTCGGGGTCGCCGAGTCGCTGCCGGGCTGCGTCCAGGAGAGGTAGATCCGATGCCGTCCAGGCCTGGGGATCCTTGCGCTGCAGGAGTTTGACCTCCTCGGGGCTGAGCCAGGGCGCGCACATGCGGAGGTACGCGGGGACGGACCAGAGGTCGCCGACTAGGTCGGTCGGCTCGATCAGCGGCCAGGCCTTGCCGAACTCGTCGATCAGATCCTCGTTCTGCTCGAGGGATCTGCGGATCGTCTCGGTTGAGAGGTCTTCGTCTTCGTACTCTTCGACGTGCTTGTCCACCAGGATCGTGAGCAACTCGTCCCAGACCTGGTCGCGCGCCTCGTTGTGCGGCGTACCGGGGTCGGCCGATCCGAACGCCTCGGCCCAGTCGGCGGAGGTGAGCGGGATGTCGGTCCAGTGCGTCTCGACCGTCATCCGCTTGGTGGGTGCCTCTTCGTACAGCCGGACGGCCGGTTCGATCGCCTTGACCATGTCGGCGGTCGCCTTGAGCCGGGCGATCTTTGGGTCCTGCTCGTCGGGTGCCGCTGGCCCCTCGGGGAGGAGGTCGCGCAGGGTGCAGGTCTGCACGCCTTCCTCGCCGAGGCTGGGGAGTACGTCCGAGACATAGGCCAGGTAGGGCTGGTGGGGGCCGACGAACAGTACGCCGCCGTGACTGTGGTCGAGGCGCGGATCGGAGTACAGGAGGTACGCCGTACGGTGCAGTGCGACGACCGTCTTGCCGGTACCGGGGCCGCCGTCGACGACCAGCGCGCCGCGGGAGCCGGCGCGGATGATCGCGTCCTGGTCGGACTGGATGGTGCCGAGGACGTCCCGCATCCGGGCCGAGCGGTTGCTGCCGAGGCTGGCGATGAACGCGGACTGATCGTCGAGTGCGGCTTTATGGCCTTCGAAGCCTTCGGCGGTGAAGACTTCGTCCCAGTAGTCGGTGATGCGGCCGCGGGTCCAGCGGTAGCGGCGGCGGTCGGACAGGCCCATCGGGTTGGCGTGGGTCGCGCCGAAGAACGGCTCGGCGGCGGGGGATCGCCAGTCGATGAGCAGGCGGCGGCCGTCGCGGTCGGTGAGGCCCAGGCGGCCGACGTACACGACCTCGTCGTCGGTGGTGACCATGTGGCCGAGGGTCAGGTCCAGGCCGAAGCGTTTGAGGGTGCGGAGCCGTGCTGTCAGGCGGTGGACCTCGAGGTCGCGGTCGAGCGCCTCCTGGCCCTCGCCGCCGGGGGCCTTGCGGGTCTCGTCGAGGCGCTCGGAGAGTTCGGTGATCGTCTGCTGGAGGCTGTCGGCGATCGCGGCGAAATGCTCCTCGTCCTTGCCGATCAGGGCGGGGTCGGCCTTGGCTGCGAGGTTGGCGGGGAGGTCGAAAGCGCTGGTTTTCAAGGGGTTCACGTCAGCGGCTCCCATCGTGCAGCAGCAGCTCCGCGGCCACTGCTGTTCCGTCGGTGCGGATCTTGGCTGCTATCGCTTGGGCTTCTGGCTTCTTCAGTAGTGCGGCTTTGAGGGCGGTGGAGAGGGATTCGGTGGTCAGGGCCGCGCCGTCGTGGGCTGTCCCGATGCCCAGGTCGGCGACACGGCCGGCCCAGTACGGCTGGTCGGCCAGCTGGGGGACGATGACTTGCGGCGTACCGGCTCTGGTCGCGGTCATCGTCGTACCGGCGCCGCCGTGGTGCACGACGGCGGCCGTCTGCGGGAACAGTGCTTGCTGGTTGACCTCGTCGACGACGAAGCAGTCGTCCTGGTCATCGATGAGGTCGAGCTCTGCCCAGCCGCGCTTCAGGATCACGCGGCGGCCTTGCGCGCGTACCGCCTCGATGGCCGCCTCAGCGGCGTTTTCCGAGGAGTGCATGGGCATGCTGCCGAAGCCGACGAACACCGGCGGCTCTCCGTTGTAGAGGAACTCCTTGAGGTCGTTGGACAGTGGGCGCTCGTCCGGCAGGATCCAGGCGCCTGTTTGGACGATTGGCTGGGGTCCTTGCCACGGATCGAGCGTCGGGTCGGTCGCCAGCCAGGGCCGGTCGCCGACGACGTACCCGCGAACATCGTCGACCCGCGGCAGCCCGTACTTGATCCGGCTGCTGTTGAGCGCCTCGCCGAACAGTGCATTGTTGCTCTCGGCATCCAGCTCCCACAGCGTCTGGTTGCCCGTCACGTCTTTGGGGAGAGGCCGTCCGGGCAGCGCCAACGGCCGCCGCTGACTGGATGGCAACGTGAGCTGCTGAAAGGTCACCGAGAGGGCCCGGATGTTCAGCAACTCCGCCACCGACAACGCACCGGCCGCCGCCGGCAACATGCCCGTGGCAACTACTACGTCGCACCCGCGCGCCGCGTCGGTGAGCACCTCGAACTCGGCCGCGACGATCTCCGCCGCCCGCTCTGGAATGGATGAAGTCGCCGGCTTCGACTTGGTCAGCCCCTGCGCCGACCGCCAGATCGGCACCAAGGGGAGACCGAAGCCGGCCAGGAACTCCTCGAAATCCGGCGGCGCCGCGACCCGCACCTCCGCACCTCTGGCCTGCAACTCCAGCGCCAGCGCGACCATCGGCTCGACGTCCCCGCGCGACCCGTACGTCGACAACAAAACCCGCATCCACACTCCCCAAATCGGCTACAGGGAGTGAGTGTGAAGCATCACCGGGGCCTTGCGGCAAGTCCCCCCATGCGTTATAACTTAGACACGGCAGGGAGATCCTTTCTCCTTGCCTTTCGTTTTCTCAGCCGCGAACGACTGGATTTCCGAGCGGCAGAGCCTTGCCGCCGGTCGACTGCGAGGCGGCGTTGAAGAACAGATAGACGCCTACCGCGGCGAAGACGAAGACCACCACGCCGCCGACCTTCAGCGTGCCGGCGGATTGCTGCAGGGTGCCGATCAGGACCAGTACCAAGGCGATCTCGATCAACGCGAAGAGCAGCGTGTAGACGACCGGCAGCCGCAATGTCGCCAGTGTCAGCATCCCGATCACGACGAGCCACGAGATGACGAACAACCCCTGTGTGTGAAGGGCATCGCCGGCCGCAATCGCGAACCAGTTGTGCGTCAACCCCAGCACGAGCGTCGCGTAGCTCAACCAGAACCCGGCGAAGATCCCGAACACCCCAGCCACCGCGCTCTGCCCGACAGCCGCCGCCCAGATGGCCGCGATCGTCAGCCCGAGGGCCGTCGCCGCGACGATGATCGGCAGCGACGCCCCCACCCCCGCCGCGGAGACATACCCGACCAGGACGAGCCCGAGCGCGACCGACCCCACGATGAAGCTCGGCAGCCCGATCAGCGCCGGATCCCCGGTCACCGCTGGAACCTCAACCTCGGCAGCATGCTGAGCACTTTGAATGTCGGCGTCGATAGTCGTCATGGCCAGCTCCTTAGGGCGAGAATCCCGATACAGCGAGCGTAGGTAGCCGTCCGATCACCGTATGTCTCGTTTTGAGACACCCCTTGTCTCAGGCGGCCACCGGGCATTTATGGCTGAGCACGCAGCTCCAGCCGCCGTCGGTCCGTACGAAGACCTCGCTGATCCACTCGTCCGCCGCATAGGCGACGCCCTCCCAGGCGCCGGTACTCCGCTTACGCGCTGTGACGACCGCCGAGTCGCCATGCCCGGCGACCCGCGGCTCCCCGACGATCTCCATCGTGTGGTGAGCCAGTTGCCCGCCGGCGATCCAACCGACGATGGCGGCCTTCCCGGTCGGGCCCGTCGGACCGACGTACACCCACTCGTCCGCCATGAACGCGGCTACTGCCTCCGCGTCGTTACGGACGAGCGCGGCATCCCAAGCCGCGGAAACAGCAAGAACCTCGGTCTCGGCACTCATGCCGTTCACCCTAAGCAGAAGCCGAGCCATCGGGATGGGGCCCTTGAACGCGATACGGTCCTGGTCTTGCGCAATACGGCGCGATCCGAGGCGGGGACTGATCAATGACCGATGCATCTGTCGTCTGCATCCTGTGCGGTGCCGGCGGGCCTTTCCGCCCGCGGGGCGCGAAGGACGGGTACGGCATCGAGGAGTGCCCGGCGTGCGGGTTGGTGCAATTGGTGCCGACGCCCACGCCGGAGACGCTGCGGGCGCTTTATGAGGAGGAGTCGTACTTCGGCGGCGAGGGTTCGGGCTATTCGCAGTACGAGAGCCAAGAAGCCGAGTATCTGGCTACCTTCCGTGAGGACGTCCGCCGGATCGCCGAATTCGTGCCGACCGGCCGCATCCTCGAGGTCGGCTGCGGCTACGGCTACTTCCTGAAGGCGGCTCTCGACGCCGGCTACGACGCGTACGGGGTCGATCTGTCACCCTCGGCCGTGAAGTTCGCCGACGAGCGCTACCCCGGCCGCGTGTACTGCGGCTTGGTCGAAGAGATCCCCGAGATCCAGGCCGAGAAGTACGACGTCATCTTCGCCTCCCACCTGATCGAACACGTCACCGACCCAGCTGCCTTCCTCCGTACTGCTGGGGGACTGCTCAACCCCGGCGGCCTGATCGTGATGGTCACCCCCAACATCGGCAGCCTCCTGTCCCGCGTCTCCGGCTCCCGCTGGGTCTCCTTCAAGATCCCCGAACACGTCAGCTACTACGACCACAAGACGATCACCGAACTACTCCACCGAACCGACTTCCAGGTGACCGCGATCGACAGCGCCTACCAGTACTACGCCCTCCCGTTCGTCACCTCCCGCGTCCGCGAGCTCCTTCACCCGGCCTCCCGCCTGATCCCGCCCTTCGAGCGCACCCGCCTCTTCCGCGACCGCCGCATCCGCGTCACCAGCGGCTCCATGCGAGTGATCGCCGCTCTGAAGTAGCCGACCCGGTCGTTGGGGTATAACACTGTCCGGCGCTTACCGCGCCGACCAGAATCGACCAGGGCGACGGGACAGATGCCGACTCACGAATGGACCATGGCCGGCGACGACTACGGCTCCCCCCAGCGCCCCAGGCGGAAGACCGGCCTGATCATCACCCTGGCCGTACTCGCCGTCCTGATAGTCGCCGCCGCCCTCTACGATCGGGCCGGCCCGGCAGGCACCAGTGCCCCGTCGGTAGGCGGCAAGAGCTACCAAACCAGCGTCAACTGCCAGGTCAACACCGTCGGCTCCCAAGGCACCGTAACCATCACCGGCACCATCACGGGCGACGCCTCCAGCTACTCAGTCACCGTCGAGGTCCTGGACGCAGCCACCCAGGCCCAAATAGGCACCCAAACCTTCGAAGTCCAAGGCACCACCACCTTCACCGGCACCACCCCCGCCCTACTCCCCATCGGCCCCGCCGGCATCGACTGCAAAATCACCCAGGTCGTCTAAGGCTGACCAGCAGGACGCCTGCTCCAACCAGCGCGATGACGGCGATCCAGCCCGCACCAACGTGCATGGCATGGACAAACGCGTCATCAGCAGCCCGAGCAAGAGCGGGCTGGTGGATAGCAGCGGCGAGGTGACGGGCCTGTTCGGCGGATACGCGCGCCTGGTCCTGTACCGGACCAGGTAGCCCGTCGAGCGAAGACTCGATCGCCCTCTGGTAGACGATCGACATGACCGTCCCGCCCACCGCGATCCCGATCACACTGCCGGTCTGCCGCACCGTGTTGGTGACCGCCGACCCGGCACCCGCCTGCTCCAGTGGCAGATCGCTGATCAGCGCGGCCGTAACAGGCCCGATCACCATCCCGATCGAGAGCCCCTGCACCAGCAACAGCACCTCGATCCAGACCAGCGGAGTCTGCAGCCCAACAAACCCGTACCCGCCCATGGTCAGCGCAGCCACGGCCAACGCCGGCACGCTGACCGGCCGCAGCGAAAACCGACGAACCATCCGCGCCCCAGCCGGCGCCCCCACAAGCGCCCCGACCGCCGTCGGGACGTTTGCCAACCCCGCCTCCAACGGCGAGAACCCAAGCGCGCCCTGCAGATAGAACGCGTTGTAAAAGGTGATGGCAGCCACCCCGAAGAGCAGCAGCCCGAGCGCCACGTTGCCACCCCCGAACGCACGCTGCGTCAGCAACCGCGGATCAAAACCAGGCACCTTCACCCGGAGCTCTGTGACCACGAATCCCGCCAGCAGAACCAGCCCGACGACGATCGGTCCCCACACGTCAGCGCGACTCCACGCCGCCACCTGCCCCGCCCGAACCAACCCATAGACCAGCGCCACCAGCCCCGCGATCGACAGCACCATCCCTGCCGGGTCCAGCGGCCGCTGCGTGGCACTCCGGAAATTCGGAACCAGCACCCCGACCCCAACCAACGCCACCACCGCAACCGGCACATTGACCAAAAACACCGACCCCCACCAGAACCGCCCCAGCAAAAACCCCGCCAACACCGGCCCAGCAGCCATCCCCACCCCTGCCGACGTCGAGAAAACACTGATCGCCGCAGCCCGCGCCGCCCCCGTGAACGTCCACATGAGAATCGCCAACATCGCAGGCGTAATCAGCGCACTCCCCATCCCCATCACAGCCCTCGCCGCAATCAGCTGCCCCGCGCCGCCCGCATAAGCCGCCCACAGCGACCCGCCGGCAAAAACGACCAACCCACACCCGAATACCGTCCGATGCCCAACCCGATCCCCCACCGCCCCAGCGCTGAACATCAACCCCGCAAAGGCCAACGTGTAAGCCCCCGTAGCCCACTGCAACTGCCCAGGCCCGGCCCCCAGCCCCCGCCCCGGATCCGCCAGCGTCTCCAACGCCGTACTCAGAACAGTGTTATCCACCCAAATCATCAACGAACAAACCATGAGCACCCCAAGAACCAACCGCCGCCGAACCGCCATCGAACCCCTCGTCAATCGACCAGCGAACCCCTGACCGACCGGACCATAAACAACCCCAAAAGCCACTGTCAAACTTTAAAACTTTCCCCGGAAACCGTTGCGACAAAGCAAATTCCATGCCCTCCACGGGATTTGCCAAACACGTAATCCCATGCCCTCTGCCGCCCGCCGAACACAGAAAAGAGCCGGACGCGATGCGTCCGGCTCTTCTCTGCTACAGGCCTGATCAGTGGTCGTTGTAGAAGCACTTCTTGGTATCGAGAGCGATGACCACGATGTTGGCGCCGTTGCGATCGACGATCCCCGCGTACATGCACACCCGCGCGCCCTCTTTGAGGTCCAGATTGCACACCCCCGCGTGCCCCTTGCCGTACGGGTTGTAGCAAGCGCCGGTCCGGCCGTAGTCAGTCTCGAAGTACGCCACCGCCGAGGAGCTGTCCTGATACATGTCCACGACGAAGAAGTTGTCCCCGTACTTCTGGAAGCACACGTAGGCCTGGAAGTTCCCAGTACACAGGTCATCCTGAATGATGCTGACCTCGGTAGCCCGAAACATCGGCGGATTGTTGACCGTCGCGGCAGACGCCACCCCCGGACTCACCATCACCAACACGACCGCGACAAAGACCGCAGCAGCCGCGCTAACCAGCCGCCGGACGAACTGTAAATTCATGATCCCAATCCTCACTATGAGCGGGCCAGCAGCTTCCCACCCCACCCCCACCCTGACCAGACGTGAAGCCGGCCGACAACGCGCGACCATCCACACCCAGCAACCGCCGCGCCAAGCCCACACGTGCGACTGCGCGCTGACGGTCATCGCCGTGCCGAGGACTGCTAGCAGGCAAAGGCAGCGGGCGGGGCGACGGAGGAGCACCGCGGGAGCTGGGGGGTGGGGAGCGGCGAGGTACGAGCCGCGTGGGCGGAGTCATCCTCGGATGCAGAAAGAGCCGGACGCTAGGTGCGTCCGGCTCTTTCTGAAGAGTGGCGGAGGATACGAGATTCGAACTCGTGAGGGGTTGCCCCCAACACGCTTTCCAAGCGTGCGCCCTAGGCCTCTAGGCGAATCCTCCAGGCGCGAGGATACGCGAGGAACGGGTGGGGAGGAAAATCGGGGGTGGGGAGGAGCGGGCGCGGCCTAGGGTCGGGGGTATGGATGGTGTGCCTGATCCGGGGGTTGTTTATCCGATGGCGGGGGTTGGGCGGGTGGTGCTGCTCCGGGGAGTGGTGGACTCGGAGTTGGTGGAGGTGGGGGACTACTCGTACTACGACGATCCGGTGGAGCCGGAGCGGTTTCTCGAGCAGAACGTGCTGTATCACTACGGGCCCGAGATGTTGCGGATCGGGAAGTACTGCGCGCTGGGTGAGGGGACGACGTTCGTGATGAACGGGGCCAATCATCGGATGGATGGGCCGTCGACGTTTCCGTTTCCGATCATGGGTGGGGCATGGGCGGAGCACTTCGGGTTGATCACCGGGTTGCCGGGGCGTGGGGACACGGTGGTGGGGAATGACGTGTGGTTCGGGTACGGGGCGACGGTGATGCCGGGGGTGCGGATCGGGGACGGGGCGATCATCGCGGCCAGGGCGGTCGTGGTTGACGACGTACCGGCGTACGGGATTGTTGGCGGGAATCCGGCCAAGTTGATTCGCAAGCGATTCGGTGAGGACGAGATCGCTAGGTTACTCGAGGTGGCCTGGTGGGATTGGCCGCCGGAGAAGGTGACCCGCCACGTCCCGGCGATCATGGCCGGCAGCATCGAGGAGTTGGAGGCTGCGGAGTGACGGTACTGCGGGAGCTCGCGCCGGGCGATGTGGATGCGCTTCAGGAGCTGATCGAGTCGGATCCGGGGTATACCGAGCGGGTGACCGGGTATCCGCCGGGCGCGGCAGATGCGCAGAGCCTCTTGATGATGCGGCCTGACGGAGTGGCGGAGGAAGCCAAGAAGGTGCTCGGGCTGTGGGAGGGCGAGCAGCTTGCCGCGGTGGTCGATCTACTGCGGGGGTACCCGAATGAGCACACGGCTTTCATTGGGCTGCTCGAAGTCCACGGGAGGCATCGTGGGCGGGGGCTGGGCGCGGCGGCGTACCGGGGAATTGAGGAGTTCGTCGGGCGGGAGTGGGCGGAGGTACGGACGCTCAGGTCGGCTGTGGTGGATACGAATGCCGAGGAGGCGCAGGGGTTCTGGGAGCGCCTGGGGTTTGAGTGGACCGGTGAGGCTAAGCCATATCGGTACGACAAGCTGGAGAGTACTGCGCGGCTTTACGAGAGGTCGTTGTGCTAAAGCCGTATGGCGGCTACGTGGGGGCCGGTGTTGTTACGTGAGCAGGGCGGGGGCTAGGGCTCGCCATTCGTCGACTGGCTGGGGGCCGGTGATGCCGGTGATGACGTTGATGGAGACGTGGTTGGCGCCGGCGGTGTGGTGTTCGTGGAGTTTGTCCGCGATCTGGGTGGGGGTGCCCCAGGCGGCCAGTGAGTCGACGAGGTGGTCGGGGAGGTTGGTCAGGTCGTCGTCGGTGAAGCCTTGGCGTTTGAGGGAGGCGTTGTAGCCGGGGATCTGGGGGAAGAAGCTGATGGTGTCTCGGGCGATCGCGCGGGCTCGGTCGGGGTCGGTCTCCAGGACTACCAGGTGGGCGACGGTCAGTAGCTTGTCCGGGCCGAGGAGCGCCCGTGCCTCGGCGGTGTACTCGGGCGTGATGAGGAACGGGTAGGCGCCTTCGGTTCGTTCGGCGGCCAGTTTGAGCATTCGGGGGCCGAGGGCTGCCAGCAGGCGATGCTCAGTCGGTACGCCGTCCAGTTGGTCGAGGTACTCGTTGAGGCGCGGGATCGGGTGGGGACCGTGCGCGCCGCCTAGGCCGACGGTGAAGCGGCCGGGGGCGGTGGCTTCCAGGGTGGTGTACGCCGCGGTGACGTCGGCGGCTGTGTACTGGTCGATCGACAGGATGCCGGTGATGAATCTGATCCTCGAGGTCGCGCTGATCAGGTCGGCGACGGTCTGGAGGCCGGGGAGTGGGCCGCCGGACAGGGAGATGGCGGGGTAGCCGAGGTCCTCCGCGGCCTTCGCCGCGTCCAGGGAGTCAGCGCTGCTGGTCAAGCCGGTGGTGATTCCGAAGGGGCCGAAGTCAAGGCTCGTCATAGCAATGCCAACCGACTCGTCGGCGGATGCATTCCACCGCTGGGCAGGTGGGCGTTCCGGCGTACCGGAGGGGTGGATTCTGAGGTGGGGGGCCTGATCACGTACACTTCTGGCTGGTTCCCCGCGTGGCGGTATCTCGCCCAACTCCCCCAGGGCCGGAAGGCAGCAAGGGTAAGTGAGCTCTTCCGGGTGCGCGGGGAATCCTTATGTCCGGACCCCTTCGCAGTCACCGCCAAAGGCCGCGAAATAGGCTGGGATCGAACGATCCACGCCTACGAGGGAGTCCGATGAGCGAGCTCGACCGCCGGTACCTGCAGGAACTGATCATCGGCGAGCTCGGGGTGACGCCGTCCTTCGATGCCGACGTCGAGATCGAGCGCCGGGTCGCGTTCCTCGTCGACCAGCTCCGGACGTCGGGCGCCAAGGCGTACGTGCTGGGTATCTCCGGCGGCGTCGACTCCAGTACTGCGGGCCGCCTCTGTCAGCTAGCCGTCGAGCGGGTGCGGGCGGAGGGCGGCCAGGCGAGCTTCGTCGCGATGCGGCTGCCGTACGGCGTACAGGCCGACGAGGACGACGCGCAGCGGGCGCTGGAGTTCATCCGCCCGGACGAGACGCTCACGGTCGACGTCAAGCCGGCCACGGACGCCCTGGTCGAGTCGGTCAGGCACGCCGATCTGGGTGATCGCGAGGACTTCCACAGCGGCAACGTCAAGGCACGGCAGCGGATGGTGGCGCAGTACGCCGTCGCCGGGGTGCGCGGCGGGCTCGTGGTCGGGACGGATCACGCGGCCGAGGCGGTGATGGGGTTCTTCACGAAGTACGGCGATGGCGCCTGCGACCTGACTCCGCTGGCGGGGCTCACCAAGCGCCGGGTGCGGGCGGTCGGCGCGAAGCTCGGTGCGTCCGACCTGATCACCGGGAAGGTGCCGACGGCTGACCTGGAGACGGGCAACCCGGGTGTGCCGGACGAGCTGGTGCTCGGGGTGACGTACGACGAGATCGACGACTTCCTCGAGGGCAAGCAGGTCAGCGACAAGGCGGCCGAGACGATCATCGGGTACCACCGGCGCACCATCCACAAGCGCGCGGTCCCGATCGCTCCCTGAGCTCCGGACGTCCACCACACACCACCCTGTCCTGCGTCGCGGTCCGCAGGCGTGAGGCGACGCGCCGTGCGCGAGTTGGTGTGATGGCGGTCCGGGTCAGACGAGCAGGAACTCCGTGACGAGGGCGGTGTAGGCGTCGGCGGCTTCGGCGTGGACGAAATGACCGGCGGCTTCGAAGTACCGGTATGTGCCGTTGCGGACGTCCTGCTGGAAGCGGGTGATCTCGGTCGGGCTGGTGACGGGGTCGTACCCGCCCTTGATCAGCAGCGCCGGCTGCGGCACCTGGCTGAGCAGCGGCAGCAGCGATTCGACGAAGCCGGGCGACCGGATGATGCTCTCGGCGAACCGCCCGGCACGGCTCTGGATCTCGTCGGGTAGGTCATCGGCAGGCAGCTTCAGGTCCCTCGAGCCTGGTCCGAGGTAGATCTCCATCCGGCGGTCGCCGAGGCGATGCAGCGCGCTGATCCGCTTGTGCCAGATCTCCACGGTCATCGGGCCGTGGTTGTCGAGCAGCTCCTCCACACCTTCGGCCAGGCCGAGTTCGCGCAACAGCGGCAGGCCGGCCTGGACCAGGTTTCGGGTGACGAGTTCGAAGTCCCAGGCCGGGTTCTCGAAGATCACCCGCTCGACGATCGCGGGATGCAGTACGGCGTACCGGAGCGCCAGCCGGCCGCCGAACGAGTGGCCGAGGATCGCCCAGCTGTCGATGCCCAGTACTTCGCGCAGCGCCTCGAAGTCGGCGATCAGGTCGTGCTCGGTGACCTCGCCGACGAGTGGATCGGAGTGCTGTACGCCGCGTTGGTCGACGGCGATCAGGTGGAGGTGCCTGGACAGCGCGTCGCCCTGGAAGGAGAGGAAGTCGTACGTTCCCGAGCCGGGGCCGCCGTGCAGGAACAGGAGCGCCGGGGCGTTCGACGGGCCGCGCTGATCGACGTACAGGTTTGTACCGCGAATCTCCATCAGCATGTGAGCGAGCGTAGAACCGCCTACGGTGGTTGAAAACCCATTCGATGGAGGGCTGATGGTCGACTTCTCGCTCAGTGAGGAACAGCGGGCGATCCGCGAGACGACGCGGGAGTTCGTCCGCCGGGAGCTGATGCCGCTGGAGAACGAGGTGCTCAAGCGGGAGCGGGAAGGGTTGCCGGGGATCGAGCCGGAGGTCGTCAAGGCGCTCCGGCTGAAGGCGAAGTCGTTCGGGTTCTGGGGGTTGAGCACGCCCGAGGAGTACGGCGGGATGGACCTGTCGGCGGTCGACCAGGCGCTGATCACGAGTGAGCTCGGGCGTACTTTCGTACCGTTCTCGTTCGGCGGCGAGGCCGACAACATCCTGTTCGAATGCAATGAGGAGCAGCGCAAGGAGTACCTGCTGCCGACGATCTCGGGTGAGCGGAAGTCGTGTTTCGCGATCACCGAGCCGGGGGCCGGCTCCGATACGCGGGCGATCCGGACGACCGCCCGCCGCGATGGTGACGAGTGGGTGATCCGGGGTGAGAAGACCTTCATCACGGGTGGCAACGAAGCGGATTTCGCGATCGTCATCGCGGTCACTGATGCGGAGTTGGGGTCGAAGGGTGGGTTCACCGCCTTCTTGGTCGACCGGGACCGTGGCTGGACGTCCGACCCGATCGTGACGATGGGCCAGGCGGTCCCGGCGACGCTGAGCTTCGACGACGTGCGGGTGCCGCACGATCATGTGCTCGGCGAGATCGGGCAGGGCTACGAGCTGGCGATGCGGTGGATCATGAAGGGTCGCTTCATCATCCCTGCCCGCGGTCTTGGTGCCTGCGAACGCCTTCTGCAGTTGGCGATCGAGCACGCGACCACGCGGGAGACCTTCGGCAATCCGATCGGTGACAACCAGGCGATCCAGTGGATGATCGCGGACTCCGAGGTCGAGCTGGAGGCAGCCCGGTGGCTTGTCTTCTATGCGGCCTGGTCCGTCGACCAGGGGCGGCCGCCGCAGCACGACAGTGCGATCGCCAAGCTCTATGGGACCAATACGGTCAACCGGGTCGCCGACCGGGTACTGCAGATCCATGGCGGGATGGGCTACACGAAGGAACTGCCGATCGAGCGCTGGTTCCGCGAGGTGCGACTGTGGCGCATCTTCGAGGGGACGGACGAGATGCAGCGGCTGATCATCTCGCGCGATCTACTGCGCGGATACCGCAAGCCTGGCGCCCACTTCAACTGAGAGGCGTTGCAGCCGCACTGCGGCGATCCCGCGATAGGCAGGACGCAGTACGGCGGCCAGTGGGCCGGTGTGCTCGAACGAGTGGGTGACCCGGCTCTGGTCGATCTCCCAGACCCCGACCTCGCGGAAGCCGGGCACCTGCCAGGTGATGTCGATGCGGGTCGGTGAGATGGCCGTGTACTCGAGCCAGCCGGTCAGGCCTGGGCGTACCCGCAGCTGGTAGCGCTGGCCGACTGCTGGTGTCGCCGGGCCGTCGATGCTGAGGAAGGCCTCGTTCCATGAGGGCAGGGCGTTTGCGTCTAGTAGGACGTCGGCGGCTGGGCCCTCGATGTGCAGAGTGGCTTGCTCCATTGGGGTTTCACTCCTTCTCGGTGGCGCGGCGTCTGGCCAGTGCCTCTCCGGCGGGGAAGGCGCCGGCCAGGGCGCGGAGGGTGGTGATGGTCTCGGCCACTGGTTGGCCGGTGACGAGTTGATCGATGGCGTGATGCAGCTTGTCCTCGGCGGCGACTATGCGCTTGCTGAGGGCCTTCCCCTCGGCAGTGAGGCTCAGTGCGAGGTACCGGCGGTCGTCCGGGTCCGTGTCGCGCTGTACCAGGCCCTGCGCGACTAGACGGTCTACCAGGCGGCTAGGGCTGTTGCCGGTCTCGCAGACGAGTAGTCCGCCGAGTGCGCTCAGGGTGAGGGGGCCGTGGTCGCGTAGTACGCGCAGTACTTCCGCCTGCGAGGGCGTGACGCCTAGGGGGCGGAGCTCCGCGGCAAGTAGCCGGTTGCCCTCTCGCTGGATCGCGAGGATCAGGTACCGGAGTTCTTCAGCAACCTTCATGGAGCGACATCCTCCTGCTAGTGCAAGGCGAGGTGTGCGGCGGGATCATGGGCGGCCAGTACGACGAGGTCGGGGAACAGTTCGCGCAACTGGTTGACCTTGGCGACGGCGCGGTGCAGTTCCGGCCGCTTGCCGACTCCGGGGATCTCGCCGGCAGCGAGTAGATCGGCGTCGTACGTGAGGTCGCCGACCATCAGTAGGGGTGGCCTGCCGGTGCGGCGTACGAGCATGGAGAGCGAGCCGGGGGTGTGGCCCGGTGTCGGCAGCAGCACGAGGCTGCCGTCTTGGAACAGGTCGTGTCCCTGGTCGAACGGACCGATCGGGGCGATGCCTTCGTAGTGGATGCGCTCCCAGCGCAGGTCGGGGCGCTCGATGTGCCGTCGCAGGTAGCCGCGGGCGGTGGGGAGCGGCCGGCGCATCGACTTCCACTCCTCGTCCGCGACGACGATCCGCGCCTTGCTGAGCTCTCGCAGGCCGCCGATGTGGTCCTGGTGCAGATGCGACAGCACTGCCGTGTGGACGTCGGCGATGTCGTATCCGGCTGCGGTCAGCAGGTTCGAGAGGGTCTGCTCGGGCGCTATCTCGAAGGTCGCGAGACGGTCGTAGACGATGCCGTTCAGGCCGCCCGGGAAGTAGTCCGGGTCGGTGACGGACGCGCGGTCCTGACCGGTGTCGAACAGGACCAGGCCGTCGGGATGCTCCACGACGTAGACGTTGATCGGCCGCGGCGGGGTCCAGCTCTTCGAGGTGGCGAGCCAGACGTACATGTTCTTGTCCGTCGGGCCGACGTGCTCGGGGCGGATCCGGACGCTTCCGGTGCTGAGGGTGGTGACTCTGTCGATGTCCATGCCCAATACATTACACGACATGTATGTCGTGTCAACTAATGACCGGGCGGGAGACTTGGGGCATGTCGGAGCAGCCGGGGCGGTACGCGGTCGTTGGTAGTGGGTGGCGGAGCGAGTTCTTCCTGCGGTTGGCGGAGGTGATGCCCTCGCGGTTCGCGGTGAGTGGGGTGGTCACTCGGACCGCGTCGCGGGGAGAGGAAGTTGAGGGGCGGTGGGGCGTACCGGCGTACCGGTCGGTGGGTTCGTTGCTCGCGGCTGGGCGGCCGGACTTCGTCGTGGTGTCCGTGCCGTGGGAGGTCGCGCCGGGAGTGACTGCCGAGTTGGTTGCCGAGGGCATCCCGGTGCTGACCGAGACGCCGCCGGCGCCGGATGTGGAGGGGCTGCGGCGGCTTTGGTCCTCTGTGGGCGCCAGTGGGTTGGTGCAGGTGGCTGAGCAGAATCCCTTCCTGCCTTTGCATGCGGCGCAGTTGTCGCTGGTGCGTCGTGGTGCGCTTGGGGAGGTCGGGTCGGTTCAGCTGTCGTCGACGCATCTGTACCACGCGGTGTCGGTGATTCGGCGGCTGCTCGGGGTCGGGATGGAGCCGGCGACGGTTGTGGCGCGGTCGTTCGAGGCGCCGCTGGTCGATCCGATGACGCGGGACGGCTGGACTGGCTCGAGCGTGGTGCGTCCGGCGGCCACCACTTTGGCGACGCTGGATTTCGGCGGTCGGGTCGGGGTTTACGACTTCACCGACAACCAGTGGCACAACCCCTTGCGCAGCAGCCGGATCGTGATTCGGGGGAGTCATGGTGAGCTGGTCGACGATCGGGTGGTGCGGCTCGTCGATCCGGCGACGGCTGTCGAGTCGCAGCTGGTACGGCGGCAGACGGGGCTCGGGCCGAATCTGGAGGGGTTCGCTCTCGACCATCTCAGCCTCGACGGATCGGTGGTCTACCGGAACCCGTTTCCCGGGGTCCGGCTGGCTGACGAGGAGATCGCGATCGGGTCGTTGCTGGCCGGGATGACGGATTGGTGCCGGGGTGCGGGCGAGCCGCCGTACCCGCTGGCTTCGGCGAGTCAGGACCATCTGATCGCGCTGGCGATCGCCGAGTCGGTTCGTTCGGGTGTGGCGGTGAAAACCGTCGCCGAGGCGTGGTCGGAGGCGGTGTGAGTTCCTTCTCAGTGCAGTTGCAGGTCACTGTGCGGTCATGGTCAACCTGACATCGGGACTGGCACAGTGTGTGCATGAAGGGTCTGATGCAGGATTCCCAGCTGTCCCTGGACACGATCTTCCGCCGCGCGGAACAATTCTTCCCGGACAAGACCGTCTACACCGGCGGCCCAGCACCTACCAGTACTACGTACGCGGAGTGGGCAGCGCGGACGCGACGGCTCGGCGGCGTCTTCGACACGCTGGGCATCAGCTCGGACGGCCGGGTCGGCACCTTCGCCTGGAACTCGGGCCGCCACCTCGAGCTGTACTTCGCGGCGCCCTGTACCGGGCGGGTGCTGCACACGCTCAACATCAGGCTCTTCCCCGACCAAGTCGTCTACATCGCGAACCACGCCGAGGACGAGGTGGTCTTCGTCGACCGGTCGTTGCTCGGACTGTTCCTGCCGTTGCTCGACCGGCTGCCGTTGCTCCGGCACGTCGTGGTGATGGACGACCTGCCGGCCGGCGCTCCGAGCGTCGAACTGCCGGACGACGACCGCTTCCACGACTACGAGGAGCTGCTGGCCGCCGCTGAGCCGGTCGAGTTCCACGTCGAGGACGAGAACCAGGCAGCCGCCATGTGCTACACGAGCGGGACGACCGGCAACCCCAAGGGCGTCGTCTACTCCCACCGCTCGACCTGGCTGCACTCGATCGGGGTGCTCACCAATGCCGCCATCGGGCTCCACGAGACCGACACCGTGCTGCCGGTGGTGCCGATGTTCCACGCCAATGCGTGGGGGCTCGCGCATGCGGCACCGATGGCCGGCGCGAGCCTGGTCTTCCCCGGGCCGGACATGTCGCCGCAGGGGATCCTCAAGCTGCTGAAGGAGCAAGACGTCACGGTCGCCGCGGGCGTGCCGACGATCTGGCAAGGGCTGTTGCCGTTGCTGGACGGTGTGGAGCTGCCCAAGCTCCGGCGGATCCCGTGTGGTGGCTCGGCCGTGCCGCTGGCGCTGTCCGAGGCATTCCGGAGCAAGCTCGGCAAGCCGATCCTGCAGGCCTGGGGGATGACCGAGACGAGTCCGGTCGCGACGGCCTCGCACATTCCGACGCGCGACCAAGGGCTGCCCGAGGAGGAGCAGGCCAAGCTCCGCGCCCGGCAAGGACTGCCGTTGCCGGGGGTCGAGGTGCGGATCGTCGAGCCAGGATCCATCACCCCATTGCCGTGGAATGACGAGGCGACGGGTGAGCTGCAGGTCCGCGGGCCGTGGATCGCGGCGGAGTACTACCGGCCCGATGCAGGGGTCGAGCTCAACACCGAGGACGGCTGGATGAAGACGGGCGACGTCGCCGCCATCGATCAGTACGGCTCAGTGCGGCTCGTCGACCGGACGAAGGACCTGGTGAAGTCCGGTGGCGAGTGGATCAGCTCGGTGGAGTTGGAGAACCTGCTGATGGCTCACCCGGCGATCAGGGAGGCGGCGGTCATCGGCGTACCGCATCCGAAGTGGGACGAGCGGCCGCTGGCGTGCGTAGTACTGCAAGAGGGTGCGACCGCGACGTCCGAAGAGATCCTTGCGTACTTGGAGCCGTTGGTTGCCAAGTGGTGGCTGCCCGACGCGGTCGAGTTCATCGACGAGGTGCCGAAGACCAGCGTCGGCAAGTTCTCCAAGAAGGACCTGCGGACTCGGTTCGCCGACTACCACCTCGAGTGACTCTCGTCAGGGTTGGTAGCGGTTGCGAGGCGGGAGCTGCAGACGTTGCGTGTGGACCTGATCAGTGAGGCGAGGTCCTCCGGGGCCTTGCCGAAATCAAGCAGGAGGTCATCGACCGAGCTGAGGCCGGCATCGGGGAGCAGCCGCTTCTCATTGGTTACCCATCGACCCTCGGCGGCCATCACGGCATGGGCCGCCATCATGGTGGCCTGAGCCAGCAGGCCCAGGCATTGGGTGACTCGTCCGGAGGAGGCGGAGCTTGTCTCGGCGTACCCGAAGAGGAGGTCGGCGCTGTTCCACCATCTGGTCGCGGCTTGCTGTTGGAGTTCGGGTGGGTAGGTAGGGCGGGGGAGGTCGCCGTGGAGGACTTGGGCGAAGGCCAGCTCCGCCAGGAGGAGGTAGCTGGGGATACCGGCCAGGTGGAACATCAGCGGTTCGATGGTGAACTGTCCGACCTCGGCCTCCGCGATTACGCGCTCGATCACCGCGAGATCGCGGTAGTGGACGTCCACCTTGCGGCCGTCGATCTGGAGCCAGGCGCCACCGTTGAAGATGCCGCCGCCCCAGGCGCCTAGTTCGAAGACCTCGCCGGACCACCCGAGGTCCCGGAGATCCTGCGGATCGAAGGTGTTCCGGTAGTAGATCCCGAGATCCCAGTCGCTGTCGGCCTGATGTGTTCCTTGGGCGCGCGAGCCGCCAAGCGCAATCGCCGTCACACCGGGCAGGCCCGCGAGCTTGGCGACAACCCGATCGAGAAACTCTTCGTCGTCCGGCACGAGCTGCCTCCTCATCGTCGCGGCGCCAGTTCGCAGTCAACTGTCGCGTCTCGTCTCGGCGCGTCCCGTCGCGTCGCGCCGGGCGTCGGTTGTCGTCCGGGCTCGTCGTCCGCGTCCGACTTCCCGCGTCCGACTTCCCGCGTCCAGCGCCCAGCGTCCGGCGTCCTTCGTTCGTCGTCCGCGAAAGGGTAGATGGCGGGGCCGGTTGGCGGCAGCCGAATTTCCTGCTGGTGTGGCGGTCGTTGGGCTGGTGGAGGTGGCTGCCGGTCGAATCGCCGGGGGTGCGCGCAAGGCGACCGGCGTCGGTAGGGTGGCGGGAATGCGAGGGATCATCCTGGCCGGCGGCGACGGTACCCGGCTGCATCCGTTGACGATGGGGGTCAGCAAGCAGCTGTTGCCGGTGTACGACAAGCCGATGATCTACTACCCGCTGTCGACGCTGATCCTGGCGAACATCCGTGAGGTGCTGGTGATCACCCGGCCCGGCGACGCCGCGCAGTTCCGGCGGTTGCTGGGGGACGGTTCGCAGTTCGGGATGGAGATCTCGTACGCCGAACAGCCCAGCCCGGACGGTCTCGCCCAGGCGTTCCTGATCGGGGAGTCGTTCATCGGCTCGGACCCGGTCGCGCTGGCGCTCGGCGACAACATCTTCTACGGGCCGGGACTCGGGTTGCACCTGCAGCGGTTCAACGAGGTGGACGGCGGGGTCATCTTCGCGTACCGGGTCGCGGACCCGTCGGCGTACGGGGTGGTCGAGTTCGACGCGGACGGGCGGGCGCTGAGCATCGAAGAGAAGCCGGCACGGCCGAAGAGCAAGTACGCAGTGCCGGGGCTGTACTTCTACTCCAGCGATGTCGTCGAGGTCGCCAAGGAGGTCCGGCCGTCGGCGCGTGGCGAGCTGGAGATCACTGCGGTCAATGCGAGCTACCTCCAGGACAAGCGGTTGCAGGTGGAGGTACTGCCCCGCGGTACCGCCTGGCTCGACACTGGGACGTTCGACGCGCTGATGTCGGCCGGGGAGTACGTCCGGGCGGTCGAGACGCGGCAAGGGCAGAAGATCAGCTGCCCGGAGGAGATCGCCTGGCGGCGCGGATTCATCGACGACGCCGGGCTGCAGCGCTGCGCCGACGCTCTGCCCAAGTCGGGCTACGGGGACTACCTGCTCGGGCTGCTGGAGGAAGGTCTGCATTGAGCCGGCGGGGGCGGTCAGCGGTGATCTGTGCGCTACCTGTGCACGGGGGAGCGTGGATTGTCGGCGCTCGGCGCTAGGGTTGCCGTCGTGGAAGCACCCCTTGCGTTGTATCGCCGGTACCGCCCGGAGACCTTCTCCGAGGTGATCGGGCAGGACCATGTCACCGTTCCGCTGCGGAACGCGCTGAGCAACAACCGGGTGAACCACGCCTATCTGTTCTCCGGTCCACGCGGCTGCGGCAAGACCACCAGCGCCCGGATCCTGGCCCGCGCGATCAACTGCGAGAAGGGCCCGATCGCCGAGCCGTGCGGGGTCTGCAAGTCCTGCACCGACCTGGCCCGCGGTGGTCCCGGCAGCATCGACGTGATCGAGATCGACGCCGCCTCGCACGGTGGTGTCGACGACGCGCGCGACCTGCGCGAGCGGGCCTTCTTCGCGCCGGTCGAGAGCCGCTACAAGATCTACATCATCGACGAGGCGCACATGGTCACGACGCAGGGCTTCAACGCCCTGCTGAAGCTGGTCGAGGAGCCGCCGCCGCACCTCAAGTTCATCTTCGCGACGACCGAGCCCGAGAAGGTGATCGGGACGATCCGGTCCCGGACGCACCATTACCCCTTCCGGTTGGTACCGCCGAAGGCGCTCGCTGAGTACATGGCGACCCTTTGTGAGGCCGAGGGCGTCACGATCGAGCCGGCCGCGCTGCCGCTGGTGGTTCGCGCGGGCGCTGGATCGGTGCGTGATTCGCTGAGCGTGCTCGATCAGTTGATCGGTGGTGCGGACAGCGACGGGGTGACGTACCGGCTGGCTGTGCAGCTGCTCGGCTTCACGCCGGACTCGTTGCTGGATGCGTGCGTGGATGGGTTCGCGGCGCACGACAGCAGGGCCGTGTTCGAGACGATCGAGAAGGTCATCGAGACCGGGCAGGACCCCAAGCGGTTCGCCGAGGATCTGCTGCGGCGATTGCGTGACCTGGTGATTTTGTCGGCGGTACCGAACGCGGTCGCGTCTGGGCTGATTGAGGCGGCCGAGGACCAGGGCGAGCGGCTGCAGACGCAGGCGGCGGGTATCGGCGCGGCTGAGCTGACCCGCGCGGCTGACATCGTCGCGGCCGGTCTGCTGGAGATGCGCGGCGCGACGGCTCCCCGCCTCCAGCTGGAACTGATCTGCGCCAAGGTGCTGCTCCCCGGCGCCGACGACTCCACCAACGGCATCCAAGCCCGCCTGGACCGCATGGAACGCCGCCTGACCATCACCGGCGGCTCAATCCCAGCCGGTACGCCGGCCACGCACCAACCCCAGCACAAGCCGCCAGCTCCGGCCGGCCCTCCGACCCACGCCGCCGCTCCGCAGGGAGCACCGGTTGGAAGCCAGGGTTCGCCTTTGCAAGCCGCTCAGGGTGGAGGCCAGCCAGCGGCGTCCCAGGTGGCGAGTCCGGCTGCTGCTGCGCAGCAGACCGCGGCGGCTGGCTCGCAGCAGGGTGGTGAGCCAGGCGGATCGGCGCAGGCTCAGGAGCAGTCGGGCGCTGGGCAGGGACAGGCATCGACGGTGCCAGGTGGCTCGTCGGCGGCCGGGACCCCGGCAGGGGCCGGGCACGCGAGCGCACCGGCAGGGGCGGCGCAAGGCACTGCTCCGGCAGGGCCGGGGCAAGGCGGTGTGCCCGGGCCAGGCAGTGCTCCGGCGGGGGCGGCGCAGGATGGCGCGGCTGCGCCGGTGGATAACACCGGTTCGCGGTCTGGTGCGTGGGGGGATGAGCCTGTGGCGGCTCCCGCACAGAGCGATCGTTCCGCGCAGGTTGCAGCACCTGGTGGTCAGGCGCCGGCTAGCGCACCTGCGCAGGCAGCTCCTGCTGCGCCGGCTTCGGGTACTGCGCCGGCGCCGGCTGGGCGTGGGGGTGGGCCTGCGGCTGCGGGGACTTCCTCGGGGTCTGTTGGGTTGATTGATGTTCGGCGGTTGTGGCCGGAGATTCTTGAGGCGGTGAAGGCCAAGCGGCGATTCGCTTGGATCATGCTGAGTCAGAACGCTCAGGTCATCGCGATTGATGAGCAGACGCTGACACTTGGCCTGGTGAATGCCGGTGCGCGGGAGAGCTTCGCGCGATCGGGCAGCGACGAGATTCTGCAGCAGGCGATGATCGACACGATCGGCCTCAACCGCCGCATCGAAGCCGTCGTCGACCCCTCAAGCGACCCAGGCGCCACCCCGCCCGCAGCACCACCCCCAAGCTCCCCACCACCCTCATCCTGGGATGCCCCAACCGCCGGTACTACGAACGCACACACCGCAGCCCCGGGCGCGAACGCACCCGGCGGGAACGCCCAGGGCGCTGGCCCGGGCGGAAATGCAGCAGGCGCGGGTGGCGTGCAGCAGGCTCCGGGTGCCGGTGCTTCGGGCAGCCTGCAAGGCTCCGGAGCAGGTAGCCAGGGCCCCGGTGGCCCCGGTGGCCCCGGTGGCCCCGGTGCAGGCGGCACTGGCGCTGGTGCAGGCAGCCAGGGAGCAGGCGGCTCAGGCGTAGGCGGTCCGGGGGCAGGCGGTCCGGGAGCGGGCGGTCCCGGAGCGGGCGCTGGCGGGGCGGGCGGTCCGGGTGGGAACGGTGGAGCTGGCGGTTACGGGGCTGGCGGTTCGCAGGGTGCTGGGGGCGATGGGTCTGTAGCTGTCGCGGCTAGTGGCGACGGTGCGGTGGCTACCGCCTTGCGCGCGTCGGACGCGGCCTCGAGTGCGCAGGCGAGTGTCGGAGGACCGGCAGTCGCCGTGCAGGTGACGCCGGCGGGGGCTGAGCAGGGTGGGTTGCAAGGGGATCAGCAGGCGGGTGGGCCTCCGGCGCCGGCTGCGACGCCTGAGGCTTCGGAGGATCGGCGAGAGCAGGCGGCCAGTAAGCGGCGGGCGGCTGAGGCCGCGGTGGCGGCTGAACAGAGTCGGCGGGCTGCCGAAGTACCGGTTCATGAGGTGCCGTTGACTCCTGAGGAGGAGGCGGAGGCCATCGGCGAGGACGACATCGTGCTCGAAGAGGACTCTCGCAGCCACACCGATCTGCTGGCCGAGACGCTGGGCGCTCAGATCATCAGCGAAGAAACCAACTGACCCGACCACTCGTTCCACCCTGCGCCAAGGGGTGGGAAGTGAACTCTTTTCGAATTCACAGGTTGGGGCTTGTTCATCCACAGTGGGCGAGTGAACGGTCAGGCTCTGGCAGGACAGTCGTCCACAGGCTGTGGATAAAGGTGTCCACAACTTGTGGAGAAGGCTTGGGAGACTCATCGGTTTCCACCGGGACGCCGGGTTGTCGCAGCGACCGGCTAGGCTCGGGGAGCAAGTGGAACTGGGAAGCAGCTCGGACGGGAGATCGCGGTGTTCGACGGTGGCGGTTCGCAGGGCGCTGGTGGGTTCGACATGTCCAACCTGCTGGCCCAGGCACAAGCCATGCAGAGCCAGTTGATGGAGGCGCAGGCCAACCTGGAGAGCCAGGAGGTCGAGGGCAGTGCCGGCGGTGGGCTGGTGACCGCGCTGGTCTCCGGCACCGGTGAGCTGCTCAGCCTGACGATCAACCCGCAGGCCGTGGACCCCGACGACACCGAGACGCTGGCCGACCTGGTCGTCGCCGCGGTCCGGGACGCCTCGGAGAACGCCAAGCAGCTCGCGGCGAACGCGATGGGCCCGCTGGCCGGTGGCCTCGGCGGCGGTCTGCCGGGCCTCGACGGCATGTTCGGCGCCGGCGCGGACGACGACGAGCAGGCCGGCCCCGCAGGCCAGGAGCGGCCGAGCATCGGCTTCGGCAAGCCAGACGCGACCGGTTCACCCGGTCAGAACCCGGGCTGACGTGTACGAGGGGGTCGTCCAGGACCTCATCGACGAGCTCGGCCGGCTGCCCGGCGTCGGTCCGAAGTCCGCGCAGCGCATTGCCTTCCATCTGCTCTCGACCGACGAGACCGACGTACGCCGCTTGGCGCACGTGCTCGTGCAGGTCAAGGAGAAGGTCAAGTTCTGCGAGATCTGCGGCAACGTCTCCGAGGAGACGCAGTGCCGGATCTGCCGCGACCCGCGTCGCGACCTCGCGCTGATCTGCGTGGTCGAGGAGGCCAAGGACGTCGTGGCGATCGAGCGGACCCGCGAGTTCCGCGGCCGCTACCACGTCCTCGGCGGCGCGATCTCGCCGATCGAGGGGATCGGGCCGGACGAGCTGCGGATCAGGGAACTGATGCTGCGGCTGGCCGACGGAGCGGTGACCGAGATCATTCTGGCCACCGATCCGAACCTCGAGGGTGAGGCGACTGCAACCTACCTGAGCCGGTTGTTGAGGCCCATGGGGTTGCGCGTCACCCGTTTGGCTAGTGGACTTCCAGTAGGCGGTGACCTCGAGTACGCCGACGAGGTCACACTCGGACGGGCGTTTGAAGGGCGACGATCGATCGATGACTGAATCAACCGATATTGCAGAGCGCGCTTTGGCGACGGATTCCGAGGACCTGCTGGAATTCGCCGAACAGATCGCGGACCAGGTGCAGAGCTTCCTCATCTCCGTGCGCGACATCGCCGCGCAGCCCGATGAGGACGGCGTCGACGAGGGACTCGCCTCGCTGCCGTACCTGCTGCTCGAGGTCAGCCAGTTGCTGCTGGCCGGCGGGCGGCTGGGCGCCTTCGAGGACTTCGTCCCGGAGGAGCGGTTCGAGAGCGACGCGGGCCCGGATCCGGACCTGGACGCGATGCGCGACCGGCTGGCGATCCTGTTCGAGGGTCTCGACGAGTACGCCGAGGTCTTCGACCCGTACGCCGCTCCGCCGGAGATCACCGTCAACCGGCTCTCCGACGACCTGACCGCGATCGCGACCGATCTGGTGCACGGCCTCGCGCACTACGAAGAGGGCCGGGTCGTCGAGGCGCTGTGGTGGTGGCAGTTCTCCTACGTCTCCACCTGGGGTGCAGCGGCGAGCGCAGTACTGCGCGCCATCCAGTCCCTCATCGCGCACGACCGGCTCGAGCCGGCCCACGACGCGGAGACCGAGGCAACCGACCGCGAACTGGTCGAGGTCGCCGAGGAAGCAGTCCAGCGCCGCTGATACCCGGTACGACGAAACGCCCGGCCTCCACGCGGAAACGCGGAAGGCCGGGCGTTGTCGCGAGCCGGTAGGTGATCCGCTCAGCGGGCCGGCGCAGGCGTCTGGCGGTGCTGACCGACGACGAGAAGGATCGAGCGGACCGCGACCCAGCCGATCCACAGGGTCACCAGAGCGAGGATGACGATGGTCCACAGGTCGCGGAGCGGTGCGTCCGTTGCGACCAGCCAGTGGATGCCGTAGGTACCGGCGGCCGCGGTGGTGAAGGTCATCGTCCAGAAGGTCAGCGCGAACGGGAGCTTCGCGATGGTCGGGATCAGCGCGAGCTGGACCAGCAGGAACAGGACGAAGGTGCCCAGCCAGGCGTGCTGGAAGGCGTCGGGGTGGCCGGTCAGGGCGAAATAGGCATTGCCACCGACGGCGGGTGGCGCCGCGTAGACGGCGAATGTCGGGATCAGCGGCGCCGGTAGCAGCGGCCGGGTTGCGAGCCGGACGGTGATCGCAGCGCCGACCACCAGCCACAGCAGCACGCCGACGCCGAACGACGCGAAGCCGAGCTCGTGCAGTCCTACAGTCGCCAGCGTCTGGCCGCCGATGAAGGTGATCGCGACCGTCGGCAGCAAGTACGCCGGGTGGATCTGATCGAGTTCGAGCCCACCGAGCATCAGCCGGTGCACGAAGTACGCGGCCAGTACTGCCGTCAGCACCGCCATGGTCACCACGACCATCTTGCCGGCGACCGACCAGTACTGGCTCAGCCGCGCGCCGAGCAGCAACCCGCTGGCGGGGATCAGCGCGACGAAGACGCCCTGCACCGGGTGATGGACATCGGCCAGCACCTGACGCACGGTACGAGCCCCGAGCCCGTACCGGACGAGGCTGATCAACCAGGCGCCTGCGGCAACGATCCACAAGGCGTTGGCGATGCCGATGGTGAAGTGCAGAGCGTCGGCCGCGACGGTCCACGTCCCGGCCAGGCCGGACAGACCGAACGCGATGCCGAACAACGGGAACGGGAATGCTTTGCGAGCGACCATGAACTGTGCAGCCTCCGGACTCGTGCAGGCATTCCGGACCTACTGGTGGGAAGTTCCTCCCAGCTCGAAGGCTAGCCCTCTCAGCGCGCCGCGACCGGCTCCAACGCTGTCTTGCGGTGGTTGGCGGTCACGAAGACGATCGAACGGACCGCGATCCAGCCGATCAGCAAGGTGACGGCGGCCAGCACGGCGGCCGTCCACACCCCACCCAGCGCGACCCCCGACGCGGTCAGCCAATGGATGCCGTACGTCCCGCTCGCGGCCGTCGTGAAGGTCAGCGCCCAGAAACCCAACCCGAACGGCAGCTTCGCGTACGTCGGAATCAGCGCCAGCTGAACCAGGATCAGCAGCACGAAGCTGCCCAGAAGCGCGTGCTGGAAGAGATCGGCGCGACCGGACAACGCGAACCAGGCGTTACCGCCGACGGCCGGCGGCGCGGCGAAGATCGCGATCGTCGGAATGAGTGCCGTAGGCAACGAAGGCCGGAAGGCCAGCCGGGCCGTGAGGGCGGCGCCGAGCAGCAGCCACATCAGGATGCCGACCGCGAAGGAGGCGATGCCCACCGAGTGCAGCCCCACCGTCGCGAGGCTCTGACCGCCGATCAGCCCGGCCGCCACCGTCGGCAGCAAGTACCCAGGGTGCAGCTTGTCGACGTCGAGCCCACCGAGCATCAAATGCCGGACGAAGAGAGTCGCGATGGCGATGCTCAGTACGAACATGATCACCACGACGGTCTTGCCGGCTGTCGGCGCGTAGTGGCCGAGTCTCGCCCCGAGCAGCATTCCGCTCGCCGGGACCAGCGCCGCGAACGGGCCGAGGACGGGATGCCCCAGGTCCTTCACGATCTGCCGCAGGGTACGGGCGCCGAGCAGGTACCGGACAACGCTGATCGCCCAGGCACCGGCCGCAAGGATCCAGAACGCGTTCGCTACGGCGGCATCGAGACCGAGCTTCTCGCCGGCCGCGGTCCAGGTCCCGGCCAGCCCGGACAAGCCGAACGCGATCCCGAACAGGTTCAACGGAAAAGTCTTGTCGGCAGCCATGCCAGTCATCCCTCTCGACCAATGAAAACGACCGTTCTCCCGCGATAAGCGCGCCGTCCGTGGAGATATTCCCGGCCGGCGTGGGTTGTCCACAGGTCGGCGCGACGGCCTCGCGATCGGGGCCGCGAACCGATTGAATGTCCGGGTGTCCGTTTACGAACTGCTCGGCCGGCTGCCCGACGTCGACAAGGTCCGCCGGATCAGTCGCGCCCTCGCGATGCTGGACGCCGTGCTCAGCCCCGAGCCGGAGTACCGGATCTACTCCTTCGATGCGCAGTGGTCGCCGACCGACGAGGCGGCGTTGATGCGGAGCGGCACGGGCGACGACTACTCGATCGTGTTCTCGCCCGACGGTGTCATCGCGCAGGGCTTCGATCACGACTCACCGATCTCGCCCTGGGGCCGGCCGGGCAAGGAAACCTGGCCCGGCCTCTTCATCGGGGTTCCCGACGAGCTCGCGCCGGCGCTGGACGAGCCGTCCTTCACCGACGACCAGGGCAATCGCTCGGTGACCGTTTGCTTCTGGCGTACTCCCGCCGACGACCGCTGGTTGTGCGGACCGGTCGAAGGGGTGGACAAGGACGGCGCCGACTGGCTGTTCGACCTGATCGCCAACGGGCGGCCCGAGGCCTACCTGACCTTCGCCGAGTCGTACTACGACGTCGCCCTGGAGCTCGACGCGGTCGCGCATGTCTACGCCCTGATGCCGCTCACCGAGGAGATCGTCACCGCGCTCAATCCCGAGGTGATGCTCAAGGACCTCAAGGACGACATCGCCGAGATCGGCTACCCGCGCCCCTGAAGCCGGTCGAGGCTAGTCGGGCAGCATCGGCACCGTGAGGCCCTGGTCGCGGCCGAGTTGATTGCCGCGGGTGACGGCGTTGATGCCGAATCTGTCGCGGACGCCGTCGAGGGCCGAGTCGAGCTCGTCGTTCGCGGCCTTGTCGAAGGGCAATGCCAGCTGCAGGCTGGCCTCGCTCTCCAGGTTGCCGACCGAGATTCCGACCATCGTGATGCCCTGCTTCTCGATCATCGGCCGGGCCGTCGCCATCAGTGAGCGGGCGGTGATCAGGATCGCCCGCGTCTGACCAGTTGCCTGAGGCAACGTATGTGAGCGGGTCGCGCGAGTGAAGTCGTCGAACCGCAGCCGCAAGGTGACGGTGCGCCCGGCCCGCCCGGCCGACCGCATCCGGCGGGTGACCCGATCGACCAGCCCGGCCAGTACCGCGTCCAGCGTCTCGGCCGACTTGGGCGAGCGCCCGAGCGCCCGCTGCGACCCGATCGACCGCCGGCGCCGGCCGACCTCGATCGGCCGCGGATCCCGGTTGTGCGCCAGCGCATGCAGATGCCGTCCCGACGCTCGCCCGAGCATCGCGACCAGCGCCGCCTCGGGCAGGATCGCGACGTCGCCCACCTTCGTCAGCCCGCGATTGCGCAGCTTCTCCGCGGTCACCTCGCCGACGCCCCAGAGTCGCTCGACCGCCAGCGGATGCAGGAACTCCAGCTCACGGTCGGGCGGTACGAGTAACAGCCCGTCCGGCTTCGCGACCCCACTCGCCACCTTCGCCAGGAACTTGGTCCGCGCGATCCCGACGGTGATCGGCAACCCGACCTCGGCCAGTACTTCGGAACGCAACCGCCGGGCGATCTCCAGCGGCGTACCGGCGATCTTGCGCAGCCCGCCGACGTCCAGGAACGCCTCGTCGATGGACAGCCCCTCGACCAGCGGGGTGGTGTTCTCGAAGACGGCGAAAACGGCCTTCGACGCCTCGGAGTACGCCGACATCCGCGGCTGCACCACGATCGCCTGGGGACAACGCCGGTACGCCTGGCCGCCGTTCATCGCGGTACGGACCCCGTAGGCCTTCGCCTCGTAGCTGCAGGCGAGCACGACACCGGCGCCGACGATCACCGGACGGCCGCGCAGGCGTGGGTCGTCCCGCTGCTCGACCGACGCGTAAAAGGCGTCCAGGTCGGCATGCAGGATCGTCGCTTCGCCGTCGGGCACGAACATATGTTCGCATACTCTCTGAGGAAGCGAACAGCCTCGAATAGGGAGAAATCCCGAGGCGCTCCGCCGCTGTGACAGGACAGAATGCGGGTTATGGACCTGACGGCATATCGCGCGCTCTGGCGGACGCCGGGCGTCTTCGCCCTGCTGACCTCGGCGACCTTCGCCAGGCTCCCGGTGATTGCTTCCCTCGTGCCGCTCTCGTTCCTGGCGAAAGATGCGGCGGGCAACTTCGGCTGGGCCGGTGTGGTCGCCGGCGCGTACTCCGTGGGGATGGCCGTCGGCGGCCCGATCTGGACCCGGGTGGCCGACCGTCGTGGCGGCCGGGGAATCGTGATCGCCGTGGGGGTGGCCTGGGGTGTGGTGATGGCTGTCCTCGGTCTGATGCCCGCCGACTGGTACCGCGTGATGCCGGTGCTCTCCGGTCTCGCCGGTGCGTTCGTGGCGCCGGTTACGGCGATCATGCGAGCCGCCTGGCCTCGCATCGTTCAGGGGTCGCGGCTGCGGGCGGTCTATGCGCTGGATGCGACGGCGGCGGAGGTGCTGTTCGCGATCGGGCCGATGGCGGGGGCGCTGGTGGTCAGCTTCGCCAGCCCGCGGGCCGGCGTACTGGGTGCGGCTGTGGCGGCTGCGATCACCATCTGGTGGTTCGGGTTGCTCCAGACTCCGGGGGCTCCGCATGACGAGTCGAAGGGCGCGCGGCTGACGGCTCCGCAGTTGCTCTGGCACCGCCACCGGCTGCCGATGATCGTCTCCTTCGCCTTCTGTGTAACGGCTTTCGCGTCGGTCTCGCTCGGCATCGTCGCCTTCGCCGACGCGCATGGCAATCGGCTGATCGCGGGTGTGCTGGAGACGGTCTGGGCGGTCGGCAGCCTCGCAGGTGGCGTCCTGGTCGGCGCACTGCCCGCCCGGCGCAGCTCGTATGTCTGGCGGCGAGCAGTGCTCGTCTCGGCCGGCATGCTGCTCTGCGTCTTCGCTACCTGGTCGCCTGTATCGCTGGGGATCGCCCTGTTCCTGTCCGGTCTCGCACTGGCACCCACTGTCGGCGCCCTGTACGAGCGGCTCGGCGCGATGACCCCTTCCTCAGTCAAGACCGAGGTATTCGGCTGGATGGGCAGCGCCGGCATGGCAGGCGGCGCCATCGGCTCCGCAGTCGCAGGCCTGGTCGTCGAAACATTCGGCGTCCGCTACGTCTGGGTAATGGCCGCCGTACTTACTCTGGCCGCGGCGATCTCCCTCCTACACATCCCACCCCACCAGCCGACAGAGGCGCCCGTAGAGGCCGGGCTGCTTCAAGAGGCTGTGTAGCACCGCTCAGACCAGGGCCCGCCAGACCGGTCCAAGGGTTCGCTCGGCGTCGTCCCAGGACACGGCCGCCGGTTCGCGCCCAGCCAGGAGCTCATGCAAGCGGTTGAGAAAGTCCTCCCACCCGAGGCCCTTCCCGGCGGCCTGCTCATCACTGAGGAGCGAATGCTCCAAGGTCAGTACCGTGACGTCGCCGTGCGCTTCGAGGGTCAGCTCGATCCGCGAGTCCGGCTCGCCGGGGGTGGACCACGTGGCTTGTAGCCGACGGGGTTCGTCGCACGCTTCGATACGCAGTACGACCGTCTCGTCGGCCGTCATCCGCAACTGCACATCGCCGCCGGTCGCGCGATGGCCGGTGAGGTCGCCGATCCAGCGGGCTACTCGCTCCGGCTCGGTGCAGGCTGACCACAGTTCCGTCGGCGTTGCGGCGTACGGGCGTTGCAGGCGGACGGTACGACGCTCGCCGGAGCGCGTGACGGTTCGCTCTGTGGGGCCGAAGAGATCAGGCATTGCCGGGGTCCTTTCGGCTGTGGCGGCCGCGGCGGAGTTCGGTGTCCAGGGCGTCGAGGCGGTTGGTCCAGAACTGGCGGTAGCGGTCGAGCCAGGTGTCGATTTCCTGGAGGGGGACCGGGTTGACGGCGTAGAGGCGGCGGGTGCCGGCGACGGTGACGGTGGCGAAGCCGTTGTCGCGGAGTACTCGGAGATGCTGGGAGACGGCTGGTTGGGAGATGCCGAACTCTTCGCCGATCGTGGCGGCGATCTGGCCGGCTGGGAGTTCGCCGTCGGCGAGGAGTTCCAGGATCCGGCGGCGGACCGGATCGCCGAGGATGTCGAAGGCGTGCATCGTCCGACTATTTCACCCCCCACTTATATAAGCAACAGGTCTGTTCCGGCGGAAGGGTTACGGTCCGCCGCCCGGGCGGCTGGTGTTCCTCCGGGCCGGTCGGCGCGCCGCAGGACGGCCGGACCAGTCGGTGGTCGGCCCGTAGGCAACGAACAGATCACGGCTAGAATGAGTCGAACGACTACGCCCGGTGCAGCGCAGCACGGCGTACCGCAACCAGCGCAGTACCGCTGGGGATTCAAGCTATGAGGAGACTCTGTGGGACGCGTCGTGCACAAGTACGGCGGTTCTTCGGTCGCTGACGCCGATTGCATCAAGCGCGTGGCCCAACGGATCGTCGCGACGAAGAAGGCCGGGAACGACGTCGTGGTGGTGATCTCCGCGATGGGCGACACCACCGACGAACTGATGGACCTGGCCAAACAGGTCTCACCGCTGCCACCACCGCGCGAGCTGGACATGCTGCTCACCTCGGGTGAGCGGATCTCCGCCGCGCTGCTGGCGATGGCGATCGCCAACCTCGGCTACGAGGCGAGGAGCTTCACCGGCTCGCAGGCCGGCGTGATCACCACCTCGCGGCACGGCAACGCCCGGATCATCGACATCACACCGGGCCGGATCGAGGAGGCCCTCGGCGAGGGTCACGTCGCGATCGTGGCCGGCTTCCAGGGCGTCGCGCAGGACACCAAGGACATCACCACGATGGGCCGCGGCGCCTCCGACACCACCGCGGTCGCACTGGCCGCCGCGCTGGAGGCGGACTACTGCGAGATCTACACCGACGTGGACGGCATCTTCACCGCGGACCCGCGGATCGTGCCGGCCGCGAAGCAGATCCCGAAGATCTCCTACGAGGAGATGCTCGAGATGGCCGCCTGCGGCGCCAAGGTGCTGCACCTGCGCTGCGTCGAGTACGCGCGGCGCTACAACGTCCCCGTCCACGTGCGCTCTTCCTTCTCCCAGAAGGAAGGCACCTGGGTTGTCGATGCGAAGGAACTGACAGACATGGAACAGGCGATCATCTCCGGCGTGGTCCAGGACCGCAACGAGGCCAAGATCACGGTCGTCGGGGTGCCGGACAAGCCGGGTGAGGCGGCCCGGATCTTCGAGACCGTGGCCGGCGCCGAGACCAACATCGACATGATCGTGCAGAACGTGTCGGCGGTCGCCACCAACCGGACCGACATCTCGTTCACGCTGCCGCGCGTCGACGGCGCCCGGGCGATGTCCGCGCTGGCCCGGCTGAAGGACGAGGTCGGCTACGAGTCGTTGCTGTACGACGACCAGATCGGCAAGATCTCCGTCGTCGGCGTCGGGATGCGCTCGCACCCCGGTGTTTCGGCGAAGTTCTTCTCCGCGCTGGCCGAGGTCGGCGTGAACATCGAGATGATCTCGACATCCGAAATCCGGATCTCGGTGGTCGTCGACGAGAACCTGGTGGACGTGGCCGTCACAGCGGCGCACACTGCATTCGACCTGGACGACGAGCACACCCAAGCTGTCGTGTACGGAGGAACTGGACGGTGACACCTGTGAGCGCAACTCTCGATCAGACCGAAGACCGGACGGGGCTCCCTTCGCTGGCGGTGGTCGGCGCGACCGGCGCCGTCGGCACGGTGATGCTCACCCTGCTCTCCACCAGAGAGAACGTCTGGGGCGAGATCCGGCTGATCGCTTCCGAGCGCTCCGCAGGCAAACGGCTGAAGGTCCGCGGCGAGGAGGTCGAGGTCGTCGCGATCAGTGCCGACGCCTTCGACGGCATCGACGTGGCGATGTTCGACGTACCGGACGAGGTGTCGGCGCACTGGGCCCCGATCGCCGCGTCCAAGGGCGCCGTCGTGGTGGACAACTCCGGTGCGTTCCGGATGGACCCCGACGTACCGCTGGTGGTGCCCGAGGTGAACGCCGAGGCGGCCCGTAACCGGCCGAAGGGGATCATCTCCAACCCCAACTGCACGACGCTGTCGATGATCGTCGCGATGGGCGCGCTGCACCACCGGTACGAGCTCGAGCAGCTGATCGTGGCGTCGTACCAGGCCGCGTCCGGCGCTGGGCAGGAAGGCATCGACGCTCTCTACGACCAGCTGATGAAGGTGGCCGGCAATCGCGAGCTCGGCACGACGCCGGGCGATGTCCGCCGCGTGATCGGCAACGCGCTCGGCCCGTTCCCGGCGCCGCTGGCGATGAACGTGGTGCCGTGGGCCGGCTCGCTCAAGGACGACGGCTGGTCGTCGGAGGAGCTCAAGGTCCGCAACGAGTCGCGCAAGATCCTCAACCTGCCGGATCTGAAGGTCTCCGCGACCTGCGTCCGGGTGCCGGTCATCACGACCCACTCGCTGTCGGTGCACGCGCGCTTCAGCCAGGTGGTCGACGTCGACGAGGCTCGCGACGTACTCCGCGACGCCCCGGGCGTACTGGTCTTCGACAACCCGGCCGAGGGCGAGTTCCCGACCCCGGCGGACGTCGTCGGCACCGACCCGACCTGGGTCGGCCGGATCCGCCGCTCGCTCGACGACCCGCAGGCACTCGAACTCTTCGTCTGCGGCGACAACCTCCGCAAGGGCGCCGCCCTCAACACGGCGCAGATCGCCGAGGTCGTCGCCAAGGAGTTCACCAAGGCCCGCTAGCTGTGACAAGCCCACATCTTGTGGGCTCGGACAGGCAACGGTGGGCTTGAACAAGGTATGCCCTGTTCAAGCCCACCGTTTGTTGTTCAAGCCCACAAGATGTGGGCTCGCCACCTCGGGTTGCCGCTAGAGCCAGTTCTCGCGGGCGGCGTGCAGGGCCAGCTGGAAGCGGGTGCTGGCGCCTGTCCGGTTCATCAGGCGTTCGAGGTACCGGAAGAAGGTCCGGCGGCTGATGCCCAGCGTGCGCGCGATCGTGTCGTCGGCCGCCCCTGTCGCCAGCAGGGCCAGCAGGCGGCGCTCGATCGGTTCCAGCCGGTCGTCCTCGGTGCCGACGGACGCGTGCAGGGGCAACGCGTTGCGCCAGCAGAGCTCGAACATCCCGATCAGCGCGGTCAGCAGGCTGCTCGGCCGCATGATCAGCAGAGACCGGTTCACGTCGGTGTCGCGCACCGACATCGACACGTACGCGATCGAACCGTCGATGATCGTCAGCTTGGCCGGTACGTCGGGCAGCACCCGCGCCTGCTCGCCGGCCTCCACGCAGGGCAGGATGTTCTCGGTCAGGTACCCGGGCACCTCGACCGACTCCGGCGAGTAGACCACCCGGTACGTGACGCCGCGATTGAGCTGCTCGATCTCCATCTGGTTCGGCCCCGCGCCGAGGAAGTACGGCGGGGAGTCGATCGCCAGGATCTCGCGTTGCGCGCTGCCCTTGATCTGGTTGATCCGCTCGACGATCGCCGTCCCGCTGACCACCTCGATCAGGTGCGTGGTCGCCTCGTTGTGGACGGTCCGGCGGAACTCGTCGTACGCGTTCAGGACCTCGATCCGGGCCTGCTTGAGCTCCGACTCCCGGCGCAGCGTCAGCGCCTCCAGACCGGCGTCAGGAGGCACCGGAAGGAACCTCGAGTGGTCCGACCCCGATCGGCGTGCCAGGCCGGCCTGGACCAGCCCGCCGAGGGTCGCGTCGATGCCGACCGCCTGACCCGGTACCGCCTCGTCCAGTTCGGTGATCGACGCCGGCCCGGCCCGCAGCAGATGCTGGTAGACCCGGATCTCGTCGTCGTTCAGGCCGAGCACCCGTAAATGGTCGGCACGCTCCGTGTCGGTAGAGCTCATGACCCTGCCTTCCCTCCCGAGCGCGCTCACCGTCGGCTACCGCCGCACCAGCGTAGAACGAACGCCGAAATCCGATCGGCACTGTCCGTATCCCGGCGACTGCACCGAGCGATAATTGTTGAGCTGTCAGCATTCTTGTGCCGTGTCACCATCTGGCCACCATTTCTGCGCAGTTGTGAGCGAGAATTGAGGTCCAGCAGCCCGGCGACGGACCACCTGAGCGCCGCCGGGCTGCTGTTCCAATTCTGGCCCCAGTTCGCTTTCCCGTCAGCGAACGCCGTTTCGGTTGGGTCTCGATCCCGGCGTATCGGTGCCCTCGCACTTCCGTGCCATCACCCGCTGTGCCGGAGGGTGTACAAACTGTGCAACTCCATCGTGAGGCCGATGAGGAGGAGACACCGTGTCGCAGCAACTGCGTCAGGTACTGCCCAGGCATCATCGCCGGGCCTTCGGCCATGGTGCGATGACCGCCGCCCTGGTCATCGTGCCGGTGCACTCGGCTCGTGCCCGGACCACCTCCGCCCCTGGAGACGGTGTGCCGGGCCCCCGGGTCTCCGGTGGGATCCATGCAGTGCCGGACGAGCTTCCGTGGATGGTGAGGCTGTCCACGGCAGCCGGGCCCTGGGTGGATCCCACCGGTACTGCCGTGACCTCCACCACCCGACGGCCCTTGCTGGCCTCGGTTCCGGCGTACAGGTCGGTCAGCCACCTCTTCTGAACGAGGGCCGGCAGAACCTCTGAACGAGGTCAATTCTGTTGCGTCGATTACGTTTGCGAGCGCAGCGGCGGTACGTTGATTGGCTTCGCATGTGGAGTCAAATGTATATTCCAGATAACGATCGGCGGAGGTAACTCCTCGGTCGGTTGCGACGTTCGGTAGCCGTCTGTGCGTCGCTGCTCACTCAGGAGGCACGCTGTGTCGTCGGTCCCGACGCCAATCCGCTACTCTGCTTCCGGTTTGCGTGGCCCCTTCGCCGTGGACCCGTTCGGAATTCGATGACTACGACCGTCCCCAGAGAGGCGTCGCCTGAATGAACGCGACTAGCGTCGACGAGGAGTTCAACCCGTCGGTGCATGTGTACGAACCGCACAAGGTGGGCCTACCGCCCCTGCGGCCTTATTTCAAGGCACTGTGGGAGCGCCGTGAGTTCGCGGCCGAGATGTCCCGGACGGGCATCCGGGCGGCGAACACGAACACCTTCTTCGGTCAGGTATGGCTGGTCCTGAACCCGCTGCTGCTGGCCGCTGTGTACTACCTGCTCGTCGACATCATCGCGGGCGGTGCCGCCAAGGACGACGCCGGCGCGCGGTTCGCTCATATGTGTGGTGGCCTCTTCGTCTTCTACTACTTCTCCAGCGCGATGCTGTCCGGCGCGGCCAGCGTCGTCGGCGGCGGCAAGCTGCTGATGAACATGTCGTTCCCGCGGATGCTGCTGCCGCTGGCCGCGTTGCGGACCGCGTTCTTCCGGTTCCTGCCGACGATGGTCGTGTACCTCGGCATCCACCTGGTCACCGGCCAGAAGTGGCACTGGGCGATGTTGCTGGCGCCGGTCTTCCTGATCTGCCTGACCGTCTTCGCGGCCGGCATGGGAATGATCTTCGGCGCGCTGCAGGTGTACTTCCGCGACACCACCAGCTTCCTGCCCTACTTCGTCCGGATCTGGCTCTACCTGTCGCCCGTGCTCTGGTACGCCGACCAGGCGCCGGCCAAGTTCAAGGGCTTCATCCAGTACAACCCGCTGTACTCCCTGATCGGTGGCTGGACCGACCTGCTGGTCCGCGGCGACGTGCCGGAGCTGAAGATGTGGCTCGGCGCCGGGTTCTGGGCCGTCGTGGCCGGCGTGATCGGCTCGTTGTTCTTCATGTCGAGGGAGCGTGAGTTCGTTGTCCGTCTCTGAGGCCGAGAAGAAGTCGATGCAGAACAAAGATCTGGGTCCGGCCGTCAAGGTCCAGGACGTCTCCATCACCTACCGGACCACGTTCGAGCGGGTGCCGACCTTCAAGAGCGCGCTGGTCCGGCTGGGCCGCGGTGAGCGCGCGGTCCGCGAGGTCAAGGCGGTCCAGAACGTCTCCTTCGACGTCGACCACGGCACCACGATCGGCATCATCGGCGCGAACGGCGCCGGCAAGTCGACGCTGATGCGTTCGCTGGCCGGCATCCTGCCGCCGACCAGCGGCCGGATCGAGGTGCACGGCCGGGTCAGCACGCTGCTGTCACTGGGCGTCGGCTTCAACGCCGCCCTGTCCGGCAAGGAGAACGTCGTCCTCGGTGGTCTGGCGGCCGGTCTGAGCCGCAAGGCGATCCAGGAGCGCTACGAGGCGATCGCCGCGTTCGCCGAGCTGGGCGACTTCATGGAGATGCCGATGCGGACGTACTCGTCCGGCATGTTCAGCCGGCTCGCGTTCTCGGTCGCCGTGCACATGGACCCCGACATCCTGCTGATCGACGAGGCCCTGTCGGCCGGTGACGCCTCCTTCAAGCAGAAGGCGGCCGACAAGATGAAGGAACTCGTCACCAACAGCCGGACGATGTTCCTGGTCAGCCACGCGATGAGCAGCGTCCGCGACCTGTGCAACGACGCCATCTGGCTCGACCACGGCAAGCTGATGATGCGCGGCACCCCTGACGAAGTGATCGCCGAGTACACGAAGTTCCTGCAGGTCAGCGCCAAGAGCGCTGCCACCCTCGAGGACTTCTGACGATGCGATCCACCCCCGTGCCGGACGTGGGCATCATCACGTCCGGCCACGACGTCGCCGACGCGCGGCTGCACAAGATCACCGCAGCCCTGCGGAAGCGTGGTCTGAACGTCGAGTTGTGGGGGCTCGGCGACCCGGCCGGGGGACCGGCCGGCGCCACTGTTCACGCCGGTGACCGGGGCAGTCTCGTCCAGCGACTGGCCCGGACCGCCGTACTGCCCTGGCGCACCAGCGCCAAGGTGGTCGTCACCGTCGATCCGGACATGATCCCGATCACCCGGCTCGTCACCAGGCTCCGCCGCCGCAAGATGGTGGCGGACGTGCACGAGGACTACGGCCGGTTGCTCCGCGACCGGGCCTGGGCGAGAGGCCCGGTGGGGCTGCCGGCCCGGCTGATGGTGGCCCTGAGCACCCGGCTGGCTGCCGGGGCCGATCTCACGGTCGTCGCCGATTCCCACCTCTCGCCCCACCAGGCCAAGCACCGGATGGTTGTCACCAACCAGCCGGTCGCGGCTTTTCTGGCCCCGGCACCGCCTTCCGGTGAGCCCCGGGTGGTCTATGTCGGCGACCTGCGGGTGAGCCGTGGGCTGTTCGACATGGTCGAGACCATCGCCGCCGCTCCGGGCTGGTCGCTGGACCTGATCGGCCCGGTCGCCGGCGCCGATCGCGACGAGCTGGAACGCCGGATCACCCGGCCCGATGTCGACGGCCGGATCCGGTTGCACGGCCGCCAGCCACCGGCGGAAGCCTGGCGGATCGCCGAGGGAGCCTGGGCCAGCCTCGCGCTGCTCCAGCCCACCCCGGCCTTCATCGAGGCGATGCCCTCCAAGATCTACGAGTACCTCGCGAGCGGACTGCCGGTGGTCTCCACCAGGCTGCCCCGGCAGACGAGGATCATCGAGGAATCCGGCGGTGGTGTGCTGATCGACACCGTCGCCGAGGCCGCCGAGACGTTGCGCCGGTGGACCGACGACCCGGGTGAGCTGGAGAAGCTGCGCGACTGCGCACTCCAGTGGGCCGCCGACCACCTGCCGACGACGACGCCGTACGACGAAATGGCTGACGCCATCCAAGACCTGCTGCGAGGAAGTGCATGAACCAGGCCCGCCCACACATGCTGTACGTCTGCTGGGGCTACCCGCCCTGCCGAGGCGGCGGCGTCTACCGCGCGCTGGCGACGGCGAACCGGTTCGCCGAGCAAGGCTGGAAAGTCACCGTGCTGACCGCGGACAAGGAGACGTTCCACCGCTTCACCGGCGCCGACCTGACGCTGGAGGAGCGGATCCACCCCGACATCGAGATCGTCCGGGTGCCGTTCGAGTGGCCGATCCTGGAGGCCGACCTGCGCAAGTGGTCGAAGTCCCGGGCGCAGAACCCGAAGCTGTGGAGCAAGTGGCGCACCAAGCGCGACCAGATCCCCTTCCCCGAAACGGGTTACGGCCCGTGGCGCAGCACGATCGAGAAGGCCGCCGAGCAGATCCACCAGGCGAACAAGGTCGACCTGACGGTCGCCACCGCGAATCCGCACGTCACGTTCGCCGCGGCGTACGACCTGTTCAAGAAGTTCGACGTGCCGTACGTGATGGACTACCGCGACGCGTGGCTGCTGGACGTCTTCAGCGGTGACCGGCTGCACGAGCCGAACAGCCGCGCCGCCCGCTGGGAGCGCAAGCTGGTCAAGGACGCGCAGGAGGTCTGGTTCGTCAACGACCCGATCCTCGACTGGCACAAGGACCTCTACCCCGAGCACGCCGGCAAGATGCACACGGTCGCGAACGGCTTCGATCCCGACCTGGTGCCGTCGACGCAGGACCGCGGCGCGGTGACCGATCGTCCGCTGGTCTTCGGCTACGTCGGCACGGTCTCGCCGAAGGTTCCGCTCGGCGACTTCGTCAAGGGCTGGCAGCTGGCCAAGCAGCAGTCCGACGATCTGCGGGATGCCAAGGTCAAGATCCACGGCTACCTCGGGTACTACGCGCAGCCGCGGGCCGACATGCTCGCCATCATCAACAACGCCGCCGACGACCAGGTCAGCTACGAGGGCCCGGTCGGCAAGGCGGAGATCGCCAAGGCGTACGACGAGTTCGACGTCCAGTTGCTGATGCTGGGCAAGGGCCGGTACGTGACCAGTGGCAAGGTCTTCGAGTACCTGGCGACCGGGTTGCCGATCGTCTCGGTGCACGACCCGATGAACGCTGCGTCCGACGTACTGCGTGGGCATCCGTTGTGGTTCCCGGTCAAGGATGTGGCGGATCCGCAGACGATCGCGGACGCCCTGATCGAGGCGGCCCGCGCGGCACGTACCGCGGACGAAGGCATTCGCGCGAAGGCACGGGAGTTCGGCGCCAGCTACCGCCGCGACCTGCAGCTGGACCCGCGGATCAGTGCACTGAGCGAGCGCGTTGGGGCGGTGGTCTGACATGAAGGTCGTACTCCTGAGCACACGACGGCTCCCTCCGTCGTACTTCGACACCGTCCGCGCCGACCTCGGCAGCCCGGAGAACCTGGACCTCGACGTCGTCGCCTGGATCCCCCCATCGGGCCCCGTCGACGGCCTCGTCAAGAGCTTCACCCTGGTAGGCCCCGGCCGCATGCCGGTAGCAGTTGTACCGCCGGTGGAGCCGGTAGAAGCACCGGTGGAAGCTGATGAGGTACCGGCCGGTGTGAGTGAGTCAGCCAAGGCGCCTGCGCCCGAAGCGGTCACGGACGAGGCAGCGGCGGAGTCGCCGACGACCGAAGCCGACGAGGTCGCCGAAGGCGACGAGTCCGGCGGTGCCACCGGTGGCACCGCCGCTTCCTCCACTTCGTCTCCCGCCGAGGTCGCCGCAGGCGACGAGGCGGCTCAAGCTGAGGCGATCAACACGGCGAAGCCTGCTCCGGTTGCTCCCAAGCCTGTGGCCAAGCCGCGGCCTACTGGGGCGAAGCGGGTTGTGAAGGCTGCTCAGTGGCGGGCTCGGAAACTGCGTCGGGCCGGTGGGAAGATGTTGCCTTCGGCAATCAAGAAGGCCGGGCCGGTGAAGAAGCTGACCCAGAACCGCAAGGCCGACAACCTCGCGAAGACCTACTGGAGCAGGGTGAACACCCGCGCCGACGTGATGAAGACGATCGGCCAGGCCGACGTGATCATCGCCCTCGACGGCGGATCCGTGTGGGCCGGCTGGCAGATCGGGCAGGTCCGGACCGAGACCCCAGTCGTACTCGGCCTCCCCGCCGCCCGCCGCGAACTCGACCGACTGGTCGGAGCGGGGCAGGAGTGAGCAAATGCTTGACCGGGCTGGTGGGGTGGACGTGCAGGTGACAACTGCGCGAACTCTTCGTGACCACCTGCCGACGCCGATCGCCAGGACCGCGGGTGCGGTCCGGCGACGGCTGAAGGGGCTGCGCTACAGCTACGCGCAGCTACCGGAGTTCCCGCAGGTGGCCGAGACCCCGGTCCGGCTGTTCATCGGCCCGACCAACAGCGCCGGCCAGGGCTACGCCTGGGCCCGCGCTGCGGACACCATCGACGGTGTCTCCGCGGTGAGCTTCTCGGTCCACCGCAAGGGTCAGTTCCAGTTCAAGGACGACTACGGCGTACCACTGGTCTGGTTCGGTCAGCCGCGGTGGCAGCGAGCCCAGGAGCAGCACGTCCTGGGCTCGTACACGCACGTCCTGATGGAGTCGCTGCGTCCGCTGTTCGGCGCCCGCGGCCTGAAGGACGGCTTCACCGAGCTCCAGCAGCTCAAGGACGCCGGCATCAAGCCCGCTCTGCTCTTCCACGGCTCGGACATCCGCCTCCCGAGCCGTCACGCCAAGCGTGAACGCTGGTCCCCGTTCACCCCGGGCGACCCGCTGACCGACCGGCTGGAGACGCAGGCAGCCCGGTTCGCCGAGCTGGTCGATGCAGCGGATGTCCCTGTGTTCGTCTCCACGGTCGATCTGCTGGACGACGTACCGGCCGCGCGCTGGCTGCCCGTCGCGATCGACCCGGCGCCGTGGGCCCGGGCGGCCAGACCACTCTTCTCTACCGACCGGCCGGTCGTCGTGCACGTCCCGTCGAGCGCGCAGCTCAAGGGCAGCGACCGGATCGACGAGGTGCTGACCGGGCTCGCGGACAGCGGCCTGATCGAGTACCGGCGGATCAGCGGCGTCACCCACCAGCAGATGCCGGCCGTGATCGGCGACGCGGACATCGTTGTCGACCAGCTCCGGATCGGGCTCTACGGGGTCGCGGCGGTCGAGGCGCTGGCCGCCGGGCGTTTGTGCGTTTCTTACGTCGGTTCGGCGGTTCGCGATCGGGTGCGTAGTCTGACTGGGCGCGAGGTGCCGATCGTCGAGGCGGATCCCGATTCGCTGGCAAGCGTCGTCACCGACCTGCTCTCCGACCGTACGGCGGCCGCCGAGCAGGCCGCCGCGGGCCCCGGCTTCGTGGCGGAGCTGCACGACGGGCGGCGTTCCGCCCGTGCACTCACCGATTGGTTTGACTCGAAGGAGAGCTTGTGACGTCCCGGATCGCAGCGTCGGCAGATGTCGACGAGACCGCGCAGATCGGCGACGGATCGTCCGTCTGGAACCTGTCCCAGATCCGCGAGAACGCGGTCCTGGGGAAGAACTGCATCATCGGCCGCGGCGCCTACATCGGCACCGGCGTGACGCTGGGTGACAACTGCAAGGTCCAGAACGACGCCCTCGTCTACGAGCCGGCCGTGCTCGAGGACGGCGTCTTCATCGGGCCCGCGGTGGTGCTGACCAACGATCACTTCCCGCGCGCGATCAACCCGGACGGCACGCTGAAGAGCGCGTCCGACTGGGACGCCGTCGGTGTGACGCTGCGCACGGGCAGCGCCGTCGGCGCTCGCGCGGTCTGCGTGGCGCCGGTCACGATCGGCCGCTGGGCGACCGTCGCCGCGGGTGCGGTCGTCACCAAGGACGTGCCAGACTTCGCGCTGGTCGCGGGGGTCCCGGCCCGCCGGATCAGGTGGGTCGGCAAGGCAGGCGTTCCGTTGCAGGAGGTCGGCAACGGCGACTGGAAATGCCCGCAGACGGGCGAGATGTACATCGAAACCGACGGACGGCTGCGGCCGGCCGGCGAAAACCAGGAGGAGAACTGATGGTGCAGCCGATTCCGGCCGCGAAGCCGATCATCGGGCAGGAGGAGCGGGAGGCAGTCGACCGTGTGATGCGCAGCGGAATGCTCGCCCAGGGTCCTGAGGTCGCTGCCTTCGAGCAGGAGTTCGGCGCAGCGCTGGTCTCCGGCCGAGCCTGCGTCGCGACGAACTCGGGCACCTCGGGTCTGCACCTGGGCCTGCTGGCCGCGGGTGTCGGTCCGGGCGACGAGGTCATCGTGCCGTCGTTCACCTTCGCCGCCACCGCCAACAGCGTGGCGCTGACCGGCGCCACCCCGGTCTTCGTCGACATCGAGCCGACGTACTTCTGCCTGAGCCCGGCCGCCGTCGAGGCCGCGATCACGGACAAGACCAAGGCGATCATGCCGGTGCACCTGTTCGGCCACCCGGCCAACATGACCGAGCTCGGCGCGATCGCCGCCAAGCACGGCCTGCACCTGTACGAGGACGCCGCGCAGGCGCACGGCGCGACCTGGAACGGCGCGCCGGTCGGCACCTTCGGCGAGTTCGCGATGTTCTCCCTGTACCCGACCAAGAACATGACGTCCGGTGAGGGCGGCATGAACTCGGTCGCGAACGCGGACCTCGAGCGCCGGATGCGGCTGTTCCGCAACCAGGGCATGCTCAAGCAGTACGAGAACGAGGTCGTCGGCCTGAACAACCGGATGACCGACCTGCACGCCGCCATCGGCCGCGTCCAGCTCACCAAGGTCGGCGGCTGGACCAAGCAGCGGCAGGAGAACGCGACCTTCCTGGACGCGAACCTGCAGGGCGTGACGATCCCGACCGTGGCCGCCGAGGCGACCCACGTCTACCACCAGTACACGATCCGGGTCACCGACGACCGCGACGGTTTCGCCGACGCGCTCCGCAACGAGCACGGTGTCGGCTGCGGCGTCTACTACCCGATCCCGAACCACCGCCTCCCGTCGTTCCAGCGCGAGCTGGACCTGCCGGAGACCGAGAAGGCCGCCGCCGAGGTGCTCTCGCTGCCGGTCCACCCCTCGCTGTCCGAGGAAGACCTGAACCGGATCGTGACCGCGGTCGCGACCGTCGCCAAGGCAGGTGCGTGAACCATGGCCAACCTCCGCGCTGGACTGATCGGTCTGGGCATGATGGGCCGGCACCACGCCCGCGTCCTGGGCTCCCTCGAGGGCGTCGACCTGGTCGCCGTCGCCGACCCGGGTGGCGACAAGCACGGTGTGGCCAACGGCCTGCCGGTGCACGAGAACGTCGAGCAGCTCATTGCCGCCGGCATCGACTACTGCATGGTCGCGGTCCCGACCCAGTACCACACCGAGATCGCCAAGGCGCTGGCCGAGGCCGGCGTGCACGCGATGATCGAGAAGCCGCTGGCCGGCTCGTCGTCCGAGGCAGCTGAGATCGCCAAGGCCTTCGAGGCCGCCGGCGTGATCGGCGCCGTCGGTCACATCGAGCGGTACAACCCGGCGCTGCAGGCGCTGCGGGTCCGCCTCGAGAACGGCGAGCTGGGCGACATCTACCAGATCACCACCCGCCGGCAGGGCCCGTTCCCGGCCCGGATCGCCGACGTCGGCGTGGTGCTCGACCTGGCCACCCACGACATCGACCTGACCGCCTGGGTGACCCAGTCGCCCTTCGCGTCGGTGTCCGCGCAGAGTGCCCACAAGAGCGGTCGCCAGTACGAGGACCTGATCGCCGTCACCGGCAAGCTGCAGGACGGCACCGTGACCAGCCACCTGGTCAACTGGCTGTCCCCGATGAAGGAGCGGCTGACCGTCGTCACCGGTGAGCGCGGCGCGTTCATCGCCGACACCCTGACGGCCGACCTGTCCTTCCACGCCAACGGCACCGTGCAGACCGCCTGGGACGACGTCGCGCACTTCCGCGGTGTCTCCGAGGGCGACATGATCCGCTACGCGATCGCCAAGCCCGAGCCGCTGAAGGCCGAGCACGAGGCGTTCCGGGACGCGATCCTGGGCAAGGAGACCGACATCGTCACCCTGCAGCAGGGCCTGGCCACCGTCGTCGTCGCCGAGGCCGTCATCCAGTCCGCCGCCGAAGACGGCAAGTCGGTCGCGCTGACCGACGCCGTGAACGGCGTCCTGGGCACCGACAACGCTGGAGCCGCGCAGTAATGAAGGTTCTCAGCGTCGTGGGCGCCCGCCCGCAGTTCGTGAAGCTCGCCCCCATCGCGGAGGCGTTCGCCGCCACCGACCACGAGCACGTGATCGTGCACACGGGGCAGCACTACGACAAGAACATGTCCGACGTGTTCTTCGCCGACCTGAAGATCCCGGCCCCCGACGTCCACCTGGGCGTCGGGTCGGGCAGCCACGGTGTCCAGACCGGCGCGATGCTGTCGGCGATGGACGCCGTCCTGGACGAGCACCGCCCGGACTGGGTGCTGGTCTACGGCGACACCAACTCGACCCTCGCCGGCACCCTGTCGGCGGTGAAGATGCACCTGCCGGTCGCGCACCTCGAGGCCGGCCTGCGCTCCTTCAACCGCTCGATGCCGGAGGAGCACAACCGGGTGCTCACCGACCACGCGGCCGACATCCTGCTGGCGCCGACCGAGGTGGCCATGGGTCACCTGGCCAACGAGGGTCTGAAGGACCGCTCGCGGCTGGTCGGCGACGTCATGACGGACGTCTGCTTCCGGGTTCGCGACGCGGTGAAGGACCAGCCGCTGGAGCTCCCGGACGGCCTGAAGCGCGGCGAGTACCTGGTCTCCACCATCCACCGGGCCGACAACACCGACGACCCGGAGCAGCTGGCCGCGATCGTCGACGGCCTGGCCGCGCTGGACACCCCGGTGCTGCTGCTCGCGCACCCGCGCCTGGTCGCGCGCTGCGCCGAGTTCGGCATCAAGCTGGAGCGCCCGGGCGGTTCGCTGCACACCGCCGAGCCGCTGGCCTACCCGCAGATGGTCGCGGCGGTCCTGGGCTCGGTCGGCGTCGTGACGGACTCGGGAGGCCTGCAGAAGGAGGCCTTCCTGCTCGGTACGCCGTGCACCACGCTGCGCACCGAGACCGAGTGGACCGAAACCATCGAAGACGGCTGGAACGTGCTCACCACGGACCTGTCGAAGCTGCCCGAGCTGGCCGTCCGGCCGGTCCCGACGGCAGCCCAGGCCGCGCCGTACGGCGACGGTCAGGCCGCCGGCCGGGTCGTAGCAGCACTCGCCGCAGGATAGGACGATGACGAAGGCAGCCGAAGAGAAGTCGCAGGAACCGATCGCCACCGCACCGCCGGCTCAGGACGAGCCGGCGGTGCCGGTGGTGGCCGGCCCTGCCGACGAGCCGCCCAAGAAGCGGCTGCCCCGGGTCGAGTCGCTCACCGGCCTGCGTTGGTGGGCGGCCTTCTTCGTGTTCGCCCACCACATGACGAACCTCGCTCCGCTGCCGATCTTCAAGTTCCTCACCTACGGCACCTCCGGAGTCACCTTCTTCTTCGTGCTGTCCGGATTCGTGCTGACCTGGTCGGCGCAGCCCGGGACCAAGGTCGGGACGTTCTACCGGCGCCGGTTCGCCCGGATCTGGCCGGCCCACGCGGTCGCCCTGCTCGCGGCGGTCTTCGTCTTCTACCGGATCCACCCGGACCCGGCGATGAGCTGGATCAAGCCGTTCGACATCGGCGTTCTGCTGCTGTCGCTGGTCCTGCTGCACGGCTGGTCCAACGACCCGACGATCCTGTACTCCGGTAACCCGGCGTCCTGGACGTTGTCGGTGGAGGCCTTCTTCTACGCGTACTTCCCGTTCGTCTGGCGGGCCACCCAGCGGCTGAAGCTGGCCGGTGGGCTGATCCTGTGCGCGTCAGTGGTCGTGATCGGCGCGGGGTACAAGCTGCTCCTGTTCCACAACCCGCACACGCTGCCGACGCTGCCGCAACCGGTGTGGCACTCGGTCGCGTTCCTGTTCGGCATCGGCCTGGCCATCGCGCTGCGGTCGGGCTGGCGGCCCTGGCTGCCGTTCCCGGTGGCGTTCGCGATCTTCGCGGCCGGGCTCTACACCCTGTACTACTCCGGCCTGCACCGGACGGTCCCCTTCGCCACCACGTTGGCGCTGACCCAGAAGGAGATCCTGACCGTCCTGTACGGCCTGCTGATCCTGTCGGTCGCCGCCCGGGACATGCGTGGCGGCCGGTCGCTGTTGCGCAGCAAGCCACTGGTCGCGCTCGGCCAGTGGTCGTACTCGTTCTACCTGATCCACGCCACCATCCTTTACGCGATCCGTGAGTTCCACGGTGTTTCCGCTCCGGCCAGCTGGTCGAACCTGACCTGGTACGCCGGCGTGCTGGCGCTCTCGATCGCCGCCTCAGCCTTGCTCTACAAGTGCGTTGAGCACCCACTGGAGAAGCGCCTGCGAGGTCCCCGATGAATGATTCATACCAAGTGGAGTTTTCGTGCGTATCGCAGTAGTTGCCCTAGGCAAGATCGGACTGCCGCTCGCGGTCCAGTTCGCGACCAAGGGACACCAAGTCGTCGGTGTCGACATCAACCAGGCGTTCGTCGACCTGGTCAACGCGGGCAAGGAGCCGTTCCCGGGTGAGGCTCACCTGGGCGAGCTGCTGGCCGAGACGGTCGCGGACGGCCGCCTGCGGGCGACCAGCGACTACGCCGACGCCATCCCCGGCGCCGACGCGGTCGTCATCGTGGTCCCGCTGTTCGTGGACGAGAAGACCGGTGAGCCGGAGTTCGGCTGGATGGAGAGCGCGACCCGTTCGCTGGCCCAGCACCTGACCCCGGGCACCCTGGTCAGCTACGAGACCACGCTGCCGGTCGGCACCACCCGCAACCGCTGGAAGCCGCTGATCGAGGAGGTCTCCGGCCTCACCGAGGGCAGCGACTTCCACCTGGTCTTCTCGCCCGAGCGGGTGCTGACCGGTCGCGTCTTCGCGGACCTGCGCAAGTACCCGAAGCTGGTCGGCGGCCTGTCCGAGGAAGGCGCCAAGCGCGCCATCTCGTTCTACGAGTCCGTTCTCGACTTCGACGAGCGCGCCGACTTGCCGCGCGGCAACGGCGTCTGGGACCTCGGATCGGCCGAGGCGTCCGAGCTGGCGAAGCTCGCGGAGACCACCTACCGCGACGTCAACATCGGCCTGGCCAACCAGTTCGCCCGGTTCGCCGCGCAGAACGGCATCGACGTCCACCAGGTGATCGAGGCCTCGAACTCGCAGCCGTACAGCCACATCCACCGTCCCGGCATCGCCGTCGGCGGCCACTGCATCCCGGTCTACCCGCGGCTGTACCTGTGGACCGACCCGGAGGCCACCGTGGTCCGGGCCGCCCGCGAGGCCAACCTGGACATGCCGGAGTACACCATCGGTCTGCTCGAGGGCGCGTACGGCGACCTGGCCGGCGCGAAGGTCGTCGTGCTGGGCGCCTCCTACCGCGGTGCGGTGAAGGAGACCGCGTTCTCGGGTGTCTTCCCGGCCGTCGAGGCGCTGAAGTCGCGTGGCGCCGAGGTGTTCGTGCACGACCCGATGTACTCCGACGAGGAGCTGCAGGGCCTGGGCTTCACGGCGTACCACCTGGGCGAGCCGGTCGACGCAGCGGTGCTGCAGGCCGACCACCCGGAGTACAAGCAGCTGACCCCGGCCGAGCTGCCGGGCGTCCAGGTGCTGGTGGACGGTCGCGACGCGACCGACGCCGCGCGCTGGGCGGGTGTCCGTCGGATCGTGATCGGAAGGTCGGTCCGCCAGTGACGCGTTCCCCGGAGCAACTTCGGGTGGTGATGCTCGTCGCGAACGCGGTCACCAACGACAGCCGGGTCCGTAAAGAGGCAGCAGCGCTGGCCCAGGCCGGAGTACAGGTGACTGTGCTCGGGGTCGCGAGCTGGGGTGAACCGCAGTCGCGCGAGATGCTCGACGGCGCGATGATCGTCCGCGTCGCGGTGCCGTTCACGCTGCGCGAGGAGAAGAAGTTCGCGCGGAAGAAGCACCGCGAATGGCGTCCGCCGTTCGTCGGCTACAAGACTCCGCGCGCGTACCGGGCCCGCAGCCTTCGGGTGCAGGCCGGGCTCAAGGAGATCAAGGCCGACTCCGGCCACGCGATCGGAGCCCGGAAGGCCGGCAAGACCGGGCCGCTGGCCTACAAGGTCGGCGTCCTGGGCCGGCTGGTCCGCCGCAGCGGCTGGCAGGCCGCCCGGCGCGGGATCTGGCTGCGCAAGGGTCTCGGCAACGTGATCGACAAGCCGTTCCGTGCGGGCTGGCGGGCTTACGACGGCGTGGCGCACCGGCTGACCTGGCCGGCTCGCTGGCGCCGGGTGCACCCGGATGCGCTCGACTACGAGTACGCCTTCGGCGACCTGATCGACCGGCTCGAGCCGGATGTCGTGCACGCGCACGACATGCACGTGATCGGGGTGGCCGCCCGTGCCGCCGGCCGCGCGAAGCTGCGTGGCAAGGACCTGAAGGTCGTCTACGACGCGCACGAGTACGTGCCGGGCATCGCGCTGTACGGACCGCGCACGCGGAAGTTCATCGCTGCCTGGGCCAAGCACGAGGCCGAGTACATGGGTGCGGCCGACCGGGTCATCACGGTCAGCACTGCGATCGCCGACCGGCTGGAGAAGGAGCACAAGCTCCCGCTCAAGCCGACCGTCATCCTGAACACCCCGGACATCCCGGAAGTGGTCGAGATCGAGCGGGACATCCGGGCCAAGGTCCGGCTGCCGCGCGAGGTTCCGTTGCTGGTTTACAGCGGCGGTATCACCGCGGTCCGCGGGATCGAGACCGCGATCGAGGCCATGCCGAGCATGCCCGGCGTGCACCTCGCGGTGGTCGCCGTACCGTCGCCGAAGCAGCCGGCCGTCGACGTGCTCCGCAAGCTCGCGGAGAGCCTCGGGGTCGAGGACCGGATGCACTACCTGTCCCCGGTCGCGCCGCATGAGGTGACCGCGTTCCTCTCCACGGCCGACGCCGGCATCATCCCGATGCTGCGGGCGCCGAACCACGAGATGGCGATGCCGAACAAGCTGTTCGAGTACAGCCTGGGCGGTCTGCCGGTGCTGGTCAGCGACATGGCCAGCATGAAGGAATGGGTCACCCGGCATGGCATCGGCGAGTACTTCGAGGCCGCCAACCCGGCGAGCTTCGCGGAGAAGGCGAAGCTGCTGCTGAGCCGGACCGAGACGTATCGCGAGCGGCTGGCGGACCCGGCGTACAAGCAGACCTCGGCCTGGAGTGGCCAGGCCGACAGCCTGCGTGCGCTCTACACCGAGATGCTCGGCCGCAAGCAGCTGGAGCCGTCGATGGAGGTCGACTCCGAGGCGCCTGGGCGCCGGCTGCTGATCGGGCCGACGAACAGCGCCGGTCAGGCGTACCTGTGGACGACCGCCGTGACCCGTGAGGTCCCGTCGATCGCCGCGGAGTCGCTGTCGACCAACAGCGGCAAGTTCGACTTCAAGGTGCATCGCAGCGGCACGTTCGAGCAGTACCGCGACGACCTGCGCTGGCAGCTGGAGCTGACCGCGTGGGCGCTGCAGAACGTCACCCACGTGCTGTTCGAGGCGGGCCGGCCGATGTTCGGTCAGCTGAAGGGTCAGATGTGGACCCTGGACGTTCCGATGCTCGACGCGGCCGGGATCCGGCACGGTCTGGTCTTCCACGGTTCCGAGGTGCGTGATCCGGCCCGGCACCGTGCGCGGTACCAGTTCTCGCCGTTCGCGGATCGCAACGACGAGCTGACGGTTCGCCTGCAGGCGGCCAACGATCTGCTCCGCGAGCACCTGGCCGGGTACGACGGGCCCAAGTTCGTCACCACGCCCGACCTGGTCGAGTACGTCGAGGGCAGCGAGTGGCTGCCGGTCGTCGTCGACCCGGACGAGCTGGCCTCCACGACGCCGGTGCTGGAGCGTGAGGTGCCGGTGGTGCTGCACGCACCGTCGGCGAGCGCGCTGAAGGGTTCGGCGTTCGTCGACCCGGTGCTGACCGACCTCGACGCTCGCGGCCTGATCAAGTACCAGCGGGTGCAGGGTGTTCCGCACCCGGAGCTGGTGGCGATGGTCAAGGACGCGGACATCGTCGTCGACCAGCTGCTGCTCGGTTCGTACGGTGTCTTCGCCTGTGAGGCGATGGCGGCCGGCCGGATCACCGTCGGGCACGTCGCGGACCACATCCGCGACCTGTTGCCGACCGATCTGCCGATCGTCGAGGCGACGCCGGACGACCTGACCGAGGTGATCGAGCGGCTCGTCGCCGAGCGCGAGGAAGCCCGCAAGGTCGCCGACGCGGGGCCGCGGTACATCCGTGAGGTACACGACGGCCGTAAGTCCGTCGAGGCGTTGTTGCCCTTCCTCGGCGGAAGGTGACATGCGGGTTCTGATGGTTGCGCAGTCCCCGATCGCCGGGGACTCGCGCATCCTGCGCGAAGCCGCGGCACTGACCGGAGCCGGCCACGTGGTCCACGTGGTCGGCCGGGACGTGCCGGAGGGTTTCACGCTCGAGGGTGGCGCAACGGTCGAGTCGGTATCCCGCTCGGCCGGTCTGCGTGGTGGTAGCGGTCCTGCTGTCGGGCATGGGCGGCGTGGCGTGAAGGTGCTCGTGCAGCGGTTCGGCCGGTGGCTGCTGCTGCCGGAGCACCGGCTGCGGACGGAGAAGCAGTGGCGTACTGCGGCTGCTTCGTCGCTGGCATCGCTCGAGCCGTTCGACGTGGTGCACGCGCACGACTTCAACACGTTGGAGCTCGCCGCTTCGTTTGCTTCTCAATGGTCGGCGACCTTGGTCTACGACAGCCATGAGCTGTGGTTCGACCGGGCGTTGCCGGGGCGGCCAACGCCGTTGTGGCGGGTGCGTGGGCGTCGGTTCGAGCTCGGGCTGGCTCGTCAGGCTGCTGTGGTCTTCACGGTCAGCGATGGGATCGCGCAGCGGCTGCGCGAGCGCGGGCTTCCGGATGTGCGGGTCATCCGGAACACGTTCCCGCGCTCTTCGGTTGCTCCGGTTCTGCCTGCTTCGCCGACCGGTCTGCTGTACGCCGGTCGCGTCGGCGCCGGGCGGGATCTGCCTGCTGTGGTTGAGGCTGCTCGTCTGTTGGCGCCGTTCCCGACGTTGCTGATGGGGTCGGTCGATCCGAACTACCGGCTCGATCTGGGGCCGGTCCAGAAGGTGCCGGAGACGTCGATCGACGAGGTCGACCGGGTGCTGCAGGAGTCGGGGATTTCCCTTGTCACGTTGACGAACACGTGCGAGAACCACCGGCTCGCGCTGCCGAACAAACTGTTCCACGCCGTGCGGGCGGGCGTGCCGGTCGTCGCTGCGGATCTGCCTGAATTGCGGGCTGTCATCAATCGGTACCATCTGGGCACGCTGTACACGCCTGGCGACGGCGCTTCACTTGCGGCGGCCGTGCGGTCGTTGATCGCGGACTACGCCGGGTACGTCGACGGCGTACGGGCTGCTGGTGACGAACTCAACTGGGAGCACGACGCGGCGGTACTGGTCTCGGCCTACTCGGCTTTGGCCAAACCGCCTGCCAACGCTCACTGATCTTTGGCGAAGGCCCCGGCAGCTTTGGTTGGCTGCCGGGGCCTTCACTGTTAGCGCGAGGCTTCGACGAACTGTTCCATCAGTTTGATGGGGTCCTTCTCGGGCTCAGGCTGGGCGAGCTGGGTGGCGGCGATCCGCGCTTGCGGGGCCTCCGGGGAGTTGAGGCTGGCCGTTCCGCCGACGAGCGGGAGGGTCAGCGACGACTTGGCCGGGTCGAGGGTGATGGTCGCGCCGGTGAACGGTACGGACGGGTTGTCGGGTTCGACGGTCAGTACCAGGCCGAGGCGGTGGCCGGCGGCGAACAGCACGTCGTCGGCGTTGAGCTCGAAGGTCAGGTCGTACCACTTGCCGGACTGCAGCGAGACCTTCTCGTCCAGCGACTTGTAGTGGCCGACGTCGGCCAGGGTGCGGATCACGACGGCGGCGTTCGAGACGGCCGTGTTGATCTTGGTGTCGGCGAAGCAGCCGGTGTCGAGCGCGTTGCCGTCACCCCAGCAGGTGCGGGTGTTCGCGATGTTGCTGACGCTGGTGTAGCGGGTCGCCGTACCGTAGTCGACCAGGCGGGCTTTGATGCCTGCGGCAACCTTGTTGACCTTGACCCGGACCTCCACCTTGCCGGTACCGGACAAGCGCACCGGCTGGGCGAGGTCGTTGCTGACGAACACCGCACGGTCGCTCCGTGGCGTCGTCGGGTCGAGTACGACGCTGTCGACCGACTCCTTGTCGGTACCGGTGAAGCTGATCGGGTCGCTGGTCGGCGCCGCGATCGACAGGCCACCGGTGTCGCCGCCGGCCGGCTTGCTCAGCGCGAGCTTGGTGCTCTTCGCGCCGGGCGTCGGCCAACGGGACTCGGTGGTGTAGCTGCCGTCCTCCCGCATGATCGTCGCCTGCGGGGCCTTCATGATGTCGTTCTGCAGGCCTTGCAGCCAGTAGTCGAACCAGGGGTGGAGCTGATCGACGTACGCGTCCCGGAAGCTGAACCCGTCCAGGTGCACGCCCTGGTGCAGGAAGATCTTCCGCGGCACACCCTGCTTGGTGAGCTCGTCCCACCACTCGCCGAACTGCCGGGTCTTCACGTTCTCGTCGTCGAGGCCGTGGACGACGAAGACCGACGCCTTCACCTTCCTGGCGTCCAGGCGGTAGTTGCGCGGGTCCCACCAGCGGCTGTAGCTGCCGGTGCGGGTGTCGGAGTCCTGCTCGATCTCACCGGTCATCTGCACGCAGCGCGGGCTGAGGTCGTTGCTGACGTAGTCGTGCAGGAAGCCCATGTACTCGTCGTAGTACGGGACGCCGTTGCTGCGGGTGTAGTCGTACCAGCTGGAGATGGCGGCGATCGGGACGATCGTCTCGAGCCCCTTCACGCCGGTGCTGGCGACCGAGTTCGCGATCGTGCCGTTCCAGGACGTGCCGATCATGCCGGCCTTGCCGGTGGACCAGTCGGCCTTGGCGACGGCGCCGTCGGGGGTGTGGCCGGGGACGCGGTTGTTGAGCCAGTCGATGACGGCCTTGGTACCGCGGACTTCGAGGTCGGCGCCGACGTCGCTGCAGCCGGTCGAGCGGAACGTGCCCGGCATGTCGACGTAGGCGAACGCGTAGCCGCGCGGCACGAAGTAGTTGTCCAGCCAGGTCGAGAAGACCTGCCGGGTGCCGTTGGCGTCGAAGTACGACTTCGGGTCGCTCGCGTAGTACGGCGAAGCCTGGATGATCACCGGTACGTCGATCCCGGCCGCGGCCGCCTCGCCCGGCCGGACGATGTCGACGGTGATCTGGTCGGTGATCCCGTTCTGGTCGCCGTCGACGCCTGGCACGTCGACCTGGACGCGCTCGTGGATGGCGTTGTCGTAGTCGTAGGCGGCAACCGTCTGCGTCCCCTGCACGAACGGCTTCACCGGCGCCGGCTTGGCGGCACTGGTCGTGCTGGCTGTGGTGGAGTCGGGCGTGGCGGTGGGCCGGGCGCTCGCGGTCAGCGAGGCCATCGGCACCAGCGCGGCGGCGGCGAACAGGCCGACCCCGGTCCGGAACGCGGTTCTCGATCGGTTCCGAGTTCTGCGCATGCGTGTCTCTCCCCTGTGGGCGGTGGGTAAAGGCACCACAGCCCTCCCTCGACAGGGCCGTTGTGGTGAACGCACCTTAAGCAGAACCTGACACCGTTGTCTCCACACATCTCACCCGACCGATCACTTTCCGTGGAGATCACGGGAAATACTTCGCCGCAGGCAATTGTCAGCGTGCGCCGAGGTTGCTGGTGAGGGTGTTGAGGAGGGCGCGGAAGGGCTGGCCCGACAGCTGCTCGCCGGCGCGGAGCCAGGTGGTGATGCTCGGGTCGCCGATCGCAAGGTGTTCCTGGAGATCGTGGGCGCTCAGGTCGGTGAGTCGCAGGTGGTTGCCGGTCCAAACCTGGAACCGATCGGCGAGCGAGTCGAGCTGGCCGGCCCACGTCGGTGACGAGTCGGCGTCGTCGTGGACGACCAGCAGCTCGACGCCGTCGGCTGTGTCGAAGAGGCTGACGTGAAGCGGCCGTACCGACCAGCCCTCGATCCTTTCCTGCATCCGCCGGATGAGTTCCTGCCGCAACTCGGTCAGCTCGATCACTGCGCCGGCGGCCAGGTGATCGCGGTTCAAGGAGTACTGGATGCTGGCGCCGACCTCGGTGGCGATCACCAGCCCGGTCCCAACCAGCCGGTTCAGGACCTTCCGCGTCCCGCTCTCACTCCCGGTCGCCGCCATCTGATGGACCTTGCGACCGGTGAGCGGCTTCCCCGCCCGAACCAGAACACCGAGAACCGGCCCATCAAGCGTCGGCACGACAGCACTGATCGGCAAAGAGAGGTCCATAGCCGCACTATAGTGCTGATATCACCACTTTAGTACGGGTATGGACACGATAGTGGGCATCGCAGGTAAGCACGATTATGGTCAGAAGGTGACGGAGCCGGCTGTGCTTGTGATCGGGCTTGATCCCCACCGGGTGCCTGGGCCCTGGGACCCCACCCCGGTGGCGGTCGCGATCGAGGAGTCGGTGAGGCGGTTCGCGGACAGCGGGATCGACGCAACCAACTGTCTGATCGGCCTCGACGGCTCCGACGACATCGAGGCCGTTGTCACCAACGCGCTGCGGGAGCGGCCTTGGGAGTGCGTCTTGATCGGCGGCGGCATCCGGAAGGACGAGGAGCAACTGGAGCTCTTCGAGTTGGTCGTCAACCTCACCCGCCGGCACGCCCCAGACGCCGCGATCGCTTTCAATCGCACGGTGACTGACATCGTCGACGCGGTCGTCCGCCAGCTGGCCCGGCGGACGGCTGGTGGCGGGCGAGACAGTTCTTAGCGGACGAGGTTTAGGTGGATGTCGGCTACGGAGACCTCTAGGCGTTGGCCCCAGGTGATGGTGAGGGTGTCGGATTCTATGCCGTCGCCGAAGATGACTAGGTCGGCTTCGGCGGTGATGGTTAGGGACTGATCGGCAGTGAGGAGGCCCTCGGTGTTGCTGGTGCCGGTGGCCGGGGAGGGCCAGGCCTCTCGGACGAACCAGCACAGGGATGGGTCGGTGGGTGAGGGGAGGCGGAGCAGGCTTCCGCGTTCTTGCCAGGCCGAGCGGCACCACCCCGTGGAACCGGTTCCGGTGCCGATCAGTAGGCCAGATGAGGATTGCCGTTCTTCAAGACCCTCAGGCGACGCCAGGCGGTAGCGCGCCGACTGATGGGTCCGGTTGCCGACGTAGATCTCGTTCAGAGCAAGGAGTTTCTGCCCGTCATCGGTGCGCGCGGCAACCATCGTGCGTTCTTCTACCGAACGTACAGACAGCAGCTCCGGTACGTCGGAAGGCGCATGCGGCACCAACACGCCGGGATTCCAGCCGGGCTCCGGATTGACCCCGATCACCGGTTGCCCGTCCAGGTACTTCGCCACGTTGGCCACCAGCCCGTCCTGCCCGACCGCGATCACCACATCCTCCGGCCCGAACACGAACCGGTCGAGATCGTTGCGCTCGGCAACGGCTCGCCGCCAGTCCAAGGGCAGAGCCGCGGACACCGCCGCCAACGCCTTCTGCTGCGCCTCATGCCGATCGTCCAAGGCATCGAGCGACCGCCCCCGACTGTTCAGGAAGAAGCCGGCCTGTTGCCGGGTCCCGTGCCGGGCGACCAGCTCGGTGAGCTCGGTCGCCCGGTGAACCACGACCGCCCGAGGAGGCAGGCTCATCAGGAGGCCCCGGCGGAGGAGGTCAGCTTGGCGAGCAGTGGAGTGAGCAGATCCGGCGTCAGGTTCAGCGTGCCGATCTCCGGCAGCGCACCCTGCTTGATGGCCAGAGCGAGGATCACCCCTTGGTCCAGCTCGGCGTATGCATCCAGCAGCGCCTTCTCGGCAGCCGCTTCCGCCTCACCCAGCACCCGCTTGGCATCAGCATCAGCCGCCGCAAGCAATCGCCGCCGCCCAGCCAAAGCCTCGCCCTCGATCCGCCCAGCGGCAGCCGCCTCGGTCGCCCGCTGCCGCTCGTTCTGACCCTTCTGCGTCACCAGCTGCTCTTCGCGCCGAGCCAGCTCGATCTGGTTCTGCAGCTCGTTCTCCGCGATCGACCGCTCCCGCTCGACCGCCATCGCCCGCCGCTCGTACGTCGCCTTGTCGGCCGCCTGCTGCACCATCTCCCGGGTAGGAGTCTGCAGCGCCCGCTCGACATCACTCTCAGCCCGTACGGCGACCACGCGCACATCCTCGACGCCGATCCCCAGCCCAGTGAGCCGCTGATCATCACGCAGCCCACTGCTCATCGCGAGCCGCAACGACGCCATCCCCTCGGACAACGCCTGCGTCAGACTCAGGCCGGCCAGCAGATCCAAAGCCGTCTGCTGAGCCAACTCGGTCAGCAACCCACCAAGCTGCTCCAGCGGAGTGGCCCGCCACAACCCCGTGTCCGGATCGATCCCGAAGTCCAGCCGCGTCGACGCCAGCGCCGGATCCGTCACCCGGTAAGTGACAGTGGCCTGTACGACGACGTCCTGGAAGTCGAGCGTCCGCCCGTGGAACAGCAGCGGCTGCTCGCGATCATCGATCGGTACCTCGCTCAGCGACGAGTTCAGCGCCCGGAACCAGAACGCCTGCCCGGCGCCGTCGTGCGCCACCTTCCCGTTGCGCAGGTGCCGGACGTGCGTCGTCGGGTTCGCCCGCAGGTGGCTGATGAACCGGAACCGCGTGATGTCTGCCATCAGAGTCGCTCTCCTGTCGCGACCGGCGCCGAGCCGGCCTCATCGTCATTGTCGTCACTTTGACGATAAGACCCGAGATGGCTTTTCGTCAAGATGACGATTAGAGTCTTCGGTCATGGACTTCGAGCCGCTGGGGGTAGCCGCCGACCTCGTCATCCTGACCGTCCGCGACGGGTCCCTGCAGGTGCTGCTGATCCGCCGCGGCATCGCGCCGTACCGGGGCAGGTGGGCGTTGCCGGGCGGGTTCGTACGTCCCAAGGAAGACCTGGAGGAGGCGGCCCGCCGTGAGCTCCAAGAGGAGACCGGCCTGCTGTCCGACCGGATCCACCTCGAGCAGGTCGCGACGTACGGCGAGCCGGGCCGCGACCCGAGAGGCCGGGTCATCAGCGTGACCTACCTGGCCCTCGTCCCCGACCTGCCGTCACCAGTAGCCGGTACGGACGCAGCCTCGGCCGAATGGGTCACGGTCGACGAGGTGCTGACCGACCAGAACAGGCTCGCGTTCGACCACCACCGAATCCTCACGGACGCGGTCGAACGGGCCCGGGCCAAGCTCGAGTACTCACCACTGGCCGCCGCGTTCTGCCCCGACGAGTTCACCATCTCGGAGCTGCGCGGCATCTACGAGGCCGTCTGGGGCGTCCAGCTCGACCCCCGCAACTTCCACCGCAAGGCCACCAAGACCGACGGCTTCGTCATCCCGCTCGGCGCCACCACGACCCGCGACGGCGGCCGCCCGGCCCAGCTCTTCCGTCGCGGCCCAGCGGCGACCCTGCACCCGCCTCTGACGCGCGGCTAAAGCAGATAGCTACCGCCTGAGTAGCATCAGCTGTTCGGCCGTGATCAGGTCGGTGTGAGTGCCACGAGAGCCGCACGCCCAGGCACCCGCGATGGTGCCCGCCTCCGCGGCTTCGTAGTACGAGCGACCGTCCAGCCAAGTGGTCAGAAAGGCGGCGACGTACGCGTCCCCGGCGCCGTTGGTGTCGACGACCGGCCGGCCCGGGATGTCGATGGCCGGCAGATGGACGGGCTCCTCGCCACGGACATGCACATAGCTTCCGTCCGCCCCTGCCATCGCGATCACGACCTCCGCCCGGCCGCTGGCGAAGATCCAGTCGATGGCCTTGTCGCGCAGCGCGCTGGTCGAGACGAAGACGATGTCGGCGCACTGCGCGAAGTCCCGGTGGTACTCGTTGTCCCCGTCCCAATCGTGCAGATCGGTCGACAACGAACAGTCCGCGGCCAGTACGTCGGGCAGCGCACGCCGCGCGAAATCCATGATCGACACGTGAACGTGCCTGGCCTGCTCGACGCGGCCGCGCCAGAGGTTGGGATCGACCCGCATCCCCGGCGGGTGCCGCCGGTCGTACAGGGAAACGCGGTTGCCGTCGGGCGACACCAGGTTGACGCTGCGCCTGGTACCGCTGGGGTGGACCGCGATCGTCAGCGGCAGCCCGAGCTCCTCGTAGGCACGACGGATCCGCCACCCCTCGGCGTCGTCACCGATGACATCGGCGAGGCCGGGATGCAGCCCCAAGCGGTGGCAGCCGAGCACGACGCCATGCCCCGTATGGCCGACATAGGTCTCGACAGGTTGGACGGGAATGGTCTCCTGGCCGGGCAACGGCAGCGCGGGAACCCGCACGATGGTATCGATTCCCACGCCGCCGATGACGAATACATCCAGGTCCATGCGATCCATCCTCACCGAGCAGGCCTTGCGGCTGGCGTGAAGGGTAGCGATCGAGCACGCCCGCCGATAGGGCTCAGGCGGGGCGCTCTACGCACGGTCAGTGGACCGCCTCGATCAGTAACCCTGGAACACCCGGCGCAGCGTCGCCAACGTGATCGGCCCCGTCAGCTCGAGGCCGGCCGGAGTGTCCGGGCCGAGGCGTCCGGAGACCAGCCGCAGCCACGTTTCACCGGGCAGGGTGAGGGTGCCGTCGGCCTCGGCCGGGCTGCCGTCTTCGAGGGTGACCGGGTCCTTCAGGTTCAGGGTGAGCTCGGTGGCCGGCTCGGTCGTCGCCACCTTCAGTACGGCGTACTTCCCGTCCAGCTCCGCCGGCTTGCTGACCCAGCTGAGGTCGATGGTCCGCTGGGCGACCAGCTCCGGTACCGCCTCGGCGGCGAGCGTCGCGGCCGGGTCGGAGGCACTGCGGACGTCCCACGAATGCAGGGTGAACTCGTTCAGCCGCATCCGCGCGACGGTGGTGATGTCGACCGGTGCAGGCAGGTAGCCCAGCTCGATCCGGACGGTCTCTCGCTGCTCCGGGGACAGCGATTCGAACAGCGAGACCAGCGTCTCGTTCCATTCGAGGAAGCCGTCGGCCTGCTCACGGCGCGACGACGAGTCCCACCGGGCCCAGACGGTCTGGTTGAAGTCACCCTCGGCCGGCGGCTTGCCGCCCACGGCGAGCTGCACGGTGTTGGTCATGATCTCAGCGCCGCTGCCGAGGTGGCTGAGTACCTGCGCGATGTCCCACTCGGTCGCGGCCGACGGGCCCGCCAGAGCCTCGTCATCGAACTTCTTCACCAGATCGGCGAGCGATTCGTAGCCGCTCCGAAGTGCTGCGATGGCGGTATCGGCGTTGCTCAAGATCGTTCCTCCAGAAGAATGGCCCCGTACGGCGGTTATCCAGCACCAACCGCTGTCCGGGGCCATCCATTCCGTAACGGGGGAATCACTGCTTGATGGGCGCGCCCGTCTTCTCCTGGAGCTCGTCGAAGGTGACACCCTCGGCCAGCTCGACCAACTGCAGGCCGTCGTCGGTGATGTCGAGGACGGCGAGGTCGGTGATGATCCGGTTGACCACCCCGCGCCCGGTGTAGGGCAGGTCGCACTCGGCCAGGATCTTGTGCGAGCCGTCCTTGGCGACATGCTCCATCAGCACGATCACCTTCTTGGCGCCGTGCACGAGGTCCATCGCGCCGCCCATGCCCTTGACCATCTTGCCGGGGATCATCCAGTTCGACAGGTCGCCGGTGGCCGAGACCTGCATCGCGCCCAGGATGGCCGCGTCGATCGCACCGCCGCGGATCATCCCGAAGGACAACGACGAGTCGAAGAACGATGCCCCAGGCAACGTCGTGACGGTCTCCTTGCCGGCGTTGATCAGGTCTGGGTCCTCCTCTCCCTCGACCGGGTAGGGGCCGACGCCGAGAATGCCGTTCTCGCTCTGCAGGACGACGGTGACGCCGTCGGGGATGTAGTTCGGTACCAGCGTCGGCAGGCCGATGCCGAGGTTCACGTACGAGCCGTCCTCCAGCTCGGCGGCGGCGCGGGCCGCCATCTGCTCACGGGTGAGTGGCATGGCTCAGGCCTCCTTCGGCTCGACCGGGGTGGTGGGGTGGGGCAGCTTCTGTACGGTTCGTTTTTCGATCCGCTTCTCGATGTCCTTGCCAACGGCAACCACTCGCTGGACGTAGACGCCGGGCAGGTGGATCTCGTCCGGGTCCAGTTCACCAGGCTGGACCAGTTCCTCGACCTGCGCGATGGTGATCCGGCCGGCCATCGCGGCGAGCGGGTTGAAGTTGCGGGCGCTCCGGTCGAAGACCAGGTTGCCGTGGGTGTCGCCCTTCAGCGCGTGCACCAGGCCGAAGTCGGTGGTGATCGACTCCTCCAGCACGTACGTCGTACCGCCGATCTCGCGCGTCTCCTTGGGCTCGGACGCCTTCGCCACCGAACCGTCGGTGTTGTACTTCTGCGGCAGCCCGCCGTCGGCGACCTGGGTGCCGACGCCGGCCAATGTGAAGAAGGCGGCGATCCCGCAGCCGCCGGCCCGGAGCTTCTCGGCCAGCGTGCCCTGTGGGGTCAGCTCGACCTCCAGCTCGCCGGACAGGAACTGCCGGGCGAACTCCTTGTTCTCCCCGACGTACGACGAGGTCATCTTGGCGATCCGCTTGTCGGCGAGCAGGATGCCCAGCCCCCAGTCGTCCACGCCACAGTTGTTGGAGACGACGCTGAGCCCGCCCACGCCCTTGGCGTGGAGCGCCTCGATCAGCTGCATCGGGTTGCCGCAGAGCCCGAAGCCGCCGACCGCGAGGCTCGCGCCGTCGCCGATGTCGTCGACCGCGGCCTGCGGTGAGTCGTACGTCTTGTCCATCAGGCTGCTCCATTGCAGGTTGGTGTCCGCTCGACTCTAACCAGCAGCCACAGATCCGGCGAGATCCACCCGCTGTGGCCAGAGCCACAGGGAGCTCGGCTGGGCTATCCGCCTCGGAGCCGTCTCAGCGGGTCGGCTACCGGCCCGCTGAGCGGTACTGCTCCGGCGCCAGGCCGGCCTTGAGTCGCCACGAGTGGGCCTCCTCCGGGCGTCCGGCTGCGGCGGCGATCGCGGCCAGCTCGGCGAGGGCCTCGGTCATCGCGAGGTCGGCCTCGTCCCAGTCGTCCGGGCAGCGCGACAGCGCCACCAGCGCCAACTCCTGCGCCTTCGCCAGATCCCCGCCGAAGCGAGCAGCCTTGGCCAGCCCGATCCGCGCGGCGGCGGCGAGGTCCGCCCGGCCCGCCTGCTTCGCCCGTACCAGCGTCCGCCGGTAGTCGTCCGCGGCCGCGGGTAGCTCGCGCATCCGCAGTCGGAGGTCTCCACGCCGACACAGCAGCGAAGCGGCCTCCTCATGGACACCTAACTCATCGGCAAGCAGCAATGCCTGGCCGGTCAGCTCAATTGCCCGCTTGAACTCCTTGGCGCCGGCAGCGACCTGACCCAGCTCGTCCAACGCCAGCAGACTGCCCCACCGATCCCCAACCACCTGGAACTCCGCCAGCGCAGCTTCAGCGCTCGTATCGCAGAGCTGCACCGCAGCCAGAGTCCAGGCATCGGTGCTCAGCTCCTGCCGAGCCAGTACGTCCGCAGCGAGCTCAGCAGGCACAAACGGTCCCAACACGATCGACCAGAGCAACACCGTCACCGGGTACCGGAAAGGCTCGACCAACTCCTCCACAATCACCCGTGCCTGCTCAACCCCGTCCGGCCGACCAGAGCCCGCTGCATGCAGTACTGCGAGCAGGTACTCCTCCTCCAGCCCAGCAGGCACCACCGGCCCGAGCACCCCGAGCAACCTCTCCGCCGCCCGCCCTGCCTCGCTCACCAGCCCGTGCATCCACCAGTACGTCGACAGGCCAGCCACCAGCTCGAGTGCGAGCCGCTGGTCGTGTTCGGTCGCCCATGCGATCGCCCCACGCAGGTTGTCGCTCTCGTGCCGGATCGAAGTTGCCCAACGCAACTGATCGGGTCCACGCAGCTGCGCGTCGGCCCGGCGTACCAGATCCAGCAGGTACGCCGCATGCCGCGCGCGAAGGTCATCGGCCTCAGCGCTCGAGACCCGCTCTCCGGCGTACGTGTGGATCGCGTCGAGCACCTCGTACCGCCCGTCGCTCACCGTGAGCAGCGATCGCTCGGTCAGTGCGTCGAGCAGGCAACTGGTCGTCTGCAGCGGCAACTCGAGAACGGCGGCCACCGACGCCGCGGTCAGCCCGCCGGGGAAGACGCCGAGCCGAGCGGCAACGACCCGCTCGATGGGTGGCATCGGCTCGCCGTCAGGGCCGGCGAGCCCGGCATGACTGGCGGACTCCATATGACTGATTGTCACCTTGCCGGGTTCGCGCCACAGGGCGGGGGCAGGGGTGGTGCCCCACGAGCGCGCGGCACCACCCCGGCGTACCGGTCAGCTGATCACCCTGAATCCGCGCCGCTCACCCAGCTTCTTGAGGCTCTGGATGCCCGGAATACCGTCGAAGGGCGGCGGTACGGTCGCCTTCTGCCACAGCGCGTAGGCCTTGCGGAAGTCCTTGCCGGCGAACCCGTCGACGTTCATCGGATCCTTGAGGCCCTGCTTGAGCAACGCCCGCTCGACGATGATGATGTCGCGCTCGTGCAGGCCCTGTCCGGCCGGCCGGAACATGTCCTTGGCGGCCGCCTCGCGGACGTTGCTGAGATCGACGGCAGGCAGCGTGGGGGCAGTCGGCCGCCAGATCCGGACCCCGTTGATGTCCTCGCTCCAGCCCTTGTACTCCTTGCCCCACGACCGGGCGATCTTCGAGATCGGCACCTTGTCGACCTTGCCCGGCCGCAGGATGTCGCTGCTGAAGCAGCTCCCGTCGCCGGTGCTGATCGCGACGTGCCCGTGGGGTGCGCCGGTCCACCACAGTGGTACGCCGAGTGGCGGCGTACCGGCCGTACCGTGCTTGAACTGCGCCGCCTTGTAGCCCGCGGCCGCGTCCGGGCTCAGCGGGCCGACGTTGAAGCAGTTGCGGACGAAGATCAGGCAGATGCCGGTCCAGTCCCTGGTCGCGTGCGCCGCCTGCGCCGCGGCGAAGTCCACCGCGGCCTTGCCCATCCGGACGGCCATCTCACCCGACCTCGATTCCGAAGTCGAGGCTGGGCTCGACGCCGGGCTCCTCGTCGGGCCCGAGCGGATCGGTGTCCGGGATCGGGTCCTGGAACGCGGCCTCGGTGGCCGGGTCGTCGAGCTCCGGGTCGTCGGCCATGATGCCGGGCGCTTCGGCCAGCGGCGTCAGCGTCTCCTCGTCCAGCACGTCCGTGGAGTCGGATGTGTCCACTGGATCTGTCATGTGTTTCCCCCTGGTTGTCGCGACGTGGGCCGTTGCCAATCCGCCCCCAGCCGGCAACAGCCGTCCTTCGCAGTTTCGCACCGGGGTCGCGTCGCGACCAGAGGTCATTCGAAGCTCAGTACGCCCCACTGGTCGGGCTTGTGCATGTCCACGACGTACTGCGGCGACCAGACCCAGAAGTCCTGCTCCTTGCCCTTGCGGTACTCGCCGTCGACCACCTCGTGGTCCCACTCGATCCGCATCAGGTTCATCCGCCACTCGTCACCCGCGCCCGGTGGCGTCTGATTCTTGTTGTACTTCGCCAGGTCGGCCCAGGGGAGGGCGACCTCGACCGTCCAGCCGGTGTCGGTGTCGGCCGGGTCGTTGAGGGTGCCTGCGATGTGCAGTGCCGTGCGCAGGCCGGGCAGGTTGTCGGGGTCGACGGGGACGCCGCCCGCGGAGTACGGCTTCGGCAGGGACAGCTCCCAGATGGTGCCGAGTGGGTTGATCTCGAACTCGTAGTAGTTCTCGCCGTCGCCGTCCGGGTCGAGGAAGAGCTCGAAGTTGTTCTCCTCGTAGAGCCAGGTGTTCGGCTCGGTCATCGTCGACCAGACGTGCGGCTCCTCGAGTTGGCCGCCGACGTACAGGTACTGGTCGTCGTACAGGAGCTTGGCCCTGGTGCGGAACCTCGGCGTGGTCGCGTCCGGGCCGGTGATGTCGACGAAGTCGCTGGTCCACGGGGCCTGCTCCCAGGCCGGGTGGGTCAGGGTGCCGTCGAGTGGGAGCGGGGTGGCGGTGCGGTGGCAGGGGTAGCGGGGCAGTTCAGGCATCGGCTCGCTCCAACCGTCCGGCGATCAGGTTTGCGACTAGGAAGGTGATGGCGGTGAGCACCGGGACGACAACCAGGGTCCAGGTGGAGAACAGGTCGTTCGACAAGAACGCGAGCACGATCAGCAACATGAAGCCCACCCCGAGGAACGCGACCAGCGCGGGATGCGGCATCGCCAGCCGGCTCAGCGTCATCGCCGCGAGCACGATCGTGATCACCACGGCGAGCACCAGCAAGGGAAACCCCGCCGCACCGCAGTTGGGCGAGTCCCGCACCCGATCACAGCCCTGCTCGCTCAACCAGACGAGCGCGACGGTGAGGAACCCGGCCAGCAACCCGACCACACCGAGGATCAGCGCCGGTGGCAACGGCGGAGCGTCGTACCGGCCCTCGTCCGCCTCCTCAGCCGCTTCTTCGTCGGCCTCCTCGAGGTACTCCTCCAGATCCTCCGGCATCCCCGGCCCCTCGTCCTCGGCGTACACCTCGGACTCGTCGGCTTCGGGGCGGTCGTCGCTCATTGCCGCAGGCTATCTGCTCAGGCGGCGCCAAGGGCGGTTGCGACGGCAGTGCGGAGCTGGGCGTCGGTGGGGCAGGGGATGGACAGCTCGCGGCTGAGGTCGGCCAGGGAGGTCATGGTGACGTCGTGGAGCCCGCAGGTGGTGAAGGTGTGGAAGACGTCCATCGCGGGGTCGAGGTTGATCGAGAAGCCGTGCGAGGTGACGCCGCGGCGGATCCGCATGCCGATCGAGCAGAGTTTGCGGTGGTCCTCGGTCCAGACGCCGACCAGGCTGCTCGCGCCGCGTGGGGTGTCGCGGCGGATCAACGGGAAGCCGAGGGAGCCGAGCGCCTCGATCAGGCCGGTCTCGACCCAGCGGACGATGTCGACGGGGCCGCGTTTCTTCAGGTCGATCACCAGGTAGCCGACCAGCTGACCGGGACCGTGGTACGTCGCGAAGCCGCCGCGGTCGACAGCGACAGTCGGGATCGCCGCGGCTTCGGGCGGCAGGTCGGCCAGCGACGTACGCGGGCCGTAGGTGACCACCGGCGGATGACTCAACAGGAACAACCGGTCCCCGGCCTCACCGGCCTGCCGCTCCTCGACCCAGGTCTTCATCTCCTTGGCAGCGACCTCGTAGTCCACTTCGCCAAGATCGACCCGCAGCAAAGCATTCATGCCAGCCAGCTTAGGTCGGGCGCCAGGAGTTCCAGGAGATGACTGAAGGCGGCGGCTCCGGAGAGCCACCGCCTTCATTTGTCGGGCTGACAGGATTTGAACCTGCGACCTCGTCGTCCCGAACGACGCGCGCTACCAAGCTGCGCCACAGCCCGAAGTCGGCGTTAGCTTACATGCGCCACCCGCCAGGACGAAATCGGGTTATCCGGCCGTCTCACCGGCCTTCGGAACCAACGTGATCAAGGTCGCTTCCGGGCGGCAAGCGAACCGCACCGGCGCGTACGGCGACGTGCCCAGACCGGCCGAGACGTGCAGCGCCGCCTGACGCCCTTCGAAGCCCCAGGTGGACAAACCCTTCACCCGGGACGTGTCGAGGTCGCAGTTGGTCACCAGAGCCCCGTAGAACGGCACCGCGAGCTGACCGCCGTGCGTGTGCCCGGCGAGCACCAGCGGATACCCATCGCCGACGAACCCGTTCAGCACCCGCTGGTACGGCGCGTGCGTCACTCCGATGGACAGATCGGCCGCCGGATCCACCTCACCCGCGACCTCGGCGTACCGGTCGCGCCTGATGTGGGGATCGTCGGTGCCGGCGAAGTCGAGGCGCAGGCCGTTCACCTTGAGGGTCGAGCGCTCGTTGTTGAGGTCGGCCCAGCCGGCCGCCGTGAACGCCGACCGCATCTCCTCGTAGGGCAGGTCCGGGCCGTGCGGCTTGTGCCGCTGCTTGTTGGCCGGGAGCAGGTACTTCGCCGGGTTCTTGAAGTGCGGCTTCCAGTAGTCGTTGGAGCCGAAGACGAAAACGCCTGGTACGTCGAGCAGCGCGCCGTACGCCCGCAGCAGCGGCAGGACCGAGTCGGGGTGGGAGATGTTGTCCCCGGTGTTGACGATCAGATCCGGCTCCAGCCGGGCCAGCTCGTTGACCCAGCGGATCTTCTTCTCCTGCGCCGGCATCAGGTGCAGGTCGGACAGGTGCAGCACCTTGAGCGGCGCCGTGCCCACCGGCAGCACCGGCACCGTCACCCTGCGCAGCGTGAACCACCGCACCTCGATGGCCGCCGCGTACGCGACGCAGGCAGCGCCCGCCGCGGTGACAACGGCAGCGGACTTCAGCGTCGTGGTGGCAAGCCCCCGGAAACTCATTTCACCAGCCTGCCACAATCGTGGGCATGTCCAACTCCGAACTGAAGCAGCGCCTGCACGATGACATGACCGCCGCCCTGAAGGCGCGCGACGAGCTCCGCAAGTCGACCCTGCGGATGGCGCTCACGGCCGTGACCAAGCAGGAGGTGGCCGGCAAGGAGGCTCGCGAGCTGTCCGACGCGGAGGTCCTCGACGTGCTCACCGCCGAGGCGAAGAAGCGCCGCGAGTCGGTCACGGCGTACCGGGAGGCGGGCCGCGAGGAACTGGCGGTCAAGGAGCAGGCCGAGGCCGACATCCTCGCCGAGTACCTCCCCGAGCAGCTCTCCCTGGAGGAGATCGCCGCCCTGGTCACCGAGACCATCGCCGCCACCGGAGCCGCCGAGCTCGGCCCGCGCGGCATCGGCAAGGTCATGGGCGCCCTCCAGCCCAAGGTCAAGGGCAAAGCCGACGGCGGCACCGTCTCCGCCGAGGTAAAGCGCCAACTAGGCGCCTGACCGGTCAAACGAAGAAGCGCCCCGTCCTTGAGGACTGGGCGCTTCTTCGGCTTAGCGGCCGCCGCAGTTCGGCTTCCAGACTGGGCAGCCTCCGCCGCCGGGCTTACCGCCGCCACCGGGCTTGCCGGTGTTGGGCGGGTTCGGTGGCAGCGGGATGCCTGGGGAGTTCGGCGGGTTCGGCGGCTGCTGGATCTTGCTGCCGTTGGAGACGTAGATCGTCACCGTGGCGCCTTCTGGGGCGCCTTCCTCGGTGCGGGGGCTGAGATAGGCGACAGTGCCCTGGACCTCTTCGGAGTCGACCTGGCCGGGGGCGATCTTGGCCTCGAAGCCGAGGCCGCGCAGCTTGTTGGCCGCCTCGTCGGGGTTCATCCCGTTCACGTAGGGCAGGTCCACCACGTTCCCGCGCCGGGTCTCGTCCGTCGGCGCGGTGAACTTGGTGGTCGGCATGCCCTTGAGGGCGCCCTGCATGGCGGTCTCCCAGATCGGACCCGCGGTTCCGGAACCGGAGGCGTCGTGCATCTCCCGGCCGTTGAGGGTCTGGTTGATCAGGTTCTCGTACCTCGGCGTCGCGTCCGCGACCACCGCGGCCGCCGCGAGCTTGTTGGAGTAGCCGGAGAACCAGACGGCCTTGTTCTCCTGGATCGTTCCGGTCTTGCCGGCCAGGTCGCTCCGGCCGAAGTTCAGGTGCTGACCGGTGCCCGGCGGCTCCATCACCTGGTGCAGTACCTCGTTGACGCCGTCCGCGACCTCTGGCTTGAGCACCTGCTTGCAGCTCGGGCCGGGGGTGGCCAGCGAGCGGCCCTTGTAGTTCTTCACCGAGGTGATCACCTGTGGCGCGCAGTACTTGCCGCGGGCCGCGAACGCCGCGTAGGCGTTGGACAGCTGCAGCGGGCTGATCAGGCCGACGCCCAGCGTCATCGAGACGTACTGCTCGAGCGGCTGCCCGGTCTGGGCATCGTGCATGCCCAGGTTCGCGGCGAGGGTGGCGATCGGGCACAGGCCGACCTGCTCGGACAGCTGCAGGAAGTAGGTGTTGGTCGAGGCCTGCGCCGCCTGGATCATCGTCGGCTCGGGCGCGGCCCTGGTCGAGTTCTTCGGGTTGTAGTCGTCGACCTTCGTCGTCCCGGTACAGGTCTTGAACTTCACTCCACCGAGCGGCAGCGGGCTCGGTGACGGGATCCGGTACGTCAGTGGGAAGCCCGCCTGGATCGCCGCGGCGATCGTGAAGGCCTTCATCGTCGAACCGTTCTGGAATCCGCCGTAGCCACCCTTGTAGGTCTTCTCGACGTTGTAGTTGTAGTACGTGTTGTCCTTGCCCTCGCCGTAGCCCCCGCTCTGCACCATCGCCTTCACCAGGCCGGTCCCGGGCTCGACCATGGTGACGGCCGCGATCGCGTCGTCGCCGGGCTTGGTGTGCTGGTTGATCGACTTCTGCGCGGCTGCCTGCATCCGGCTGTCCAGTGAGGTGGTCACCGTGATGCCGGCGGTCTTGATGTAGTGCTCGCGGTCCTTGTCGGTCTTGCCGAAGGCGGGGTTCTCCATCAGCTTCGCGACGATGTAATCGCAGTAGAACGGGTACGGCGAGTTGGCGCAGCCGTTGAGGACCTTGACCACCTTGCCGGTCAGGACGGGGGTCTTGATCGCCGCGGTGGCCTGGGCGGCGGTGATGACGTTCAGCTCCTGCATGCGCCGCAGGACGACGTCGCGACGTTCCTTGGCCTTGGCCGGGTTGTTCGTCGGGTCGTAGCCGGTCGGGTTCTTCACCAGGCCGGCCAGCATCGCGGCTTGGGGCAGCGTCAGCTTGGCCGCGGTGGTGTTGAAGTAGTGCCGGGCGGCCGCCTCGACGCCGTACGAGCCGTCGCCGAAGTTGGCCAGGTTCAGGTACTTCTCCAGGATCTCGTTCTTGGAGAACTCCTTCTCGACCGCGATCGCGTAGCGCAGCTCGGCGATCTTGCGCTCGTAGGTGTCCGCGGTGGCGTCCTTGATCGCCTCCTCGTCACCACTGGCGTTCGCCTTCTCCACCAGGCTCAGCTTCACGAACTGCTGGGTGATGCTGGAGCCACCCTGCTGGACGCCGCCGCTGTTCTGGTTGCGGATCAGCGCGCGCAGGGTGCCCTTGGCGTCGAGCGCGCCGTGCTCGAAGAAGCGGTCGTCCTCGATCGAGACGATCGCCTTCTGCATGATCGGGTTGATCTGCGCGAGCGTGACAGGGTCGCGGTTCTGGTCGTACAGGGTCGCGATCAGCTTGTGATCGGCGGTGTAGATGTACGTCTTCCGCGAGACCGGGACAGTCTTCAGCTCCTGTGGCAGGTCCTGCAGGGTCTCCGCCGTCTTCTCGGTGCCGAAGCCGGCCAGACCCGCGAACGGGATCGCCAGACCGGCCGCCAGAGCACCTGACAGAACACTCACTCCGAGGAACAGAACCACTGACTGGACGACGCCCCGATCGCCCTTATCCCTTACGCGCATGGACTAGAGCCTACGGGATCACGGCGCCACGCCAATTCCTCGAATGTGTTTTATGTCACGTCAACCGGAGCGTGAATTCAAGCGTCTGTAGCAGGATGTGAAACAGCCGGCGAGACCCTTCGCGGGTCCCGCCGGCTGGTCATTACCTATGTCAGGCGGCGAACTGCCGCGCGTCCACCTGGGCCGGCTCCAGCGCCAGTTCCAGTACCTCGCGGACATCGCTCACGGGGTGAACCGTCAGCTCCTTGAGCACCGACTCCGGCACGTCCTCCAGATCCGGCTCGTTCCGCTTCGGGATCAGGATCGTGGTCAGTCCGGCCCGGTGGGCGGCGAGCAGCTTCTGCTTCACGCCACCGATCGGCAGCACCCGGCCGGTCAGCGACACCTCACCGGTCATCGCCACCTCGGACCGTACCGGCCGTCCCGACAGCAGCGACGCGAGCGCCGTCGTCATCGTGACACCGGCCGACGGGCCGTCCTTCGGTACCGCACCGGCAGGCACGTGGATGTGGGTGTTCCGCTCGGCCAGATCGCCGACCGGCAGTCCCAGCTCCGCACCGTGCGACCGCAGGTAGGACAGCGCGATCTGCGCCGACTCCTTCATCACGTCACCGAGCTGCCCCGTCAACGTGACTCCGGTCGGGCCGGTCTCCTTGTCCGCCAGTGACGCCTCGATGAAGAGCACGTCACCACCGGCACCCGTGACCGCCAGTCCAGTGGCGACACCCGGTAGAGCTGTCCGCTCCGCCGAGTCCGGCGTGAACTTGGGCGAACCCAGGTAGCCCTTCAAGTCGGCGGCACTGATGGTCAGCGACCCCAAGTCCTCGCCCAGGGCGAGCTTGGCCGTCACCTTCCGCAGTACCCGGGCGATGGCTCGCTCGAGCTGCCGTACGCCGGCCTCGCGGGTGTACTCGCCCGCCAGCAACCGCAGCGCCGAGTCGTCGATGGCTACCTCTTCGACCGACAGACCGGCCCGGTCCAGCTGACGCGGGAGCAGGTGGTCGCGGGCGATGGTGACCTTCTCGTCCTCGGTGTAGCCGTCCAGCTGGACGAGCTCCATCCGGTCGAGCAGCGGTGCCGGGATCGAGTCGAGCACGTTCGCCGTGGCCAGGAAGACCACGTCGGACAGGTCCAGCTCGACCTCCAGGTAGTGGTCCCGGAAGGTGTGGTTCTGTGCGGGGTCCAGGACCTCCAGCAGAGCAGCGGTCGGGTCACCCCGGTAGTCCGCGCCCACCTTGTCGATCTCGTCCAGCAGTACGACGGGGTTCATCGAACCCGCCTCGGTGATCGCCCTGACGATCCGCCCGGGCAGTGCCCCGACGTACGTCCGGCGGTGACCGCGGATCTCGGCCTCGTCCCGTACGCCGCCCAGTGCGACCCGGACGAACTTACGGCCCATCGCACGCGCCACGGACTCGCCCAGCGAGGTCTTACCCACACCGGGAGGACCCACTAGAGCCAGTACTGCGCCACTGCGGCGTCCACCGACCACTCCCAGTCCGCGGTCCGCCCTGCGGCGGCGTACGGCCAGGTACTCGGTGATGCGCTCCTTGACGTCGTCCAGGCCCGCGTGGTCCGCGTCCAGGATCGCCCTGGCCTCACGGATGTCGTAGCCGTCCTCGGTCCGCTCGTTCCACGGCAGCTCGAGCACGGTGTCCAGCCAGGTGCGGATCCAGCCGACCTCGGGGGACTGCTCGGCGGTGCGCTCCAGCTTGTCGACCTCGGCGAGCGCGGCCTTGCGGACGTGCTCCGGCAGGTCGGCAGCCTCGACGCGGGCGCGGTAGTCCTCTTCCTCGGACTCGGCCTTGCCGTCCAGCTCGGCCAGCTCCTTGCGGACCGCGGCCAGCTGCTGGCGCAGCAGGAACTCCCGCTGCTGCTTCTCCATGCCCTCCTGGACGTCCTTCTGGATCGTCTCGGAGACCTCGAGCTCGGCCAGGTGGTCCTTGACCCAGCCGATCAGCTTGGTCAGCCGCTCGGAAACGTCAGCCGTCTCCAGCAGCCAGCTCTTCTGCTCGTTGGTCAGGTACGAGGCATAGCCGGCCAGGTCGGACAGCTCCGCCGGGCTGGTCACCTGCTTGACCGAGTTGATGACCTGCCACGCCTCGCGGCGCTCCAGCACGGTCGTCACCAGGGCCTTGTAGTCGCGGGCAAGCTCGCCCGACTTTGCGTCAGTGATCTCGTCCAGGACCGTCGCGCCGACCCACAGGGCCGCACCAGGACCAGTGGTCCCCGCGCCGATCAGGACCCGGGAGACACCCCGGATGACGGCTGCCTGGGCTCCGCCCGGCAGCCTGCCGATCTGCTCGATCTCGCCGAGCGTTCCGGCCTTGGCATATTTTCCGTCCAGTCGCGGCACCAGGAGCACCTGGTCCGTGCCGGAAGCCTGTGCGGCATCGATGGCGGCGCGTGCCTCCGTGTCGGCCAACCGGACCGGCACGACCATTCCCGGCAGGACCACGACGTCGTCGAGCGGCAGTACAGGAAGATTCAACGTCTCAGTCACGCTGTCACACCCTCTGTTGAAGATTGAGTCTGACAGGCTCAACCAACGCCCCCACCAGGTCATTCCCGGGGCTTCCGGGCGTTCGCTGAGGGTGAAAAAGGTGACTTCAGGCGGTCAGCAGGTCACCGATCGCGCGCAGGCCGGACAGATCGTGCACGTCGTCGGGCAGCGCCGGTACGTCGACGGTCGCGATCGACCGGTGGCCGCGCCGGAACCGCTCGGCGCGCTTGCGGTCGCTGACCACCTGCTGCATGCGGTCGGCGTGCAAGCGCAGTACGGCCGCCGTGAGCGCCGACTTGTCCTCCGCCTCCAGCCGCTCGGCAGCGGCCAGCGCCTGCTCGGCGGAGACGCCCGGTACGTGGGTAGTCGTCACCCGGTTGAGGACGACCCCGGCGAGCGGCATGTTCTCCTCGCGGAGCCGCTCGGTGAAGTATGACGCCTCCCGCAGCGCATCGTTCTGCGGAGCGGCCACCACCAGGAACGCCGTGTGCGGCTCGCGCAGCAGGGCGACCGTCTTCGCAGCACGCTCCCGGAACCCGCCGAAGAGGGTGTCGAAGGCCGCAGCGAAGGTCTGTACGTCGGTGAGCACCTGCGCGCCCAGCACCTTGTTCATGACCGACATCGCCAGGTTCACCCCGGCCGACATCAGCCGGAACGGGCCGCGCGCGGGCGCCAGCAGCAGCCGGAGGAACCGTCCCTCCAGCAGCGACGCCAGCCGCTCGGGCGCGTCCAGGAAGTCGAGTGCCGACCGCGACGGTGGTGTGTCGACGACGATCAGGTCCCAGTCGCCGGTCTTCTCGGACTGCTTGTACAACTGCCCGAGCTTCTCCATCGCCATGTACTCCTGCGTGCCCGCGAAGGAGCTCGAAAGCGCCACGTAGAAGGGGTTCGCGAGGATCTGGTCGGCCTTCTCAGGCGTCGCGTGCGAGAGCACCACCTCGTCGAACGTGCGCTTCATGTCGAGCATCATCGCGTCGAGCCGGCCACCGTTCGTGGCGTCGACGTCGGCCACCGCCCGGGGTTTGTTGTCCAGCTCCGTCAGCCCCAGCGCCTGCGCTAGCCTGCGTGCCGGATCGATCGTCAGCACGACGACCTTCCGCCCGCGCTCGGCCGCCCGCAGCCCCAAAGCGGCAGCAGTCGTCGTCTTGCCGACACCGCCCGAGCCGCAAGTCACGATGATGCGCGTGCCGGGATCATCAATCAACGCATCCAGATCCAAGGCGGTCATGGGGCCTCCAGTTCTGGACTGAGGAGCGAAGCGACGAGGGAAGAACGGGAGTTCAACCCCATGACCCGCCGAGCCGGAGGCGAGGCCGAAAGCACAGTCACGAACGCAACTCCTCGGCCAGGTCGAACAGAGCGCCGTGGTCGATGCCGTCCGGCAGCAGCGCGAGCTCCGTCACTTTCTTGCCCAGGGCATCTATCCGGTCGCGGTTCTCGCGCTCCAGCCCGACCCGGACGGCGTGGTCGTGGGCCTCCTGCGCGAGCGCTGCCGTGAGCTCCTTGGTGGGGGTGATGCCGGCCGCCTTGAGTCCGCGGGTGAGCTCGGCGGCGGGCAGTTTCTCCTTCACCGCAAGGGCGAGCGCGTCGTCGTCGAGCGGGCTGCGCCGGACCATGTTGACCACGATCGAGCCGACCTTGAGGTCCAGCGACTCGAGCTGCTCGACCGCGTCGAGGGTTTCCTGGACGGGCATCTCCTCGAGCAGCGTGACCAGGTGGATCCGGGTGACGTCCGAGCGGAGCATGCCCATGATGGCGTCCGCCTGGTTGCGGATCGGGCCGACCTTGGCCAGCCCGGCGACCTCATGGTTCACGTTGAGGAACCGTCCGACCCGGCCGGTCGGGGGTGCGTCCAGTACTACGGCGTCGTACGCGAGTCGCCCGTGCGCCTTCCGCCGGGTCGCCTCGTAGACCTTGCCGGTGAGCAGTACGTCGCGGAGGCCCGGCGCGATCGTGGTGACGAAGTCGACGGCCCCCACCTTGTCGAGTGCCTTCCCGGCGCGGCCGAGGTGGTAGTACATGTCCAGGTACTCCAGCAGGGCCGCCTCGGCGTCCACTGCGAGCGCGTAGACCTCGCCCCCGGCCGGGCCGACGGCTATCCGGCGCTCGACGTACGGGAGCGGCGGTACGTCGAAGAGCTGGGCCAGCCCCTGGCGGCCCTCCACCTCGACCAGCAGGACCCGCTTGCCCTGGTCGGCGAGCGCCAGCGCCATGGCGGCGGCGACCGTCGTCTTGCCGGTCCCGCCTTTGCCCGTGACCACATGCAGCCTCGCCATGATCCCCAGACTAGGTCGTGGGCCACAGCACACTCTCGTTGACGCCCGTTAGAGTCCCTCTCATGAAGAAGTTCGAGTACTCCACAGTGCCCCTCCTGGTCCACGCGACCAAGGAGATCCTCGACAGCTGGGGTCAGGACGGCTGGGAGCTGGTCCAGGTCGTCCCGGGCCTCAACCCGGAGAACCTGGTCGCCTACCTGAAGCGGGAGATCCCCCAGTCATGAGCCACCCCGAGGAGAAGCTGGCCGAGCTCGGCCTGAAGCTGCCCGAGGTCGCCAAGCCGGTCGCCGCGTACGTACCCGCCGTGCGGACCGGCAATCTCGTCTACACGTCCGGTCAGCTGCCGCTGCGCGAAGGCACCCTGATCGCCACCGGCAAGGTCGGCGCCGAGGTCACGGCCGAGGTCGCCGCCGAGTGCGCCCAGCAGTGCGCGCTGAACGCGCTGGCCGCGGTCAAGGCGGAGATCGGCGACCTCGCCGGCATCAAGCGGATCGTCAAGGCGGTCGCCTTCATCGCCTCCACCCCCGACTTCACCGGCCAGCCCCAGGTCGCCAACGGAGCCTCCGAACTCTTCGGGCAGGTCTTCGGCGAAGCCGGCCAGCACGCCCGCTCCGCCGTCGGCGTCCCCGTCCTCCCCCTGGACGCCCCGGTAGAGGTCGAACTGATCGTCGAGGTCAACTGACCCACCGAGCCCGGCGGCTGCCCCACGCAGCCGCCGAGCCCGGCAAGCCGGTGCCTGCCAGGCAGCACCCCGGGTCTACCCGGGCCCAGGGCGCCGGAACCGGCTGTCGCAGGGGGCGGCCCGCTGTCAGCCGTGCCGGGCTCAGCACAACGCAGACCGCTCGGGTGCTCCACCGGCACAGCATTTGCGGTGCTCTCCAACGGGTTCCCGGCGCAGCGCCGACGCATTGACCGGAGGTACGAATGGTTCGGGACTTGAAGTCTCACCTGATGTCCGGACGGATGGCGGCTGAGGCGCTCTCGTTCATCCGTGATGGGCGGACAGCGGTCGAGCCTCGGCCTGCCTCCACCGTCATCCTCACGCGGGACACTCCGGCCGGTCCCGAGGTGTATCTGCTCCGGCGGCAGCAGAGCATGGCGTTTGCGGCGGGAATGACTGTGTTTCCCGGGGGCCGGGTGGACGCGACCGACTCTTCCATCGCGGACTCGTGGTCCGGGCCGTCCCCGGAGTGGTTCGGGGAGCGGATGGGGTGCTCGGCGGAGGATGCCGCGGCTTACGTGGCGGCTGCTGTGCGGGAGACCTTCGAGGAGTCCGGCGTACTACTGGCCGGGCCAGATGCCGGCTCCGTGGTCAGCGACACCAGCGGCGACGACTGGGAGGCCGACCGGGTCGCACTCGAGTCACGGGAGCTCGGGTTCGCCAACTTTCTGCACCGCCGAGGACTGGTACTCCGCGCCGACCTGCTCGGCGTCTGGGCGCACTGGATCACCCCGGAGTTCGAGCCACGGCGCTATGACACCCGCTTCTTCGTCGCCGCGCTCCCGGCCGGCCAGGTGACCCGCGACGTGACCAGCGAGTCCGACCAGGTCGCCTGGATGCCCCCTGCCGACGCAGTACGCGCAGTGGAGGCCGGGGAGATGCTCATGCTCCCGCCCACCTACCTCTGCTGCCGTGACCTGATCCCGTACGCCGCTGTGCCCGACATCCTCACAGCCGCGACCGCCCGAGAGATCCGCCCGATCCTGCCGACGGTACGGGTGGAGAACGACCAGGCCTACCTGGAGACGACATGACAGCCGAACAGGTCACCGCCTACGCATCCCGAGTACTAGCGGCGAACCCGGGTCCGATGACCCTGGAGGGCACCAACACCTGGATCCTCCGGGCCCCAGACGCCGACACTGCCGTCGTAGTCGACCCGGGACCGATGCTGGAGGAGCACCTGCGCGCAGTGCTCGACGCAGTCGCGGAGTACGAGTGCACTGTCTCCACAGTCCTGCTCACGCATGGGCACTTCGACCACTCGGAGGGTGCTGCGTGGTTCGCCTCGCAGGCCAACGCCCCGGTACGTTCGGTCGACCCTGCCTTCCGGATCCCGACCGACCACGCGCACGGGCTCGGTGAGGGCGATGTGATCACCTCAGGCGACCTGCGGATCGAAGTACTGCCGACACCAGGCCACACGATGGACTCAGTCTGCTTCTGGCTCCCGCAGGACGGCTCACTGCTGACCGGCGACACAGTGCTCGGCCGCGGCACCTCAGTCGTCGCCCACCCCGACGGAGCCCTAGGTCCCTACCTGGACTCCCTCGAAAGCCTCCGAGCCTTCGCCAACTCCCCAGCCGGCGTCGAGCGCCTCCTACCCGGCCACGGCCCGGTAATCACCGACCCAGGCGCAGTACTGACCCACTACCTCAACCACCGCCAGGACCGCCTCAACCAGGTCCGCACGGCAGTCGCCGACGGCTACACGACCGCCGAGGCGATCGTCCAGCACGTCTACGCCGACGTCGACCCAACCCTCTGGCCCGCCGCCGAACGCTCAGTCCAAGCCCAACTGACCTACCTCAACCCATAACCGCCCACCCCTCCCCAAACCCACCATCTGAGGGGTTAACCCCTCAGATGGTGGGTTGCCCAGCCGGAATCTCAGGGGGCAACCCACCAGTTGGCGGGTTAACCCCCGAAATGGGTTGTCCACAGGGGGCGGTGGAGGTGCTGCGGGGACGGGGTGGGAGTGGGGATGCTGGGGTGATGAATCCACTGCTGAAGCTGATCGCTGTCGAGCACGGTGGCGTTTTCAGCCGTTCTCAGGCACTCAGTTGCGGCTATACCCATGAGCAGTTGCGGGAGCGGTTGGCTGACGGTCGCTGGGAGAAGGTCCGCTACGGGCAGTACGCCGAGAGGGTGGAGCTGAGTCTGACCTCGTGGGATCGGGAAATCTGGCTGCATCGCCGGCTGGCCTTCGCGGTCGCGAACTCGATCGCTTCAGGAACCATTGCCCTCAGCCACCAGACGGCTCTGGTCTTCCATCAAGTACCGCTGTGGGGAGTCGACCTGACCGAAGTACAGGTCAGTCGACTGGATGGGCGTCGTGGCGGGCCGGTCGCGGGAGTACGTCATCACCGGGGCGGGTTTGCGCCTACCGAGCTGATCCAGGTCGACGGGCTGACCATGGCAACCGTCTCGCGGGCGCTCGCCGAGACGGCCTGTACGACGTCCTTCGAGGCCGGGGTGGTGAGCGCGGATGCCGTCCTCCGGGATCATCCGATCGAGCCGGCGGCCATGCTTGCCAGGATCGAATTCTGGCCGGGAAGCGCTACCGCGAAGGCGGCACTTGCGTTCGCCGACAAGCGCTCGGAGTCGGTCGGGGAGTCGAGGTTGCGGGTTCTCTTTCACCAGCAGGGTCTCCCGGAGCCGCTACTTCAGGTGGAATTCGGTGACGCCGACGGCTTCATCGGCCGGGTCGACTTCTACTTCCCGGAGCAGGGCACTGTCGTCGAGTTCGACGGCTTGGTGAAGTACGCGGCGGGTGATCGGGAGACGCTGATCCGCGAGAAGCTTCGCGAGGATCGTCTGCGAGCGCTCGGTCTCGAGGTGGTTCGGATTGTCTGGGCAGACCTCAAGTGGCCGGCCGACGTCGCCACGCGCGTCCGACGCGGCTTCGCCCGCCGCGCCGCCTGAGGGGTTGACCCCCGAGTTGGTGGGTTGCCCCCCGAGATTCCGGTGGTGCAACCCACCATCTGAGGGGTTAACCCCTCAGATGGCAGCGGGTGAGCGGGGTCAGCGGGGTCAGCGGGTGAGGGGGCAGCGGGCGCGGCGGCGGGGGTCAGCGGGCGCGGCGTTGGAGGCGTTCGATGTCGAGGAGGACTACTGAGCGGGGCTCGAGGCGGACCCAGCCGCGGGAGGCGAAGTCGGCCAGGGCCTTGTTGACGGTTTCGCGGGAGGCGCCGACCAGCTGGGCCAGCTCCTCCTGGGTGAGGTCGTGGTGGACGTGGACGCCGTCGTCCGCCGTACGGCCGAAGCGGCTGGCCAGGTCGAGCAGGGCCTTGGCCACGCGGCCGGGGACGTCGGAGAACACCAGGTCTGCCACGACGTCGGAAACCTTGCGCAGGCGGGAGGCCAGCTGGAGCAGCAGGCCGCGGGCGACCTCGGGACGGCCGGCCAGCCAGCGGAGCAGCTCGTCGTGGGTCAGGGCCATCAGCGACGCGTCGGTGACCGCGGTGACGGTCGACTGGCGCGGTCCGGGGTCGAACAGGGACAGCTCGCCGAACATCTGACCCGGGCCGAGCACGGCCAGCAGGTTCTCCCGGCCGTCGGCCGAGGTCCGGCCGAGCTTGACCTTGCCCTCGACGACGACGAACAGCCGGTCGCCGGAGTCGCCTTCGTGGAACAGCACCTGGCCACGGCGCAGCCGGCTCTCGGTCATCGACGCGGTGAGCGCGTCGGCTGCCTCGTCGTCCAGCTGGCTGAACAGCGGTGCCTGTCGGAGCACTGCGGCGTCCACGAATGGGCCTCCTCGGACCTGAACTGCGACTTACGAGCAGGCCTTGAGCCCGCTCGGCGCCAGGCGGATCGCACCCGGTCGCCCCAAAACCGTAGCTCCTCCTGTCCACCCACCGCCACGTAGGCCCGCCGGGACTCGCCGGAACACCCTCCGGCGGACCCCTGAGCCGAGAAGATGAGGAATGCTCGCCTGGCTCCGGAACCGTCGCGCCCGCGCCCGCAAAGACGCCCTGGCGGCGGAGACGAGAGAGCTCGCTCAACGCACAGGCGCCGACCCGGCGATGAGGCGCAGGGTGGACTCGCCCATGCAGCGGCTGGGCCGGCAGCTCGCCAGCGACTCACTGCGCGAAACCCGCGACATGCGCCGTCCCGAGGTGACTGCCGACGTGGACCACCTCCTCCACGCCGGCGAGATCGAACCGGCGCTCGACATCCTCAGAGCAAGCAGCCTCCCCGCCGACCGGTACCGGCTGAAGCTCATCCTCCGCGACCTCGGCCGGACCGAGGAGCTCGAGGAACTCGAGAACTGGTCCGAGCACCTCGAGAAGCTCCGGGACGAAAATCGGTTGGACGAGCTACGCCTGGCGGCCGAGACCGGGGACTGTGAGGCCCGGACGCTGCTGCTCAGGGCGTTCGCCAAGGCCGAGGACGTCGAGGGTCTCCGGATGTTCGCCGGCGGTGACCCGCACGCCACCGAGCTGTTGCTTCACCTGCTGGCCAAGCTGCGGCGGGTGGACGAGTTGCGGGCTTTCGTGATCGCCGGTGATCAGCGCGCCAAGAAGCTGCTGTTGCCGTTGCTCGGTCACCTTGGCCGGTTCGACGATCTCCGGAGCTTCGACGATCGGGATGCCGATGGTGAGCTGATCGACCAGCTGCTCAGGCGGGGTCTGGTCGACGAGGCTGCCAACGAGTTGCGCGAGCGGCCGAACGCGACGCCCACCACCACCGACCGCTGGTACGAGCTGGCTTGCCTGTACGCCGAACAGGACCGGCCCCGCGAAGCGATCGCCGTACTCCGCGACAAGCGCATCGACGCGGAACTGCTCGCCACGCTGCTGGCCGGCCAAGGCGAGGTGACCGAGGCCCTCGCCGTACTGGACTCCTCGAAGCTCCGGCAGTCCCCGCGCAGCGCCGCCCGGATGCGGGTCGCCCACGGCCGCCTCGACGAACTCCGAATCCGCGCCGACGCCGGCGACCACATCTCCGCCGAAGAACTCGCTGCCGCCCTCGCTCGCGCAGCTACCGCCCAGGCTGCAGACGAGGCCGATGCCGCCGAACTCGACGAGCTACGGACCCGCGCCGCGACCGGGGAGCCGGTCTACGAACGCCAACTGATCGGCACCCTTGGTCGCCTGGGCCGCCTGGACGAGCTCGAAACCCTCGCGGCCGATCGCCCAGCCGCTCGCGCGATGTGGTGGGCGATGTACCTGGCAACCGTCGGCCCGGAGATCGACGACGTGCCCCGTGCCGTGGACGACCAGCCGACGAAACGACACTGGATCACCGAAGAGAAGGAGGTGGCCGAGGTGATCCGCCTCCTGGTCGAGAAGCAGCGGATCGACAACGCGATCGCCCTGGCCAAGAACCGGCGTGCCGCCGGCAACCAATGGGCCGAGCAGTGGATCCCCGACCTGCCTTCCTCCGCCCGCCCCGACAACCCTGACGAACTGCTACTGACCAACCAGGCTGTCGCCGCGATCCAGGAACTCCTCGCGACCTGCCCAGTGGGCGAGGAGCGCAGGACGATGCTCAGAGTCGCCGATGCCGCCTACCACTTGTACGGCGAGCTGCGGCTCGCCCTGGTGGCGCCCGATCGGGCAGACATCTCACTGGCCTGCTGGCACGTCAACATGGATACGGCCTCCTATTTCGGAGACCACCCACCCGAAGAGACCGAGATGGCGCTACCACCGGAAGGCACTGCGGTCCCCAACCTCACCCGGACCATCGACTTCATCGAGGCGCTGGCCATCCGCTTGAAGGTCCGCCACATCCCCCGCCCGAACGGCAGCCACCTCACCATCACGGTCCTACTCCCCTTGGACTAGCCGACGTCCAGAGCGGTGCCGTACAGGCGGCTCACCTTGAGTCGGATGACGACTCGTCGTTCAGCCACCAGTTGGTCGAAGAACGCCTGGCCGAGGTCTCCCTGTACCTCTGTCGGCAGCATGCTCAGCAATTCACGCCCGGTTGCGTCTCCCGCCACCGTGGTGACGTCTGAGATCTCAGCCACCCCTTCGGCCACCGCGAAGGACCAGTGGTCCGCCGCCGAGACGTGCAGCGCCGCTCGCGGGTCGTTCCGCAACTGCTTCACCTTGACCCGATCGGCGGTGGTGGAGAACCGCACGATCCGGGCCGCCGGGTCCCAGTTGTAGAGCATCGTCGTCAGATGCGGGTGTCCGCTGCGCTTGTTGGTCGCCAGTACGCCGAACTGCTGCTCACCGAGCAGCGCCGACAAAGCGTCATCCGCGAGCACGCGCGGCGCGGGGCCGCCTTGATCATCAGACATGCGTGGGAAGTCTCCCGTTGGTCGAGGATTGATCGGCGAGCCAGTTGCCGTGGAAACCGTACGGGACGCGAACCGGTAGGTGAACGGTCGCCACCGGTGGTGCGGCCAGGTCGGTGGCGTCGAGGAGGACGAGGTCGCTGGTGTCGGTGGCCGCGTCGTGGACGTATGTCATCAGCCAGCCGTCGCCCCCGGGCTGGTCGTCAGCCGGTACGAAGGCCGCCTCCCCAGGAGTCCGCCCCGCCCCGAACTCGTGTGAGCTGACAGCACCTGAGCGCAGGTCGTACCGGAGCAAGGCACTGGAGCCGGTGGGATGCGCGACGGTCGCGTGCCCGTGCCGGGCGTCCAGCCCAGCAAGGCGATCGTCGATCCGGGGGAACTCGGCCGCCCGGTCGTGAAGCTGCTCCTCCCGGATCACCCCGGTCGTCAGATCGATGGTCCAACGCCACAGCGTCGCCTCCTGGCTCCGGCCGCCGAACAGCTCCGGATAACGCATGACGTGGAGAACGATCTGCTCATGCCCGTCCGGTCCGGCCTGGTCATGAGCGTTGAGCGTGTGGAAGACATAACAGGGATCGATCGAGAACCAGCGCACGGCGCCGTGCGGGTCGTCGCGCCGCAGTACGCCGAGCCGAGCGCCGTACCCCTCGTTCCAGCGGAACGGCATCCCGGCGCCCGACCGCGCGGTCTCCAGATCGAAGACCACCGGCAGGTCCATGAAGATCACGTGGCCGGCGGACAGGTGGAAGTCGTGGTTCATCGTCGCGGCCGGAACGTCGATCGGACGGCTGATCACCAGCTCGCCGGTCGCGTCGGCGCGGTGATAGGTCAGGTACGGCGCCCGCAGGCTGTAGCCGAAGAAGTGCAGCTCGCCGGTGGCCGGGCAGGTCTTCGGGTGCGCGGTCATTGCCGTGCGCAACTTGCCATGGAAGTCGTACGGCCCGACGGTGTCCAGGTCACAGGTGAGTTCGTAGGGGTAGGAGGACTCGACCAGCGCCAGCGTGCGACCGGCGTGCCGGATGACGTGCGTGTTGGCGACCCCCGCCGTCAGATCCAGGTTCCCTTCGGCGTCGTTGACCGAGGCGCCGTCGGTGAAGGTGGAGGTACGGACCCAGCGGTTCCGGTACGACGCCGCCCGGCCGCCCTCGAGCCGTACGCCGTGGATCATGCCGTCGCCGAAGAACCAGTGACCCGAGGCCGCGTCGTGCGGATTCGGCCCGTTGCGGAGGTACCAGCCGGTGAGCGCGGGCGGGATCTGACCGGTCACCGGCAGGTCGTACGCCGTGAGCTCCTGCTCGACCGGCGCGTAGTTGCCGGCCAGGTGTGGTGCGGGCGCGGTCGTCATCACGAGGCCCGGAGCTGAGCGGCCTTGGCCTGGATGTGGGCGACGTAGCGAAGGGTGAAGACCATCGGTACGACGAACCCCGCGACCTGTACGACGGTCCGCCCCGCCGACCCGGAATGCGCCAGAGCCAGAAGGCATAAACCGGTCACGGCGAAGCACCCGGTCCACACGGCCGTGATGATCACGTTGACGCGCACGAACAGCGGCTGGCCCCAGTACTCCCTGGGCGTCGTCTGCTTGGCGACACCCAATGTGAAGGGCTTGCGGATGGCCAATGAGATCCCGGCGATGAGGGCGAGCGTGCCGGACGACAGCGCCGCCGCGTACGGGTGCAGCCCGCTGTCCGGGCTGGTGAAGGCCACGACCGTGATGACGGCGAAGAAGACCGCCGAGCCGATCTCGATGATCAGGGCGTCGGCCGTGCGGCCGGCCCGGGTCTGCTGGGCGATCAGGCCGACGGAGAGGACCAGAGCGATCAATGCCGCCCAGTTCCAGTGGGCCGACGGGATGAGCGCGTAGACGATCCACGGGGCGAAGGTCCGGAGGTAGGACATGAGCGGTACTCCCTGATCGACGAGCTTCCGAATCTGACATGTCAAAAGTAGAAGGTCAGCTATCGACATGTCAAGAGTGGAAGGTAGAGTGTGGGTATGAGCCTGCGACATGCCCTGCTCGGACTGCTGGTCGACCATCCGGCCAGCGGCTACGACCTGCTGAAGGCCTTCGACACCTCGCTGGCCAACGTCTGGCCTGCCACCCAGAGCCAGATCTACGGCGAGCTCACCAAGCTCGCCGACAACGGGCTGATCGTCGTCTCGGAGCAGGGCCCGCGCGGCCGCAAGGAGTACACGCTCACCGACACCGGCCTGGCCGAGCTCCGCCGCTGGCTCACGCAGACCGAGCCTCAGCGCACCACCCGCAGCGACGTCCTGCTCCGCGTCTTCTTCCTCGGCGTGCTGACCCCGCAACAGGCCCGCGACTACCTGGCCGGCCAAGCCGCCCACGCCGCCGAGCTGCACGCGAACCTCAAGGCTCTGGACGCCGCGATCGATTGGGACGACGACAACCTGTCCGTCTACGGCCGCATAGCCCTCGAATACGGCCAACGCTTCGCAGCGATGCAACAGGAGTGGGCTGAGTGGGCCCGCACGCAGGTCCGGAACACGTGAGGGCCCGCCGCCGGTCAGAGCTTGAGGAGTCTGGATCCCCAGTTGTAGTCGTGCGAGGCGGCCTTGGTGGTGCCCAGATAGTTGGTGGTGGTTACGTTGGCCTCGTTCTTCGCCGATCCTCTGACCCAGGTGGTTTCTTCGTACCTCGCGACCTCTCGGCTCACCTTCCCGACGACCTGGATGCAGGTGGTCCAGATGTAGGTGTCGGCCCGCAGGTAGATGGTGCGGGATTTCCACTCGTCGAGCCGGCCGACGAAGATGGTCCACAGGTAGTCGCCGTCGGCGAGGTAGATCGTGCGCTGGATGCAGGACTGCGGGGAGCCGACGGGCGCGTCGTAGGCCAGGTACTGGTTCTGGGTCAGGTAGGCGCCGTCGTCGGCATAGGCCGGCACCGCGGTGAAGCCGAAGGTCGTCGCGAGCAGAGTGATTGCGGTCAGGAGTTTCGGGCGGATACGCATGCGACGAGTCTGTGGCCGGACGGCACCGGGGCACAGAGAAGCGATCACCTTCTTGGCTGTGAAGATGTCATGCCCTTGGAAGGGGAGGCGGCGTGATCCGCGTTCTGCTGGCCGACGACATGAAGCTGTTCCGGGCCGCGCTGCGGAACCTGCTCGAGCAGCACGGCTTCGAAGTCGTCGCCGAGGTGTACTGCGGTGACCTGATCGTGCCGACCGCGCTGGAGTTGCGCCCCGACGTCGCCGTGATCGACATCGAGATGCCCGGTCAGGACGGCCTGGCGGCCGCCGCCGCACTGCACAACGAGCTCCCCGACTGCCGGACCCTGATCCTGACCGCATCGGCCAGCCCCGCGAACATGCACCGGGCGCTGAGCGCACGGGCCGCCGGGTTCATGAGCAAGGACGTCTCGCCCGACGCGCTGGCCGAAGCGATCAGGAAGGTCGCCGCGGGGTTCGAGGTGGTCGATCCGCAGGTTGCCGCGGCGGCTCTCCGGTTGCCGCCCAATCCGTTGACGCCGCGCGAGGTCGAGGTACTGCGGTTGTCCGCGGGCGGCTCGGCGGCCCGGCAGATCGCGGTGGATCTGTTCATCTCCACCGCGACGGTCCGCAACTATCTCAGCTCGATCGTGGCCAAGCTGCATGCCCGGACCCAGCTGGACGCGGTCCGGATCGCCGTCGACGCCGGCTGGATCTGACCGACCGGGCCGCCCTCGGAATCTTGTAGGTGGGCGGACGTAGGCTGGCCTGCATGCCGATCCAGCGTGTCGAGGCTCCGGCCTCTGTGGAACCCCCGATCAAGCTGCCCCGGAAGGCGCCCGTTTTCGACGGCGAGACCTCCACCCAGCTGGTCCGGCGGGCGCGCAAGATGCACAAGCTGCTGACCGATACCTATCCGGATGCGCACTGTGAGCTCGACTTCAGCACTCCGCTGGAGTTGCTGGTCGCCACCATCCTGTCGGCGCAGACCACAGACGTCACCGTCAACAAGGTGACCCCGACGCTGTTCGCGAAGTACCCGGACGCGGTCGCGTACGCCGAGGCCGATCGGGAGGAGATGGAGGCGATCCTCAAGCCGACCGGCTTCTTCCGGGCCAAGACGAACAGCCTGCTCAAGCTCGGCCAGGCCCTGGTCGACGACTACGACGGCGTCGTGCCGAACAAGCTGGAAGAGCTGGTCAAGCTCCCGGGTACCGGCCGCAAGACGGCGAACGTCGTACTGGGCAACGCCTTCGGCATCCCCGGGATCACCGTCGACACGCACTTCGGCCGGCTGGTCCGCCGGTTCGGCTGGACCACCGAGGAGGATCCGGTCAAGGTCGAGCACATCATCGGCGACCTGTTCCCGAAGAAGGACTGGACGATGCTGTCGCACCGGCTGATCTTCCACGGCCGCCGCCGCTGCCACGCCAAGAAGCCGGCCTGCGGCGCCTGTCCGATCGCGCAGTGGTGCCCCTCCTACGGCACCGGCCCGACCGACCCCGACCTGGCCGCGAAACTGGTGAAGATCCCAGCGTGAGCAAGCCATCCAGCCCCCGTACTACGTTCCGCCACGCCGCCCTGATCGGCGTCCTGGCGGCGTGCGGGTTGCTGCTGGCTGCCTGCGGCGACCAAAAGGCGGCGACCCCACCGGCTGACAGCAAACCGCAAGCAGCCGGCGAACTGGTGCCCTGCCCGACGGTCGAATCGCGACCCCCGGTGGCCAACGCGCTGCCCGATGTCAGCCTGCCCTGCCTCGGCGACGGCCCCGACATCCGCCTGTCCGATCTGCGCGGCCCGCTGCTGGTCAACGTCTGGGCGCAGTGGTGCGGCCCGTGCCGCAAGGAAGCGCCGTACCTGGCCGAGCTGCACGTCAAAGCCGGCGACAAGGTCAAGCTGATCGGCATCGACTACATCGACACCCGGCCGGACCTGGCGGTGAAGTTCGCGGTCGACCAGCACTGGGACTACCCGCATGTCGCCGACCGCGACAAGCAGGTCCAGCAAGGACTCAAGATCGGCGGGCCGCCGCTGACCGCCTTCGTCGACGCGAAGGGCGCGGTCGTCTACGTGCACCGCGCGCCGTTCACGTCGCAGCAGGAGCTGGATCAGCTGGTGCGCGAGAAACTGGGAGTGACCTGGTGAGGACCAGTACGACGTTCGACGTGCAGCTGCCCGACTTCCTGCAGCCGTTGCTCTCGGCATCCAAAGCGGTCGACCCCAAGGAGCTGTCGCGCTTCCTGCCGCCCGAGGACGACCCGGGCGTGCGCGGTTCGGCGGTACTGATCCTGCTTGCCGACGGCAACGACGCCGACGGCCCCGATGTGTTGCTGACCGAACGCGCCTGGACGTTGCGCAGTCACGCCGGCCAGATGTCCTTCCCCGGTGGGCGCGTCGACCCTGAGGACGGCAGTGGTGTCGAAGGACTGGTCCGTACCGCGCTGCGCGAGGCCGAGGAGGAGACCGGGCTCGAGCCGGGCGGGATCGACGTGTTCGCCGTCTGGCCGTCACTCTGGGTGCCGGTGAGCAACTTCGCCGTCTCGCCCGTGGTCGGCTGGTGGCGGGAGCCCTCGCCGGTGGCGGTGGTCGATCCGGCCGAGGTCGCCTCGGTGCACCGGGTGGCGCTCGCGGCGCTGGCCGACCCCGCCAACCGGGTCAGCTGCCTGCATCCGTCCGGTTTCACCGGTCCGGCCTTCACGGTGGGTGACCTCTTCATCTGGGGGTTCACCGCCGGTCTGCTCGACAAGTTGCTCAAGCTCGGCGGCTGGGCGCGCGACTGGGACCCCGGCAACGTCGTACCGTTGCCCGACCGACTGGTCGAGGCGGCCTGGCGGAGTGAGGGGCGGCGGCCGGAGGACGTTCGACGGCTGACGGCCATCGAGCACGACCTGGGGCGTCCGGAGGGTGTGGAGTGAGCGGTCTCGATATCGCGCTGCTGGTGGTGACGGTGCTGGTGGCGATCTCGGGTTACGTCGAGGGTTTCGTCCTCGGCGCCTGCGCCACGCTCGGGCTGCTGGCGGGCGCGGCGGTCGGCGTGTACGGCGTACCGCGGGTGCTGGACAACTTCTCGCCCAGCGTCGAGGTGTCGTTCGCGGCGCTGGTACTGGTCGTGTTGCTGGCCTCGATCGGGCGGACCGTCGGAGCGCTGCTCGGCTCCAGGCTGCGCAACAAGATCTCCTGGAAACCGGTCAAGGCCGTCGACGCGCTGGGCGGCGCAGTACTGGCCGCGGCGTCCGTACTGGTCGTCTCGTGGGTGCTCGGTGTCGCCGTGAGCGGTGCCCGGATCCCGAGCGTGACGTCCGCGGTGCGTGGCTCACAGGTGCTCGCCAAGGTCGACGAGGCGTTGCCGGGTGGCGCCGACCGCGCGCTGCAGGCGTTCAACGACGTGGTGAACACCGATCTGTTCCCGCGCTTCCTCGACCCGTTCGTGCCGGAGCGGATCCGCGAGACGCAGCCGCCGGACGGCGCGATCGCCCGCAACCCGACCGTGCGATCGGCGTACAGCCGGATCGCCAAGGTGACCGGCGTCGCGAACTGCTCGCGCGGCCTCGAGGGCAGCGGTTTCGTCTACGCGCCGCAACGGGTGATGACGAACGCGCACGTGGTGGCCGGCGTCAGCTCGCCGAAGGTCGAGGTCAACGGGCACTCGTACGACGCCAAGGTGGTGCTGTTCGACTCGAGCGTGGACATCGCCGTCCTGTACGTCCCTGAGCTCAACGCCAAGCCACTCGCCTTCGACAACGACGGCAAGGCCGACGCCACCGCGGTCGTGCTCGGCTACCCGGAGAACGGGCCGTTCGACTCCGAGCCGGCCAGGATCCGGTCCGAGGAGCGGCTGCGCGGGCCGGACATCTACGGCGACAAGACGGTCACCCGCAAGGCCTTCTCGATCTGGGCCCAGGTCCGCCCGGGCAACTCCGGCGGCCCACTGCTCTCCTCGAAGGGCACTGTGTACGGCGTGGTCTTCGCGGCCTCGGTGGAGGACAACCGCACCGGCTACGTGCTGACCGCCGAGCAGGTCGCGGAGGACGCGGCCGCTGGTTCCAAGGCAACCCAGGAAGTCTCGACTCACAGCTGCACCTGATCCAGCTGCAACGGATCGCGTGGTCCGCGGCGTTGGAAGGGTGTGACGATTACGGGCGGGGACACCGAGCGGCTCTCGTTCGACGAGTTGGTGACGTCGAGCGAGCGGCGGTTGCTGCGCCTTGCCCTGATGCTGTCCGGTGGGGTGCACAGCGCCGAGGACCTCGTCCAGACGGTGCTGGCCCGAGCCCATCGCCGCTGGGACACGATCGGCGTACTGGACAAGCCTGACGCGTACCTGAGCAAGATGGTCGTCAACGAGTTCCTCAGCTGGCGCCGGCGGCTCAAGAACCAGGAACTGCCGCTTGCCGACATCCCCGAGACCCCCGCCGCCGAGGACATCAGCGCCCGGCACGCCCAGCGCGACGCCGCCTGGCGACTCCTCGCGGGCCTGCCGCGCGCGCAACGCGCAGTACTGGTGCTGCGCTTCTACGAAGACCTCCCGGACGACGAGATCGCCGCCATCCTCGGCTGCACCCCGGTCACCGTCCGCTCCAACGCCTCCCGCGGCCTGGCCACCCTGCGCGCCAACCTCCCGACCTCCGACAAGGACCACTGAAATGTCCAAGCTCACCGACGAAGAGGTCGGCCAACTCCTCCGCGAAACCTTCGCCGACAAGGAAGGTCTGCTCGATCAGTTGCCCGAAGCAACCAGTACGCCGGTACGCCGCCGAAAGGGCCCGGTCCTCCTCGCCGCAGCCGCGGTCCTCGTCGTCCTGGTCGGCGTCGTGTCGGTCGCCGGACTGAACCGAGGTCCGTCCTCGGAGCCGGCCGGCGCCTCAGCGGCATCGAGCACCAACGGCACCCCCACCCCACCGAATCCATCAGTCGCGATCACAGCTGCGCGTCCTCCGGTGTCGCTGGCCTATCTCTCGGGCGTGGCGATCGCGGAGCTGACCAAGTGGGAGCGGCCGGCCGCGGGATGGCCGGTCGTCAAGGTGCTCGACGCGACCTACTCGCAAGCGAGTTCGCCGATCGAGGTCGGGGGCAAGGGCACTCCGCTGAGTCAGCAGGCGCAGGCCCTCATCGCCGCGTCCGCAGTCGGTGTGCCGATCGAGTGGGTGCAGAGGCGGCCCAAGGGGGACAAGGTCTGCGAGGAGGCCGACGGAACGCCATACGTCACGCTCGGTCCGGTCGTGATGGCCAAGAGCGGGGCGTCCGCGACCATCGGGATGAGTATCTGGCGCGGCTGCATGGACGCGCAGTGGCTGACCTATCGTCTCGTGCGCGACGCGACCCAGTTCAGTGGGGCTGAGGCAAGCAAGCAGAGATGGTCTGTAGCGGGGACAGTCGGGCCCGTCGCTGTCTCATAGGGTCTGCAGCCACTCCAGTAGTAGCTCGTTGAAGAGGTCCGGGGTCTCCTCGTGCGGGAAGTGGCCGGCGGTGGTTAGTACTTCGTATTGCAGGGGCCCAGCAAGTAGCTCCGGAGGGGTGGTGGAGCTGGCTGGGTTGACGGCGCCGTCGAGGGCTCCGTGGACTTGTAGGACCGGGACGGCGACGGGTGTGCGCATCTGGGCGGAGTACCGGCGGCCGTCTGAGCGTAGGCGCGAGCGTACGAACCAGCGGTGGTACTCGAGGGCGCAGTGCGGCGCGGGCCAGACCTGGAGCGCGGCCCGGTAGCGGCGGGACGCCTCGGCGTCGGGGAAGGCGCCACCAGGGGAGGACCAGGCGCGGAGGAGTTGCTCGATGTGGATGCCGTCGTGCGCGAGCAGCCGTCGCTCCGGCAGGATCGGCAGCTGGAACCAGCCCACCTGAGCCACCGACCGCAACTGCCCCGACCGCATCAACTTCAGCGGATGTGGAGCCGACACTGCGGCAAGTGCCCGCACCTGCTTCGACGCCAACACCGCAGCCGACCAAGCGACGAACCCACCCCACCCGTGCCCGACCACCACCGCATCGGTCGCCCCCAGCGACCTGATGACGCCTGACACGTCCGCCGAGACGGTGAAGGGGTCGTAGCCGCGTGGAGTCTTGTCGCTGGCCCCATAGCCCCGCAGATCCATCGCTACGGCCCGATAGCCGGCTGCGGCGACTACCGGCAGCTGATGCCGCCAGGCCCACCAGAACTCGGGGAAGCCGTGCAGGAAGAGCACCAACGGATCATCCGCCGCGCCACACTCCGCCACGTGGAACCTCGCCCCGTTGGCCGCCACCAGCGAATGCGACCACGGCCCGTCGACGAGCAGATCGGAAACCCCAGCGGGGCTCAGCGCCCGGTCCCCGGGACGGCGCCTGATCGGGCCGGCCGCACTAGTCGCCCTTGCCGATCGACTTGAGGGCCTCGACGGACTCCTTCGAGGTCTCGATCGCGCGCTGCGGGCCCTTCGCCTTGCCGAGCAGCCGCTTGCCGACCAGGACCAGGGCGGCCGCGATCAACAGGTAGAGCACGGCAACGATCAGGAAGGCCAGCGCCGGATGCAGGCCGAGCGCGTTCACCCCGTACGCCGCGGCGATGGACAGCAGGATGATCGCCAGCAGCGCCAGGAAGCCGGCGGCGCCGAACAGGCCCGCGCCGGTGCCGGCCTTGACCGCGGTCGACTTCAGCTCGGTCTTGGCGAGCTCGAGCTCGCTGCGCACCAGGCTGGACAGATCCTTGCTGGCATTGGCGACGAGCTGCCCGACAGTGGGCTCATCCTCGGTCTGCCCCATCGACATGGCGCTCCTTCCAACTGGGTCCGGAGTGTCTCGTGACCGATGTAGCTTGACGCTATCGGCGCCCAGGCACGCACCTCGCGGCACTTGCCCAGCGCCCACGATGCTCCGCATCGAGGCCACTGCTCAAGCACCACGATGCACGCACCTGGACACCGCTATCGTTCAAGCTACATCGGTCACGAGACACTGACACGACACTAGCTGGTACCCCCGGGCTATTCCTCGGCGTACGCGCGGTTGCGGCGGAACAGCAGTGCGGCGGCGATCAGCGCCGACAGTAGCGAGGCGACCAGAACTGCGGCCTTGGCGCGTTCGATCTGGGCCAGGTCGTCGCCGAAGGCGAGCTGGGCGATCAGCAGCGCGACGGTGAAGCCGATCCCGGCCAGTACGGAGACGGCGCCGACGTCACGCCAGGCCAGGTCGGAGTTCAGCTCGGCCCGGGTGAAGCGCGCGGTCAGCCAGGAGCCGCCGAAGACGCCGATGATCTTGCCGGCCATCAGCCCGGCCACCACGCCGATCGCGACAGGGTCGGTCAGCATCGCGCGCAACGCGTTCCCGCTGAGCGTGACGCCAGCGGCGAACAGCGCGAACACCGGTACGGCGACGCCCGCCGACCACGGCCGTAGCCGGTGCTCAAGCCGCTCGGCCGGGGACCGCTCCTCGTCGGCGTCGGGCAGGACGCGCGTCACCAGGCCGAGCGCGACGCCCGCGATCGTGGCGTGGATCCCCGACTCGTGCATGAACCACCAGGCAGCCAGGACGACCGGCACGTACAGCAACGGCGTACGGACTCGCCGGCGTTGGAGGAAGTAGAACGCCGCGATCAGGACGAGCGCCGCGAGCAGGTAGAGCAGATTGATCCCGTGCGAGAAGAAGGCGGCGATCACCAGGATCGCGCCGAAGTCGTCGACCACGGCGAGGGTGAGCAGGAAGGCCCGCAGTGCGCTCGGCAACGACCGGCCGACGATCGCGAGCACGGCCAGCGCGAACGCGATGTCCGTCGCGGTCGGCACCGCCCAGCCGTGTGGCTTGCCGTCGGCAACGGTCAGGTTGATCGCCGCGTAGATGATGGCCGGCGCCGCCATCCCGCAGAACGCCGCGACCACCGGCACGACGGCCTCGCTGATCCGCGACAGCGTGCCGACCACGAGCTCGCGCTTGAGCTCGACGCCGGCCAGGTAGAAGAACAACGTCAGCGCGCCGTCGGTGGCCCACTGCTCGACCGTCAACGGACCGAGCTGCGCGTCGCGCAGGTGGTGGTAGCCGTCCTGCCAGGGTGAGTTCGCCCAGACGAGGGCGATCACCGCCGCCGCGACGAGCACCAGGCCGCCGGTCGTTTCGGCGCGCAACGTGTCGGCCAGGAAGGCGCGCTCGGACCCGAGGATCCGCGGGAAGGCTCGTCGTTTCTGCAGCAGCCGCACGGGCGGCCCCCCTCTGTTCGGGCGTCATCGGACCATTGCCGACCAGACTTCCCGGCACACCAGGCGGCGGACCGCCATCCCTCACTCTAACCGCCGTCACACTCCGCGCGGCCGGTTGTCGCCAAACCGATCCATTGCCTGCGAATATGATTACTGGCGACCTGGGGTGCCGGACAGTAATGTCGGGCGTAGTTAGTGGTCTAGTAGAAAACTTTCAGGAGCACGTCGTGGCTCGCCACCTTCGGCAACCGGTTTGCCGCTCACATTCCCAGGGATACTGACCTCATGGCCCGCCCAAGGAACAACCCCGGTGACCTCGCGGAACTCCCGACCGAGCTCCGCACCGACCGGCCGAAGGGTGACCAGATCCGCGAGATCCTGGAGACCCTCACCCGTAGCCTGAGCGCGGGCACGGTGCTGCCCTCGGAGCGCGTGCTGGCCGAGCGGTTCGGGGTAGCGCGGATGACAGTGCGCCAGGAGGTGGACCGGGTCGTTGCCGAAGGCCTGGCGTCCCGCCGGCCCGGCGGTGGCACGTTCGTCACCGAGCCGCGCCCGGCACGGATGCTCGCCTCGTCCTTCAGCCAGGACATGCGTGCCCGCGGCATCACACCCGGCGCCAAGGTCCTCGAGCACAGGGTCGGTACCGCGGACGAGGCGCTGGCGGCCGAGCTGCAAGAGCCAGTCGGTACTCCGGTACTGCACCTGGTCCGCCTGCGTACCGCCGACGGCGAGCCGATGGCGATCGAGCGGACGGCCCTGTCCCTGCGGAGGTATCCGGGCCTGGAGGAGCTGGACCTCGGCGAGGTCTCGCTCTACGACTCGCTGTCGAGCCGCTGGGGCGTCACCCTCGGCATGGTCTCCGCCTCGATCGTTGCGGCACCACCGGATCCGGCGGACTCCGAGATCCTGGGCATCGACGCCACGGTTCCCTGTCTGATCATCACCTCGGCACCCCGCACCGCCTCCGGCGAGGTGATCGAGTTCGGCCGCTCCGTCTACCGCTCCGACCGCTACGACATCACCGTCGCCTACCGCGCCACCTGAGCTCGTTTAGACCACTTCGGGGCTGTTGCGGGTCAGCTGGCCAGTGGGACCGGTCGCGGGCCGAGATTCCGGACCGACCCGGTCAACTGGTGATTCCCGCGAGCATCGATGCTGCAGCGGGCCGAATCCGGCGTACCGGTCTTGATGTCGAGCGGCCGGACGACGAGGTCATCGCTCAGGTTGCCCGGGGTCTGGTCGAGGTAGGCCAGCGCCGCGAGCTGGCACTCGTCGTCGCTGGCCCGACGCAGGCTTCCGGTCGCCAGGTACTCGCCTGTGTGCGGCACCGAGCAGGCGACGTTCTTGTGGACTGCTCCGTCGTAACAGCGTCGCCAGGCTGCTGCTGTCCCTGAGCGGAGGACGTCCTTGGCAGATCCGCTCAGGTCGCGCCCAGGGTCCACAGAGCAACCTCCCCCTGGTACTGCGGCCGCATGCGCGACCAGGACGTCGAGCGTGGCGAGGCCGCCGAGGTACCCGACGACCGCGGCCTGGTCGCAGGCAGCGGTCGTCGGGATCTCTTCGTAGCGATGCGTTTCCCGGCAGTCGATGACGACCCGTGCGACGGTCCAGCACCTCGGGCCGTCGGCGGGAGTCGTACCGGCAGCAGTCGGCGTCGAAAGCCGCGGCGTACCTGGCGAGGTCTCGGTTGGAGTCGGTGTGGACACCGGAGTGGTCGAGGAGCTGCTCGACTGCCCCGGCGGCTCGTCGCCGGCCACCCAGTGGACGGCCGCGCTGACGCCGGTGACCACCAGCGTCACCAGCCCGGCCACCTCGGCGAGCGCGACAGCGGCCTTCAGCACCCGGTTCTCGATGAACTTGTCGAGATGCCTGAACACCGCGGCCCCTCGCCGGGGTGTGCCGTTGGTCAAGTCAGAACCATCTTCGTCAGGACGGCCTCCACGCTGCCCGTGCCGCAGCCTGTGTCCGGCTTCAGGTAGACGATGATCTTCAGCGCGTTGACCTTGGCCACCGGCAGGTCGAATGCCGCGATCTGGTTGAGCTTCGCGCTGCGTAGGTCCTGGTAGCGGCCGTTCGCGTCGATCCGGACCACCAGGGTCTGGTCGGAATCGTCCGAGGAATTGCTTTCCGCGAATTCGAGCTTCAGCCTGCTGAAGTTGTTGGCCAACCGTAGTTCGAGGGTCTGTGCGTTGTAATCACCGCAGGTGTCGACCAATCCGCCGATCCCGGCCACCTGTTTGCGGTCGGCGATGTCGTAACGCCCGTCGCGCCAGCCGTCCGGATATTTGAAGATGTTGCTCAGCGTCAATGGCTGGCCGGCCACCTCGGTCGGCAGCACCAGTGGTGTCGCCTCGCTCTCGGTCGGTTCACCGGAACTGTCTGTCGGTGGCACGTCGGTCGGCGTTTCGAGCGGTGTCTCGGTCGGTTCCGGCGTTGTCGTCTCCGCGGCCGGCGTCGGCGTCGCGTAAATGGTCACGGTCGGCGCCGGTGCCGCGGAATTGCTCCCTTGTTCTGAGCCGCAGGCCGCTGTAAATGCCAGCGTCGCGATCAGAGAAATCGTCACGGTAATTCGGTTTTTTCCACCCCTGTGTTCCCCCACCCGCCGGATGCTACGCACGGATTCGGCACGCCGTCGAGGGCCGGGGCCCCGGATTACTCCAAGTGATCGATTCGTGATGGAGTTCGTTTTCCGTTACAACGGATTCGTCAGAAATAAAGTGCGGCGACGCCGAGTGCGAACGCCGTGCCGGCCAGGGCGAGCATGACAGTTGCCAAGACGATCAACTGGCGTTGCAGGGCCGGGCGTTCGGTGGTGGTGGCGAAGATCCGCCGGGGCCAGTGGTGCCAGGAGACGTAGTAGAAGATGCCGGTGGCGACCAGTAGCAGGACGGCTTTGAGGGCGTGGATCCACCAGTGGTGGTGGTCCAGCAGGAGGAGGGCGACGCCGGTCAGGGCGATCACTGCGATCAGCGCGAGTACCTTGTAACGGTTGCCTGAGGCAATGACCGCGGTGAGGTGCTCGCGGTCGTCCTCGCGGGGGCCGAAGTACTTCTTCAGCTTCGGCTGGACGACGAACAGCGAGTAGGCCATGCCGCCGACCCAGGCGGCGGCCAGGCCTGCGTGGATGATGGCGATCAGGGCGGTCACCGGGCCGATCATGCCATGGGGATGTGTTCCTGGGGTGTCCGGAACTGGTCGCCCGCCGTTCAGCATCAGCGATTGCAGCGTGCGATCGGCTGGGTTGTTCTGGTGACCATGAAGATTCCTGAGCAGAGCCCGCTGGGGGCCGAAGGCCTGGCCAGGCGTGCCGTACTGCGTGGCGCGGTGATCGGGGCGATCGCCGCCGCGCCGGTGCCGTTCGCGCGACGACTGACCGGCGGACGGCAGGCCGATCCACCGGATGACTCTTTGAAGAGCAGTTCGCCGCAGGCGGTCAGTGCTGGGTGCACGAGTCTGCCGTTGGTCGACGGGGCCGAGTTCCCGATCGGGTTGTTCTGGCCGCCGCATCCGTTCGCGACCACGATCGAGCGGTACGGGCAGATGCGCGAGGCCGGCTTCACCTTCCTGATCACCGGCAACTACGTCGACGACACCGCGATCCTCAACCAGAGCCTGTCGATCGCGGACCAGGTCGGGCTCAAGGTGCTGGTGTCGAGCGATCCCGACGTACAGAACTTCTCCCAGCGGTTCACGATCAGCGACGACCGGTCGGTGCCGATGTCGATCACCACGGCCGACGCGCGCAAGCTCGCCACCGATGCGCTCAACCGGTATCGCCGGTTCGGATCGTTCGCCGGGTTCAGCCTCGGGGACGAGCCGGCGGCCGACCGGTTTCCCTCCCTGGCCAAGGCTTTCGCGGTCGCTCGCGAGGTCGCGCCCGACTTCACGCCGTACTCGAACCTGTGGCCCGGCGAGGGCGAGGGCTATCGCAGCTTCGTGCGGCAGTTCGTCGACACCGTGCATCCGCCGATGCTGTCGTTCGACCGGTATCCGTTGCTGGCGTCGGGTGAGGACGCGCAGTACTTCGCGAACTGGGCGATCATCCGCTCGGAGGGGTTGCGGGCGAACATCCCCACCTGGACGTTCATCCAGAGCGTCGAGTACAACAACCATCGCTTCCCGACGGCGGCCGAGCTGCTCTGGCAGATCAACATGAGCCTTGCCTATGGCTGCAAGGGGATCCAGTACTTCACCTATTGGCAACCCGATCCCGCGCGGGGTGAGGGATTCGGCCGCGCGCTGACCACCCTCGACGGCACGCTGACACCGCTCTACTCAGCAGCCAAGACCGTCAACACGACCTGGCTGAGCCAAGCCGGCGTCGAACTCAAACCGCTCGTCTCCGAACTCGCCGTCCACGCCAACGAGACGCCACCCGCAGGAGCCACCGGCTTCACCCCGGACGCATACCTGTCTGGTACTTCGGGAAGCCCGGTCGTCCTCGGCCGATTCCGTACGACGGACGCCGCCGCGCGTACTCGCTGGCTGCTCGTCGCCAACCGCCAGCACGGTGCGAGCGCGACGACGACGGTCACGCTCAACCAGTCCACGGTCACCAGGGTCTCGCTCTTCGACCCGGCGACCAGGGCGTACACGGCCCAGCCCGATCGCACCAGGATCGCGACGACTCTGGCGCCCGGCGCCGCCGCCCTCTACCGGCTCGACGCCTAAGGGACCGAGATGCGAACCCAGATCCTCAGCCAGCTCCTGACCGCCGGCGTCGCGACCGCTGTAGCCGCCGCCGTCATCGCTGTACCGGCCGTTTTCAAGGCGAAACCCACAACCGTTGCCGCGCCGACCGCGATCTGCACCTACCAGTGGTACCTCTCGAACAGCCGCACCTCCGGCACCGCGACCATCCCGATGTTTGCCTACGGCAACACTCCGATGGTCCCGCTGTCCGGCGACTGGGACGGCGCCGGCGGCGACACCCCCGGCGTGTACCACCCCGAGGAACGCAAGTTCTTCCTCACCAACTCCTTCGCCGGCGGCGTCGGCCAAGTCACCATCCCCTTCGGCGCCGTTGGCGACCGCCCTCTCGCCGGCGACTGGAACGGCGACGGCACCGACGAGATCGGCGTCTACACCCCCTCCACCGCCACTTTCACCCGCCGCGCAGCGGACGGCGCGACCAGCACAATCACGTACGGCGCGAAGTACCAGGTCCCCCTCACCGGCGACTGGAACGGCGACGGCACCGACGACGTAGCCACCTACGACCCACCCACCGGCTCCTTCTTCTTCCGCCTACCGGACGGCACCACCCGCACCTTCCGCTACGGCGACCCGTACTGGAAACCCCTCATCGGCGACTGGAACGGCGACGGCCGAGACGAACCCGCCGTCTACAACCCCTCCACCGCCACCTTCTACTTCCGAGTCAGCGGCCTGGACCCCACCGAAACCACCCAATCCATCCGCTACGGCGACCCCGGCGACCTCCCCGTCATCGGCGACTGGGACGGCAACAAGTCCAGCACCCAAGGCATCATCCGGTACTAGAACAAACAAACAGCCTGTACGCCGAACCACCGGCGTACAGGCTGTGTCTGCTACTGCGAAGGGTCAGTCCTCGTCGGACTTGCCGGCGTCCAGGTTGGTCTTGATGAGGTCCATGACCGTGCTGTCGGCGAGGGTGGTGACGTCGCCTACCTCGCGGTTCTCGGCGACGTCGCGGAGCAGGCGGCGCATGATCTTGCCGGAGCGGGTCTTGGGGAGTTCGGCGACGACCATGATCTGGCGCGGCTTGGCGATCGGGCCGATCTCCTTGGCGACGTGGTTGCGGAGTTCCTGGACCACGTCCGGACCGCCGTCGCCCGCCTCCGAGCGGAGGATGACGAAGGCCGCGATCGCCTGGCCGGTGGTCGGGTCCGAGGCGCCCACGACGGCCGCCTCGGCGACCTTCGGGTGGGAGACCAGGGCCGACTCGATCTCGGTGGTGGACAGCCGGTGGCCGGACACGTTCATCACGTCGTCGACCCGGCCGAGCAGCCAGATGTCGCCGTCCTCGTCCTTCTTGGCGCCGTCACCGGCGAAGTACACACCCGGCCAGCGCGACCAGTACGTGTCCTTGAAGCGCTCGTCGTCGCCCCACAGGGTCCGCAGCATGGCCGGCCACGGCTTGTTGATGATCAGGTAGCCACCGGAGCCGTTCGGCACCGACTTGCCGGCGTCGTCGACCACATCGACGCTCACGCCCGGGATCGCCTTCATCGCGGCACCCGGCTTGCCCGCCGTCACACCCGGCAGCGGGGAGATCATGTGCATGCCGGTCTCGGTCTGCCACCAGGTGTCGACGACCGGAGTCTTGTTGCCGCCGATGTTCTCCCGGTACCAGATGTAGGCCTCCGGGTTGATCGGCTCGCCCACGGAGCCAAGCACGCGCAGCGTCGACAGGTCGAACTTCTCCGGGACCTGCTTGCCCCACTTCATGAACGTGCGGATCGCGGTCGGCGCGCAGTACAGGATCGAGACCTTGTACTTCTGGACGATCTCCCACCAGCGCCCCTGGTGCGGGGTGTCCGGCGTGCCTTCGTAGAGCACGGACGTGGTGGCGTTCGCCAGTGCGCCGTACACGATGTAGCTGTGCCCGGTGACCCAGCCGATGTCGGCAGCGGTCCAGTAGACGTCGGTCTCCGGCTTGAGGTCGAACACCGCCCACTGCGTGTACGACGTGCCCACCAGGTAGCCGCCGGTCGTGTGCAGGATGCCCTTCGGCTTGCCCGTGCTGCCCGACGTGTACATCACGTACAGCGGGTGCTCGGCGTCGAACGCCTCCGGCGTGTGCTCGGTCGACTGCTTGCCGACGAAGTCCTCCCACCGCAGGTCGCGGTTCGCCACCATCGCGGTCTCCTGGCCGGTCCGGTTGACGACCAGGACGTTGCGGACGTCCGGGCAGTCGACCAGCGCGGCGTCGACGGCCGGCTTCAGCGCCGCCGGGGCACCCCGCCGGTACCCGCCGTCGGCGGTGATCACGACGCGGGCGTCGCAGTCCAGGATCCGGTCCTTGAGCGCCTCGGACGAGAAGCCGCCGAAGATCACCGTGTGTGGGGCGCCGATCCGGGCACAGGCGAGCATCGCGACCACGGTCTCGGGGATCATCGGCATGTAGATGGCGACGATGTCGCCGGCCTTGACCTCCAGCTCGAGCAGCGCGTTGGCCGCCTTGCTGACCTCGTCCTTGAGCTGGGCGTAGGTGATCTCCCGGGTGTCGCCGGGCTCACCCTCGAAGTAGTAGGCGACCTTGTCGCCGAGACCGTTCTCGACGTGCCGGTCGACGCAGTTGTACGCCGCGTTGAGCTTGCCGTCGGCGTACCACTTGGCGAACGGCGCGTTGCTCCAGTCGAGCGTCTCGGTGGGCTCGACGGCCCAGCTGATCCGCTTGGCCTGCTCGGCCCAGAAGCCCTCGAAATCTTCCTCGGCCGCGGCGTACGCGTCCGCCTTGACGTTGGCGTTCGCGGCGAGCTCGGCCGGGGGCTCGAACCGGCGCTCCTCGTGCATCAGGTTCGACAGCGCATCGGACGGGTTGGACTCGGAACTGGTCACGTCGCGGACTCCTCGTTGAGAGCTGCAAGTCTTCAGCGCGAAACTGCGCGCTACTGCACCTTTCTACCAACGCCGGACCACCCGCGGTACTGGTGCCTCGCCCAGCCGCCCCCGATCTGCGCCGAACGGGCCGGAAACACGACGACCGGTGGGGAACCGGATCGCGGTCCTGCGCATCTGACCTGATGTGCCGAACGAAGGAGGAGTCGCGATGTCGCAGCAGGGTGAAGCCACGATCGAGACCCCGAAGCGCCGCTTGTCCCGGGCGGCGCGTCGACGGGTGCACGCCCGGGAGCGCCGCGTACGGCGTACTCAGGCCTCCGCTCGTGCCCTGCTACCGGTCCGCTAACCCCTGGTGGTGAGCGAGGACCTTGGCCAGCAGGGCCGCGAGCTGGCCCCGCTCTGAGGGGGAGAGCGGGGCGAACAGCTCGTCCTGAGCGGCCCGGACCAGGGTTTCGAGCCGTTCACGCTGTACTTCGCCGGCGGCGGTCAAGGTGATGATGTTGCGCCGGCCGTCGGCGGGGTCAGGGGACCGTACGACGTAACCCAGCTCGGCCAGCTCGTTGATCGCGGCCGCCACGTCGCTGCGATCGATCCCGGTACGCCGCCCGAGCGACGCCTGACTGGCCGGCCCGTACTCCGCGAGCGTCGCGAGCAGCCGGTAGTGGTACCCGCGGGCGTTCCCCGCGGCGAACGTCTCGCCGATGATCCGCTGCGCGTGCATCGCACTCTGCGTGAGCAACCAACTGGGCATGCCCACGATCTCACTCGGCCCTGCTTCGTCACCGGTCGCCACAACCGGAGTCTATTCCGTTGGGCAGACCAACGAGCAGCGGCCTTTTGCAGGTTGCTGCAATTGGCCGCCGAGAGCCTCGGATTGAGCTTGCGCCCGTGTCACGATGCCGGACATGGGGGAGGTGGTCGCGATGGAGGAAGAGACGCTGCGGTTGCTGGTCGGCATGCACCGGGTGGTGCGCCATCTGCGCCGGACCGGTGAGACCAGGGCATTGCATCCGACGCAGTTCATCGCGCTGCGGCTGATCGGGGACGAGCAACCGATCCGGATCGGCGAGATCGCGGCGCGGGTGCCGTGCTCGCAACCGACCGCTACGACGACCGTCGCTGGGCTCGAGGCGGCTGGGCTGGCGCGACGTCAGCCTGATGTGCTGGATGGGCGCGCGACTGCCGTCGTACTGACCCCGCGTGGTGACGACATGGTGAAGGCGGCCGGGCAGCACGCGGTCGATGACCTCACCAAGCTGCTCGACCGCCTGTCGGATGACGAGCGGGCGCTGGTGCTGTCGGCCGGCGCCGTGCTGTCCCGGATGGCCGACGAGCTCTAGCTTCGCTCTAGTTGAGCCGGACTAGTTGAGTCCGGGGACTACGGACACCGTGTACGGCGGGGTGCCGGGCTTCGCGTCCAGTTGGCTGTTCACCCAGAGCAGGCGATGACCGTCCCGGGCGATCGTGGTCGGAGTCGCATTGGTTGCTCCGGGCATCGAATCCGCGAGTACCTGGGCTTTGGTCCAGTCGCGGTTGAGCAGGGCGAGCCTGGTGACGTACTTGCCGCCGCCGGCGTTGTAGACGGCGTACAGGCGATGGCCTTCGAGCAGGTAGCCGTCGCCGGAGAGGATGCCGTTGGCACCGGTGATCTCCAGGGTGGTGACGGCTTTGGTGCGGAGGTTGATGCTGTAGGTGACGTCCTGGCCTTGCTCGCCGACCAGCAGTCGGTGGCCGTCGGTGACGATGCCGTTGAGGAAGTACGGGGTCGGCTGGATCTTGTCGCGGGTCAGCCAGGGCTTGAGGCGGCCGAGGCCGTCCTTGGTGAGGGAGGCGCGCCAGATCTGGTTGTGGGCCGAGTCGGTGACGTAGACGGCGTCCTCGGTGAAGGTGAAGTCGTTGAGGAACGAGCCCTCGGCGGCCGGGCGGATCGCGAGCAGGCGGCCGCGGGCGTCGTACATGTAGAGCTTCGACGTACTGGCGCCGGCGACGAGGACGCGACCCCAGTGATCGACGTGTACGCCGGTGGCGGTCGTGCGGCCGTCGCTGCCGGCCGGTAGGAACGGCCTGAGCTTCGGGTCGCGGACGGTGCCGCGGTAGACGGCGCCGGTGCCGACGCTGGTGACGTAGATCGTGCCGTCGCGAGTCACCTCGATGCCTTCCGGGGTGTCGCCCGGAGTGGTCGAGACGACGTAGGTCTCAGGGCGCGGGTGGTGCACGTGCTGAGCCTCGGCAATGGGCTGGACACCGGCGGCGAGGAGCGGAGCAGCCAGTAGGACGGTGGTCGCAGTACGTCGACGAATCATGCCCGCCAGCCTGATCTCCGGCTGCTACCCGGCTCGACCGGTTTCGGGCAGGGCCGAAGTCGTGTCGCTGTAGACCAATAGACATGCACAATCGGGGGATGATGCGGCTTCACTTCACTCCGGCTGACCTGGGCCGGGTGACGTTCCCGGCCGAGCCCGAGCCGCTGTGGGAGGCCGCTCTCGCCGCACGAGCCCTCGGCGCGCGACCGATGCCGCCGGCCGGCCGACGCTGGCGACGGGAGGCGGCGCCGCTGCTCCGGCCGTCGATGCGCCCACTCTTCAAACTGGTCAGCCCGACCGGTCGCCTCCCCGACTTCCTCACGCCCGAAGTCCCGGCGCCCGGCCTGGAGCCTGCCCTGGAAATCCTGATGGACACCCCCGCCGACGTCGTCCAGGACCAACTCGGCCCGTACCTCCCGCCCGAGATCGACGTCTTCATGCGCGGCCTCCTCGCAGGCACCGCGGAGTCGCGCCGTGCGCTGGGCAACGCCGTCCGAGAATTCCACGACGACGTACTGGTCCCCTCCGGCGTAGAACTGGAACGCCGCTACGGCGCCGACCTGGCCCTACGCTCCCGAGCCCTCCTCCAAGGCGGAGTAGAAGGCCTACTCACCACCCTCCACCCCGAAATCGAGTGGACCGCCCCCACCCTCACCACCCACGGCCTAGGTCCCGGCCCCACCTACGACATCCACCTGGAAGGCAGGGGCCTAGAGCTCTACCCCTCTTCCCTGACCTCCGAGGCTCTAGCCCTAGACGTCCCCGGCCGTCGTCCAGTCCTCATCTACCCCACGCTCGACCTACCGCCGGCCGACGACCAAGCCGTAGACGCCCTATCCGACCTCGTAGGCCGCACCCGAGCCCTAGTACTCCGCGCCCTAACCACCAGCGCCACCACCACCCAGTTGGCCCGCCGCACAGGCATCTCCCTGGCCTCAGCCAGCGAACACGCCCGAGTCCTCCGCAACGCCGGCCTACTAACCACCCACCGCACGGCAGGCACAGCCCACCACTCCCTAACCCCCACAGCCCACCGCCTACTAACCACCGGCCACCCCCGGGGCACCTTGGGGCAGATCAAGAAAATCCAGGGTTGATGGGCAAATCGCCTGTATAGTTGGCGATGCCTGGGGACAGGATAGTCCCCTCGAAGTGGACCCGGCAGCCTTCCGGACGGTAGGTGGGCCGGGTCTCGCGCTGTCAGAGGTCTCTCAGCTGGCTGAACCCGGACACTGATTGCCGCCAGAGACCGCCACGCGTCCACGCCCATGCGACTGCATCAGGTATCCAGAGCAGTGGCTCGGCTTTCGGGACCATGAGCTCGAAGCGCAACTGATAACACCTGAAGCGATTGATCGCTCCCAGCACAGCCAGCCGGTCGTGCTCCATGATCGACTCGTCGCGCTCGATCCTCAACAGCTCGGCCCTTCCGGCCGTATCGCGCACGATGGCCTCCAGGCAGCGACGGCGGTTGAGCAGCGTGTCCCGGTCTGTCGAGTAGATGTCGACCAAGATGTGGAAGCCGCCGATCACCTCGAGGATCTTCTTCCGGCGCTCCGCGCTCTCGTGGCGGAAGTGCAGGCGTTCCTGGCCTGGTAGCAGCAATCCGCGGAGCGCCTTGCGCCGTACGGCGACCTCGCCTGCCTGGCAGCGCGCTGCTGCCATCAGTAGACCGCGGGACTTGGTTTCGTCGACGAAGACGTGGAGCGGCATTGCCTGGATTCCCCCAGGGCGCGGAAAGCAAAATCCAAGCCTGGCAGGGGGAATGGGGTGGGCGAGGGGAGAACACGGGGCATCGGTGGGGCAGTCGATCTGCCCCGATTTGGCAATG